>JAWKTM010000077.1:0-30797 GCA_041399085.1 Pirellulaceae bacterium
GCATCCCTATCTGCCGGAGTTGGGCCGTGACGACTCGCCGCCACCCGCCGCTGGCCACGGCCAACTTCGCTCGACCATGATGAGCCCGCACGATATCGCCGACCGCTTGGATCGGCTGGACGAGATGAATCGTGTCCAGAAAGTCGGCTTCTTTCTCTTGGGCGACGACAACCGGATCGACCGTGATCCCTTGTTCGCCGCCGAGCAGCGCTATGATCTTGTCGGTCGGTTGTCCGGCTAGAGCGTAAAAGCGATCCTCGGTGAACTCGATACCGTGGCGCGACAACGTGCGACGCCACGATTCAAAATGCGCGGGCATCGAATCGGTGAGCGTACCGTCGCAATCGAAGATCAAACCGGCGTAAGTGGTGGCGGGTGCAAGCGGCGGGCGAGACAAGATCAGGCTTTCCAGCAAGAAGAGAGAGCGGAAACAAGACGCAGGTCACGTTTCTAACGCACGTGCCAACTGGTTCGGTTGCGGCGGGCGTCAAATCCGCGGACGGGCGACTCGGGTCGACAAGATATGGGGCGTCGGCACGTGCGTCTTGCGGCGGAGCAAATCCGTCACGTCGAAGCAGACCGTTGAACCGTCGTCGCATGTGATCTCGTCGACCAAACCTTGGGCCGTCTCGTTTGTCTGCTGGCGACACGCTCGCTGTCGCAATGCCGCGAGCACGTCGTATTCGTCGCTCAAGTAAGTCACCAAATAAGGCCGTTCGTGCGAACCATCGCCGGTATCCAAAATCCCGTCGAGGCAACTGGAAAACATGAAGCGTTCCAACTCCAAGTCATCGTGATCCGCGGCGGCGCTGGCGACTCGCGCGGCCAAGTCGTGCAGCGCCGGACTGAGCGACCAACTCGGCAGCATTGCGTCGATTAACGCTTCGGCTTCGCGATAGCGCCGTTTGGCGACGGCTCGCGCCAGAGCGTGCAAGTCGCTGACGACGGGCGTCGCGCATGAGGCCAACAGTTGTCGTCGAGCCGCGCGGTAAGAGGCGGCCGTTGGCTGCTCGAAGAACGCTTCGAGTTGTTCAAACATGAGTCTGCCTGCTGGGCGAGTTCATTCGGAACGAGGCTTTCCCTGGCACATTGCATTCGCGTCCCACGCGAATTCGTTCCGCTTCACTAAGACTATCCAACAACGTCGCGCTATGACAAGTATCAACTGATGATTTCGCGCTTGCGATTGACATAGTCCCAGACCACGTAGCGATCCAAGTCGGCGCCGGCGGTGAAGAACACGCGGCCGTTGGTGGTCTCCGCCAAACGATAGGCGAAGCGAATGTCCTCTTCCGATTGCGACCAACTGGGAACGAGGAACAGGTTAATCGTGATCCCTTCACGCTGGCACATCATACCTTCGCGCATCGTGGCGGCCTCGGTCAACGGATCGGGCGGGTACAACATGTACAGCCACGAGCCCTCGAAGTGCGCCGTCGGAAGGCCGTCGGTAATCACGATCACTTGCCGATTCGGCGTGTCTTGCGTCGCCAACATCTGGCGCGACAGACGCAACGCATGTTGAATGTTGGTGAAGTGCGGATGGATTTGATACTCGCTCACGTCGTCGCGGCTCATGTCCACTTTCAATCGCACCCACGGATCGAAGATCGTCACGGGCTTCGGCATCAGCTCGGCAACCTCGCCCGCCGGCCTGACCTTGGCGAACGTCGCCATCTCGATAAACCGCAGAAAATCGCCCGGATATTCGCTTTGGATCAAGCCCTGCAATGCCAGCCCCATCCGTTTCACATTGATGTACTGGCCGTCGTAGCGCATCGAGCCGCTCATGTCCATCACCACGACCGTCGCGCACTTAGGCGAGTTCCGCGTGCGGTGAACCACGATGTCGTCCGAGCGAAGTTGCAGCGGCGATTGCGTGCCGCCGGTTCGCAACATGGCGTTGATCATCGACTGCGGGATGTCCATATTGGCGATTGAGTCGCCGAATTCATAAGGCTTCGTCTGTTACAACTCGACGCTTCCTTCGCCCACGATCAGGCCTTGATGGCGACCGGTGCGCGAGGCTTGTAGGTTCGCGAAGATCTTTTCGAGCAGCTTGCTTTGGAACAGCCGATACGCTTTGGGCGTGAGGCGGAAGCCGGCAGCGTCGCGTTCGATCCCTTGCCGCTCGGCCATCTCGCGCATGTAGTCTTCGATCATCTGACGCAACTCGCCGAGCTGCTCCATGTCGCCCGGCTCGGCGAATTCGGAGAGCAAGTCCATGTCGATCACGCCGATCTGAGCGTTCTTGCTGGCTTCTTCCAGTTGCTTGAGCAGTTCGTCGATCTTCTCCAGCTCTTCGCCAGTCGCCAACGCCTGAGGCACGGTCATCGACTCGCGACCGGTGAATGCGTACTTCGCCGCCAGCTCCTCCACTTCGTACTTCTCACGCCCAAACGCTCCATCACGTCGACCAATCCGCGGGCGAACGGCGACGTCATCGCCGACTTGGTACCACAATCTCTCGAAGTCGTAGATTTGTTCGTCGGCCAGAACTTGCCAGTACACCTTGCGAAACTTGCGCGGCGGGTCGACGGCGGCGCCTCGATGGCGATATGCATCGGCCGCTTTGCGACGCACGGAGTCAGTTTCATAGCGTTCAGGATTTTGCGTTTCCGGCTCGAGCAGCATCGCGATCAATGCTTCCAGGCTCAGGCCCAGCCCCGCGATCTGGCTGGGGTCCAAGCGAATCGCGCGAGCCGGTTCTTCGTCGGTCAAGCGACGCGTGCTGCCACGTACATCAGCAGGTGATCGAAGGCGGACGAAACCAAGTCGGGTGGCGGCTGCGTCGGGCTGGGGATCGTACTTCTGGTACGTGCTTGAATGACGCCGCCGAGTTTCTTTCCGTTATGCTCGCGGTTGGGAGCCAACGTGTGTCGACTCATTTCACACGCGTGGCAAGCGCGTGGAGTGGGAGTGTCACCTTTGGAGTGCTCCGCCTTGTCCAGACTTTTGGTTTGTCCCTCGAGCGTTGGTGACATTCGGTTGGTTGCGTCGGTCGACTCAGCAGGAGCTTCGTTCTCCCTTGTGGACGGTCGACTCAGCAGGAGGCTTCGTTTTCCGTGGGGTTGTTTGACTAGGAGCTTCGTGCTCCCGGAAGGACGCGAATCGCGAAAAGCTGGAACGGCGGCATCTGGGCGTTGCTATAACCGAAGCATCGCCTGGGTTATGCAACGTGCTGCGTTTGCTGCGAGTTCCTTTTGATGTTGAGAGAAATGAGTATGACTCTTCGTGTTCGTCGGTTGTTGTCGTTGGCGGTTGTCGCTGCGGGCTGTTGTGTCCCTTCGTTGGAATTAGAGCCGAGCCGCCGCAAGGGTTTACCGCTTTGTTTAACGGCAAGGATCTCGCGAGTTGGCGAGGCCAACCGCATTTCGATCCCCGCAAACTGGATGCGATGAGCGACGAGGAACGGGCGACCCAGATCAAGCTTGGACGAAAGACGCCGCGGAGCACTGGAGCGTCGAGGATGGCAAAAGCGGTGAACGACGGACATGGCGCCCTATCTGACGACCGACCGGGATTACGGTGACATGGAATTGATGATCGACTACAAGACGGTGCCGCTGGCCGATAGCGGCATCTATCTGCGCGAAACGCCGCAGGTGCAGATCTGGGACTTTACGGAGCAAGCCAAATTCAAGCTGGGCGCGGACAAAGGCTCGGGCGGTTTGTGGAACAACAACGCGGGTTCGCCCGGCAAGGATCCTTCGGTGCGGGCCGATAAGCCGTTCGGCGAGTGGAATTCGTTTCGCATTCGACAAGTCGGTTCGCGCACGAGCGTTTGGTTGAACGACAAGCAAGTGGTCGATCACGCGATCATGCATAACTTTTGGGATCGCAGCCGACCGCTGTTCGCGACCGGCGGCATCCAGCTGCAAACGCACGGCGGCGAGATTCGATGGCGAAACATTTACTTGCGAGAGATTCCGACGGACGAAGCGAACAAGCTGCTCAGCGAGAAGGCGGGCGACGGTTTCGCGTCGGTCTTCGATGGCGAGACGCTGGCCGGTTGGACGGGCGACGTGGACAGTTATGAAGTGAAGGACGGGGCGATCGTTTGCCAGCCGGGCAAAGGCGGCAATCTGTTTACGAAAGACGAGTACGGTGACTTCGTCGCGCAGTTGGAGTTCAAGCTGCCGCCGGGCGGAAACAACGGCTTGGCGATTCGCTATCCGGGCGAAGGCCAACCGTATTTGACTGCCATGTGCGAGCTGCAAGTGCTGGACAACGAGCATCCGAAGTACGCCAGCCTCGATCCGCGCCAGTATCACGGTTCGGCTTACGGAATGGTCGCCGCGGCTCGCGGTTATTTGCGGCCTACCGGCGAGTGGAATCATCAGTTGGTAACCGTCAAAGGCTCTACGATTCAGGTCGAGCTGAACGGCTATCTGATTTTGGACGCCGACTTGAGCACGGTCACCGACTTCAAGGACAACACGCCTCATCCTGGCAAGGACCGCACGTCCGGCCACTTCGGCTTTGCCGGGCACAACGATCCGGTCGCCTTCCGCAATGTGCGGATCAAGCGACTGGAGGAATAGGCGGTTCGCATCGACATTGCGGATTATGCCGGTTATTCCGATTTTGACGAAAGTTCTACCTGCGAAGTCTCCGATACTCTGGCTGATTGCAGAAATCGCCTGCCAGCCACGCGCTGGCTGCTAGCGGAGTAAAAGGGAATTCGCATGAACGGTTCGTCGCTTCGGAAACAGCAGTTTATCTACGCCGCGCTCCTGGGCTCTTCGCTCCTGTGCGGTTTTGCGGTGGTCGGTCGAGGACAAGAGGCCGAACCGGTCTCGTCGGCAATGGCAGCCCGAGCGGCGGCTCGACGTCAGTCGGCCGCGCCGGCGTCTTACGTGTCGCCGACTTCAACCGCGCGAAGTAACGGCCATCGCACCGCGCCTGCAGCTCAGCGACCAGGTAACTCGTTCATTCGGCCTGTTCAGTTCAGCGTTCCGAGCGGCTCGTTGAACACGCCCGGCTATGTGCCGCGACACCAGCGGATGACCGGCACGATGGTCTTTCAGGACTCGGAATATTCCGACTCGGTGATGCAGCCGATGGGCGATCCGATGCCGATGGGCGAGACGATTATCCAGTCGAACGGCGGAGCTTCTGTTGTCGGCGACCACGCCGGGCCGCACGTGCCGGGCGAAATCATTTACGAAGACGGCGGCATCATTCACGAAGGCGGCTGGGGCGAGCCGGTGTGCGGCGGTTGCGGCGAGTGCGATATGTGTTGTGCGCCGGTCTGCTGGCCTTGTTTGCCATGCCTTCCATGTCTGCCGATCAATCCCGAGAATCTTGCCTTGAATGCCGGCGTGTTTGGCGCGACGGGACCGCGGAATTTTGCTGGCGGCACGCGGACCGGAACCGCGAGCTTTGGTTTCATGGAAGGCGCCAACTGGGGTTCGCCCGTGCCGTGTTTCGGCGGCTTGGGCATGCAGTTCGGATTCAACGCCACGCAGAGCAATTTGTCGGGAGCTCAGTTCACTGATGAGCGGCATCGGCAAGTGTTCGTGACCGGCGGCGCCTTTCGCCGAGTCGATTGCGGATTGCAAGCTGGCTTGGTGGTCGACTATCTGCACGACGAGTGGTACTCGACCTTGAATCTGACGCAGTTTCGCGGCGAGGCCAGTTGGGTTTATCCGGGCTCACATGAATTGGGCTTCTGGTTCACCGCCAGCTTGAACAACGACCGTTCGGACTCGATCACGCAGATCGGCACGGCCGCACCGGTCACCACCAGCGAAGCTTGGCAGGCGACCGATCTGTTCGCGTTCTTCTACCGATATCGCGATCCCTGCACGGGAGGCAACGGCCGCTTGTTCGCCGGCTTCACGGGCGCCAGCGACGGATTGATTGGGGCCGATGTCGAGTTACCGATCACCGATACGATTGCCGTTCGCAGCGCGTTCACGTATCTCGTGCCGGAGCAAGGTCCGCGAGCCGCCGGTCCGCAAGAGGAAGGCTGGAACCTGGGGATCAACATCGTTTGGCGTCCCTGCGGTCGGCTGGGCGGGTGTTCCGACTACTACACCCCGCTGTTCACCGCGGCCGACAACGGCACGTTCATGATCGACCGCCGTTAGTTCAAGCCAAACAACGTCGCATATAGTCGATGCTGTCTTTGGCAAGCGACTCAACGCCCGGTTCGTAGTCGAACACTTCAACCGAAACCCAGCCGTCGTAGTTCACCTCTTGCAGCGTGCGGAGAATCGGCACGAAGTCGATCTCGCCCATGCCTGGGCCGCGACGATTGGCGTCGTTGGCGTGGAAGTGAATCATCAAATCGGCATGCTCGCGAATGATCTGTTCGATCGGCGTCGACTCCGACGACATCGCTTTCACGTCCAAATGCAGTCGGCAATTGGGCGAGTCGACCAGCTCGATCAATTCGCGGCCCGAAGCGGCCGTCAGTAGGAAGTCGCCTTCTTCGGGTCCGAGCGGCTCGACGGCCAGCATCACGTCGCAATCTTGCAACGTCGGCATCGCTTGTTGCAGCACATCGGCCGCGTACCGCATTGCTTCTTCGTTGCTGACTCCCGGCAAGAGATTGCGCTGCTTCGGCGAACCGAGCACCATGATGCGACCGCCCAGATCGCGGCAGCAGCGAGCCAGATCGCCGATGTAGTCGGCCGTCCGCCGTCGTACATCGGCTTCGGGCGACGTGAGATAAAACCCTTCGGTAAACGCCAACAGCCAATGCAGCCCGATCACTTCTAGCCCCGCGGCTTCGGCCTGTTGCCGCACTTCGCTACGCCGCTGAGCCGAGATGTTTCGCACGTCTTTGTCCATCGTGAACGGCGCGAATTCGATGCCGGTGTAGCCGCACTCGCGGGCGAACGCCATCGCTCGATCGAAAGGCCAGTCCTGAAACGTCTCGTTGCAGATTCCAAATTTCATGGCGTCCCTTGTTGGCGGGCGAAGTCGCCCCGGCGAAAGCGACGGGGCAAAGAGGCGGTTCGGACGCGGTTCAACTGTAAAGCTGAATCGCGCGAATGATTTCATCCAAGTCGTTGGGGACGGCCACGGCTCGATTGGCGAACGAAGCTCGCCGCACGCCGCGGCTTCCTAGCACTTTGTTGAACTGGTCTTGATCCGTCGTGTGATAGGCGACCGTCGCGGTGGGATCCTTCAGCAAATGGCCTGTCAGAATGCAAACCACGCGTTCGTCCGCGCCGATGACCCCTTCCTGCCTCAGCAGCCGAGCGCCGGCGACCGACGCCGCGCTAGCCGGTTCGCAGCCGATGCCGCCCGCGCCCACTTTGGCCTTGGCGTCCAAGATCTCCTGATCGGTGACTTGTCGCACGACGCCATCGCAATCTTCGAGCGCCCGCAGGCACTTCGTAAGATTCACGGGACGATTGATCTCGATCGCGCTGGCGATCGTCGACGCCTTCGCGTTTCGCGCATCCAGCTCGTCGTAATACTGACAAGCCTTGCCCAGCTCCGCGTTGCCGCCGTTCCAGCGGAGACCGCGTTGCTCGAACAGCTCGTACAACGTATCGGCCCCGGCCGCGTTGATCACCGCCAGTCGCGGAATGCGGTCGATCAATCCAAGTTGCTTCAGCTCGACAAATGCCTTGCCGAACGCGCTGCTGTTGCCCAGATTTCCGCCCGGCACGACGATCCAATCCGGCGGCTCCCAGCGCAACGCCTCCAGCACGCGATACATGATCGTCTTTTGGCCTTCCAAGCGGAACGGATTCACGCTGTTGACCAAGTAGATGCCAAGCTGCTCCGAGACTTCCTTGACGCGCGCCATCGCGTCATCAAAGTCGCCGGCCAATTGCACGGTGAGCGCGCCGTAGTCCAACGCCTGCGAGAGCTTGCCGTAGGAGATTTTGCCCGAGCCGATAAAGATCACGGCCTTCATCAGCCGCGTGACGGAGCAATACATGGCCAGCGACGCGCTGGTGTTGCCGGTCGAAGCACAGGCGGCTCGCGTCGCGCCGGTCGCGCGAGCGTGTGTGAACGCCGCCGACATCCCGTTGTCCTTGAAGCTGCCGGACGGATTCATCCCTTCGTATTGCAGATACAGCCGTCCGCGATCCACTCCCACGAACTCGGCCACCGAATCGGCCTGCTGTAGCAACGTCTGGCCTTCGCCCACCGTCACAACCGTCTCGGGCTTGGCGAACGGCAACAGCTCGTGAAACCGCCAGACGCCGCTGAATCGCAGCGGCTCATGCCGACGCGACCACATCTCCTCGAAGTGCCGCAGCGAACGAGGCGGCTGGGCCCGATCCCAGTCGTATCGAACGTCCAACAACCCCCGGCATTTGGGGCACGCCGTCAATACCTGCTCGACACCATAAGTAGCTTGGCACGAAGGCGAAATGCACTGCTGATAGGCGACGTCGGTGAGCGGCACGGCGGTGGGCCTGTTGCGAAGGATCGAAGCGACTCATCCCCGCGACTTTTGCCGCGAGAACGGTTTACGCAGCAAGTCTAGGGCAGGGTTTTACCATCATCAAGCTCGACGCAAGCCTAGCTAGCGGCGATGGTTGTGCTCGTCTGCTAGCTAGACGGGAATCGTGGTTAGCTGGACATCCGAGCGACCCGTTTCGGGCCGAATCTTTACCGAAAACTAATTTTGGGGCGCGATGATAACTCATTTCCAATTAGACACTTACATGCGGAATCACGCGACGCCGCTCGCCCTGTCGCCCGTTTGACATGGCAATCTGCCGTTTTTAGAATGATGGGGCTCGGGATTCCCCGAACGAGGGCTGGCGGGGCCGTCGGTGAATTCCAGTCCTCCCGTATCGCTGAGAACCAGTTCAATCACGAGGTCGCGATGAATAAAGCCGAGATGAAGGTGTATAAGGACAAAGTTCTTGCCCTCCGAGCCCGCTTGCGAGGCGATGTGAACGCCATGGCGGAGTCGGCTTTACGAAAAACCCGTAGTGAAGCCAGCGGCGACCTTTCTAGCATGCCGATCCACATGGCCGACGTCGGCACGGACAATTACGAGCAGGAATTCACGCTCAGTTTGATGGAAAACGAAGAGCTGACGCTCGAGCAGATCGAAGACGCTCTTGAGCGGATCGAAGAGGGTGTCTATGGTACCTGCGTGGAATGCGGCGGCCGGATTCCTAAAGCTCGATTAAACGTCATTCCGTACACGCCTCACTGTGTCAAGTGCGCCAGCAAGCTCCAAGGATGTTGAGCCACGCCGCGAGCCGCCGGTGCCGGTTGGGCGTTATCTGATCTATGCGGCGCTAGCCGTCGGGGGTTGCGCCGCCGATTTGCTGACAAAGCAAGTCGTCTTCGACTGGCGCGGTTGGCCGGGCGAACAGCCGATCTGGTGGTTGGTCGAAGGCTACGTCGGCATCGAGACATCGCTCAATCGCGGCGCGCTATTCGGCATGGGCTCCGGTTTTGGGCTGGTCTTCGCCGGCTTGTCGTTCTTGGCGGCCGGCGGCATTCTCGCATGGCTGTTCTATTACCGAGCCGCCAACGATCTCTGGTTAACGATCGCCTTGGGGTGCATCACGGGCGGGATCTTAGGCAATCTCTACGATCGGCTCGGGTTTTGGCACGATCCGGCGATCATCTCACCCGAATATCGCAGCGCCGTTCGCGATTGGATTCTGCTGCGTTATAAGGACCACACTTGGCCGAATTTCAACATCGCGGACAGCCTGTTGGTTACCGGAGCATGTCTGCTGATGTTACACGCTTGGGTCCGTCGCGAGCCGGCCAATCCGCCACACGCAACCGGCGACGACGATCGTGTTGGGGACTGAACTTTCCGACCTCGCCGGGGCTGCTCGACCTTGCTCGCGGCGTAATCCTCACAATCCGAACCGTGAATTTGTCATTACCCGCATTTGCGGCAAAACGGTTCGAAGCGGCTAATCGGTAAAGCCCGATTCAATCGGAGGACCGTGCCGACTCTACCTGCCATGTCAAGAACGCTGCCCGAATCTGCTGGGCCGCGTGGGAACAATCGTGTTCACCCGCATCGAATAGGTAGCCTGATGCTGACTAGTGCTTGGAAGAGTCACACGCTTGCGGGACTGTTTGTCACGTTTTGCGTCGGCTGTGCACATACAAACGCGTTGCCAAGGACGGACTCGGCGATTGTTCGGTCGCCTGCCTCCGCTCCGCAAGTCGCCGGCAGTTCGCCACCCGCCGGTCGCTCGGCTGTCTCGAATTTCGTTCAACCGGCCGCATTCAAGTCGGCGGACTCTGGACCGGCTTTCGTGTCGAAAGCCATCGACGCCGCGTCGCCGGAAACATTGCCTCCGCCATCCGAATCATCGCTCGGCGAACTGGAACAACTGGCGCTCGACCAGAATCCGCAATTGCGGCGGCTTTATCAGGAGTATTTGGCGCTGGCGGCGCGATCGCGTTACGTCGACAAGCTGCCCGACCCGAAGATCGGCGTTAATGTCTTCGGAAATCCGTTGGAGACCGCCGCTGGTTCGCAGCGAGCCAACTTGAACGTGAGCCAAATGTTGCCCTGGCTCGGTCGACTGAATGCAGAACAGCAAAGTGCCTGCTTTCAGGCATTGGCCGCACGGGCCGACTTCGCCGCGGAACAATTGCGAGTTGTCGCCGAAGTACGCGTTGGTTGGTACCGGTTGTACGTGCTAGACAAACAAATTGAAACGGCCAAGGCCAATCAGTCGCTTCTCGGTTCGCTGACCGACATTGCCAATGCTCGGATCGCGGCGGGCGCGGCTTCACAAGGGGATGTCCTGGCTGCCACGCTGGAGCTCTCTCAATTGGAAGAGCGGCTGTACGCGCTTCAGCGGCAACATTCGGCCGTCCAAGCGGAACTGAACCGATTGACAGCACGCCCCGCCAATACGCCGGTCGCTGTTGCGAACTCGCTTCCTCCCGCGCCGACGCCAGCGTCGTTCGACACATTGCGTTCCGCGGCACTCGCGGCTCAGCCGGAACTGGCCGCCGCGCAACTCAGAACACAAGCCACGCGGTGGGGTGTCGAGGTCGCTAAGCTTAATCGCCGGCCCGATCTTATGCTCTCAGCCAACTACTATGTGACCGACGACAATCGCCCACCCAGCAATGTTGTGAACGTTGGCCAAGATCCCTGGGCCATTGGCGCCCAAATCAGCGTTCCTTTGGGTTCCGAGAAATACGATGCGATGCGGCAAGAAGCCGGCTGGCGTCACCTCGCGGCGCACAACTCCGTCGATGACTTGGTGAACCGCTACGAATCGCGCATTCTCGATCTTCTCAGTGAGATCCAGCGAGCCAATGAGACCGCCAACTTATATGACTCGACGATCATTCCACAAGCCCGCCAGACATTGCGAGCGGATCAAGCGGCTTATACGAATGGCACGGTGGAATTCGATCGAGTCATCCGCGATTATCGCAATCTATTAACGTTGGAACTGGGATATCACACTGCCGTAGGTGACCGAGCCATCGCCTTCGCACGATTATGTCAGGCTGTCGGAAGCGACCTCATTGCCGCAAACTCATTGCCATACGTCGGACCATAATTCGGCTTCGACACGGTATGCGCGACAGGTTGACACGTGCTTTCTCCCAACGGCGCACTCACGCAACTTCGCTTGCGATACGGCGACATATCGAACGGCTTCACAAACCGGTAATGACTGTCGGGCCGAACGATCGCGTTGACGCTGATCGATATTCTGCGTAAACTTGCCAGCGTTGGTTCGTCAAACTTGGCTGGAGAGTTTCTGTGTTCCCCAAATCTCGCATTGGGACAAGTTGGTTGACGATTGCCGTGCTTTACGCACAAGCGATCGTTCCGCTCGGTTGCGAATGCAACGCGCAAGCTAATGCGGCTTCCGACACACAACACATCCAATGTTGTTGCACCCACCTGCAGCCTCGCAAGGCAGAAACGTCCACTCCCCCAGCCGCCGGGCACGGCTGTTGCCAAGCCAAGGTTCCCACGGATGCCGGTTCGCACGCCGTTAAAGTCTGCAATTGTCACGCTCGGGAGGCTCCCGTTACTCCCGCCCAAGGGCCTGATGCGGAGCAATTTCGTTCGGTCGATGCGTCGATCTGCGTCTCGGCAACACCCGCTCTTTTGATTGCGGGCGAGCGCCATGCATTGTACGCGCGCGATACGCTTCTCGATTTTGCCTCGCCTCGGTTTCGCCAAATCTATCTCTGTGTGTGGCTAACTTAAAGTCGATTGCGCGACTCTCATCGTTAGCTTTCGCGACACCAGTCGCGTTGTCATGCACCGCTCCTGCGGCGTGACAGCCTCTTAGTACGCACAATCATCTCATTCCGACTAGCTGCCAGGATCGCGCACGATTCTGCGACTCGCGAAACCGTAGGTTCGTCGAGCTAAAGTCAACAGCGGCGCACGAAGCAGCGCGCGGGATGAGCCAAGCGAGAAAGGTAAGATCACCATGCGCGTCTTTTGTTCCATCCTATTACTATGCGCCCTCCTCGTCGGTTGTAATTCGGCGACACAAACAGCTACCAACGACCATTCACCCACATCTGGCCAAATGACAGGCATGAGTGGCGAGCACGCGGGCGAACATGTCGGCGAACTCTCTTCGACGTTCGCCAACGAAGTTTGCCCGATCTTGGGAGGGCCGGTTGACCCCGAAGCCGGCGTCTCACACTGGAATGGCAAGGAGATCGGCTTTTGCTGCGCTCCCTGCCAACCCAAATGGGAAAAGCTCTCGGAAGCGCAGAAAGCCGACAAGCTGGCGACGGCCATGCAATCTTCCACGGCTAATGGGGATTCGGCCAGCCATGCTCACGACGATGAGCATGGCTCACACGACCATACGTAGTTGGCTTTGACAGCGTTCCCATTAGAACGAGCGGCTGGTCGAGTAGGAGACTCGGCACGGTCCAATGCTGTGGATTCCGCGGCCAGCCGCTCATCTTTTTAACTCCTTATCGCGGTTAAGGGATAAGGTATGTCATCCGAATCGAATACATCCTCTGAAAAGCCTACCGATCTTCAGCCTATTCGTAAGTCTTATGTTTGGTGGTTGCGCCGGTTGGTTCCCAGCGTCGGCTTCCTCTTGGTGGGACTTCTGTTGATCTTCCTGCTGGGTTTGGCCCAACGACTCGGGTGGATACGATACACCGGCACGGGTGAAATGGCCGCAACTGCCGAGGATGCCGCGCACGAATACACGTGTCCGATGCATCCACAAATACGTCAGCCCATTCCGGGACGATGTCCTATTTGTGGTATGGCACTCGTGCCGGCTTCGCAGGCTGGCGCTTCCGCCGACGAGTTTGCGGTCACCATTACGCCAGCCCAACGTCGGCTCGCGAATATAGAGACGGCTGAAGTTACGAAGCGCCCCGTCACTAGCGTCGTGCGCACCATCGGCGCCATTCAGATCGACGAAAGCCGTCAGGCAACAATAGCCTCTTATATCAACGGACGAGTAGAGCGGATGTTCGCCGATTATACGGGCGTTGATGTGCGAGCCGGTGATCATCTGGCGGTTGTCTATAGCCCCGAACTGTACTCCGCGCAAGTCGAGTTCATCGAAGCCAGCCGCGCGCTCCAGGAGATGGCTACCGGGGCGTTGGCCAGCATACGCGTCGCCCAACAGTCGCTCGTCGCCAACACAAGATTAAAGTTGGGGGAGCTTGGAATGACTTCCAGCCAGATCGAAGAACTGGAAACGTCTCGACAGCCACAGTCGCGGATGACCATTCACGCTCCAATTGGTGGGACCGTAATCGAAAAGCTCGCGGAGGAAGGGAAGTATATCGCGGCGGGCGAGCCAATTTATCGAATCGCGAATCTATCGACCGTGTGGCTGATGTTGGAGCTTTATCCAGAGGACGCGACGCGGATTCGCTTCGGGCAGCAAGTCGAGGCGACACTCACATCCATGCCCGAGTACAAATTGCTTGGCCGTGTGGCGTTTATTGACCCAACAGTAAACATCCAAAGTCGTACCGTGGGAGTTCGAGTTGAATTGGACAATTCCAGCGGACGCCTTCGTCCCGGCGACTATGCTCAAGCCACGATAAGAATTCCGATCGGCTCTCAAGGCGAAGTGTACGACGAACAGCTCGCCGGAAAATGGATTAGTCCGATGCATCCGCAGGTGATTCGCGATGAACCAGGTGACTGTCCCATTTGCGGCATGGAGCTAGTCCCCACTTCGCGATTTGGCTATTCCAACACCCCCGTCGCCCAACCAAAGTCCATTGTCATACCGCGTTCGTCCGTGCTGATGGCCGGTGAATATAGTGTCGCGTATGTGGAAACAGAACCGGGGCGTTTTGAATTGCGAACTCTTGCGCTCGGACCCATCGTGGCTGGCCAAGCCGTCGTGCTCGATGGATTGAAACCGGGCGAGCGTGTGGCAACCTCGGGAAACTTTCTCATCGATTCGCAAATGCAGTTGGAAGGCAAACCAAGTTTGATCGATCCAACTCGCTATCTGGACCACCAGGCAATGGTCCAGGCAAACACACCGCTGTCCACCAACGAGATAGAGTTCTCGCAAGTAGATGGTCCCGCGGCTGAATCGCTCGAGCAGCTTCTAGAGGCATACTTTGACGTTCAGCATTCGTTGGCCGCGGACGAACTCCCCGATGCGGAAACCGTGGAGACTCTAGCACGAATTGCGGACTCGCTTTCGGACGACGACCAATTAGAAGCTAACTCACGCGAGCAGTTACAGATCATTGTTTCCCACGCGGAGCAACTCGCTGGCGACCAAATCGATCGCGTGCGACGCGGGTTTCGGAGCATCAGTCAGGCGGTGATTCGCTTGGCCGCACATCATCGTAGTCGAAAGGCGGAGCAACTTTCATATCATTTCTTTTGCCCTATGGTAAAAGGTGGACACGGAGATTGGCTGCAAGACAATCCGACCTTGGCGAACCCCTATTACGGTTCGGAGATGCTTCGTTGCGGGGAACTCGTCTCCGAACTGCCTCCGCATCAGGCCGACAATGCGGCGGAACAGCAACCGAGCGGTGGATCGAACGCGTTGCGCGGGGAGGAGCCATAGATGCTACGTGGCCTGATATCATTCTGTGTTCGCGAACCGCTCATTGTGGGACTCATCGCTATCGTGGTTCTCGCGTATGGCGCGTATGCGACGCGACATGTCCCCATTGATGCGATCCCGAATGTCGGTGAAAACCAAGTCATTGTCTTTACGGCTTGGCCCGGGCGATCTCCCAAGGATGTCGAGGACCAGGTGACTTATCCCCTGTCCGTTGCCATGCTGGCCGTGCCCGAGGCTGAGTCGGTTCGAGGCAAGAGTCTGTTTGGGTACAGCTTCGTGCAGGTGACCTTTAAGGACAGCACCGACTTTTATTGGGCTCGTTCGCGTGTCGCGGAGCAATTGGGGACGGCGGGCGCGATGCTGCCAGATGGCGTGACACCGACGCTCGGTCCTGACGCAACCGGACTGGGACAGGTGCTCTACTACACTTTAGATCCGCCGCCTGGAATGAACTTGGCCGAGTTGCGCTCGATGCAAGACTTTGTCGTAAAGTATGAACTGCAAGCCGTACCGGGAGTAAGCGAAGTTGCGAGTGTGGGCGGCTATGTGCGACAGTACCAAATTGAGATCGACCCGGACCGATTGCGATTTCACAACGTACCGCTCGATGAACTAGTCGAAGCAGTCCGCCGATCCAATATGGATGTTGGGGCGAAGACCGTGGAATCCGGAGGCATGGAGTTCGTCGTGCGAGGCCGCGGTTTCATTGGGGCGGGGCAAGATCCTCTGACGGCCATCCAGGATATCGAACAGACCGTCGTTCGCACGCGCGGTGGAATTCCACTGCGAATTCGCGATCTGGGAACCGTGCAACTTGGTCCCGAGTTTCGACGGGGAGCGATTGATCTTAATGGTTCGGAGGCGGTGGGCGGCGTTGTCGTCATGCGGTTTGGCGAGAATCCTCGTGCCGTGATCGAACGCGTCAAACAAAAGATCCATCAGATCGAGCCAAGCTTACAGGGCGTGCGATTAAATATTGTCTACGATCGCACGGGACTAATCAGTGAGACCGTAGGAACGCTTGCCACGGCGTTGGTTCAAGAGGTTTTGATCACCGCGGTCGTCATTGTGTTATTCCTGCTGCATTTGCGGGCCAGCGCCATTGTGGCAGTCACGTTGCCCGCCGCGGTACTATTGGCGTTCGCGGCGATGCATCTGTTTCATGTGGATGCCAACATCATGTCCCTGGCCGGCATCGCAATCGCGATTGGGACGATGGTTGATATGGGGATCATCATATCCGAGGCGATTTATGATCAACTAGCGGACTGGGAGGCTCGCGGCAAGCCGGGTGGCCGTGCGCGCCGGGTGGAAATTATTAACGAAGCGGCATCCGAAGTCGCTCCGGCTGTGATGACGGCCGTGCTGACAACCGTGGTCAGCTTTTTGCCCGTGTTCTTGCTAACCGGGCGCGATCACAAGTTATTTGCTCCTCTGGCCTGGACCAAGACCTTCTCATTGTTGGCCGCGTTGATTGTGGCGGTAACCATGGTGCCGCTTCTTTGCAGGTTGCTATTGCATTCCAGCCGCGCCGGTCGACGATTACGCAGCGCCGCCGCGATTGGATGTGGGGCGGTCGCGGGAGCGTTCGTCTGGGTCACGCGGGATTCCTGGAGCCCTCACGGAATCAACTCATGGTTCGCCGTGCCCGTCAGCGTTTTAATTGGCGCTGCATTGGGTTATTGGTTGCCGGGCGAGCGTTTGCGGCCGGCGGAAGAAAGTCCCGTGAGTCGCATTGTTATGCGCGTCTATCAACACGCGCTCACCATTCTATTGCGAAGCAAGTTGGCGTTTCTTGTAATACCTGCCGGTGTCGTGGTGCTGGGAATGGGGGCATGGATGGGAATTGCGAGCATTTCCAAGCCGTTCGAACAGGGAGCAGGCCTGCTAGGCGCGGATGTTAGCAGATTGCCAGGCTACGCAAATCTGCAGCGGACTTTCCGCGGCTTGGAATCCGACGACTGGATCGCTTTGGACGAAGGAAGCTGGTTTTATATGCCCACGCTTTATCCCGCGGCCAGTTTCTCTCAAGCGATGGAAGTGTTGCAAACGCAAGACGCGCGAATCCATGAGATACCTGAAGTGGAGAACGTGTTGGGCAAAATAGGCCGCGTTGAGTCGGCTTTGGATCCGGCTCCGGCAGCCATGATCGAAACTTATGTGATGCTCAAACCACGTTCGCAATGGCGAGATGGTGTCACGTCGGCGCAGATTTGGGACGAGATAAACTCCGTAGCGACGTTGCCGGGTGTAACACCGGCGTCGCCGCTGCAGCCGATCGAGGGACGTGTCGTGATGTTGCAGAGCGGCATCAAGGCGGCGATGGCCATTCGCATTTATGGCGACAGCCTGGATGGATTGGCCGCCGCTTCCGGGGCCGTGGCTAAACATCTGAAAACATTGCCGGAAGTTAACGGAGCGACCGTCAATCCGGACATCGTGCTGGGAAAGCCATACGTTGAGTTTGCCGTGAATCGGGATAACGCGGCACGCTATGGCATGTCGGCCATGATGGTAAATCAAGTTATCGAAACCGCGCTTGGCGGAGCGAACATCACGAAAACGGTCGAAGGGCGGGAGCGTTATCCCATACGAGTCCGGTACGAACGCAGTTTGTTGGAGAATATTGAAGAACTGCAGAAGTTGCCGGTGGTCACACATAACGGCGAAGTCGTTCCCTTATCCATGTTGGCCACAATGAAGACCACATGGGGTCCTGGCGTGATCAACAGCGAAGACGCTCGACTGGTAGCCCATGTATCCTTCTCTCCTTCCAAGATTGTGGGGGATTTAGAAACCGTTGATGCGGTGGAAGCGAGTTTACGGCGCGTACAGCGTTCGGGCGAGTTGGCAATGCCTGCCGGATATGCGTTGAGGGCGGTGGGCTCGTTCCAAAATCAGATCGAGGCGAACCGGCGTCTCATGTGGGTCATTCCGTTGGTCATCCTGGTAAACATTTTCATCATTTATCTTCAGTTTCGTCATCTCCCAATCACGTTGACTGTGTTTGCCGGGATTCCGGTGGCTTTCGCGGGGGGCATGATTTGCCTGGCCTGGAACTCCGTGGAAATCAACACGGCGGTATGGGTAGGGTTTATTGCGTTATTTGGGATCGCCGTGGATGACGGCGTCGTGATGGCGACTTATTTGGACCAAGTGTTTACCCGCCGCCGATTGACGACCGTGGAGGACATTCGACGGGCGACCGTTGATGCCGGATTGAAGCGGATTCGCCCTTGTTTGATGACGACGGCCACGACAATCATCGCCCTAGCGCCAGTTGCCTTTTCGACGGGACGAGGTTCGGACGTAGCCAAGGCGATGGCTTGGCCGGTGATCGGCGGCATGACGGTCGAGCTTCTAACGCTATTTGTCGTGCCCGTCGTCTTCGCCGGGTACAAAGAGCTGAAAATGAACATGGGTTTGGCTGACCGTCATTGGCAAGGCGTCGAAGCGGCTGGCGATGAGTTGGATCCGAAGGCCAAAGTCGCCGCGCCAACCAGCTAATACGCGGTTTCACCCGGCGTGGTTGTTCGTGGGCTTTAGCGAAGCTCGATGGCGAATCAGCACTGCGCCGCATCCGAGCCGGGGATTCTGCGAGGCGACTTGAAGCGGCTAGAATGTCTCGGCGCGATTCAACCGTCGCGGCGTCACGTGGAGGCCTGGGCGGTTTGGTTCGGCACGTCGCCTGGGAGTCCGACGATGGTGTTGTTGGAATTTAGCGTCTCGCCGCTGGGCAAAGGCGAAAGCGTCAGCCAATATGTGGCTCGCAGCTTGGAAATTATCGACGCCAGCGGGCTCGACTATCGGCTGCATGCGATGGGGACAATCGTCGAAGGCGAACTGGACCAAGTGTTGGATGTGATGCGACGTTGCGTCGAAGCCATGGCCGCTGACTGTGATCGCGTCAGTTGCTCGGCCAAGCTGGATTTTCGACGCGGTCACAGCGGTCGGCTGGAATCGAAGGTAGCCAGCGTTCAGCGGAAGGTTGGTCGTTCGCTGAAGACGAATGAGGGCTGAAGCGGCACTGGCGGCGTGGGAAAGATCGAAATGAACCATTCGGACGTGGTAATTATCGGTGGCGGCATCGTGGGTTTGGCCACCGCCTATCGGCTGACTGAGCGTTTTCCGAACTTGAAGGTTCAGGTGCTGGAAAAGGAATCGGCCGTCGCCCAACATCAGACCAGCCACAATTCGGGCGTGCTGCACTCGGGCATTTACTACAAACCGGGGTCGCTTAAGGCGTTGAATTGCCGCGAGGGCAAAGTGGCGATGCAGCGGTTCTGTGAGGAGCAGAACATCGATTTCGATATCTGCGGCAAGGTGATCGTGGCGGTCGACGACGAGGAGATCCCGCGGCTGGAGCGAATTTACGAGCGGGGCCAACAGAACCAAGTGGTCTGCGAAATGATCGGGCCGGAACGGCTGAAGGAATTGGAACCGCATTCGGCCGGCATTCGCGCGATTCACGTGCCCGAGGCGGGCATTGTCAGCTACGGCCAAGTTTGTCAGCGGTTGGCTGCGATCTTGCGAGATCGCGGCGGCGACGTTGCCACCGGCGCCAAAGCGTTGAAAATTCGACGCAACGGCGACAGCTCCGTGGTGGTCGAAACGACGGCGGGCGAGTTCGAAGCCGCTTGGGCGGTGAACTGCGCCGGCCTGCATTCGGACCGCGTGACTTCGATGAGCGGCGAGCCGTCGAAGGTCAAGGTCGTGCCGTTTCGTGGCGAGTACTACGAATTAAAGGACGACTGGAAGCATCTCTGCCGCAACTTGATTTACCCCGTTCCCGATCCGGCCTTTCCATTCTTGGGAGTCCATTTCACGCGAATGATCGACGGGTCGGTCGAATGCGGTCCGAACGCCGTGTTGGCGTTTGCTCGCGAGGGCTATCGCAAACTGGACGTGAATCCGAGGGACTTGTTCGAGTCGCTGACGTACAAAGGTTTCTTGCGATTGGCGGGCAAGCATTGGCGGATGGGCGCCGGCGAAATGTGGCGTTCATTGAGCAAGGCCGCTTTCGTGAAAGCCCTGCAACGCTTGATGCCGGAGATTCGCGGCGAGCATTTAGTGCCCGCCGCGATCCGGCGTGCGAGCTTCAAGCGGTCGCCCCCGACGGATCGATCGTCGACGACTTTCTCATTCAGCAAGCGGACCGCGTGATCAACGTCGCCAACGCCCCGTCCCCGCCGCCACCGCTTCGCTCAACATCGGCCGCCTCGTGGTCGACCGATTGGCCACCGTGCTGTCGTAAGCGCTGTGTATCTTAAAGCCGATGTTGGCTGAGTAAGGTTTGTTCGGCCATCGACTACTCTCCGCAAACCTTGGATTGGCATCCCGCTTTCGCTTCTACTTGGCGGCGATGCTCTGCATGCGGCGTCGCGCAGGGCGACATGTGCGCCGCGCGATTCGACAGGGGCTGGGCCGTGGGCTAAAGTGGCTCTGCGAAAACGGGTGTTGTTGGTTCGGAGCGCGCTTCTGGGGTTCGGCGGATGGGAAGACGGAGTTTGACGTTGTTGTTGGCGATGTTGCTGCTGCCGCAGTCGTTGCTGGCACAAGGCGAATGGGAGATCACGGCCGAGAGCGAGGCGGCGCTGGAAATCGGGCTGCAATGGCTGGCCGAGAACCAGGGCGATCAAGGCAATTGGGAATCGAACGATTTGGGATTGGTCGGCATGGGGGCCTTGGCGTTTTTGGCCGCCGGGCATGCACCGGGGCGAGGTCGTTACGGCGACGTCGTGCAAAAGGCTTTGGACGTGATGGTGAACGAGGCCAAGCCGACCGGGTTGCTGAATATCGCCGATCCGCAACGTGATCTCTACAACCATGGATTGGCGACGTTCGTGTTAGGCCAAGCGCATGGCATGACGACTCGCACTGACCGGCGGCTTAATACGACGCTGGATCGCGCATTGCAATTGATCGCTCACACGCAGTGCGAGGACGGTGGCTGGGACTATCGAGCTCGTCGCCAGCCACGCGGCCACGATCTGAGCTTGGCGGTGATGCAGGCCAAGGCACTGCGCAGCGCGATGGACAGCGGGCTGCAAGTGCCGCCGGAAGTTGTCGACTTGGCGATAACCAGCGTGCGCGATCATTATTGTCCGCGGGACGGGAAACGCGGAGCGCCGGAAGCCGAGCAGCAACAACAACCGGGCCAGTTCACTTATACCAAGGGCGGCGGAGGCGGCACGACCGCGATGGCCGCGGCGGGCGTGGTTTGTTTGCAGGAGTTCGGCCAGTACGAAGACTGGCGGATTCGCAAGAACATGGAAGTCATCACGGCGGACATTAGCCAACTGCCGGAAGCCAAACGCCGCGACGGTTCGATGCCGTTCGACGCCTACACGTTGTATTACGTCGGGCAGGCTTTGTATCAAGTCAGCGGCGACGATTGGCGGACGCATTATCCGAAGCTGCGGGACTATCTGGTCGCGTCCCAATTGCGCGACGAACGCAACCCGACGAATCACGGCAGTTGGTACGATCGGGGAGCTCGGGGCGGAGGCCGCGTCGGCGGCAAGCCGGGGCAGCTTTACGCCACCAGTGTCGCTTGTTTCATCCTGGCGATTCCGAACCGTTACTTGCCCATCCTGCAGGAAGGAAAGATTGAAAGCCTGCGTCAGAACTAACGCGTGATTGCTGGGGGCACACTTAGATCCAAGGTGCGCCGAGACCCCAGGCACACAACGCCAGAACTCGCCGCTCACGATCCTGCCCCGTTTGATTCGCCCACCTGTAGATATCCCGCCCTATGAACTTCCTGCCCCAACTTTCGGCTTGGCAATTTGCTTTAGCCGGCGCCATCTGTGCCGCCGGGCCGATCATCATTCACTTGTTGAATCGTCGTCGCTACAAAGTCGTCGAATGGGCCGCGATGGACTTTCTTCGCGAAGCCATGGCGCGCAATCGGCGGATCATGCGGCTTCGGGATTTGTTGCTGTTGCTGCTGCGCACGGCCGCGGTGCTGTTGTTCGGGCTGGCGCTGGCTCGGCCGTTCTTGGCCGCCAGCGATGAACAGTTCGACGGTTCGAAGCCGCTGCATGCCGTGTTGGTGTTCGACAACAGCTTGAGCATGGGCTTCGAGTCGTTGGGCGGAACGCTGCTGGACCAAGCCAAGCAGCGGGCTACGGAGTTCTTGGATCGTTTGCCGGCGGGCAGTCGAGTGAGTGTGATTCCGTTGTGCGGAGCGGCGGGCGGCTACAGTCCCGATGCCTATACGATCGACGACGCTCGCGAGGCGATCACGCGGATCGCGGTCGTGGATCGCGCGGCCAGCGTATCGCGCGCGATGAACGAAGCGCGGCGAGCGGCTCAGGCGGGGCCCGAGTTGGCTCAGCGCATCGTGTTCTTGACCGACCAGCAACAACAGAACTGGCGAGACGTGGCCAGCGGCGAGACGTTCGCCGACTTGGAAAGCGTGCAGATCGTCGACGTTTCCGGTTCGGAGTTGGAGAACACGTGGGTCGCCGATCTGCGTGTGCAAGACGGTTTGGCCGATGTCGAAACGCCGACGACTTTGGTGGCCGTGTTGCGTCACGAAGGCGCCGGCCCACGACACGATCTGCCGGTAACGTTGTCGGTCGACGGCGTTGAAGTGGCCTCGAAGACCGTGACATTGGAGCCGGGTGCGGGGGCTCGTGAAGTCGCATTCACGCATACGTTCAGCGGTTATCAACCCGAAGTTGGTCGGCCGGCGTTGGCCGCGGTCCAGGTGACGATCGCGCCGGATCGTTTGCCGACGGACGACCAACGGCATCTGGTGGTTCCCGTGGTGGCTTCGTTGCCCGTGGTGTTCGTCGACCAGTTCGGAGCCAGTGAAGACGTGCTGAAGGGACGCGTCGGCGAGACTCGGCATCTACGGAAGTTGCTGGCTCCGACAAGCGGAAATCGAACCGATTCGTCACTCACGTCGCTGAACGGTGACGCACGTTCGGCTTCGTTGTACGCCGATCGCGAGCTGGTGCAAGTGCGACATGTGACGCCGACGGAGTTGTCGCGCGAAGTGCTGGCCGATGCGCGGCTGGTGGTGCTTGCGGGCGTCGCGCCGCCAACGATCGAGCAGGCACAACTGCTGCGCGAGTATGTCGAGCAAGGCGGGCAATTGGTGATCGCGGCTGGGGCCGAGTTCGATCCGGCGGAGTGGAACGGCAGCCCCGCCGCGCCGTTGGCCGACGAGGAACCATCGCCGGCGCTGTTGCCCGCGCCGTTGGAGCCGAACTTCGTCGGCACGCTGCCCAACGAAGCCTCGGGCACGCTACGGCCGATGTTTCTGGATTTCGAGAGTTTGTCGGCCAACAAGTATTTCCAGTTGGCGGGCGTGGACGAGCAGGAATTGCGAGACCTTTATAGCGAGCCGTTGTTTTTCCAGGCCGTGGCGAGTCGGTTGGACGACGAAACGGTCGCGGAGCTGCGTGAAGCCGAGCGCGAGCGTCTGCGTCGGATCGCGGAGTTTTTGCGTGAGTCGGCCGAACGTCGAACCGAGTTCGCTCGGCAAGAGTCGGCTGGCGGCGTCGACGCGGCGGCTCAACAACAACAGCGCGACGACCAACAGCGGTTGGAGTCGCTGGAACCTGATTGGCTGGCTTGGCAATCGGCCGAGCCGAGCGAGGCGGAACGCTTGCGCGCGGCGATGCGCGAGACCGATGAAGGCGGCGAAACGGACGAGGCCGTCCGTGACGAGCAGGTCGAACGGCAGATTGAATCGCTCGTCGAACAAGCGATGCCGCGCGTGCTGGCTCGATTGACCGACGAAGCGGGAACGCCGCTATTAATCGAACGGCAAATCGGCCGCGGCGATGTGTTGTTCATGGCCAGCGGGTTGTACTCGCCCTGGAATACGCTGCCGCGCACGAATGCGTTTCTGGTGTTCGATCGGCTCCTGCGAAGCCGCATTCGGGAGAGCTTGCCGCAACGCAACTTCGAGCCGCGCGATCAGATCGACGTGCCGTTGCCGGTGGATGAACCGAATCTGAACGTGGCCTTGTATCGGCCTGGGCAAGAGTCGCCCGAACTGTTGGACACTGGTTTTATCGGCCGCAATCGACGCGGCGTGATTATCGACAAACCGCTGGAACGTGGCCTTTATCGCATCACGGCGACGAAATCGGCGGACGACGAATCGCAAGCGGCGGGCACGACGTTGTGGGAAACGCCGGTCGTGGTCAACGGCGTGTCGGACGAGTCGGAGCTGTCGTCGGTCGGAGCGGCGGATTTCGAACAACGCGTGGCGGACGCCAATGTGCGTCGCGTCGCGGCGGGCGAAGAGATTAGCTTGGCCGGACATCAAATTCGCGGCCAGACGGCGTGGTGGTGGTTGGCTCTGGCCGTGTTCGGATTGTTGATTTTCGAGATGCTGGTTCTGGGTTGGAAGACGACACCGGCAGCAGCCAACGGGACGACATCGAACGCGCCGACGACGCAGGCCGCTTAGGCGATTGCCGAGTGACGTTGAGCACTCGCAGCAACGGCGGGCGAATGCGAGAGTCGAGGCAGATTCTGGACAAGGAGCGACGAGTGACGACAGAAGCGGGACGAGTGGCGATCGTTACGGGCGCCGGATCGGGAATCGGGCGGGCCGCCGCGCGGAAATTGCTGGCCGATGGATTTCGAGTGGCTTTGGCTGGGCGGCGGGTTGATGCGCTTCAGCAAACGCTGGACGAATGCGAAGCCGGCGCCAAGCGTGGCGTGGTTGTCCCGACCGATGTCACGGACCCGGATTCGGTGCGAGCGTTGTTTGATCGCGTGGTGGCTGAGTTCGGTCGCGTGGATGTGCTGTTCAACAATGCGGGCATCAATGTGCCGGCGGTGCCGATCGACGAGCTGGGTGTCGACCAATGGCGATCCGTCATTGACGTGAATGTGACCGGAGCGTTCCTTTGCACGCGCGAAGCGGTTCGCGTGATGAAACAGCAGCAACCGCAAGGCGGCCGGATCATCAATAACGGTTCGATTTCGGCGACGGCGCCTCGGCCAAACTCCGCGCCGTACACGGCCTCGAAACACGCGATTACGGGGCTTACCAAATCGACGGCACTCGACGGCCGGCCGTTCAACATCGCTTGCGGGCAGATCGACATCGGCAACGCGGAAACCGAGATGGCGGCTCGCGTCCGACAAGGCGTGCCGCAAGCCAACGGCGAGATACGCACCGAGCCCATGATGGATGTCCAGCACGTGGCGAACACCGTGGCGCACATGGCCAGCTTGCCGCTGGACGCCAACATTCTGTTCGTCACGGTGATGGCCACGAACATGCCGCTGGTCGGGCGTGGGTGAACCGTACAACCTCTCAACTTGATTCCAGGAGCACGACATGAAGCGAATTGCGCTGATAGCGGCGCTGGCCGCTGGTTGGATATTCACGGCGAGCGTTCCCAACACGACCGCGGCCGCCGAGTCGGGCGAGAACAATGTTCTGTTCATCATTTCCGACGACTTGAATTGCGACTTGCACTGTTATGGGCACGAACAAGTCCGCTCGCCGAACATCGACCGGTTGGCAAAACGGGGCGTGCGGTTCGAGCGAGCTTATTGCCAATTCCCGTTGTGCAGCCCCAGTCGCACGTCGATGTTGACCGGGCGGCGCCCCGATGCAACTCGGATTCTCACCAACTCACGGCCGGGACCGCTGTCGAACGATTACACGGGCACGCCTCACTTTCGCGAGAACATCCCCGATACCGTGACGCTGCCGCAGTTGTTCCGGCAACACGGCTACACGGCGGCTCGCATCGGCAAGCTGTATCACTATGGCGTGCCAACTCAGATCGGAACCAGCGGGTTGGACGATCCGGCTTCGTGGGATTTCGTCGTTAATCCTTCAGGCCGCGACAAGGCCGAAGAGAACAAAGTCTTCTCGCTGACGCCGGGGCGTTACGGCGGTTCGTTGAGTTGGTTGGCGAGCGAAGGGACCGACGCCGAGCAAACCGACGGACTGATCGCGACTTCCGCTATTAGCCTGATGGAGCAATACAAGTCGGAAGCCACGCCGTTCTTTCTAGCCGTCGGCTTCTTTCGGCCGCATACGCCTTACGTGGCGCCAAAGAACTATTTCGAGTCCTACCCGACCGACGGCATCGCGCTGCCAAAGCTGTCGGCTGACGATCAGAGCCGCGTGCCGCCAGCAGCTTATGCCAGTGCCAAAAAAGAGCAGGAGAAGATGGACGACCCGCTGCGGCGCGAAGCGATTCAGGCTTACTGGGCTTCGATCGAGTTTATGGATGCGCAAGTCGGCCGAGTGCTCGACGCGCTCGATCGTCTGGAACTGGACGACAACACAATCGTCGTCTTCACCAGCGACCACGGCTATCACATGTACGATCACGGCCTGTGGCAGAAGCAGAGTTTGTTCGAGAACTCGGCCCGCGTGCCGTTGATCTTGGCGGCTCCTGGTGCGAAAGGCCGTGGTAAGGCGACCGAATCGCTGGCAGAACTTGTCGACTTGTATCCGACGCTAGCGGACTTATGCGGACTGCCAGCTCCCGACTATCTGGATGGCAATAGCCAACGGCCGGTGCTCGACGATCCGCGAACGGCGGTCAAGGACGCGGCGTTCACGCAAGTTCGTCGAGGCCAGTCGCACGGTTACAGCATCCGCACGCCGCGTTGGCGTTACATGCTGTGGGCTGACGGCGACGACGGCGAACAACTCTTCGACATGCAGGCCGACCCCAGCGAGGCAAAGAATCTGGTCGACGACGCTCGGCATGCCAGCACGGTGGCCGAGTTGAAGCAACGAGTGCTGGCCTACGCGAAGGCCGGTAAGTAAGTCGCCGAGATTTGTAATTCTTTCAATGCGGTCTGGATTTGCAGTTTGGCGGCCGCGTCGTTTTTCGTAAAATCTGGCCGGCAAACTTGTAGATTTGTTAAAGTTTGCCGGTCGAAGCGATCGTGAGCGGCCGAGTTGGATCGCGGCGGCACGACATTCGCGTTGATGCCACGTCGCGATGCTTATCGTCGAAAGGATTCGACACTCGGATCGCACTTCTCTCTTTGACCGCTGTTTGCTCCCAAGAATGGAATCTAGGAGTCTCGCTCGTGTCGCACGACCAATTTGAATCGACTGTCACGTTCGCCATTCTCACAATGCAATTGTTGGCGGTCGTGGCCGTGATTGTGGCCCGAGTGCGGTATCGGTCGTCGGTCAGCCCCGCGTTTCAGGCGATCTTCTTTCTGGCTTTGCTGGTGGCGGGCAGCACCGCGATGATCTCGGTCGCGATGGGCGGCGGATTGTGGATGGCCGGAGCGGTTACGTTGCCGCTGATGGCCGTCGGAGCCACGATCGACCTTACAGGCCACGCAATCGGTACATTTTGACGAGCGACGGTCGTTTCGATCGTGTAGGCCGGCAAAATCGAAAAAAACCTACCTTCCGATACGACCGGAAACCGACAAAACATATCGGGCAAACCATCGAACACCAGAGTTGCGCAGGGGGGAAAACTCGCAACCGGGTGATCGGCCGGTTGTCGAACCTTCGTGTCTCGATCCGCGCCGCGCCCTCATTCCCTCCCGACCACGCTGGTCCGATTGCCTTTGGCTCGTTCGAGCCAAATTGCGGTATCGACTTCGGACAGACCCCGCTTATCGCGTTCGCGCCGAGCGTTTGCCGTGCCGTTCCCAGATGCGGCCCGCAAACGCGGCTTGAACTCAAGCACCAGATCAAGACTTAACCTCAGGAGGGGGACCCATGCGACGTTTCGTGGTTGGATTGACACTGCTTTCCTTCGCCATGCTGGCGCCGATTCCGGCGCGGGCCGGCGATCAGGAAATCGCTCAGCAGATTGTGCAGAAGCTGAAGCAACACAAGGAACAAGGCGACTTCCACGGCTTTTCGCTCGACCTGAAAGTCGAGGAAGGCGTGGTGTGGCTGAAGGGTCACGTCAGTGATCCGCAACAGGAGTATCTGGCGCTCGACTTGGCTCGCCGAGTTCCGGGCGTCGTAAAGGTCGTCGACGCGATCGACGTGCGAGGCGACGAAACTCCGGTTAAGCCGGCTTCCACCAAGACGACGGCCAAGCCGATTGATTCGCCGAAGCCGCTGCGAAACTCGGATGCCGAAGCGAAACCGACCGTCGTGGCTCGGCCGATCGCTCAACCGGCGACGCCGATCATCACCGACGAAACGATCGCCGAGTCGATCATCAATCGACTGAAGCAGCACAAAGACAGCGGCAAGCTGCGTGGCTTCGGCGTCGACGTGAACGTGGTCGACGGCGACGTGTGGATGAAGGGCCATGTGGCCAGCGAAGAGCAGCGCCAATTGGTGCTGGATGTCGCTAGCCACACGCGTGGCGTTCGCCAAGTTATCAATGACTTGACCGTGAAGACGCCGCAGCGGCCGGAACCAACTAAGCAAGCCGTCGTGAACGCCGTCGCCGAAAAGGTTCAGACTGCCTCGGCCAAGGCTCCGACGCCAACGCCAGCTCCGGCTCCCGCCATGTCGGTCCCGCCCGGATATCGCTTGGTGCCGGTGCAAGCCGTCCCGGTTCAACAAGTGAATCTGCAATCGGTGGTTGGCCAAGCTCCGCAAATGCAAGCCGTTCCGGTCAGCCAAATGCCGCGGCCCTACGCTCCGGCCACTTTGGTCAACCACAGCTCGGCTCAGATCGGCGCCACGCCGGTTCCGATGCACTCGCCAACGGCCGGCGGCTACGGCGTCGCTCCGGCTCGGTTCGATCATCCCCAGATGCCCGGCTACGCTTGGCCCAGCTACGCGGCTCATCCGAACTATGCGGCCGTGACTTACCCGAAGCAATACGGCGCACAAGCTTGGCCATACATCGGCCCGTTCTATCCCTATCCGCAAGTGCCGCTGGGTTGGCGCAAAGTGGAACTGCAATGGGACGACGGCTGGTGGTTCCTGGACTTCAAGAGCAAGTAAGCTGACGTAAGTCCTAGCTGAGAATAACGTTGTCCCACCACAACGATCCCGCAAGCCCCCTGGCGTCGCTTGATGCCAGGGGGTTTTTTCGTGGACTGGGCGGAGCCACGCCGTGGTTGGCCAGTCGCCGCTTCAACCTCTTCTCAAATCGCCCACATCTCCTGCTCGCATGAAGTCAGTGTGAAGATGGCGCGAGTGGCACAAAACGCCCGGTTGAAGCTTGCCGCTGACGGCCGAAACAACACCACGGAAACCACGCTTGCGTAAGTCTTTAATCAGATGCGACTTGTGTCGACAAATCGGCGTCGCCGGCAGCTTGCCAACTGGGTCAGCATGACCGGCATTTCGCGAATATTCGGAAAAACCCGCAAGTTCAGCCCACGTTATCTCGATAACTGAGCCTAGCAGCAATTCGGTTTCGGTGCGGCATGGATGCCTGCCCGGAATGGAACCAGAAAACTGTCCGAAGAAATCCGACTCCCGTTCGGTCTCGTCGAGGAAACGTTATGTCTCGCAAGTTGTTCCACCTCGCTTTTTGCTCGATTGTGGCGGCAAGCTGTCTCGGCAGCACCGGCTGCTTGGGAATCTCCTACGGGCCGAACTTTGGCATCTTCGGTTATCCGATTCCGGTCAGCCCGTACTTCCAAGACAAGGAAGAGACGCAGTTCTGGAATCACGAACGTTACGAGCGGGTGCCGATCCTGGGACCGCTGACTTCCGGCGGACCGATCAAGGCACTGGATCCGCCCACGGACGACGAAGTGATGCAGGCGCTCGAGCGAGCTCGTCCGGTCGCCGGCGGCTTGCCGTTCCTGTACGAAAAGAATCGCAACAACGTGCGAATCGTGAAGCAGCGTATCGCCGACTACGTGGACCCGCCGCGGTTCATTCCGCTGATCGGTCCGGCTCAGTTGCACCACGCTCACTACAAATGCACGATCTATTACACCGAGGTGACGAACGTCGGCTGGCCGCTGCCGCACCGCTTGATCGACGAAGAGGCGGTCGAGGTGATCTACATCGACCACAACCACTTCCACATGTGCGGCAATGTCGATCCGGGAGCAGGCTCGAACTACTAAACTCGCCGCCCACACACGACAGACCGAATACCGACGACCCCTCGCGACGCTAAATCGCGAGGGGTTTGTCATTTGATAACAGCTTGAAGATTTGGAGTGCTCCGCCTTGTCGGAGCTTTCTCTTTCATCTCATACAAATTGGTAGGATAGTCATACGTCGCCCAACGGGAGGTTTCGATGCCGATTCGTTCTTGGAGCCGCGAGGAAGTTCGCGAGTTCGATCGCGTGGCAATCGAACAACTCGGCTTGCCGGGACTGGTGCTGATGGAAAACGCCGGACGAGGTTGCACGGATGTGTTGTGCCAAGCGGGTGTGTCTGGCCCCGTGTGGGTTGTCTGTGGCAAAGGTAACAATGGCGGCGATGGGTTCGTCATCGCGCGCCACCTAAGCGTGCGGCGGATTCCGGTGCGCGTGTTGCTGTGCGGCTCGACAAGCGAATTGCGTGGCGACGCGGCGGTGAACCATGCGGCGCTCGCGAACCTGCAAATTCCGATCGCGGAAGCCAACACTGCGGCTGATATCGATCGGTTCTTCGATCATCAACCGTCCGCCGACTGGATTGTCGACGCGTTGCTGGGAACCGGCACGCAAGGCGCCGCGCGATCGCCGCTGGATCACGCAATTCGCCGGATGAACAACATCACGGCGAAGAAGCTGGCAGTCGACATTCCCAGCGGCCTGGACTGCGACACGGGCGAAGCGACCGAGCCAACGTTCCGTGCGGATCACACCTGCACGTTCGTCGGCAGCAAACTAGGATTCGCCAATCCCTCCGCCGCCGAGTTTTTGGGGCAAGTCCACATATTGGACATCGGAGTTCCCGTCGCATGAAACATAATTGAAAGGCGCCGC
>JAWKTM010000078.1:0-30511 GCA_041399085.1 Pirellulaceae bacterium
GCTATTCGGCTTAGACATCGAGGTTCCGAACTTCTAGAGCGTGTTTCTCGATGAATTCGCGTCGTGGTTCTACTTTGTCGCCCATGAGGACGCGGAACATTTCATCCGCCGCGGCGACATCGGCCATGTTCACTCGCATTAAGGTCCGATTGGCCGGGTCGAGCGTGGTGTCACGCAGCTCTTCGGCGTTCATTTCACCGAGACCTTTGAACCGCGTGACTTGCATTCCTTTCTCGCCAGCGTTGCGAATCGCGGGCAACAGTCCGCGCAAATCCTCCAGCGCGGTTTCCGTTTCCCCGCGACGCAAAACGTAACGCGGCTCTTCGATTCCAGTGCGCTCTTGCGGCAATAGCGACTGAATATCGAATCCCATTTCGGCCAGTTCCTTTAGCCCCATATTGATGCTGCGCACTTCATGCAGCTCGGTGATATGCAGCTTCGGAGCCAATTTCTCGCTGCTATCCGCATCGTCGGGCGTGTCCGACACGGGCAGTTCGCCGCCAACTGCTTCCTCTTGCTTGGCCAAGAACTCGTCCAATTCCGACCGGTTGAAGAACCAATGCTCATCGCGGCCTAGGAACACATGATAGGCCGGCAGCCGCCCAGTCACGGGATCGAGCCGTTCGGCGTGAGTTCGCAGATTGATGCCGCGGCGCTCCAACGCAATTAACGCGTCCTCCATCGCGGACAACGTGCGGCACAACCGCTCCATCTTTTCGCCGCTGACGGGTTGGCCGCCATTTACGGCGCCGTCGTTCGGATCAAACTCGGCGTCGGACAAACCTCGCGACAGGAGCTGTTCCTTCATTTCCTCTTCCGACTGGACGTAGTAAGTCTCCTTCTTACTGCGCACGCGGAACAAAGGGGGTTGCGCTACGTAAACATGACCCGCGGCCACAAGCTGGTACATCTGCCGGTAGAAGAAGCACAACAACAGAGTCCGAATATGCGAGCCGTCCACGTCGGCGTCGGTCATAATGATGATCTTATTATAGCGTCGCCGGCCAAGATCTTGCTCCGCGCCAATTCCGATGCCAATCGCCTGAATCATGCTTTGCACTTCTTCATTGGCCAGCACCTTATCCTCGCGGGACTTATAGGCGTTGATGATCTTGCCCCGCAGCGGCAGAATCGCTTGATATTCGCGCAGCCGGCCACCTTCCGCGCTGCCGCCGGCCGAGTCACCTTCCACCAAGTACAGCTCACACTTTTCGACTTCGCGGCTGATACAATCTCGCAACTTGCCGGGCAAACCGCCGCCGCTGAGCGCGTCCTTTCGCTTTCGCAGGATGTCCTTGGCCTTGCGCGCGGCTTCGCGAGCCTCCGCCGCCAAAATACCTTTACGAACGATCGCTTTCGCCGTCCGCGGATTCTCTTCCAAGTACTTGGTGAGAAAATCATTCACGGCGGTTTGCATGATGCCATCCACCTCGCCATTTCCCAATTTGGTCTTTGTCTGACCTTCGAATTGGGGATGAGGCACGCGCATGGAGATGACGGCCGTTAAACCCTCGCGAAAATCATCGCCCACGGGTTTCACATCCTTGTACATGTTCTCTTTCGTGCCGTAGGCATTCAGAGTACGGGTCAGAGCCGCGCGAAAGCCGCTAACGTGCGTACCGCCTTCGATCGTATTGATATTATTCACATACGATTGGACGTTCTCGGTAAACTCGCCCGTATACTGCATGGCCACTTCATAGCCGACTCCGTCCGTTTCCCCTTGGAAGTAGATCACGTCGTTGTGCAAGGCGTCACTGGCGCGATTCAGATGCTCGACGAACTCGACAATGCCACGCTCATAGTAAACTCGTCGCCCTCCTTAATGCGGTCATCAAAGAACTTGATTCGCACGCCGCTATTCAAAGAATGACCAACTCTTGCAGACGTTTGCGCAAGGTGTCGAACACGAACTTCGTCGTTTGAAACACGGTTCCGTCGGGTTTGAACGTGGTTTTCGTGCCAATTTTCGTGGTGGTTCCCACGCGCTGCACGGGTCCTAAGGGAACGCCTCGTTCGTATTCCTGTTGGTAGACATGGCCGTCGCGGCAAACTTCGACTTCGCACCATTCCGATAGGAAATTCACCACCGTGACGCCGACGCCGTGCAAACCACCGGAAGTCTGATAGGCGCCCTTTTCAAACTTGCCACCGAACTTGAGCACGGTCATCACGCCTTCCAGCGTCGAGACTTCGCGTCCCAGCTCGTGGGACAATTGTTCGTGAGGTTGCACGGGAATTCCGCGGCCGTCATCTTCCACCGTGACGGAGTTCTCGGTGTTGACGGTGACGCTCACATTCTTGGCGAAACCAGCCATGGCCTCGTCGATCGAGTTATCCACGACTTCATAGACCAAATGGTGAAGACCGCGGGCCGTAATGTCGCCGATATACATGGCCGGACGTTTGCGAACGTGTTCCAAATCCGACAGATGCTGCAGATCTTCGGGCGTGTAATCGACTTTGCCGCTACGCGAACTCTTCTGCGCGTCCAGCACCGACTCGATCATCTTCTGGGTGTCTTCCGGGACGCCAGCAGCTTGAGGTGGTTGTTGTCCGGCGTCTTCGGGTTGGTTGTTCTCGGCCATCTTATTGATATTCCTTGCTAGTCAATCGCGCCGACGCGAAAACGTACGTCGCGAATTTTTTCGTCCGGCAGCAACTCGGCGAGCCGCTGCACGATCCGTTTCTTTTGAAATGTGAGTTCTTGTAACACAATGGAGTTGGCCACGATCACTTCCAGCACGCCCCGCTTCACATTGCCGGGACGAGATTTCTTGGCCAAGGCGCCGGCGGCCGCTTGCCACGCTTGCAAGCTGGCTCCGGCCGATTGCACTCGAGCGTAACCGCGTCGAGCCAGCAGGCCGCTCACCACATCGGCCGCCTTTTTCGGTTCGCGCGTGGAGTATTGCCGCCAGCGAAGCGTATTTCGGATTTCATCCAATTCTCGATCATGGTCCCCGTTGGCCATGAGAATGCGATTCCTTTCGGGATTGATACGACCTGGATCGGCCTGTTGTCGATCCAACGATCAACGATCCGCCCGGCGGCCTCGACCGAGCGAGCCGCCGATAAGGCCCTTTGGCGTTACTTGCGACCGCGTTCGCGAGCGAGCGGCATCACGACGTATCCGAAACCATCATCCGTGGTGAACAGCGCCGGCGAATCGGCGTCCTCGATTTCCAATGTGAAGGTACGATCGGGATCCAGCACTCGCAAAAAGTCCGCCACATACCGATGATCCATGGTGACGACGACCTCCGGACCCTCATAGGCAATCGGCAACTCGACGTGCGATTCACCACGATCGGCGGTTGAAGCCACCATGGTGAGATTGCCATTCTTAAAGTGAAAGTCGATACCGCGGCTATCAGCGTTTGTCATAATGGCCGCTTGTCGCAAGGCGGAGTAAATTGGACCCACGACGATATCGATCTTTTGAGCGTCGCGGCGTTGGGGGAACACCTCACGCCATTTGGGAAATCGGCCTTCCACCAAACGCGAGTAGATCGTGGCTCGCGGGCTCTGAATCAACACATCATTGGCTCGCGCGGCAATGTGGATTTCCGAGTCGTCGTCGGACAAACTTCGTTCCAGCAATTGCATCGATCGCGTGGGGATGATGGTCATGGTATCGCCGCTAAGATGACCTTCCACGGACTGAGCCGCGCCTTCCATTTTGGAAAGCCGGCGACCATCGGTGCCCACGGCCGTGATGCGGTCGGCCTCGAATTCCAGCAACACGCCACCCAAGGCATAACGGCTGCTCTCTGTATCGGTCGCGAAGATGGTACGGCGAATCAATTCCCGCATCAGCTTGGATGGCAACGTGTGATACTTCGTTTCGCCAAACGAAACCACGCGCGGAAACTCATCGGGATTCTCGCTGGGAACTTTGAACTCGCTGCGTTCGCCTTTGACAACGATTCCCGCTTCAACGGATTCCAATCGCAGTTTCTCGTCCGAGCTTTCTCGCAAAATCAATCCAAAGCGATCGACCGGCAATACAGCCGCGCCCGGCGAATCCACTTCGATCCCGCTAACTTCCAACCGGATGCCGGTATCCATGTCGGTGGCCATCATGACAGCCGATTCCGGCGTCACTTCCAATTTGACTCGCTGCAGAATCGGTTTGGGGCTTCGCGTCGGGGCAACCATGGCCGCGGTCTGGAAGGCGGAAAGCAGCGGTTCGCGTTCACAAGTAATTTTCATGTCAATCTTTGATCCCAGGAAAGGTTGATTTGACGAGCGGCGAGCTTCATCTCCAGCGGATCGCTCTCTTGATATTCTTAGTTAATCAAATCGTAATCTTATGAATAACGGGGCCGCCGAATGTCGATGGGCGCAAACCAAAGGCTGATATCTAGTGATGCCTGCGGTACTTATGGCGTGTCGCTCGACTTGAATTCATGGTGGAAAAACTGTTTATGGATCGTCAGCGGATTGTTACTCCTCGGTCGACAGCCGAGCGAAGCTCCGGGCCGCCGATATCGGGCTGTCGACAGTGGGCGTCTTTATTGACATCCGTCGACAACAACTAACAGGTTTTCCCCGGCTCGTTATCCTTTCGGTTTGTTGTGGCGATGTGAACCGCGAAGTTCAAGTGTCCGTTTCTTGTCGATTGCGGCTGAGCCAGTCTCTGGCGCAAGTCGCTGAATGTGGCGCGGAGAGCACGGTCTTCGGCCATCAAATGTTCGATTCGCTGACAGGCATTCATGACGGTCGAATGATCGCGGCCGCCAAAATGTTTGCCGATCTGTTGAAAGCTTTGGTCGGTCAGTTGTCGCGCCAACAGCATCGCCACGCCTCGCGCGAGCACGAATTGACTGCGACGTTTAGGGCCGCGTACATCCGCCAGCTTGATCTGGAAGTGTTGGCAGACAATCGAGGTAATCGTGCGTAGCGACGGTTGCTCGACTGGCTCGCGAGAAATGAGCGAATCGCGGATGTCGCTGGGCCGGAGCAAGCTGCCGTGTTCCGCCTCGAAGGCCAGTCGGCTGCAAGCGCTGTTCAAGGCGGCCACGGTAGGCGCCGAGCCGATCGAGCTGGTTAGTTCGTCGGCCAACAGCTCCAGGTCGCGATCCGCGAGCTCCAAGCCGTGAATCTCCGCCAATCGGCGTAGGATCGCACGGCGAGCGGCAGGACCGGGCGCCGTGACCTGCACGGCTAAACCATCGTGCAGTCGGCTCACCAGCCCCGATTCGAGTTGAGGTAAGTCCGCCGGAAGACTCCGCGAGTTAATCAGCACTTGGCCGTGACGTTGTTCCAATTCGTCGAAGATCGCTCGCAGCTCGACTTGGGCGGTTTCGTTTTCCGGCAACTGTTCCAAATTGTCGAGAAAAAACAGCCCGACGTTTCGCATGCGTTGTCGAAAATCGTCGATGGCATCGGCGTCGTAGGCCTCGCGGTAGGCGCGGGTGAAATCCATTCCGTTGGTGATCAAGGCCCGGCTGTCGGGGTGCATTCGTTGCCATAGACGGATCAAACCGAGGGCCAGATGCGTCTTGCCCACGCCCGTCGGTCCGTAGAACAACAGGGGGCTGTGCAGCGGCGGGTCGACCAAAATGGAATCGGCAGCGTGCCGAATCAGCGAATTCTGGGCGTCGCCGATGAATTCGCGCAACAATCCCCGTTCCGCACGTTTGCCGCGTGTGACATCGCGAGCGGGCGAGAGTTCATCGAAAGAAATCGAAAAGACGCTGTCGATCACGCCGACTCCATCCGCTGGCCAAAAAAGCTATGGTCGCTAGAAGTCCCAGGACAAGGCTAGAATCATAGTGTCTTGGCCGCCCGTTGACGAGACGACGGCGTGCTTTTTCGGCTTTCGGACTGTCGACGTAACTCGTTGAATATTTTGATGATGCGATCCGAGGCAGCTTGGACTTCGGATTCGGTGTGGAAGGCGCCCAGGCTGAACCGAATCGCACCGTCGACGATTGGTTGGGGAAGCCCCATCGCCAACAACACGGGCGAAGGTTCGCTGGAGCCGCTGGCGCAGGCGGATCCGGTCGAGCAAGCAACGCCGGCGAGGTCCAGCGCGATCACGGCTGCCTGTCGGTCGACGCCGGGCAGCGCCACGTTCGACGTGTGTGGCAATCGCGGCGAATCGCGGCCAATGACGAACAGATCCGGGAATTGCGAAGTCAGCCGCTGTTCAAGCAGGTCGCGCAGTCGAGTCAAGCGTTCTCGTCGTTCGCTGGCTTCCGCGTGCCAAACCTCCAAGGCGGCTTGCATCCCCACGATCAGCTCGACCGATTCCGTGCCGGGGCGTAAACCGTCTTGTTGAAAGCCGCCGAACAGAGTTGGGTTCAACGCGACGTCGGCGTCCAGCAGCAACGCGCCGATGCCTCGAGGACCGTGAAACTTGTGAGCGGCGAACGTCGCGGCCGCCAGCGGCTGGGCGTGGAAATCGAACGGCAGTTTCCCGACGACTTGCACGGCGTCCGTATGCAGCGGCACGCCTGCCGCCGAACAGAGTCGCGCGATTTCGGCGAGCGGTTGGATCACGCCGGTCTCGTTGTTGGCGGCCATGATGCTGACCAGACGCGTCGGCGTTTCGAGCAGCTCGGCCAAGTGCCGTAGGTCGATCAGGCCGCTCGACAGAGCCCGGACTCGACGGACCGTTTCTCCTTGGCTGGCCAGCCAGTCGGCTGCTTGAGCGATGCTCGGGTGTTCGAGCGAGGAAACGATCAGTTGGCCGGCCGTTGTTTCGCTTGATGGATCAGTCGCGTGGGATGAACCGTTGGCGAACGACCGCAGACCGCGCAGTGCCAAGTTGTTGGCTTCCGTCCCGCCGCTTGTGAAGATCAGGCGATCCGGTGCGAGTGAGTCGACATTTCCGCCGAGAATCCGAGCGATCGACTCGCGGGCGGCTTCCACCGTTTGTCGGGCTCGTCGCCCTGCTTGATGCTGGCTGGCGGAGTTGGCGTAGCTGGCCTGCCAAGCCGCCATCATGCGTTCGGCCACACGGGGATCGAGCGGCGTCGTGGCGTTGTTATCCAAGTAGATGGCGTTCATGAGTTGGCCGAATCCGCGGGCAGTTTCGCCTTCGCCTTGGTTTCGGCTTCCGATTTCAGTCGCAGCAGTTCCGCGTCGTCGGGGGCGCGCTTCAAGCCCTGTTCGACCAGTTCGAGAGCCAGGTCGGCGCGGTCGCGGTCGAACTGTTCTCGCGCGAAACGTTGGTAGTTTTCGAGCATGAAGGCGTCCAGCTTGGTTTGCAGTTCGACCGGATTGTCGACTCCTTTCGGCAGATTCATCAGGTCCGGAATCCAGATATAGAGCTCGTGACGAGCGACCTCGGCGACCGCCGGCCAGAACACGGCGGCCAACTTGGGGTGATCGTTCGTCCATTTCAGCCAGACGAGATCCCCATCGGCATACATATCCAAGTAGGTCCCCAAAATGCTGGCGTCGCCTTGGATGCGACGCGTCGCGCCCGACTGTTCAAAAATCAAATCCCACTCGTCATCCTTGGGCGGCCGAGCCGGGGCCGGAATCAGTTTGTCGGCGGACAGTTTGGTTTCCAGCGTGCCCGTGTGGTCATCGCGATAGATCGGCGTGAGCTGAAACCCGAACAACGGCAGTCGGTAGTAATAGTACGTTCGCCGATGAAACGTATCCGGTTGAAACTCTTCGCCGTGCGTGACGCCCGCCGTCAGGATCACTCCGCCCAGCATTCCGGTCACGGTCAGCAACGCGGTCAAGATGAGTGCGGTCATCAAGAGCCAACGAAACAGGCGACTTCGTTTCGCGGCGGGCGGGCGCGTGGCGGCGTTGGATTGGTTTTGTTGTTCGATCGCCATGAGCGGACTCGCAGTTTGGCTGTCCAGTGAATTCGTTGAAAGCAGTGGAGAAGTCGCGAGGGCGTCGTCGGTCGTTCACAACTCGCACCCGGAAATCTTATCAGTTGAATTCCGAACCGCGTTAGAGATAGACTAGCTTTTGCGATTTCTCTTGATGATGCGACCCGCGTTCTGATCGGGTTGGAAATGGGCGTCGTGTCTTGTCTGACGGTCATCGAGTGGAAGCAAGGAGTCAAGTCATGGCGAACCAAGCCCCGCAACGAGCCGGTCAACCTCGGTCCCCATCGGCGGGCGCTGCGCCAAGCGTTCCACCGGAAGAACAACATGGCGAGCATCGGGACTACGACTCTTGGTATTCGGCGTTGGCGTCATTCGTGTTCCACTTTTGTGCAACGTTCGTGGTGATGTTGTTGGCTGAGAATTGGACGGCTGAAGAGACGTTGCCACCGGCCGTCGATATCGTGCAAGTGGCGGAGGCGACTAGCGAGTTCAACGACGCGGCGGAAGGTTTGCCGACGGACGACATTCCCGAGTTGAGCGTCGATAAGCCTTCCATTGAAACGCCGACGCCCACGCCCGCCGAGGCGCTGAACGAAGTCGAACCGGTCGACATTCCGAATTTCGATCCCACGGCCAGCGATGATCGGCAAATCAATGAAGTGTTGGAACGCGCGCGACAGGCGGCGGCCGCGGCCAAGGCGGCGGTGGCTGGCAAGATGGCGGACAACTTGGGCGGATCGCCTTCCGGCGGCGAGGGAGGCACGGGTCGCTCGGGCCGGGCGGCTCGCTGGGTGCTAACGTTCGACACACGCACGCCGCAAGATTATCTGAAGCAAATGGGCGGTTTAGGGGCGGAAGTCGCGTTTCCCGATCGGGGCGACCGGTATCGGTATTTCACGGATTTGGCGGGCTCGCCCAAGTCGTCGTTACGGGATTTGGCGTCCGAGAATCGCATCTATTGGGTAGACGAGAATCCGCAATCTTATATGCCGGTGGCTCAGCATTTGGGAGTCGGGCGGCCGCCGATTATGATTGCGTTTTTGCCAGTGGACCTGGAGCAACAAATGCTCAAACTCGAGCTGGCCTATAACGGACCCAAACAAGAAGAAGACGTCGAGCAAACCGTGTTTAAGGCGGTCCGTAGCGACAATGGATACAAGGTGATTGTGATCGATCAAACCCTGCGAAATTAGGCGAATATCGCCGCACTCGCAAAGTTGGGGCGTGGAGTAACGTTATATGAAGGGCGTGGCCGCGAAATGAGTTTAATCGAGATTTACAACGCGAATGGTTGGTTCTTTACGACCGTATTTTTATCACTCAGTGTGATATCGGTGTATTTGATCGTGTGGCGGCAGATTAAGAACATGCGGGCTCACACGGATGTGGATGTGTTTACGGACACGATGCAACAGCAGCTTCAAGCGGGCGGTCCGCAAGCCGCGTTTCAGTGGCTCAAGCAGACTTGGGAGCAGAATCAAGACAGCGTGGTGCCGCAGGTGTTCATGACCATGTTCGAGGAAGGGCACCGAGGCAAGGCGGCCACGCGGGACGCGATGCTCGACCGAATCGAGATGGATTTGTTGCCCGAGTTGCAGAAGAAGCTGCCCACGATTTTGTTATTCGCCAAGGTCGCGCCGATGGTCGGGCTGTTGGGCACGGTCTCGGGCATGATCGGGGCGTTTCAGGCGATCGCCTCGGCCACGAAAGTGAACCCCGGTGATTTGGCCGAGGACATCGGCATGGCGTTGTTCACCACGGCGGAAGGGCTGATCATCGCGATCCCGCTGATTTTCGCCTATACGATCTTTCGCGAACGAGTGCATCGGTTCGAGATCGAATTGCAGCGTGGTTCGCAAGCCGCGCTGAAGATGTTGCCTCAGATCCACGGACAGCCGGTTCGCTAGTCGCTCATGAATGAACCACTGTACGATTTGCGATTAGCGGCCAACGGCCGAGTGTATTCGTCGCTGACGACGGAAACATTGCGGCGTTGGGTCGCGGAGAAACGCGTGTTGCCTCACGATTTCGTGAAGCGAACGAACGACGGCCAATGGGCGAAGGTGGCGGATTGGCCGGAGTTGGCGGTGGTGCTGGAAATCGGTTCGCTGGATACGCCGCCGACTCAGCCGCCCGCGCGACCGGCTGCTTCACGGAATGTTCTGCCGAGCGCCGCTGGGCCAAGCGGCGCGACGTCCAGTCGTCCGTCAACGCCATCGTCGGCCGCGGGCAACTCGACCAACCGATTCGCCATGGATTCGTCCAGTCGGCCCACTCCGGCGAAACCACCGAGTCGCCCGCCCGGAGCCGTCGGATTGGGCAGTCACGGGATCTCGCCGACGGTTGAAAACGATTTAGGCATCGCCGAACCGACGCATCGCCGTCCGCGAAGGGTGCGACCCAAGCTGGAAGATTCGGTGATGGACATGACGCCGATGATCGACGTGACCTTTCAATTGTTGATCTTCTTCATGTTTGCGAATCAAATGGCCAACCCGTCGCCGATCGAGGCTCCGGAAGCGTTGTATGGCAAGGGTGTGATGCCGGACGGCACACAGGCGTTGTTGATCGACGCGGACGGCAATTATTACTTGGGTCCGAACGCTCGGCCGGAAGCGATCGCGCCGCTCGACACGTTGATTGCCGAAGTGCAGAAGAACGCCGAGGTGGCTCCCGCGCCGTTGGAAGTGATCATCACGGCGCACAAACAGGCCAAGCACGTGCAGGTGCGCGAGTTGGTCGAGCAGCTTGAAAATGTCGACGGCATCGGTCCCGTGCATCTGGGTGTGGAAGAAAAGCGATAGAAGTTTCGAGGCGTCGTGTGAACACCGATCTATGGCGAATTCGACCGGCTGGCAGCAGCAGCGAGGGACGAGCGGTTCCGTTCGCGCGGTTGGCGGTCGGCATCGAGAGCGAGGAAGCGGGCGAAATGGACGAAGTTCGCGCGCCGGGCGAAACTGCCTGGGTCATGATCGGCGAACATCCCACCACGTCGGACTTGGTGCCATCGCGGCGGATGCCCGCCTACCGCGAAACGGAAGAAGCCGAATCCGACATGACGCCGATGATCGACGTCACGTTTCAATTGGTGATCTTCTTCATGATCGCCGCCACCTACACCGTGCAGAAGACGTTGGATTTGCCCGCTTCCCAGCCCGATCCCGAAGCGGCCGCGGCCGTGACGATGGAAGAATTGGAAGAGGAAAACATCATCGTCAAGGTGGCGGCCGACGGGACGGTGATGGTTCAGGACCAAGTGACGCCGGTTGCGGAATTGGCCACCAAGTTTGGCGAAGCGATTCGCGATAAACAGTCGGCCGAGTTGGTGCTGGACATTGACGACGAAGCATTGCACGAAATCGTTGTTCAAGTGCTCGATGCGGCCGGCGCGGCGGGCGTCCAAAAAGTGCTGTTCGTCTCGCGCGTCCCCGGCGGCGGTCCACGTGCTCCCTGATTTCGTTCGGTTTTGATTTGTCCCGCATGATCTGCCCCACATGCCAACATCCCGTGGAACCAGCCGCTCGACAGGGCGAAGCGTCGCGGTGCGCGCGATGTGGCAACTGGGTTGGCAACGGTCGCGCCGCGAACGGTTTACCTCACGCGGCGGCCCAGGGCGAGATTTGCGTTGCGTGTCCCGATTGCGATGAACAGTACTATCTGCGCCCCGATGCCGCCGGGCGCATGATGACTTGTACGAACGCGCGCTGCGGCAGCCAGTTCCGCGTCGAGTTCTTTGGCGACGATCATGACATTGTGATCGACGAAGACGATCTGCCTCCCGTGCAATTCGCCGCGGAAGACGATTTGCCAATCGCCGGCGCGGCGATCGACGCGCATGAGACGGACGACGTGCTGCACGGCCACCCAATCAGCGGCGAGGCGATCGTGGGTGAAGCGATCGCGGGTGAAATGATCGTCGGTGAGGCGTTCATGGATGATGCGTCCGACGACGAACGGCTCGACCCGAACGAGCCAGGCGACAGCTACTTCAACTTGCAATCGCTGGGCGCGAGTGCCGTGCTGGGCGAGCCGCTGACGGACGAGCCGGAGTTGCTGGCGGGTCAGCCGGTCGAAGAGCCGGGCGACTCGGCGTTTGATCTGCCGATGTTTCCGGCTTCGGCGATCGTGCAAGATGACGTTGTGCAAGACGACCTGCCGCCCGTGCAGGACGACGTCGAAGATGCATTTTCCTTGCCGTCGGGGACGGTCATGCCGGGCGCTGACATTCCGTCTGCTGCCCGCCGCGGCGATTGTGGATGAACCGCCGCCGCAACAGGACGATATTCCTCCGCCACAAACGGACGAGCCGCCGGCGGCCATTCCCGTCTCGCGCGGCAAGCGTCGTTGGTCGCAAACGGCGACGTTCGTCACGGTCGTTCTCGCCGCATTGACGTTGATGTCCGGTTTGGCCGGCGCCTATTTCTGGCTGCATCGTCCGCCCGATCCCGAAGCGATCTGGGCGGAGATCATGCGAGACGAGTTCGAGCTGCAAAAGTGGAAGCGGGCCGAGCAGCGTTTTCAAGAACTGAAGGACCAGTTTCCCGATCACCCGCGAGCTCAAGATGTCGAGTTCATCGTCCGGCTGTGCGAAGCGAACCGCGAGGTATATTCCACGACCGGCGACATGGCCGAAGGTTGGCGGTTGCTGAACCAAGTCTATTTGGATTTCCGCAATACGGATTATTTCAAGCGGTTTCCGGCCGAGCTATACACGGCGTTCGTTCGATTACAGGAGCGAACGGTCGAGCAGGCGACGAAGACGAACAACGCCGAACGGCTGGAGCTGGCTCGCCAAGCCCAAGAGCGATTGACGACGATCGGCAAAACGATGCCGGACGACTGGGTGCCGGCGCGGACGGCGAAGTTGGCCGGCGAATTGGCGACCGCCGAGCGGCAAGTCGCGGCGGCTAACGTCAAGCAACGCGTGCTGGACGCGTTGGCCGCGAATCTCGACCCGCAGGCCGATGGCGCGCAGATGGACGACAACTACGCGCGGGCCGAGAGACTAATGGCCGAGCAACCAGATTTGCGCGGCGATGAAGATGTGCGGAAAGCGTTTGTCGACGCCTACGCGGCCGAGTCGTCGCGGGTGCGGTACGAGCCATTCGATGCGGCCGCGGGCATCGAACCGGCGAGCGCAAACGTCAACGGTGGCTCCGGCCCCGATTCGGTGTTCGTGACCTGGGACAACCGGCCGACTCCGCTGGACGATTCGTTAATCGCGGCCGACGACGTGGTGTTGTCGCTGGCCGCTGGCGTTCTGTACGCCTTCGATCGCGACGGGCAACTCTTGTGGGCTCGACGGTTGGGAATCGATTCGTATCGGCTGCCGGTTGCCTTGCCCGCGTTGCCGGGTATGCCGTCGGCTGTGGTGGCTGTGTCGACCGTCGACAATCGGTTGTTGGCGTTGGAAACAACCACGGGCCGAGTGCTGTGGCAGTATCAAGCGGGCAGCGGGCAGGAGTTAGCCGCTCCGTTGACGATTAGCCGTGTGCGGTCCGGTCCGAATAAGCCGGAAGTGCTTCGCGGTTTGTTGCCGACAGCCAACGGCGAAATTCATGTGCTCGAGCTGGCTCGCGGACGGCAGATCGGTCGCTTCGTGACGGGCCAGCCGATGACTGTCGGCGGCGTTTTCGATCCGCTTACGAAGCTGATTTACTTTCCGGCGGACAGCCGGCGCGTGTTTGCCATTGATCCGCTGGCGATTGAAACCGAGGGACCGGCGGCCAAATCGGTGTTGCTGACCAATCATGCGGCCGGCACGCTCCGCAGCCAGCCGGTGGTTGTCGGGCCTTATTTGATTTTGGCCGAAGCCGACGGGCTGGACTCCACGCGGCTGCGAGCTTACCAGCTTTCCGCACCCAACGGCTTTCGCAGCTCGAGCGCCGCGCCGGTCAAGGAACGAACGATTCGCGGCTGGTCGTGGTTCACTCCGCCGACCACGCCGGATCGGTTGACGTTGGTGACCGATCGCGGCCAGCTCGGTGTGTTTGGCGTGAACTTGGACAACCCGGCCGAAGCTTTCTTCCCAATGATTCACGATGGCAACGAGGCCGTGCCGTCGTTGCCGGTGCAAGACACGTTTCGTTCGCAGGCGATCTATTCCGATGAAAATCTGCTGTGGATATCGGCCGGCGGCAAGTTGCAATTGTTGGCGTTGGACATTCTGAACCAAAAGGTCCGGCCGGTGTGGCCCGCGGAAGGAAACGATGGACCGGCCCCCGGCATTCCGCTGCACGAAGCTCGGATGGATGACTCGCTGTCGCGCGTGTATTTAACGACGAAAGCGATCCACGGCGCGGCGGCCCATTTCACGGCCGTCGATGCGATGACGGGCGAGCGGTTGTGGCAACGTCAGTTGGGCGTCAGTCCGGCTACCGATCCGATTTTGGTGAACGGCCAGTTGTTGTTGGTCGACCGCTCGGGCCGATCGTTGTACGTGAGGCCAGGCGACGTGGGCGAAGCGCCCAGCGTGGTGGTCGGGCCCGAGAGTTCGTTGGCCGAATTAGGCGCCGGCGAGTGGATGACGTTGACCGATGATTCGGGTCGAGCGTTTCTGGCGGTCGCGAATGAGGAGGAAGCGCTGTTGTTGCTGCGTCCCTTGGTGGCTGAGTCGGGAACGAGCGATTGGTCGCTGGTGTCCTTGCCCGCGCCATTGTTTGGCAAGCCGGCAATTGTCGGCTCGGACATCGTGCTGCCGTGTGCCGATGGTCGTTTGCATCGCCGTTCTTGGCAAAGCGGCACTCCGCCCGCCGGCAATCAATTGCCCTATCAATGGGCCACGGCGAGGCAACTGGCTCCTGACCGCGGCGTGCGCGTGTATCCGCTGGACCAGGAGAGCGTGTTGTTGGTGGATGGCCGCCAGCTTCAACGATTGCAATACGTCGAGGCCGCGGGCGTGTGGCAATGGAAACCGATGGGCGAGCCCTATTATGCGTCGTCGGACATTGTGGGTGATCCGTGGGTTTCGGATCGAGCTGTTATGTTTGCCGACGCGGGTGATCGAGTTGTTATGTTGGAGACGAAGTCGTTGGCCACTAAGTTGGCCGAATGGCAATTGCCGGGGCGAGTGACCGCGGCTCCGACGCTGTTGAGCGGACAATGGATCACGATTGTCGACGAACGCACCGTGATCGCCATCGCGCCCGAATCATTAGCTTCGGGCGAAGCGGCTGGCGACAAGCCGCCGTGGGCTTGGCAAGCCGGCCCGATGCCAGGTCGGATCGTGGGTCGTCCGTATGCTGGCGCCGGGTTGATATTAGTGACCGATGAGAGCGGCCGGATTACGGCGCTTCGTTCCACCGACGGACAAGCGATCGCGGAGGTCGAGTTGCCGCCGGGCGATGTGCCGGTCGCCTCGGCCGTTCCTTTTGGACGCCGACAATTGTTGGCGCCGTTGGCGGATGGCACGCTACGGCAGATTTCGACGGAGCGTCGCGCGGCTAAGGTCGCCGAGCGGGAGCCAACACCATGAGAACTCACAGTCGAAGGTTATGGTCATCCATGAATCGTGGGATTAAGGCCCCAAGCCCCGTGGCCGCGCGATTCACACTCGCGCTGCTTTGTCTAATGGGTTTGGCCGAAAGTGCAACGGCCCAGTTGCCCGAGGTTGTGTGGCGCGTGCCTCCCAAGGATGTGACGATAAAGTGGACGTCGCTGACGTTGGCCGGCGAAGGTCGCGAAGTGAGATTTCAGCCGAAACTGGCGCTCACAGCCAGCGGCTACGGCGCGGAGACGTTGCAATCATTCGTCATGTTGAAGCACCGTAAGGTGACCATCACCTCCGAAATGCCCGAGCCGGGATTGTTCGAGGTCGTGGTGGATTCGCCCGATTCCCAGGTCGAAGTCAAGACGATCGAAACTACCAATGAGAAGACCGTCGTTGAGATTGTCAAGTCGTTGCCCATGATGAGTCGTGATGATCTTTCGGACGCAGCGAAGAAAGTAATCGCCGAATATGTGAAGCCGCATCTGGCAAAAGCGCAACAAGAGGCCAAAGACAAGAAGACAGACGCGATGAAATCGTTGTTGCGGATCTATAAGGAGCCGGTTCCCAAAGACGACGCCAAGGTGCGCGAGGCCTACGTTCCGATAAAGGCCGTGGAATTGGGCGAGAAAGAGGTCAAAGCCGCGCTGGATGATTGGTTGGATCAACGCAAAGCGTGGTTTAGCGACGAGGATCGCTCCGCTTGGCGCGCGGCCAAGGAACCCGAGGAATGTTATCGGGCGTTGAAGCGCGTAATTGAATGTGACGAAGCCAACAAGTATCTGCAAAGTATCGATATCAATCTGGAGCTCAAGCAACGCAACGCGGAAACGATTGTGATGAGCAAATTCGACGGCGTATTCGCGCTGCTCAGCGGCAAAACGGTCGACGAGAAAGAAAGCCGCGAAGGCCGTGATGAAGTGCGCTCGCTGACGCAAGATGAACTGGCCCGCTTCCGAGCCGCGTTGATCGTTCACGCTCGCTGTCATTTCGTACCGAATGTCGACAAAGCGGACGGCAACGCGCAGTGGTTCCACGGCCAGCGAGTGTTATGTTTGGCGCGTGGCATCTCCGGCGTCACAATCACTGGCAGCTTGAATCCGAAAGGTGGCGACCGCGTTGATTGGTGGCAGTTAGTGGATTACTCGCCCGATCAAGTTGCCATGATCGTGAAAGACAATCCGCGGCTGAAAAGCGAAGTCATCGTGGACCGCAACGCGACGTGTTTGCGGTTGTGGTGCGAGGGGACCGAGCCGGTCTCTTATACCGTGCAATTCCAACCTCGCAAAAGCTCGAAAGGCGCGGCGGTCGAGATCCATGAGAGTCCGGCTGCGGCGCAGTCTAAGTTTCCATTTTGATCGTGAGTCTGTGGATGGCCCGGTTCCTATCAATGGTCGTGTTGCTGTGGCTGGCATGCCTTGCATGTCTGCCGGCGCGCGCACAGAACCTGTTGCCGGGCGAGTTCGGCGACATTGACCTGGGGCGCGAGTTGGTTGATGCCGATCGTCTGCCGACCATCCGCGAATTGCGAACGATGGTTGCCAATCCACGAATGCAGCATGTGTTGATGCTGAAGTTGTACGGAGACCAACATAATCACACTTTGCCGGTGTGGTCCGAGGACGGACGACGATTGGCGTTTCAGCGAGCGGATGTCAGCCGCGATGTCAGCAAGCTGTTGTTGTTCGAGGAATTGTCGCAGGAGACACCGAAGCTGCTGACGACGGATGACAATGCTTATGACTATGCGTTTCGCTGGGCCGTGAATGGAGAGGATGCATATACCTTTACGCGTCTGGATGCCCGCTCGCGGACGTCGAGCATCTATGTGTCGATCTCCGGTCAACCGCCCGAGACACGCACCGCGCAAGCCGGCAAATACTTCGCGCCTTCCCTGTTGGCTCGCACCGATGGCATTTGGCGATTGGCTTATGAGAAAGACGGCACGATCGCGCACGAAGCTTGGACGGCGGAGCAAACGGTCTACGATCCATTGAACTTGATAGCGGGGACATCGCCGCGTTGGAGTCGCGACGGGTTTCGCATTTTGGCCGCGCGGGGATTGCCCGGTCGTTCCAATTTAGGCACGCAAGAGATTGTGATTCGCGGCTTGGCGGATGACGAGGAAATCGTCATTCCATCGGCGGTTGGCGAAATGGTGCGCAGCCCCGCGTGGTCGCCGGACGAGTCGTTCGTGGCCTACTACGCGCGGCGCGGCGGAAACGAAGCGCCTTGGACCGTGCGAGCCTGTGCCGTGTCCGGGACGCCGGAACCCATCTCATTGGCGAGCGACGTGATGGTGAACGCCGACTTCAACTCGCAGGGGCCGAGTTGGGAGCCAAGCGGTCGGCGAGTGTGGTTCTTCTCGAATCAACATCGGCAACAGGCTTATTATCCGTTGGCCGCCGCTTCGGTGGACGGAGGTTCGGTGATAACCGTGGACTATCCGCGTCGGTGTACTTCACCCAATGATTTGGCGGCGAACCCGTCGACTCGCATCCCCGAATTCGCCTTTGTGGGCCATCAGGGATTATCACAAGACGTTTATGTGGTGTTATTGAATCACTATTAACATAATTTGGAGTGCGGCGATTCAGGGCCGCTTTCCCGTAAGGCTCGGGCTGGCGCGAATTGACCGCCCCGTACATCCTATGATCGACGTCCATTGCACTTGCGGAACACGCTTACAACTCGGCGATGAGTGGGCCGGGCGTCAAGGCCGTTGTCCGCGCTGTGGACAACCGCTGGAGATACCACGTCCGAAACCCGCGGCTCCCGCTTCGCCGCGCGTTGCCTCGCCGCCTCGGCCTTCCGAAGCGCCGCCAGCGGCACGCCCGGCGCCGGTTGCCGCGCCGCCTCGACCCGCCAAGCCGGCCCGCGCCGCGGCTCCACCAACTGTGTCTCGGCCGTCCGTTTCTGCGCCATCGCTTGAAGCGTTGCCGGCTGCGGCGGTGGAAGAGACGCCTGTTGCCGTTCAACCGCTCGTGCCCTCTCCGTCCGTGCCCGAACCGCCGCCACTGGCCTCGCCTTTGGATTCGCCGCTTCCACCGGCGGCTCCGCTTCCGCCAGCGTTCGGAGTTCCCACACGTCCAACTCCCACGGTTCATTCGACATCGGTGTTTGATCGGTTCAAGCGTCTGCCCGCGACGACGTGGGCCGCCGTGGGTGGCGGAGCCTTGTTGCTGCTAATTGTGGGATTCGCTGTGTGGAACGCGACCGGTGACAACACCGAAACTGTCGTGGCCGAGGAATCGGAACAACAGGGGATTGGATCGAGCACGGCGAACTCCGCGACAAACAGCACCCCAACCCAAACAAATGTGAGATCGTCTCACAATCCGTTACCCGCTTTGACTAACAACGATCCGGCGACAGCCGTCGGCCCGCTTCCCGCCGATTCGCACGAGGAGCCGCCGACCTCGGCCAATCACGAAGTGGCGACGACCTCCGTGCCGGCGCCCATATCGCCGAATGAATCCGACACTGGGGATCCGGCTGCGGGGGATTCGGCCACGGGCGGCTCGGCACAAGTCACGGCGACGCCACGACCACGCCCGAGACCACGAGCGCCGCAAGGTTTGTCGGGCGTGTCGCGCGAATATGACGACTTGCATTGCCAACGAATCCAACATCAGTTTGGCGTTCGCGTGCCAAACGGAGCGTCGATCATCGAGGTGAATGGCGAAGTATTGCCATTGTTAGATGTATCCCAATTGGCCGAAGTTCGCTCGCCCTATTTGTTGTTGCCCCGTGGCACGCACCAAGTTCGCTTCCGACCGCGCGAACGAGCGATCGAAGTGAAAGTGGGTGAATCGTTTTATGACACATACTCGAAGATGCGGCAATTCTTTGACGCTGGCGGCCAGACGCGCGTGGGTGAGCTGCTCAGCCGCGGCGCCCGAGCGATGGACGTGCATCAGGCTCCGTATCTGCTGAACCTGCACGGCGGGGCGTATGCCCAACAGGATCAATGGGCGGCTGCCGAGCGAAAGTTTCGTCGGGCTTTGCGAGTGAATCCGCTGTTCGCTCCCGCGCATTTGAATATGGCCTATGCACTGCATCGGCGTGGAGATCAGGCAGGGGCGGAGCGTGAGTTGATGTTGGCCGACGCTCTCAATGTGGGCAATGTGTGTGGTATCGCGCCGGGCATCGTTCAACTGCGACGCGAACTGAATCTGGAAATCACGGAGATCAAACCAGCGTCGCTGAACGTCGCCGCCTACATTTCGCTCGAATCGCTGTCGTCGGACGACGAGCATCTGATCGCGTTAGTCGAAGCGATCAGCAAATACGCGGTGCTGGACGAGGAGCGGGCCAAGGTGCTGAACAATTTGGGCGCTCACTTTGCCGACAGCGGCAAGCCGGAACGTGCGTTAGCCCATTATCGCGACGCGCTCGGCGCGCTCAAATTCGCGGGGCCGGATCGGTTTCAATTGGCCGAGCAAGTGTTAGGACACATGAGCCAAGCGTGTCGGAAGGCGAACTTTGCCGAAGCCGACGAGTACGAACAAATGAAAGACGCGGTGTTGCCATGAGATCGCACAAACACAACGTGGTCGCCTCGTTCTCATATTCCGCCAGTCCCGTGTGGACCGCGTGGCGGCGCTGTAGGTTGTTGGCTGTGGGAATCGTCTTTTTCTTAGGCCTATTCGAGGCGGCGCCACTGCTTGCGCAACAACGTTCGCCGTTGGATGTCGAGGAGGAAGAAGAGGAGCTGCCGGGCAAGCCGGCTCCCGCTAGTCGGCCGGCGGGCGGCGCTCCGGTTTCGCCGTTGGATATGGAAGAAGAGGAAGAGCTGCCTGGGCGCGCCGCGCCGATGCCACGCCCTCCCGTAGGCGATCCGCTTGGCAACCCAAACCCGCTCGCTCCCGCTGTGATTCCCGACTTCAGCGACGACGACGACGAGGCGAACCAGCCCGAACCGGTGTGCGATCTGCTCATCGCATCGCTTGCCAGTGACGGGCAATCGCGAGCCCGCCGTATCGCGCTGTTGCCCAAATGGCTCGCGCCGCCGTGGAAACCAGCGGAAAACTACACGTTCAGTATGTTGAATTCGAAGGGCAAGGTTTCGACCGAATTGCGAGTGCTCGGTCGAAACATCGGCGGAATCCAGTATTACGAGCAACGGATGCTGCGGCGCGCGGCGGACCAATTACAGATGGACCCACTGGTGTTGGCCAGCCCGTTGCCGCTGAACAAGTTGCTCGACGAAACGCCCGCCGCCGGTTCGCCATTCGACCTCGCCTCGCCCGAACGACAGCAGGCGGCTCAACGAGCGATCGATTTGCTGACGACGGCGATCGGCGAGCACGACTCGGCCGTGCAACGCCGGCTGCGTGCCGACAGTGCGTTTCAGTCCCATTTGCGCCAGCCGCTGGTTGCTGCTCTGTTCAATTTGGAATTTAGCCGCATCCGGGCGATGTATCACCAACAGCGGTTTGCTCAAGCGCTGGCAGCTTGCGATCGGTTGTTGGGCCAACCCGACTTGGGAACGCGGGGCGAAGCGGCCGTGCATGCGGTGGTCGAACGAGTGTTGTTAGAGCCAGCGTTCGAGGCGGCTCGGGCCGCGGACTATGAGACGTGCCGGACTCAGTTAGATGAGTATTTGACGCGCTATCCGCTCAAGCCTGGCGCGCGAGCCGTACAACTGCGCGACGGTTTGATTGCCAAGGCAGAACAGTTGGTCACGCGGGCTCAGGCGAACAACGATCCGAAACTGTTAGACGAAGCCGCCAAGATTTGGCCCCGTTTGCCCGACTTGGACGGCATGCGCCGCCAACTGCAAAATGACTATCCCGTGCTGCATTGTGGATATGCCACGCTGCCACAAAACTTCTCCCCCTTGTCGATTCAATCGCTGCCGGATCGGCATGCCGTGTCGCTGATGTTTGAAAGCCTCGTGCAATGGGTCGAGGACGAACGATTGGGGCCCCATTACTCCTCACAATTGGCGGCCGCCCGACCCGGCCCGACGGCTCGCGGCCGGCACTTTCAGTTGCCCCGTTGCGTGTGGTCCGATTCGGATCGCCAGACGCGGCTTTGCACGGCCGAGGACGTACAGGCAACGATTGACCTGATCAAACGATTGCGACCGCCGGGTTATCCGCCCGCCTGGGAGAATCTGTTTGAGGAGCTGCGTTACGATGATCCATTCAAATTCTCGCTGCAATTACAACGCGACTATTGGCAGCCGTTGTCGTTGATGGATTTTCGGATTCTCCCGGCTCACCGATTTCCCGCCGATCAACGAGCTCGCGATGTGCGATCCTTGGTGGAAGCGTTTCAACAAGACCCTGTGGGAACGGGGCCGTATCGCCGGGCCGCCGATGACGGCGAATCCGGCGGGACACAGATTCGATTCGTCGCGAATCCTCATTACCGTCGGCCCGATCTACCAAAGATCCGAGAGATTGTGTTCCATCAGCTTGAGCCGGTTGAAGCGGTCCGCCAACTGCAAAATCGGCAGTTACACATGATCTTTGATCTCAGTCGCGAGCATCTCGCGCAACTTCGTCTGCAAGATGAACGCATCATATCGCTACGCGGACGCAGCGTGCATTTTCTGGCCCCCAACTATCGCCACAGTCCCTGGCTGCAAAACGAAGCCTTCCGTCGCGCATTGGCTCACGCCATCGATCGCGAGACGATTCTGAACAGCGTCTTTCGTCCTCAGGGGGCCGTGGCGGACCACGCGACCCTGACGGGTCCCTATCCCAAATACAACGCCGATGGCCAAACCTGTTGGGCGTATAATCCGGCGGCGCCGGCGTTTGAACCGAATCAAGCCGTGGGGCATCTGGCACAAGCTCGTCAGCAACTTTCTGGCGATCCGCCGCCGTTACGACTGGCCTTTCCTGCGCGGCATCAACAAAGCGAGGTGGCTTGTCAAGCCATCGTCGATCAACTCAAAGCAATCGGCATCACGGTCAATCCCACTCCGATTGAGCCGCATCAGTTTCACCATGTGGTGACCGAATCGCATGCTTATGACTTGGTATACTGGCGTCACGATTTCGAGGACGCCACGTACACGCTGTGGCCGCTGTTCGATCCATCGGATGCGGAATCGGGTGGCGGGAATTTCATGGGCTTCGTTCCCGACGAACATTTGCGAAGCTTATTCGACGAATTGCGGATTCACAAAGAGTTTCGCGAGATCCAAGCCACGACCCACGAGATTCACGATTTTGTGAACCGCTCGGCGATCGTGATTCCGCTATGGCAAGTCGATACGTATGTTGCCGTACGCAAGACCGTGCGGGACACTCACTTCGATCCGCTAGACCTGTTCCAAAATGTCGAGACGTGGTCCGTCGAAGCCGATTGACCTTTGGAGTGTGGGGCCTAGTCCCCGCTTTCATATGCCCCTATTTCATAATGTCGTGAACTGAGCTGACCCCATACAACCCGACGACTATCACTTGTTTCGTCGATCAACGTGTCTCATCCTGAAGCTCGGCCTTCTACATTGCGAGCCAGCATTTCATGTCTTGGATACTTTTTCTAGCTTCCGTTGTCGCCGCGCCAAGTAACGAATCCACCGCGGCCAACAGCACGTATGACGTGGCTGTCTGTATGCGAGTTTCGGACTCGCCGCAGTTCACGCCGTTGTATCGTGAGAATCTTCGCCAACAGATCGAGGGCCAGTTGAATAGCTTCTTCGGCGCCTTCGCCCAAGTGAGCGTGTTGTCGTCCGGTCATCCATTGATCGACGAATACCGAGGGCGACCGGCCTCGGAGCCCGCCGATGTGGATGAGCTATGGGATCGATTGCCACACGAGAAAACCCTTATTGCCACGGTGGATTTCCGACAACAACGCTACCAGGTGGAACTGCGGGAATTGGATCGCGAGCGACGGCAAGAGACGCCGGTCTATCGCGGTTCGACGCCGGATCGGTTGTGGTTGGCCAAGTCGATTTGTTTGGCGATCAAGGATCATTTAGCCTTAGTGGCCGAGATCACACCGGGCACGTTCACGAACAGCGTCGCCATTCAATTTCGCGGCGACCAACATCGGCAACCATTGGTGAACATGTTGGGCGAGTCGTCCGTGATGCAGCCTTATTGGGTGTTGCGTCGACGAGACGGCAGTCGCGTGCGGCACCCGATTCCGAATACGCTGCTGCGAGTTCATCCAAATCAAAGTTTGAACAAGGCGGATGTGATTACCAGCCGCAACCAACCGTGGGCTCGGACGGCTGCCGTGGTCGGTTTCGAGGCCATTAAAGTAACCACGCAACCGGGCCGCATTCGATTGCGGTTGGTGGACGCGGCGACCGGTGATCCGGTCATTCAATGTAATGTGCTGGTGAATGACAGCGGCTTCGACAAGTTTTCCGCGGGCGACAACGTGGGGAGTCCCGACCGGGACGGGTATGTGACGGTTCCCCGTTCGCTGCGTGGCGTGGCCTTTGTGAAAGTGTCGCAAGGGAGCACGGCGGTCATACAAGTGCCGTTGCCGATCGACGCTTCGTTCGCGGAACATGAGATTAAGGTTCCGGTGGATAGCGAACCGGGGAAACGGATGGAGTTCGACCGTCGTCTGCGTTTCCTAATGCAGGACGTACAGACGCTGGCCGCCATGCAATCGGACGCGTTTCGCGAAGTGAACCAATTGAACTCCAAGGACAACAAACAATATGAACAGGCGCTGACTCGCGCCGAGCAAACAACGCGCGGCGTCGCGCCATTGTTGATCGACGCGAAGGATCGGTTTCGCGTTGCCGTGAGGGATGTGGAAACGCTGAATCTTCAGGATGCTCGCATTCCTTATATGGAAGAGCAGCTCAAGCGAATCGAAGACCAACATCGCTCGCTCGGCGAATTGGCCAACAATCTGAAGGAAGCGATCGACACGCGCGAGGCGGGCAAGCGGGCCAAGGTGTTGTTGGATCTGGCTCGGCAAGCGGAACAAGAGGGCGATATCGACGAAGCTTTGGCTCGCTATCAATTGGCCCAAGATGAACTCGAACAACCGCAAGTCACGGCGCGGATGGATTCGATTCGCAAGCTGTGGGATATCACGAACTCACCCAAGCGGCAGACAGCTCATAATTTCATCTATAACGAATGGGCCAATGCCGAATTGACGGAAATCAAAACGCTGCTTCCCCGCGTGGAAGATGCGTTCGCGACGCTCAAGGCGGATGGCGACTACCTGCGCGGTTGGAAACTCATTCGTACCATCGATGCCCACTTGGCCGATCTGGGGGCATTAGTCGACCAGCTTTCGCTTCGGGCCGGGGATGGGGACGAAGAGCTCGGCACGTACCAGCAACTCACACAGGACCTGGCGGAGCTTCAAGAACGCGTGGCCACGTTCGTGGCGGAAGCCTCGGCCGCCGAACAGACGGATTCGGAACCGGCTGCGGCCAACAACGCACCCGCCGCCGCGGGCAACGCGAACCCGCCTCCGGCGACCAACGCTCCCCCTGCTAGATCGCCGCTGGAAGAAGAGGAGGAGGAAGAGCCGCGCTGAAGAATATTCGAGTTCAGATCGTCGTCGGTTGCTTCTCCATCCAATGTCGTTTGCGTGGAGCGGCCCGGTACGAACGACGCTTGGCAAAAATGGTTGCAATTGGGGTGAAAGTCCTTATATTGGTCCACGCTGGTTGGCCGAGGACCTCATTCTTTTCGCAGGAGCTTTCACCATGTCTTATGAAAATCCGTATGCAGCGCCCGTCGAGATCGCACAAGCCCCAGGTATGACAGCGGCGCCCTTCGCCGCGGCGGGCGAGTTACGAATCGCTTCCCAAGGCAAGCGGTTCGCAAATTTGATCATCGACCGAATTCTCACAATGGTATTGGCGAACGGTGCGGGGTTTGTACTGGGAATGATTTATGGACTCTCCGTGGTTGCCAATGGTCGGGCGTTATCCCCGGATGATGAGTTCTTGCTGAAAATGATGGGGTATGCCTTGGGACTCACCGTCGCGGTTGGTTACTACATTTTGACCGAAGCCGTGTTCCAGTGTTCCGTTGGCAAATTGGTAACCGGCACGCGCGTAGTCAACGAATCCGGCGGACGCGCCACGTTCGGGCAAATCATTGGGCGATCGTTCGCACGACTCATTCCGTTCGAGGCGTTCTCGTTCTTGGGCGGAAACAAGCCGGTGGGTTGGCACGACAAGCTGAGCGGAACGCGCGTGATCGAAGTGCGATAGGTCCGCGTTCCTTGGCCGGTTGGATAATCGTCGGTTGCTCCGCGATCTCACATTGGCTCACGGAGCAAACCGCGAAGTGGTTATTAACCCGATGCGTGTTGGAAGGTGACTTCCTCGTAGGGTTGCACGACGACGAAACCTTCGCCCGTGAATTCCATCTGAAACGACTCGCCGCTGCCGCGTCCAAAGAACGTCTTCAGCGACACGTCCGTGCGGAATTCGGGTGTGAGGCTGCCTGACCAGGCGATAGTGGCGTTCGGATCGGTGCGGATCGACTGTCCGGGCCGAACCATCAACGTCAGCGGCTCGAAGTGTGAGGAAATCGCCACCATGCCGCGGCCTTGCAGCTTGACGTTAAACAGTCCGCCGGCCACGATCGCGCTCAGCTTCTTCATCATGGAGATGTCCCACTGCACCGTGGGCTCGAACGCCAGCAGATCATTGCCGTTCACAAAGATCGTGTCGCCTTCAAGGTTCAGGATATGCACGGTCTTGCCGCTGTCGGCCAGGTACAGCCGACCGCTGCCGGTGGCTTTCGTCAGATGCGCTCCCTCGCCCGTGACCGCCTTCTTCAGAAACTTGCCGATGCCGTGCTCGAGAATCCCTTCCCGCTCGAACTTGATCTGACCCACATAGGCGACCATCGCGCCTTGTTTGATCCACACCGTGCCGTTTAAGTTGACTTCCAACATCCGGGGGCTTTCCAGTTCAAAAAAGCCCTGCCCGCGATCTTGTTGCTGGGTGGAAGCCAGAAATTCCTGCAATGAGTAGCGAGACATGTGCGAATCTCCTCACGTTGAAGCCATCAACCAATGGGCGGGTGCCGAGTCCGTCCCCGGAATTCAAGATTACCACATTTTTCGCGCCCTATCCCGGCGAGATAGACGCGATGCGATGCCGTCCCGCATCACGTGTCCCATTTGGCCACCGCTTCTCGCGCACGAACAACCAGTTCGGGATTTCCGTTATCGACAATGTACAGTCGATGAGCGAACCACCGCTGGCTGCCAAGGTGATGTAGAAGCGTTTCCGGCACGTCGACGAGCGAAATTGGTTCGTCGTTCTCACCGATAAACACCTTCATCAGTTCATCGCGCTCTTCGGACTCGAGGTCTCTAGCCGCGCGAACATCCAGTCTTCCGCCGCGTTTCTCGACGGCGAGTGGTTTGGTGGTGGCGTAGAGAAATCGGCCCACGTGTATTCCGAGTCGCGCCGCAAGTTCGCTTAGCTGATGTTTGCACTCGGATTTGAAGAGTCGGCCTTTCCCATCTTCGGCGCCTAACTCCACTACTTGTTTGACGAGTTTAGGCGTTCGGCGATTCTGGATGGATTGTGCCAGTGATCGAATGCATTCGTCGCGGTCCGCGGTCGCGTTTTGAATGATGCGATCCACGAAAGCATCCGTGAAAGTCCCCAGAGCCTCGCCGGTGACGATCTCGCGGACTTCGCGGCTTGATATGGGAACACCGTGACTGGCCGCGTTCTTGCATCGTCGCAGCAACTGCCGACACGCTTCTTCGATTCCGAACGTGGTCTTATGGAAATACACGGCCTTGTGCATGAAAAATCGGGCCAGCGCGAAGTGCTCCAATGCCGTAATGGCTTTCCGCTCCACACCGATGACACCCGATTTGCTGACGCGAAGGCTGTTGATTAAGTAGTTGAGATCAATCTGCCCATAAGGAACTCCGGCCGCCTTCGTGTCGCGTATCAAATAGTCAAGGCGATCCATATCCAGGCTGCTATGAATCAGCTTGCTGAGTTGGGGATCCGCGGTCTCATTGCGACGGAACAAATCCGCGATTTGCTTCGCCCGCTGCTCGCCGCCTAAAGCCGCGAGAATGTCGCCTTGTTGCGTTACAATCAGCTCCCCAATTTCTTCGTGGTCTTGATACTTGTCTTTGGAGGCATCCAGTGTCTTGGGATCCGACCCGACGAAATCTTCCGTCAATATAACGTTGTCGATGACCTCCATCAGATGCGAGTAGGGATAGTGGCCAATATCATGCAATAGGCCAGCCAACCGGATGTTTTTGACTTGATCGTCTTTGAGCCCCAACGCTTCGCGCGCAATATCGGTGACCCGCGCCATAATTCCCAGCACGCCGATGCTGTGAGCAAATCGGGTATGAGTTGCGCCAGGGTACGTCACTTGGCCCATGCCAAGTTGCTTCAGGCTTCGTAAGCGCTGAAAACTGGCGGTGTCGATAACGCCGCGCTCTTCGTCCGTTAGACGAATGTCGCCGTGAATCGAATCGACGATCAGTTTTCCCATACCGATTCCTACACGAGGTCAACGTCCCTTAACCGTTGAATGGCGGCGACAACTTCGGCATTGTTAAAGTGTTTGCCGTTGAGAGCTAGTTGCGCCGTCGCTTGTTCCGCGTCCCTTAAATCGACGCCTCGGCGACGCGACAAATAGTGAAGCGAAGCAAGCAATTCCAGACGACGCGCCTTTGCGGCTGGTTCTTCGTCGGGTTCGTCGGAGATCAATGGTCGAAGACGTTGGGCGACAGACCGAGAATGCTCATCCAGGACCCAACCGTCAATGTCTTCGCGGTTGGAAGCAAGATCGAAAAGATCACGAGTCAGCGCTGGCGAGTATGGGCCGCGAAGGTACCAGTTGAACGGGTAACTCAGTTTGATTCCCGCTTCTTCGATGAGGTAAACGGTTTTCTGAAGAATGAGCCTCGACGCGAAGTCCGAAACGTCTCCGCTTATTCCAAGCTCCCTCAACGCAAGAGCAAGTCCGATTCGCCGTTCATCCACTTGACCGTCTCCTACGGTGCGATTCCGTTCAAAGTAACGAAGTGTAAATAAATCTCATGCACTCGACGACACGATACCCCGCGTTATCGTAACGCGTAGCCATCGAGTTCTCCACTTACGGAAGCAGTTCGACCCAGCCTGAGCTCGAAGCGCTCTTATCTGACGCGCCACCCGAGTCGCTACAACCCCGCGTGAGCGTTCGGGAAAATCGGCGGTTGGTGGGAAAAACCTGGATCGCCGGCCTCGCCCGAATTCCGAACGTCGGCTAGGGTGAGATGCGTGATGGATGCTTCTTCGACCCGCTTGAGATTCCCACCCCTGGGCACACTCCTCTTCTGCCCGCTGGTTTTTGAGCTGTTCCGGACGCGTTCGATCATGATCGCAAGCCGCACGGACCCGTTGTTCCGTGCCGCATGAGGGCATGGATGGAATTGAGGCGCATCGTACTCAGCCGCTTTCTGGCTGTCGCTCGATCGTTGCCGGGATGCCCCCGCATGCTGAATCGCTTGCCCGCGTTTTCGTCCGAATTGCTATTGCTCAAACCGAATTAGGGTGCTTGATGTCGAATGCCTCCGCGCATGAATTGTCTCCGTCCGCGCAACCGCCGATGACGGAGCCCACCGAACTCCAACCCACCGCCGCCCCAGAACACGATCCGGTCGATCTGGTCGAAGAGACGTCGGTCGCCAACGAAACGTCGCTGGACGATGTCGACGTGGCCGACGATTGCGATCAGGCGCCGGCCGACGCCAGCGCCTTCCGCGAATTGGGGCTAGCCGCGCCGCTGGTCCGAGCGGTCGAGGACTCCGGCTACCTCACGCCGACGCCGATCCAAGAGCAAACGATTCCGTTGCTGTTGGAGGGCCGCGATGTCTTGGGACAAGCTCAAACGGGGACCGGCAAGACCGGCGCGTTTGCCTTGCCGCTGTTGCAACGGATCGATCGCGGTTCGCGGCAAACGCAAGTGTTGGTATTGGCCCCGACGCGCGAGCTGGCCATTCAAGTGGCCGAGGCTTTCGAGCGATACGGCAGCCATCTGCACGGGATGCGCGTGGCGGCGATCTACGGCGGACAGAATTATGACACACAGTTTCGCCAGCTCAGTCGCGGAGCGCACGTGGTTGTCGGCACGCCGGGCCGAGTGATGGATCACCTGCGTCGCGGTTCGCTGAAGCTGGACGAGCTGCAATGCTTGGTGCTGGACGAAGCCGACGAGATGCTGCGGATGGGCTTTGCCGAAGACGTCACGTGGATTTTGCAGCACATTCCGGCTTCGCGTCAGACGGCGTTGTTCTCGGCCACGATGCCCGAAGCGATTCGACGCATCGCCGCCGAACACCTTCGCGGGCCGGCTCATGTGACGATCGCTCAGCGAGTCGCCACGGCCGACACCGTGCGGCAGCGTTATATCGTGGCCTCGCCGCGGCAGAAGGCCGATGTGCTGGGCCGGATTCTGGAAGCCGAAGCGACCGACGGCGTGATCGTGTTCGTCAAGATGAAGAGCACGACCGAGCCGCTGGTCGAGATGCTGGCCCGACATGGGTTGAAGGCCGCCGCTCTGAACGGCGACTTGCCGCAAAAACAACGCGAGCGGATCGTCGACCAACTGCGCCGCGGAGCGATCGACGTGATCGTGGCCACCGACGTCGCGGCTCGCGGCTTGGATGTGTCGCGGATTAGCCACGTGATTAACTACGACCTGCCGTTCGATCATGAATCGTATGTGCATCGCATCGGCCGCACGGGCCGAGCCGGCCGCAATGGCGAAGCGATCTTGTTCGTTTCGCCGCGCGAACGCCGCTCGCTGCAACGGTTGGAGCAAGCGACTCGGCAGCGGATCGAGCCGATGGAGCTGCCGAAGAATCGCGACATCAACAAGCAACGCGTCGCACGGTTCCACGAACGCATCACCGCCGCGCTGGCTCATCGTGATTTGGAAAAGTACGCCTCGGTGATCGAGCAGTATCGTCGCAACAACGAGATCGACGCCGATATGTTGTTGGCGGCGATGGCCGTGTTGGCGGGAGGCGACAAGCCGCTGTTTGTGACCGAGGAGCTGCGGCCGACGGCGTTCGCCGAGTCGCCCGGCAAGCGTTCGGCGTCGGGCCGGTTCGAGGATCGGCGTTCGCCCGCGGGCAAGCGGTTCCGCGACAAGGAAGCTCGGCCGCGCGACAAGGAATCGCGACCGCGTGAGAAAGCCGCTCGGAGCCGCGACGAGCGTCCGTCGCCCAAGTCGCGTCGGCCTCGCCAATCGGAACAAGGGATGGAGACGTTCCGCATCGAAGTGGG
>JAWKTM010000079.1:0-30418 GCA_041399085.1 Pirellulaceae bacterium
TGACATCCGAAGATTTTGAAGAGCAACTGGCGGCGGCCAAAGTTTGGAGTCGGTATGAGGGAGTGTGTTGTACGCTGCTGCCTAACCCGCAATTTCAAGCCGCTTTCGAGCGACCCGAGGTGGCGCTGGGCGTGGCGCGGTTAGAAGCTCACTACTTCCGCAACAATCGCTTTACCCCGGATGATTTGCTGCTTCAGCAAGTCGATAAGATTCGCCACATACCGGCGATTATTGTGCAAGGACGGTATGACATCGTGTGCCCAATCGCGACAGCCGACGAGCTGCATCGTCGCTGGCCGGAAGCCCACTATGTGATCGTGCCCGACGCCGGCCACTCCAGCCGCGAGCCCGGCATCTGCCGCGAATTGGTCGGCGCCATGAACCGGCTACGCGATGGATTGCCGCTCTAACGCGCCGCCGACTATCGAACTTACGTCCGAGCGAAACTGTGCGAGCCGTCTGGCGACCCGAAACCGGAGGGCTCGCTCCCTACTGCTTTAAGCACGTGGCACGTGGTTAAATCTGGATGGTCAGTTCTACGAGTTTTCGATCGCCGATCGCTCTCCCAATTCATGGACGAATAAGACAGTCGGAGCCAGCTCGGCGCGGGCCAGTTCCACCAAGTGCTGGTGGTGCGTGAACAGGATCACTTGCGTGCGGTGTGAGAGTTCGCCGAGCACTCGCAATGCGGCGGTCGCTCGCGCGTCGTCGAAGTTCACCAAAATGTCGTCGACCACGAAGGGAATCGGCGCGTGGTCCGCCAGCCATAACTCCAACGAAGCCAATCGGAGGGCCAAGTAAAGCTGATCGCAGGTTCCTTCGCTCATACCACGATCGGAACCGGCGACGTCGATCACGTCGCCATTCGGGCGAACGCCTCGCAGGACCGGATCGCCCTTGTCGTTGTAGTCGGCCTTTAGGCCCGCGAACGAACCACAAGTGAGTGCACCGAAGAGCTCACTCGCGCGTGCCAGCACGGGCCCTTGGTGTCGTTCACGATACCGTTCCATCGCGGCTCGCAACGCCACGCCAGCCAAACGCAACCGGGCGTACTCGTCGACATCCGCTCGCAATTTTCCCAACAGCAGTTCCTGTTGTTCTCGCGCCTCGGCCGCGCGCGAGGCGCCGTTCATGGTTTTCTCGCGTTCGGAATGCACGACGACGGACTCGTGACTTTGTTCGCGTTGCGCGTCGAGCTCTCGGATATCTGACTCCAACGCCGCGATCCTGGCCGGTAATTGATCCGCGTCGTAGTTCGCGGTCTCTTGTAGAAACTCATCCAGCGACGAACCTTTCGACAAGCCACGCAGGCGATCGTCGAAGTCGCGTAGCTCGCGTTCCAGCTCCTGTCGGCGCCGCGCGTCGCCTTCGATGCGCGGCAAATCATCGGCGTTCGCGGCTCCGGCTTCGCGGCACATCGTTTCGAGAAACGCCTGAAGCTCGATGCGTCGCTGATTTAGCTCGTCCAGCCGTTTGCGTTCGATCGTCTGTTGTTCGCGCAGGGCTACCAGCCGCGATTGCGCTTCCCGCGCCGCTCCCAATCGTTCGGACAGTTGACGCACGGTAGCCAACGCGTCCTCGACCGACGAAATCGCTTCGGCCTCGGCGACATCAACTTCCGCCGCCACATCACGCACGGCGTTCAAAAACCGCGCGGCGTCGGACTCGATATCTCGGATGCGATCTCGCAGTGAGCCGGCTTCGCGTCGCTTGTTCGCCAGATCATCCAATGATTCGAGCACCGCCGAGGCCTGCGCCGGCGTCGCTTCGCGCGGCAAACGCAGCGGGACGATGGCGACTTGCCATTGCTGGCGCCAGTCGTCCATCTGCTGTCGCGCTTGCGCGGCTTCGTCCGAGGCCGTGTCTAATTCGGTGCAAAGCCGTTTTTGATCGCGCTCCAGTTGTCTACGTTCTTGCGCGCCGTCGTCGAGCGAACGCAACACGATGTCGCCATGATTGATTAGCTGCTCCAACGACATCGGCTGGCAAGCGTTGGACGTCAACTCGGAGCCGGACGCGGCAGCGAGCTCGCTCAACACTGTCGCCAGCGCATGACGCTGAACTTCAATCTTCTCGCGCAACTGGGCGGCATCGTGTACGAGCCCGCGCAAGGCAGCCGCCTTGAGCAATAACGACTCGTGCCGTGCCAACCAGGTCCGCATTTCGCGTGGCGATTGCGGCTTGATCCCCAACGCTCCCCACATCGTTTCCCACTCGGATTTCACGCGCGCCAGTTCCGCGTCGGATTCCGCCAGCCGCTGTCGGACTGCGTCTGCTTGCAAAGCACCCTGCTGTTCGTCCGTCAACAATTGGGCCAAGCGTTCGACTTGACGAGCCTCCCGTCGCAGACGATCGGCAACCTCATCCGCCTTGGCGACGGACGATTCGTAGCCCGCGGCCAGATCCGTACCGCCCGATGATTGCAGCAAATTGCGCTGTTCCGCGTCGATCGCCTCGCCGGCCAACCACGCTCGGCGAATCAATTGCCAGAGAGTCTCGCGCGTCTGACGCGCCGTCTCCAAATCGGTCTCCGTTGGAACGGCCTGGTGCTGCTGCAACTGCTCGATTTCCTGCCGAAGCTTTGTCTGCCGCGTCTCCAGCTCCGCTGCTTCTTCGCGGAGCTTTTCCAGGTTGCGGGTTGCTCGATCGAACTGTTCCTCAAAGCGGGCGACGGTTTCCAGCGACGGCGCGGCCAACGACTCGAGCTCGTCGAGCGTCCCGTTCCAGAGCCCCAATCGTTTCAATTCCTTTTCCGCCGCCGCCTGGTTATTGACAAGTTCCCCTTGCTTCTGGACCAATTGTCCGTCGAGGTCACCGAACTTGCGCGCGGCGGCCAAAGCCTGCCGCAACCGCGTCCCGTCCAATTGCTCCGGCAGCTCAGTGAGACGCGATTCGACGTCCTTCAGCTTACGCTGCAAGCTAGTCTCGGATCTTCTTGCGGCATCCGCTTGAGCCCGCAAACCGTTCTCGGCAACCTTTAGCTCGTCGATCCTCGCTCGTTCGGTTTTCGATAGACGCCACGAATCCAGGTCGGCGGAATCAGGATCATGGCCCAAGTCACGGGCAATCTGGTTCGCTTCCTGTTCGAGCCGCTCCAAATCGCGAAGCAACTTGGGGCGGTCATCTACGTATGCCTTGCTGTTGGTCGCCCGGTCACTGACGAGTTGATCCAACCGATCGGCCAGTCTCAGCAACTCGTCGGGCGCCGACACGGCCGCCAATTCGTGTTCGAGTCGGTCGAGTGTCGCTTGCAGTTCCCGACGCGTCGTCTCGTCGGCATTCAATTTCGACACGGCATCCAAACGGCGGTCGGTAAAGTCGTCAGGCAGCCGCGGCGCATCGGCCACTTCCCGAAACTCGGCCAAACAACCGGCGCGTCGCGCCGCCAGTGGCAGAGCTTCCTGGATTCGACGTAGCTTCGCCAGCTCCGACTGAGTTTCGTCCAACTGTCGCTTGACTTCGGCCAGCCGCTCGCGAGCTTCCGTCAGATCGGCCTCGTTCCGTTTCCATTCCGTCGTCGTAAGCTGACGTTCGCGAATCGCGGACTTCGCCTCCTTTAGCTCGGACAACGCTTTGTTGATTGTCGGCCTCTGCCCGGCAGGCTTAAACAACTCACCCGCTTCGGCGTCCAACGCTTGTTGCAGCAATTTGATCCGCGCATTGCCCGACGCGGCCGCGAATAACACCTCGGATAGATCGCCTTTGCCCAGGGCAATCGCCTCGCCGCCGGCGACTAGATTCGCGTAGCTGATTCCGAATCGCTGGACGAAGGCGTGCTCGTCGACACCGGCCAGCATCTCGGCCAAACGCCGCACGTCGGCTTCGGCCGTGTCGTCCGCGGCCCGCAAAGTTTTCGTTCGGCCCTTGCGGCGCACGCAAACCAGCGGTTGATTTTTTCCGTCCAACAGCTCGCCGCCAATACGCAGATTCGCATTCGCGTGGATAAAGTTGTCCTTGCATTGATTGGGGATGCCATACAAGAACTGTGTGAGCGCTCGCAACGCGGAACTCTTGCCCGCTTCGTTCGGCCCGTAAACCAGATGTAGGCCATAGTCGCCTTGGTCCAGCGGCAACGACACATTGGTAAACGGCCCGAACGCCAGCAAATCCAATCGCAAAAATCTCACGACCCGCTCTCCTGATCCAACAACCGACCGAGCAACAACGGCTCGACCTCAGCCAATAAATCGCGAACATTCGCCGGGCGAGTCCAGTCGATCGCTTCCTGACCCATACGCAGTTCATCGGGCAGCTTTCGCATTAAATCGTCCAGCTCGCCAGCAAGTCCCAGCAATCGTTCGTCGTCCTGGCGAAGTTCGTCGAAGTACTTTGCGACTTCGGCGATCGGCCCATCCGCTTGCAGCATGTCGGCCAATGACACATCGGGCGAAGTGCGAAACCGGACCTTCTCGATCCACACCCGCCCGCCGCTGGCCGACAACGCTTGCGCCTGCACTTCGCGACGCCAGTGAGCTGGTTGGCTGGCAAGCTGTTCGTGCAATCGACAGCGACCACTCACCGTTACTCGCATCGCCAGCGGCATTCCACCGTGCCGCTGATCCAACCGCGCGAGCTGCTCGGCGAACCGATCCAGCAACGCCTCCCCGTCCTCGGCGTCCGTTGCGTCCAACTGGACGTGTTCCCATCGCATCACGTCCAGCGGCTCGAATCGCACATCGGCCTTACCGCCCGAATCCACGGTAACCAGGTGGCAACCTTTCGCGCCCGTCTCGCGAATATGTCGGCCTTGAAGATTGCCCGAGTAGTAGGCGTTGGCGCCGCGGCACGCGTCGGTACGCTGATGAATATGTCCGAGCGCCCAGTAGTCATATTGCTTGGATTCCAAGTCCGCCAAGCGACACGGTGCGTAGCGAGCGTGTTGATCCTCGGACTCGGAATCGAGCGACGTATGCAGCAGCCCCAAGTTGAACAGTCCGGGAGTCGCCGCCGGATACTGCTCGGTGACATTGTCCGTCAGTTTCGGTTGGTCGAAACCACGTCCATGAATCGCCACGCCGAACTCATCCAATCGCACGGTTTCGACTTTGCGATGCGACAACATCATGTTCGAACCGTTCGGGTTCTTCGGCAGCCGCAAGGATTTGGTCATGGCGCTTTCGGCGTCATGATTGCCGCTAATCACAAATAGCGGAATGCCTGCCTCGCGCAGCCGGGCGGCCTGTCCGACAAAAAACAGCCCCGTGTTGTGATCCTTCCAATCCCCGTCATACAAGTCGCCCGCAATCACAACGAACGCCACTTCGCGGTCGATCGCCAACTCGACCAACCGCCCCAACGCGCGGCGGGAAGCGCCCCGAATCTCTTCGACCGGAGCTCCTTCATACTGTTCGAGCCCAATGAGCGGACTATCCAAATGCACGTCGGCGGCGTGGATGAATTGGAACATAGTCTCGATCCCGGTGAGAGTAATTTGTTCAACGACGAGCCGAAGGCGTCTCATTAAACAGCGCGTGGCGCTCGAATGCCATTAGCTACTCGGAGTCACGTTGCACAGTGGATGATACTGTACACAATGCCATCGCCTCGGAAAACCGGACTTGGCAAAGTTCGGCCCGAGAATTGTCTTTCGGCCCTTGAGTCTTTGGGCCTGAGCCAAGGAGTTCGGCACGGGAGACGGCTCGGCAGGAGCCTCGATCTCCCAAGACGGCGGGAGCCTTTGTCGCCCAGACTCGGCAGGAGCCTCGTTCTCCCTGGCTCGGCAGGAGACCCGGTCTCCCGGAATCGTTCTTCCGGGTTCGTCAGAACTGAAAGTAGATGAACGGTTGATAAGCTTGGGGCCAATGCAGCAACGTCAATAGCAGCATGGTGAATAGCGCGGCGGGAGTCAGTCGACTGGAAAGCGGCAATTCCAACGGCAATCGCAAGGATTCCGTCCATCGCGATACAATCAAGCCGTGATGAACCATGAAGCCAGCGACTACGAGCAGGGCGAAAGGCGAGACGTGATGAAAGCCCGGCCGGGCCGCCAGCAATTGCCGAAAGATCAACGCCGCTTCGTGCCACGACGCCGCTCGGAACAACACCCAACCGCCGGTCACAATCAACATGGTTGTCGCCCACGACGCGAGTCGATACCAAACGGGTGAGGCGGCTTGCTCGATTGGCTCGCCGCGCCCACGCCATCGGCGATGCAACGACAACGCGCCGCCGTGCAATAGTCCCCAGACAGCGAAGTTCCACGACGCTCCGTGCCACAAGCCGCCCAATAACATGGTGAGTATTAAGTTCACATAGGTGCGAACTCGACCAAGCCGGTTGCCGCCTAGCGGAATATAAAGATAATCACGCAGCCAACTCGACAAGGATATATGCCATCGTCGCCAAAACTCGGTGATGCTCACACTCAAATAGGGCAGTCGAAAATTCTCGGAGAAGTGAAACCCTATCATTCGTGCCGTGCCGATTGCCATGTCGGAATAGCCCGAAAAGTCGCAGTAGATTTGAATCGTATATGCCATCACGGCCAACCATGTTGACGGCGCGTCGAACAAGCCGGCGTTGTCAAAGTGAAAATCCACATAGGATGCTAGGTTGTCGGCGATGAATACTTTCTTAAACAACCCAATCGTGAATTGACGAAATCCGGCCAGCATATCGGCCGAGGACAACTGGCGAGGCCGCTGGATCTGCGGCAGTAATTCACTGGCTCGCACGATGGGCCCGGCGACCAATTGGGGGAAGAAGGAAACGAACAGCGCAAAGTCGACAAAGCTGCGACAGGCCGGCAACTGACGACGGTACACATCCACCGTGTACGACATCGTTTGAAACGTATAAAAAGAAATCCCCACCGGCAGCACGATCGACAGATGTTGGAGGTTCAGCCCGAACGGTTCGAGCGCCACGCGCAAGTTGTCGATGAAGAAGTTGCAGTACTTAAAGACGCCCAGCAGCCCCAGATTCGTGACCATACTGGCGGCCAACCAGCATTTTCTAGCGGTCGCCGCCTCACATCGTTCCAACCGCAAACCGATCGCGTAATCGACCACCGTCGATAACAGGATCAACCCGAGAAATCGCCAATCCCAGTAGGCGTAGAAATAGTAGCTAATCGCCAGCAGGCAAAGATTCTGCCACCGCACACGCCGCACCGCGATTAGGAGCACCAGCGTCGCAACAAGCAACAAAACGAATTCGCGGCTAGCGAACGACATCGGCGCTTTCCTGGCATGCCTTCCAGATTTGATCGGCTACCAGCCGATGTCCGACCTCGTTCAAATGCCCTTCGCCCGGAAAGGTGTTGGGAAAACCGCGCGGCAATTCGCGATGCGTCCGGCAATGTTCGTCGAACACGGGTTGCATGTCGACGAACCGAATCTCAAGCTCTTCACACATTTGCCGCAGTCGTTCAAGTTGTCCCGGAAATCGTCGGTCTTCGAATTCGATTTTGCCATGGACGAGTCGCGGCGACTCCGGCACCCATACCAAAATCAAAGGAGCACTTAGCGACTTGGTCATCTGACTTAAGAGCCATCGACGATGCGCCCAATCGGCCGGCGGAAAAGCTCGTTCGCCATCTACGGCCGACGGCGCTACGGGCCCAGGACGAAAGCGCAGGGCATTGCCAAACTGCCCGGAATTCGCTTGCACCATGAGATAATACAGGCCACCCGCTTCGACATTCGCCAGTCGCGCTCGCCAAGGCCAATCGCGCTGTGTCTGGCTCTGACGCCACTGCTCGGGTGAGAGATAGAACAACGTCTCCGAATTCGAGTCCAAGTCCGAGATATCGTGAAGCAGCACAATGTGGGCTCGAACGTTCCCCAACCGCGGCGAAAATCGCTGCATCAAAATCAACCAATCCAGTCCGTGAGTCGCTCCGAAGCCAAGTCCAACCGCTTCCTGAAACGGCGAATCGTTGCCCGACGATTTGGCTCGCCGTGTTAACAGATTCTGCATTTTGGCCGCATCGTCAACCTGCAGCGCCTCCACGAGGCTATCGCCCCAAATCACGATTTTCGCTGACTCCGGCTGTGGATCATCAACTCGACCAGAAAAACCGAGCGGCGAAAACCGCGTCTCGCCCGTTCCTTCCAATCGTTCACGAAACTCGAATTGCGGATGGTACTGAAAGACCCCGGCGTGTTCCTTCCATTCGAAAACTGGCACGCTCGACTTCGAAAACACTCCAATCACGCCAACGGCAACCAGCGCAACCGGCAATCCGACCCACCACCAGACGTGCGAAACAACGGTTGGCCGCACGCAGTCTCCGCTAGCCGCTTGAGACTCCGCCAAGCCGCCTTCAAACGTCCCTTTCTCCCCATGCGAGCGCCGACAAGTATCGTGTTGTTGACGTGTTTCCAGATGAAATGTCGGCATGCGATCAAGAACTGGAACAGAGAGCCGGTAAAATTGCGGCGCCGAGCTTTTCCCCGCCCAAATCTGAAAAGCGACACACGAAACACTGAAGATTTCATAATCGACGGTACCGACCAAACCGCGTCGTCGCAACCACCCCGTAGAGGCGATAATTCGCGGAATACCGAAGCCGGCTGCGGTGATTCGCGTTGATCTCCTTCTGCCCGTGGAATCGGCCGCGTTGGCGACCGTCGCCGACTGGGCAGCGTCCAACTTTCCCCAGATTCTGGACGTGCGGTAAATCCCACCGCGTGTCAGAGAGCCGCGATTGCATCCGGATCGCACATCCTTACGCGGCGCGAATATGAAGATTCCCGCAGATTTCCAACAATCGCCTATCGCGAATGCCTGCCAGCTACGAACGCGGCTTGGAGCGAGCAAAAGGGAACCTAGCGATCGGCAAAAAGTCGCGAGACAAGACTGACCATCTTGGATGTCGCACCGCAAATTTCGCCGAGCGGAAAGAGATGGCATCGACGCTGGAATCCGAGCAGGTTACTCCCAAACCAGCAGGTGACAAATAACTTGACGAAACGAGAACCAATTGTATTTACCAATATAGTCGAGACATGCCGCCAGCCTGTCCCGCCCTTATATGAGTTTGTGCTTTGTAGTTGAAAAATCGTTGTCCCGTCGTTGTGAAGTTATATCAGGGATAACGCAGGTCGCGTTGTTGCACGACGCCGAACTCGGAAAGACCAGTCGTAGGCTGAAAGGAATAACCGGCATCTCGCAAAACAATTCTTTGGCATTAACAAGTTGTGGATTGTGAGCAGACCGAATAAACCAGAACCGTTTGTGGCGGAGCACATTCTGTCTGGATGCCAACTTGGACTACTCGGGTTGTGAGGGAATGAACCGGAACTTTCTTCGAGGCAAAGTGTTCTATTAGCCAAGGCTTGGACTTTGGCAGCGAACAACACGCCGCCTCTATCGTGAACGAGTGCCGTTGATAAAGCCTCGAAGCTCGATTCGGCATCCAACTCCGCCGTCGATATTGTCATTAAACTTTCGAAAGCCAAACAACTGGTATAGTAGCAGGGTAGGGATGAAAAATAGATTCTCTGAAACATTCGTCTATTCGGTCCTTTCGTTTGTCGCGATCGTTGCTTCCGTTGGCTGCGGTTCTGGCGGATATGCCGGACCGACGGGGAAAGTGTCGGGAACCGTGAAGTTGGGCGGTCAGTCGGTGCCAGACGGATGCAATGTGGCCTTTATCTCAGATAGTGGTTTCACGGCCACGGGTTTGGTGAGCGGGGGCTCATACACGCTGCACGGGACCGGCAAGAATGCTGACGACATCCCAGTCGGCGAATACCGAGTCATGGTGACACCTCCGGCGACCACGGGACAAATGTCTGATGCGGAATACGAGAAAATGATGTCGGAATCGGCCTCAGGTCAAGCAACACCCTCGGCTCCCGAAAAGACGCCGATTCCCGCGAAATATAACACAACTACAACAAGTGGGCTGAAGTACGAGGTGAAAGAAGGCTCGAACACTATCGATATTGAAATGCAGTAGTCATCGTTCTTTATTACCTACATTTGGGAGTCGTTACATGAGGAAGCGGAACAGGGAATCAGGTTTTACGTTAGTCGAGCTATTAGTCGTGATCGCAATTATTGGCGTTTTGGTCGCCATGTTGCTTCCCGCCGTTCAAGCAGCTCGTGAAGCGGCGCGCCGCTCATCCTGCTCGAACAAGCTGAAACAGCTCGGCTTGGCTCTTCACAACTATCATGACACCTACAAGCAGATGCCATTCGGGGTTCGCCCTGGGGGTTTCAACGGCGGTTGGGGCACATCATTTTATGTGCGGATTCTTCCTTACATCGAACAAACCGCATTGGCTGACAACTGGCCTTGGACAGAGAAGCAAGCCTACGGCGTTTACGATCGTGATGAGGGGTACACGGCGGGCAATGCGAATTTACAGGGAACCCCGGTTAACATTTTGAACATGCAGTTAGAGGTTTTGGATTGCCCCTCAAGCCCGCTGGACGATTTCAACACCGGCACGAATGCCGTGCACATGGCCTCGTACGTGGGTATTGCTGGTGCCGTTGAACCAACCGGGCGGTATGTGCCCCAACGACAGGGCGGTTGTTGTAGCTGCTGTTCGACGGTCGGCGCTGCCGGTCAGGCGTCGGGACTGACCTCATGGAGTGGAATGCTGGTGCCAAACAAGACGGTAAAGTTTGCCGATTGCACAGATGGCACTTCAAACACGATGCTGGTGGGGGAAACATCCGATTGGGCGCTGCAAAATGGTGTTAAGAAGCACATCGATCCGAGCTGGCCTCATGGCTGGCCGATGGGAGCGGGAAGTACGACGATTCAACAGGGTGTAACGACAGCTCAGTCCGAGCGTTTCTTTAACCTCACGTCGATTCGCTATCCTGTCGGAACGAAAAACTACGATCTTCCTGGCGTGGGCGACAATCACGGCCCGAACAACCCTTTGATCTCCGCTCATCCCGGCGGAGCTCAGATGTGCTTGACCGACGCCAGCGTGCGGTTTTTGACCGAGCAGACAGATCTGGAGACGCTCAAGGCTTTGGCGGATCGCGATGACGCGATTCCGTTCCAGTTGCCGTAGGAGATTGTCTTTTTCAAAGTGTGATAGCGAGGGTCGCAGCGTCGGCTGTGGCCCTCGTTTCGTTTTGCTGCGTAGCGGGCTTCTTGGGTTCTTTGAGTTGCGGGCGGCGTTTCAATACCGGCGACCTCTTGGCTACAGTTGCCGTCAGTGACCGGTGTTGTTAGAACCGAACAACAGGACGGTGGCCTGTCGTGTGGTTCCGCCGATTCCATGACTTTCGTCGCAGTCGCACGAAGAGATCGAGGATATGAGAAGTCGGTTCACGCTTTCCTTAGTACCGGTCGGTCGGACGTTGGCCTGGGCGACTCTGTTGTGCCTTCCAGGTTGCCAGCAGTCGGTGCCCGTGCAGAATGAGGGGGAGCCATCGGCTCGGCAGCAAACTACTTCGACGAATCACGCTTTGTTTGTGGATATCACAAAGTCTTCACAGGTGAATGTGAATTATAAGAGCGGGCACTCGGATAACAATTATGCCTTGCTTGAGACCGTTGGCGGCGGGGTCGCCTTGGTCGACTTCGACCACGATGGGTTATTGGATTTGTTCTTTGCAGGTGGAGGCCGGTTGGCCCGTGAAATGAGTGCGATTCGCGGCGAGCGGTGCAAGTTGTTTCGTAACGTCGCGGATTTGAAATTTCACGACGTCAGTTCGACTGGATTCGTGCCGGAAACGGCCTTCTACAGTCATGGTGTCACCGGCATGGATTACAACGCCGATGGTTGGACGGATTTGCTCGTCACGGGGTACGGGGGCGTCCAATTGCTGCAAAACCAGGGAGACGGTTCTTTCTTGGATGTGACTCGTGACGCGGGCTTGGAGGTGTTCGGTTGGTTCACCGCGGCTGCCGCTGCCGATCTAGACCGAGATGGAAATGCGGACCTCTTCTTATCACAGTATTGCGATTGGAAGCCAGAGTTCGAGTCTGGACGATTTTGCGGCGATGCGAAACAAGGCATTCGCGACTCTTGTCCGCCACAAGATTTTGATCCCGCGCCTGATCTGCTATTTCGTAACTCGGCCAACGGCCAATTCGAGTCGGTCACCGAGGCGGCTAATGTGCGGGCTGACGGGCGTGGCCTGGGAGTCGTTGCTGGCGACTTTAACGGAGACGATTGGATCGATGTCTTCGTGGCCAACGATGCGGGTAACAATCATCTGTATTGGGGCGGCGATTCATGGCCGCTCCGCGAAGCCGGGTTGGCTGGCGGCGTCGCCACGAATGAATACGGCTTGCCCGAAGGCAGTATGGGAATTGCCGTTGCCGACTATGACGGTGATCTCGACCCCGATTTATTTGTGACAAACTTTGAGCTGGAAAATAACTCGCTCTATCGAAACGATGGAAACGATTTCTTTCAGCATATGACGGCCGTTGCCGGTCTCTCCGGAGACTGTTTCTCGTTCACTGGGTTTGGCGCTGGATTCGGCGATATGGACGGCGACGGATGGGAAGATTTGTTTGTCGTGAACGGCAGCGTCTATCACCACACGGGGCAAAGTCCGTATCGGCAACCTGCGTACTTGTTTAAGAACAACCAGGGGCGGTTTCAGGACGTTAGCGCTTCGGGTGGATCGTTCTTTGAGATGCGTCATCCGGCTCGCGGCGCCGCTTTGGGAGACCTGAACAACGACGGCGCGTTGGATTTGGTGATCGTGCGGCAAAACGAGCCTGCCGTTGTGTTACGGGGCACCCAAGCTCCGAAACGGTGGCTGTCCATCGAATTGCGAGGCGTCGGCGGCGATCCGCGGGCGGTGGGAGCTGTCGTTTCGACCGTCTACCAAGGCCGGCAACTGGCGCGTTGGGTTGTATCCGGGCAAGGCTATCTATCACAATTCGACACGCGGTTTGTCTTTCCGCGTGATGCGGACGTCGACGAACCGGTTTTCGTGCGTTGGCCAAGTGGCACAATGGAACGTTTTAATCGTCTGCGCGACGGACGAACTAATTTGCTTGTCGAAGGAGAAGGAGTTGAAACGGGACCCGCGTCGTAGTTCGCCGGTACAAGCGAAACGGCCTGAGTCTGCCGCGCCGAAGCCTGGAAGTAGACGACTGGTGTTGTTGGGCTGCATGTTGCTCGCTGTGGTGGTTGGTTTCGCATGGCTCCGACAGTACTCGAATCAGCAGCGCCAGGCGACGCTCGAACAACTGTCGGCGCTCGTGGCGCAGCAACCAGACCAAGCGGAAGAAACGCTGCGAGCTATGTTGAATGAGACTCCCGATTCGGCTGAGGTCCGGCAACTGGTGTTTCAGTGCCTATATGGTCAGGGCAAATATGAGGAGGCCGCGGAGTTCGCTGTCGATTGGGTGAATCGCAGCGGCGAAAGTTACGAAGCCCATTATGCGCTTGCCAAGACGCGGCACGCACTCGCACAGTTGCCGGCCGCCACGGAGTCGATGCGCACCGCCATGCATTTATCGCCGAAAACCGACGCCCGCCAGGAAATTGGGGTCGAGCTGCTTGGTATGCTGATCGAAGCCGAAGACACGTCGGCCGCGAGAACTCAGTTCGATTATCTGCGAAGCATCGGAGCGGACGGGCAAGTTCCCAAATTGCAGTTGGCGTATTTGCTGCGTCTGGAGGGTCGATTCGAGGACGCTCGCCGGTTGCTGGGTGAAGTATTGGACGCTTCGCCCGATTCCGTGGCGGCCAAGATGTTGTTGGGTGTTGTTCACCTGGACTTGGGCGAGTACGACCTGGCGGCGAAACAGTTGGCGGAAGTCGTGGCGGATCAGCCAGAAAACAAGGAAGCCCATTTCAAGCTGGCGTTGGCTCTTGGGCGGCTGGGGAGAACCTCGGAAGCGGCACGTCACTTCGCGATTAACCAGCGGCTCGTCCAGGCAAGCCAAGCTGTTCTGGAGCGTCGTGGTGATAAAGAGGAAGCGGTTCGAAGGGAAGAGTAACGAGCCGATAAACGCCGTCGCAAAACACGTTGTCGCTGGCTTCCACAAACGAATGGAATGGGCCGTGCTTCCCGGAGTTGGATTCTTGCGACGGCCAAGCGTCCCGGAGTTCGACAGCACGTCAGGTTTCCGATTTTGCTTCGTTTAGAATAAGATGGATCGACTTGCCGCTGGCTCCGCGTCGCTGGAAAGCTACGATTCTGGAGCCAGTTGGTCGCTTGTTTTGTTCCCCGCCCGCCGCCCTCCGTTCGGATTCGATAATCATGTTGATTTCCCGCCACCGAGTTCGTGTGTACTTTGTCGCCGCTTTAATCTTGCTGCCGAGCGGATTCCTCGTCGCCGAAGACCGACCGGGGTTGGTCGCTGAAAAGCCGGCGAGCGGTTCGTCGAGACGGATCAGGGATTCATGGTGCCTTATACCGCCGTGATTCCGGGTACGGACGTGAAGTATGAAATGGTTCCGATCCCTGGCGGCAAGTTCAAAATGGGCAGCCCCGACGCCGAAGCTGGGCGCGACGCCACCGAAGGGCCACAGTTCGAGGTGACGATCGATCCGTTCTGGATGGGCAAGTACGAAATCACTTGGGCCGAGTACAAGTCGTACATGAACATGTACCCGATCCTGAAGTCTTTCCAGATTCGGAACATGAGGGCCGTGACGGACGACAATCGTTCGCTGGCGATTACCGCACCGACCGAGCTGTACGATCCGAGCTTCACGTTTGAAAAGGGCGAGGATCCGCGTCAGCCAGCCGTGACGATGACGCAATACGCGGCTCGTCAATACACCAAGTGGCTTAGCGGCATGACGAACTTGCACTTCCGGCTGCCGACCGAAGCCGAATGGGAATACGCTTGCCGAGCCGGCACGACCACAGCTTACCATTTCGGCGACGACGCCGAACAATTGGGCGATTACGCGTGGTTCTATCCTAACGCCGAAGAAACGACGCATCCCGTCGGGCAAAAGAAGCCAAACCCCTGGGGCTTGTACGACATGCACGGGAACGTCGCCGAATGGACCTTGGACCAACTGTTGGACGATGGCTTCAAGCGGTTCGGCGGCAAATCGCTGAAGGCGGCCGACGCCGTGGTTTGGCCCGTCAAGGAATGGCCGCGAGTGGCTCGCGGCGGGCATTGGGACGACGACGCCGAGCAATGCCGCTGTGCATCGCGTCTGGGGTCGAACGATCCGGAATGGAAGGCGAACGATCCGAATTTCCCGCTCAGCCCGTGGTGGTTCACCGACGATCCGGCGCGGGGCGTGGGCTTCCGAATTGTCCGCCCGCTTCGGCCGATCGCGAAAGACGATTTGGTCCGTTGCTGGGAGCCGGACGTGGAGACGGTCAAGTACGACGTCGAAAGCCGTTTGCAGGAAGGTCGCGGCGTGCTTGGTCTGACCGGTCCCGATTTGCCAAACGCGATTAAAGCGTTGAAAGATAGCGAGTAGTCCGGCTGGCTGCGGTTTGTTTATCGAAGGGCGATCAGCAATCGCGTTGTCGCCCGCGCTGCGTAAGCTATCTTTTCCAAACGCCCCAGTCGTCAAGCTCGGTGGCTTGTGTCAAGCTGGGATGACGCCGCGAGTTTCGCGCGGGCGTTAGTTTCTGGTCCGACTTTCAGGTTCGGCTTACGTGGAGATGCTTCGGTGAAGATCGCTTTCGTGCGCTCGTTGTCGATGGTCGTCGGTTTGTTGGTCGCGACGAGTTTCCTGTCGATGAGTGGGTGCGGCCGCCCTCGGACGGAACGAACCGTCACGACGCCGGTGGCAAATTCCGAAGTGTCCGAGGACGAGCTTCGTGATGAAATCGACGCCATTCTTACCTGGACTTATCAGAACCGTCATCTCAATCTGCGTGACCATGCCGCTTGGCAGATTCTGCACGGCGCGCTGACTTATCAGCGCGACTTTCTGGTCGACCACAATGGTCAACGCGTTTCGGCCGTCGACCACATTCTGCAAGGCGGCAGCATGACCGGCTGGGTCGCTCGGCCCGGAAACATGATCGAGCAGACCGGCCGCGTCGGATTGCAGACCGTATTGGAACAAGGCAGCAAAACGGGCCAAGGCCACACCGACCAGTGGATGGCGATTCTCGCTCAATGCGAATTGCCGCCGGATCAGCCGATCCAGCTCGACGGCCAAACGTTCACGATGGAGGACATGATCTGGCAAGCGATGTGGGACGTGCCTCGAAATGTGGACCGCGAATACAGTTGGACATTGATCGGCTTGACCAGCTACTTGCCCACGGATTTCCAGTGGCAGGCTCAAGACGGCCAAACTTGGTCGATCGAGAAGCTCGTGCAAATCGAGACCGAACACGATGTCCATGCATCGGCTTGCGGCGGAACGCACCGCATGATCGGACTGTCGATGGCGCTCAACCGACACTTGGCGGCCGGCGGCAAGCTGGAAGGTGTTTGGCAGGCGGCCCACGATCATATCGAGCAACGCAAGGCGGAGGCGTTCAAGTACCAGAATCCTGACGGTTCGTTTTCGTCGAACTATATGGCTCGGCCCGGCACTACCTCGGACATGAGCCAGCGAATCGGCAGTTCGGGCCATGTGCTGGAGTTTCTGACGTTGGCTTCCACTGACGAGGAGCTGCACAAGCCGGCGATGCAACGAGCCGTCCGCCACGTTTGTCAATTGCTTGAGCAGACGAAGTCGATCGATTTGGAATGCGGCGGCCTTTATCACGCCGCGCACGGCCTGTTGCTTTATCGCCAGCGAGTATTCGGACCCAAGAATTATGCGGCGGACTCCGGCCAGACCGCGGCAGTGGAGGACGCGGCGAAGCCTAACTCGGCCGCCGCCAGCGATAATTCGTGAGCTGGGAGTAAATTGGCGAACGCTCGGCGGTGGAACCGGAAGAAGTTCGTTTACTCACCGCCGCGATCTTCCGGCAGATACAGCAAGCAACCGCAGCTCTTGCAGAACACCGGCTTCGACATCAGCAGCTCGCTCATCATGTTCGGCGTCAGCATTTGGTAGCAGCCGCCGCATGTCTCACCTTCGACCGGCGCCAACGCGTCTTCGCCGCGCGCCTTCGCCACGCGATCGTACTCCGCTCGGAAATCGGACGGCAGCTTGTTCTCAGCCTCTCGCAGGTCCGCCGTGACACGAGCCAACTCGGACTCGAGGCCGGCTTGCTGTTCGTTCACGCGCGTCGCGACTTTTTTGGTCTCTTCCTGTGCCTTCTTCAGGTTCTGTTCGAGCGTCGTAATGTCCGCCTGTAAATGCTCCAAATGGTCGAGAGCTTCGATAATCTCGTCCGACAACACGCTGTTTGCCTGTTGATCGGCGGCGATTTGCTCCTTGAAAGCTTGGTACTCGCGATTGCTGGCGGCTTGATTCAGCTTGACCTTCAAGTCCTGCAAGCGGGCTTCGCGTTGTTTCAGTTGCAGTTGTTTTTCGTCGGAAGCCATCCGTGTTTTCCGCAGCGTCGCCTTGGCTTCGTCCAACTCCAACTCAGCCCGCTTTACGTTCCCTTGGGCGGCGCGAACTTGTTTTGGCCCGCGATCCAACCGTTCCCGCAGATCCGTGATCTGCCGATGAATGCGGTGCAGTTCGCGAAGCGCTTCGGCGCTGATCGTCATCGGATTACCTCGTTCATTTCCCAAAGAGTGCGGCGGCAACGCAACCCATTGTGCCAGTTCCAGCCAACCTTGACGACAGCCCCAGCGGGATTTCTTTCGCGGTTGATTGATTCCGTCGTGTCGGTCGGCATGCGCGAGCGTCGGCGTGAATTCGAGTCGGCGCGACTTGAAAGCGGTAATCCGCCGGTGTAGTCTCCGAGAACGCAGACTGCCCGTACTGTGTAGCCCGGCTATTTTCGCTGTCTGGTTCCAGCAAACTCAGGCCGAAACGAACAACAGGTGGGCCCGAGCCGTTATTTCCCGCACAATGCCGCCGTTCTTGAGGAATCCCGCGATGCGAATTCGAATGACCCAAGTTTCCGTGTTGACGCTGCTGATGATCGGTACCGCGTTCCTCATGGCGAGCGACGCCAACGCTCAATCGTTCCAATATCCGCCGAACTACAACGCTTGGCGAGGCCGAGTGGTGGCACGCGACGGCCACGGCTACCACGTCCGCTATCGCTGGGGTAACGGGCTGACAAACAACGGCGCCGCGGTCATAACGAGCGGTTTCGAGACGCTAGTCCCCGTAGCCATGGCCGCCGTCGGCCGCGACGTGGACAACGAAGCTCGTAGTCGGGACGCGGCACGGTCAACGGATTGGGCGCTATACGCCGAACAGCAGGCACGAGCGAATGATCTCTTATCGCGTACCGCAGCGTTGGTCGACGAACGATTTGGTACTAACCCACCCAAGAAGCCAGTGCCTTCCGATGACCCAGAACCCTCGGTCAACTTCGGGGTGAAATAACGTCAAGCGCCCGATCCTTGGCCATCGCTGCCTATTAACGATGGTACCGTCTCGGCGCGGAAACCGCCGGAGCTGCCGGCGCCGTCGCGGAACCTTCCGGTCTCTTAGACAACGTGGGAGGCGATCCTTGGCCCAAGCTAAAAAACAATTGATACGTTGGGGTCGGCATCTGGTTGTAGAGTTTCCGCCGAATTGAAAACACTCGTTAGATTCTAGGAATTATGAAAATGACAATGAATCGCCGTCGTGCCTTGGTCTCGTTGGGAAGTCTCATTGCGGGAGTTGGATTCACCTCCTCTATTCCGCGTAACGCGTACGCGCAGGCACGCGCAATGCGTTTTCGTTACACATCGGGGTTGATCGACCGAATCCCGCAGGCATATCCCGGAGGCATCTCGCCACTAAAAGGATGTGTGAATGACGCCAATGACTATCTAGACATTGCCGAAAAAAGAAGTTTCAAAAGAGCAAGTTGCTGAAGGATGGTGAAGCCACTATCAAAGAGGTGACTCGTTATATCTTTCACGCCGCCAGCCATCTCAATAGCGGCGACATTCTTTGTCACTTACGCCGGACATGGCACGCAGGTTGATGATCGTAGCGGGGACGAAGCGAACGACCGCAAGGACGAAGCGTGGTGCTTGCATGATGGTTTGTTTTTGGATGATTGGCAATATTTCCTGTGGTCGAAGTTCAAGCCGGGTGTGCGAATACTTGTGGTATCGGACAGTTGCCACAGCGGGACGGTTTCACGAGTCGCTTCGGCAGCAAGGGGGTTGATGGCTGATCTAGCTCGCGGCGATGGGGCGCGCACGCTTGGACTCGCGCCAAACGCACGTGGATCGCAAGGTAATACGCGGTCGTTTGCGGACCGTTTAGCTCGGGATGGTAATGTCGGCGTGATCGCCGACAACATTGGTCTTGCTCCGCGAACGATAACTCCAGAACAGGCGGAGGCCGCATTCACCCAACCCGAGCGCAATCCGATCTACGTAAGCCAACAACGCGAGGCAAGGTTCCGCGAGCGTTCCGGCCTCCGTCGGTGCAACCGGCATTTTGCTTGCAGGCTGTCAAGATCATCAGTTGTCCTGGGAAGCGTCGACGGGGCGGCCCGGTGGCTTGTTTACTCAGCAATTCAAAGATCTCTCGCTGAGAACGTGCAGCCCACGGTCGGCTACTCGAACTTCCTGGACCACATTGCCCAGGCGATGCCAGAATATCAACGACCGAATTTCTTTCCCTTCGGCGGAAGATGACACGTTCTTCAACCAAACCCCACTGACAATTTAGCTTCGCTGTTGAGTCACGACTAACGTGCGAAGTCCGCGGCGTTCACGAACGCCGCAAATACAAATCATCGGACTTTGACCATTCTGTCAGTTCTACCGGCCGTTTCGATTTCGCGAGGACTCGACCCACCTTCGTGCCGAAGACAAGGATGATCCATATCTTTGGCTTCGGCACGAGGGAATTCCATGCGTTTCACGGTTGCTATCGCCGCGGTACTGACACTGTCGATCGGCTTGGTGGTTTCCCCGGCCTTGGCCGGCTGTCCCACGTGTGGGGCTGATTATGGTTGCGGGTGCGAGCCGGTTTGTGGACGCGGACCTTGTTGGGGGTGCGGGCGGCCGGCGCCGCATTGCTGCTGTGCGCCGCGGCATCACCACCATCGACATTGCCATCATGGTTGCTGTTGTGGACAGAACGCTCCACGCGGTTTCGATCAAGGACCTTCGTCGCGGGCGTTGCCGCCATCGGGGCCGATTGTGGAAAGTATGCCGATGATGCGGGCCGTGCCGGCCATGATGGCCATGCCGATGATGCTGGGCGTGCAAACGCAGGCCCGAGCCGCTTCGTTCGAATCGCCCCAGCAATGTGATTGCAATGATTTGGAAGATCGGCTGAACGACTTGGACCGGCGTGTCGACGCGCTCGATTTGCGAATGCAAACCATTCAACGAGCCGTCGAAATTCAAACTCGCATACTGGAAGAGCTGAAAGCACAGGGGACGATCGGCCAAAAACCGATTCCCACGCCCGCGAAGACCGGCGACGGAGCGTAGATGCGACGTAGCTCCAGAGGCCAACGATTCCGAAAGGCAGCCGATGATCGGCTGCCTTTTTTCGTCCTTTGGCAAGAAGTTTCGTAGCTTCACGAACCTCGCCCGCTAGCAATTCCCCGGTATCGTTAAAGTCGTTCCATTTTGCCCGACGCGTTTCGCGATTGGTTTGTTTCAGCGATGCCGGTTGTTACGCCGATTCCCTTTGTGATCGTGAGAGCGGTCCTGAGGTTCATAATGCGTGGCGTCCGGGCAGCCCCAGGCTCGAGACGACGCGGCCCGGCGGTTGACGCCTTGACTTGGCGTGGCTGTACACCGACCACCCCGTCCAGGGCCGAGACCTCGGCAGCCTCGCACGTGAAGCTTACTCGCACCTCTGCCCGCGCCCGTGTCGGAGTCATTCGTCATGCGACAACCCGCCTTCTGGCTTGGAATACTGGCGATAACCGTTTTCAGCTCGGTCGCGAATTCGGCGCTCGCTCAATACGCCTGTGATTGCGCCGCGCGCGGTTTGCCGACATGCGGCTGCCAACCTCGCGGTCCGGCGTATTGCGATAACCGCGGCGGCGAACCGACATGCCAGTCACAGCCCCGTCCGGCTCCAACGCCCACACAACCGCGGCCGGCTCCTGGCCCGCCCGAGGAAGTCATCACGCGAGAAACAGGCTTTTTCCAAGCGGGACCGCGAGTCGGAGTGAGCGAAGGGGCCACGACGACCACCGGAGTTCGTGGCGGCGGTATTACTTTTCCCGAAATGCATCTTCGACTGCCGACGATTCATCTTCCTTGCTTGGTAAAGTACCGCCATCACGCCAAAATGCGAGTCGAAGCTTCGGACGCTCCGTGGGTCTCGACCGGTTTTGAAACCGTGGCCGCGAATCGAGGCGTCGTTGCGAGTCGTGCGCCGGCGCCCGCTCCGCGGGGCGCTGACACCGACGACGACCAACCTCGCGCCCGCGACGCCGATGCTGATTGCAGCGGCATGCGTCGCGAGTACGAGCAGAAGATCGAAGAGCTAAACCGCAAGATCAAGGACTGCGACGACCTGCGACGCTGTATCGAGGACTGCCTCCGCGAATACCCTCAAATGTCGGCGCGGCCCTTGCCGCCGGTTCATCAAGCTCCGCATTCACCGGTCCCCAGCGGTCCGTACAACGCACCGGCTGGTATTCCCGCGCACCGCCTCGGCCCGCCTAGCCCGCCGACCGATGTGCCGTTCGCCTCGCCTGTTTCGGCGGTGCGTCCCGTTAGCCACCTCGAAACGCCGAAGCCATTTAGCCCGCCGACAACACTGCAGCGGCTGCCGGCTGTGAGATCGTTCTAGCCGATCTTTCTCAAGTCGCTATCGACCTCACATTGCCGCCTCACACCAATCCCCAGCGTTTTCGCAGGGCCCATTCGCCGGTGAGGAGGGCGACGAAAACGAGGAGGAACGACCAGGCGTCGCGGGGGCGGTCGGGGAATTGCCATTTCGTTTCCACCTCGATTTCCAGATCGGGCGGGCGCTGGTGGATTTCGGAAAATAGGTCGGGCAACGCTTCGGCCGCGATGGCTCGGCCGCCGGCCTCTTTGGTTAAAGCGGCTAGGCGAGCGAGTTGGTCGGGGTCCGCCGCCGGGTTGCTCAGCTCGATGTCCTGATCCATCACCTGCAAATTGGCTCGCGTGCGTCCGATCTCTCGGCCATCCGTGCGAGCCGTGATCTCGACCGTGTACTTGCCGGGCATGGCCAGTTTGCCGACCGAACCTTCGGCCGAGTCTCCCGTGCGCGACAATCGCAGATCGCTGGTCGAACCGTCCGGCTTTAACAGCTTCGCCGTGAACTCGGCGTTCGCTACTTCGTCACCGGCCGACGTGCGAGCTCCGACCTGAAACTCGACATCGACACCCGGCGGCACTCGGCGGCGATTCATTCGAATCCACACGTCTTCTCGCTGCAAATCCTCGCGGTGCGTCAGCCACAAGATGACCTGTCGCCAGAATCGCTTGTGAATATCCTGCCAGCCTTGTCGCCACCATTGCCAAGTGGAATCGCCGGCGAATGCCAGCACGCGGCCCGCGCCGACCTCGCCGCTCACCAGCAACGGATCGCCCTGCCGCGACTCGAGCAGCACCTGCACGCCGGCCGCCTCCTTCACGCCCGCGAAACGATTCGCGCCCTTCAACGGACGCAGCTCGCGCCACACGGCCGAGTTCTGATCCGCCGCAGCCAATCGTGTCACGGAATGGGACCGCGCGGGAATTGCCGCCAGCGGTCCGGGCAGATGCAGATCGTCGCGAATCGGGGCGTCGAAATCCTGTCGCTCGAAACGATCGAACGTGATTGGCAGCACGTCCTTGAGCGGCGTGTCTTGATAGCCGCCGGGGCCGAAGCTGTGATAGCCGCCCAGCATCATCAGCCCCTTTCCCGACTCGACCCGCGCCGCCAAAGTCCGCAAATCCTCGGGGCGGAAAGCCGCGGAATCCACGTCGCCCAGCATAATCACGTCGTAGTCGGCTTCGCCAAACTCGCGGCTCATGTCGACTGGCCAGCGGTCGCGGGCGCGTTGTTCGATCCACCGGAAGTCCAACTGCATGTCGGCCGAATCATTGATCGCTCGCCGCAAGAAAAGCTGCTCCTGCCGCGGCTCGCCCTCGACATACAACACGCGCAGGCCGCCTTCGAGCACCGTCAGAAATGCGTTCAACTGGTTGTTCGTCGTCACCAATTCGCCCGGCTGTTCGGCGGCTTGCACGACCAATTGATAGCTGCCGGGCTGCTGCGGTGCGAAAGTGAACTCGACGGGCACCAACTCGTTGTCGCCGCGAGCCACCGCGCTGGCACGGCCGACGGTCTCGCGCGAACCGGCCGAGTCCTCCAGCACGAGCTCGACCGGAATCGTCTGATTCACGTAGCCGCTCACTCGCACTTGCGCTCGCACCAACAGCTCGTTCTTGACGAACACGGAATACTGCTCGGGCAAATTTTCGACCGACACGTCGCGAGACTGCGCGGCCGAAGCGGGCGGTCCGAACGCCACGGTGTAGATCGGATAATCGAGCCGAGCGATCTCGCGGCCCGCCTCTTGGATTTCGGTTTTCGGATCGAAGGCCGTTTGAGCGCCATCGCCCAACAGCACGACGCCGGCCAAACGCTTGCCCAACTCCCGCCGCACGGCCTCCTGTAACGTCGTGCCGATATCCGTTTGACCGCCGTCCGGCGAATCGGGCAACTTCAGCTCTCGGCCATCGAAGTCGATTGTGCGAAGCTGCGAGTCGTAGGCGTAAAACTTCAACTCCAGATCATCGGCCAGCGCGGCCAGTTCCGGTTCGGATTTTCGCAGTGCCGCGAGCTGCGCCTCCCAGCGCGTTTCGCGTCCGACGGCGTTGGGCAACTGCATGCTGCGGCTTTGATCGAACAGCACGACCAACACGGCCGTTTGCCGACGCGAAGTGGTGCTGACGTGCGTCGGCCGCAACATCGCCACCGCGACCAGCACGATCACCGCCAGCCGCAAGGCGACCAACGCAGTTCGCTGTGTGACCGTCAGCCGGCGATAGGTTGGCCCGATAATCAGCAACAGGGCGAGCGCAATCGCCACGCCGGCCACGACGGCATAGCTGCTGAAAATCGGCTGTAGTGACCACTGCGACATGCAACAACGGGCCACGTTCGCGAAGAGGGTGGTTTCGGCCGAGCGACCGGGCTCGGCCGCTTGGCAAGTATTGCTCGCGACGGGATTGGCTGAAGGGCTGACGGACGGAGTTTGCATCGGGCCGATGAGTCTGAGCGAAATGCCTACGCCGACGCGACTCATTGAACATATCACTTCGCACGGCGTCGAAGTAGTTCAGTATCGGTGTGCGAGAGCTCGTTACGCTTGCCGTTGGCCCATGCCCTCCAGCACGTACAGTTCGTCCAATAAGCTCTGAGTGTCTTCGGCCATTTGTTGCATCCGCGTCAGCCAATCAGCCAAGCGATCACCGCCGAGTTTCGCCGGCTGAATTCCGACACAGCTTCTTACGGCAACGGCAATTTGGGCGTTGAGATCGGCGTTCGCCGTCAACGATTCCGTGTCGCGAAAAGCAGCTTGCAGCGACGCCATCGCTAACTGCCGAGCTGGCTCCTCAAGGCCGTCGTGCCGTCGTTCGGCCAAATCCAAAGCGAATTCGCGGCAACGCGCTTCGCCGAAAGCCAGCGAACCGACGTCGTGCTCCAACGCAATCGGGGCCAGCAACGCGTCGGTCCACGATTCGACTCGCCGCCGCACGCGATTCAGCAAAACGGCGTCTTGCACGGCGAAACCGCGGCCGCAAACCAACACGCTCAGCACGCGATGCCGAGCTTCCAAATGGGCCACATGAATGGCTCGCGCCACGGGTTCCATATGATTCGATTTCCGTCGGTGATCGTAGGCGGCTGACATACCGGCCCAGACGCGGGTGAGCGTTTCGCTGAGCAATATCTCGGTCAGCACCGGGCGAATTCGCGTCCATTGCCGCGCGGCTGCTTTCTCGCCGCGATTGTCCAGCGTCTGCGAATAATCTCGCAGCGCCATGCTCCAGCGGTCGACACGACAGCGACTCGCCGACCAATAGTCCGCCAGCAGTTTGTCGGAGACGGGTGGCAGCGCTTTCAGGAACGACGGGGCTTGATAGGCGACTTGAGCGGCGACGTCCATCAAATCTCGGGCATGCATCAACAACTTTCCACGAAGCGGGGTGAAGCAGTTTCGTGGTTGTGGAATAAGCAAAGCCGAAGCCAGATGACTCATGACGCGCCGGCCACTCTCTTGCCGTGCATCGAAGTGCCATGCTGCCAAAGGCTTAGCGAATCCGCGCAAATTTCCGACCGGAAGTCGCCGTTGGTGAGGGCGTGGCAAAACCGCAACGCTTGGCAAACTGGCAGTTGCATGGCGGAAACATGTTGTTGTTTTGCCATACGCCGGTGCGAGCCGGGTCAGCTCAATCGCCGCAAGACTCGATCCAACGCCGCTTGCCATTCGTTGGACGAGGCGGTGGAGCGATCGACTAAAACGGCCTGCCAACCGGCGTTCGTCGCTCCGTCAAAGTCGTTTGTCCGATCGTCGCCGACCAGAACGATGCGGTCGGGCGGCAAGTTCAGCCGTCGTGCGACTTCGGCAAAGAAGCGCGGATCGGGCTTGCTGAAGCCGACGCTGGCCGAGGCGAAAATGTGCTGGCAATCGCGCGTCAGCTCCGTTTGCCGAAGCACCGCATGCAGCCGGCTGTCGAAAGTCGACGCAACACCGATTATCAGCCCACGGCGTTGAAGCTGCCTCCAGACGTTCGCGGCATCGTCCGAAGAACGCCCAATTTTTGCAGCTCGAAGTGCTGCCATAGGCGATCAAACAGCGGCGTCTGCCGCGGCGAGTCGACATCGGAAAATACGGTTCGCACAACCGCCTGCCAAGTGCTTCGTTCCAAATCGTCGTTGGTGGGCGGTCGAGTCAGTTCAGAACCGGCTGCATTCGCCAAAGCGGCTCGCTGCGAAATGCTCCTTCACCGCGCTGGCGAAACCGCCGATCAACTTCATCGCCTGTCAATCGCGATCCCATCTCAACGCCCGCCCGCCAATACACATCGCGCCGGCGGCTGGGTAAATCAACGTCCCAACCGCGTCGAACAACACTGCGATCGTTTGGCTATCGGCGGACGCGTGTTGCGAGTCGGTCGAACGTTCCATATCGAACGCATTCATTCGTCAATTGCCAACACGGGGCCCTGCGCATCGCCTGCAGGAGCATGCCTTGCGAAGTTTGCGAGATCGAAATCCAACTATTCCAAATTCAGCACAAAGTATCACGATGCGCCGCCAGATGTGAGCCTGGTTGGCTACGCTCGCGACGGCCAGAGCGAGTGCCAAATTCGCCTGGGCCCGTGCGTGCCCCAACTATCTGTTCGGCTCATTTCGCGGAGCCATCAGAACGCAAGGCATCCGCAAGTCGGCCTCACCGGGACCCGAACGATGAGAAAGGCAAACTCGTTTCTTTCCAATGGTCTTCCTGAAGCTTTCCCGACGCTTTCCGTTCATCTTCGAACTCTGTTACGAAAAGACTGGTCAATCCGAATGAGCTTTCTCTTCCGAGTGATGGCGTGCGATGGAACTTCAGAGTAGCGAAAGGCCGGCGAGATATTTATCACAACCGTAACGCAAATCACCTACTAGCGAGGGAAGCTATGCGTCATTGTCTTCCCATCGCTGTCCGTAGCGTTATTCGGGTGCTCGAACCACATTTTGAAAGTGACGAAAAAGCGAAAGCTGGGTTATAGCGAGTCCTAGCCTTCGCCGCTGAACGAGCCGCGGATCGCGTTGAAAACCCATTTTGCCTCGGCCCCCCCCAACCAATATGAAATTGCTGGAGCAACGAAATGCATTGGACAAGGCTTGCCTCGATAATCTTGATCCTAATCGTCTGTCAAGCAATGACCGAGGCCCTTGCACAAAGCGATCATCCGGCAATCAATCGGCCCGATGAATTCGCTTGGCGGATTTTTGCGGAGATTAGTCAGCCGATCGATGATCCGAGCGGACCGGTTGTTTGGGAATCTTGGGCGTTAGCCAGTGATGTTTTTGGGAACCCGAATCAAGCACCTAACTGGCCGCACGACGATGTTGATCGAACTATTGATCAATTGGAAGCTCAACCGTTACAGCAAGTCATTCTCGATATGCAGCGAGCTGGGGTTGCAAATCCGATAGCCGCGGCACTTGAGGGCAAGGCTCACACTCAGCGAGTTGATCCCGGCGTCATTCAAAGGCATGGGAATGAGACGCGCATGAATCGTGAGGCCTTTGACTTTATCGTCTCTAACGACCTTTACTACATCGAGGGACAGGAACGATTCTTCAACTCAGGCGAAAAAGTCGACTTTCCCATTCCAGCACGCGAGATTAAAGCTCAGTGGCGAAGGTTGGATGACCCGGCCTTACATGCTCGCTATCACACGGCTCAAATAAACAATCGCGGTATGATCGAAACGTGGGGCCTGACCGCGCTTCACATCACGACCAAGGATTTACCGAACTGGTTTTGGGCAACTTTTGAGCACAGAGACAACGAAGGAATCGAGGGCGTCGTACCGTCGCGGGATACGTTTGGGATAAACACAAGCGGAGAACCTTCTTCGGCGCTCTTGCAATTGTTTCGGGATGTGAATCTCGGCTCAAAGTGGCAGAACTACGTGCTGCGCGGGACCCAGGTTGACTTTGTTGACTCAATTGGTCGACCAACCTTGCTTGCGAATTCACAAGTTGAACGTGGCTTTCAATCCACGAGTTCTTGCATTACATGTCATGCACGAGCGTCAATCGGTCCAAAACCGGATCAAGAGTTCGATATAAATAATCCACAAAACCCAAATGCCGCCAACAGGTTAGAGGTCTTTGAGTCTTCCGATCCATTTCTGGGTTCGATTGGCGTTCCCAACCCAGCTTGGTTCATGGATACGCGAACTACACCTGCGGCGCGTAAATTCACGCAGCTCGACTTCGTCTGGTCGATGTCACGCGCTCGTCGTCGTCAGCCTTTCCCGCAGCCGGTTGTCGTCGTGCCGCCGCTCCCTGCCGATCGTGCCGCGGAAGTCAGCGCGGTGCCAACGCCGATGATCGAGATTCGTGCGGCTGGATACGACTCCAACACTCGCACCGGTGTTGAATTCGGTAAACGCATGCGATCGCGCCGCGCTCAGGGCTCTCAGTTTGTCGTCAACTATAACGGCTTCAGTTCGCAAGCTCGGACGGCATTTCAAGCTGCCGTGGATATATGGGAATCGTTGCTTCAGAGCGACGTTCCCATCCGCGTTCATGCGAACTGGAGGCCACTTGATCCTGGAGTGCTAGGTTCAGCCGGACCCGCGACCTATAGCCGCAACTTCGCCGGTGCCCCGCTGACCAACACATGGTATCCCATCGCTTTGGCTAACCGAATCGCGGGATCGGATCTTGCACCGAACAGTGTCGACATCAATTGCAACTTTAGTAGTGTATTCAACAATTGGTACTTTGGCACGGATGGTAGTCCACCTGTTAATCAGTACGACTTGATGAGTGTCGTACTGCATGAATTGGGGCACGGGCTTGGCTTTACTGGCACGATGACGGTAAACAACAACGGAGTTGGAAGCTGGGGCGGCGGCACAGCTTTCCCCGTGGCCTACGACAGATTTGGGGTCAACGGCTCTGGGCAGCAACTCGTCAGTACAAGCTTGTTTCCCAATCCCTCAATTGCCCTCGGCCAACAACTAACTAGCGGAACTCTCTTCTTTAACGGGACCGCGGCCAGAATCGCCAATGGCGGTGCCTCACCCAGGATATACGCACCAAGTCCGTTCGATCCTGGTTCGAGCTTCGCGCATCTCGACGAGGCAACATTTCCGAAGGGCAACCCGAACTCTCTGATGACGCCGCAGATCGGCACGAACGAAGCAATACACAGTCCGGGCGCCATTGGCATGGGCGTGCTGCAAGATCTTGGTTGGACGTTTACGACAGCGATGATGGCCGACGATTCCGACGGTGAAAAGGTTGGATGTTGTGGCACGGGAAAATCGGCAATGATGCAAGACTTGAAAATGCCCGATGCGGAGCAGGCTCGCTTGGTCGATGCAGCGGTCGAATTAACCAAGGCCTCGGTCGATCAGGACGACCCGAAATTCTATGAACAGCTCAGCCAATCGCTGATGCAACTTAAACAAGCGCGGTCCGAGTCAATCCCCGTCGAACCCGTCAACGACGCCGAGGAATCCCGACGGGTTTTTCAACCAATGAGGTTGCGAACGACCACACCGGAAACAGAGCGTATCAGCGTGGCCGACGATCCTGTGTGGCGAGACAACTTCATCAAATGGCTTTCACTACCGAGACGGGATCGATTGCGTATTTGGGGTGGCGCTCCGGTTCTTGCAGGTGAATTCGAGCATTGCGTGGCCGTGGGTGGAGGTGGTCGGTTCTGTTGCACTGGAACGTTGGTTGCGCCTCGAGTGGTCATCACGGCCGCTCACTGTTTCCATCTTGGATGCATCGGTTCGCGCGGCGAGGTTTACTTTGGCTTGAATTCGAACAACCCCGGTACGGGCCGTGTTGTGGCGTGTAAGTGCGTCCCTCATCCAGATTACAAACTGAGTACTGATGAACATGACATAGCAGTGCTCATCTTGGATCAGCCGGTGACCGATGTTGCGCCCTGCCCGATCGCAACGCCATCACAAATCGACGATGCATTCTTCTTGCGTCTTGCTGGTTTTGGGCTAACGGAAACCGGCAGGTCGGGACGCAAGATGCAGGTCGAAGTCGTCGTTGCTTCCAACAATTGTTCGTCTTCGTCGCACCAGTCCACTTTCGGCTGCAAGAGAGATCGTGAAATCGTAGCTGGGGGAAATGGACTCGATTCTTGCAATGGTGACAGCGGCGGTCCCGCGTATGTCGACGTAGGAGGACGATTCTTATTGGCGGGAGCCACTTCGCGCGCGGCGGCAAACAGCCAACGAGGCTGTGGTGATGGCGGGATTTACGTTCGCATCGACAAAGAATTGGAGTGGATCGAATCGGTGGTTGCGGCAGAAGGGCTCTCCATCGCGTGCGATTCGGAAGATGAATCCGAAGAACAGTCAAATTCTGGGAGCGTTAAAAAGGAATAGTCCATGGTCCGCGCCACAACAAAATCAAAACGTAAGACGACTCGCTCCAAATCCGCAGCCAAGCCGTCGCAAGCGATCGACATTTCAAACCTTGCTAGTTGTATTGAGGACGCTCGGTTGGCGGCTTTGGACAGTGATGTGGGTCCCGATGATCCCACCGAGTTCAGCAATTTGATGGGCCGATTGGTGGCGTCGCGGGATCGGTTGCCGCCACTTTATCGGCAAGCTGTTTACGCCCCATTCCTCGAAACCATGACGGACTTGGGGCGAGACGGTTTCGTGGAGATCCTTTTGCGTGATCCTGCGCGTGAGAGTACGGCTGGATTGGTGCTGGACGTCGCTCATGCAATCTTGCAGAACGGCGAGCGTTACGAAGATCAGGCGACGGATGCGTTTCAGGAAGTCGTTAGCGATCTGTACGATGGGTTCTTAAGCATGGAGGATCGGTTG
>JAWKTM010000080.1:0-29459 GCA_041399085.1 Pirellulaceae bacterium
TGCAGCCGCGGCGCGATTTTTCGCGGCGACAACGGCTCACGGTTTTGCAGTTGGTTGAGTATTTCGATAACGCTGCCCTCGAACACCGGACGGCCGCACAGCAGTTCGTACAACACGGCCCCCAGCGCGTAGACATCGGCGGGCGGTCCGATCTCACTGGCTTTGCCCGCGGCTTGTTCCGGCGCCATATAGGCCGGCGTCCCCATGACTTGGCCGGTTTGCGTCATCCGCACGTCGGACTCTGTCAGCTCCTTAGCGAGGCCAAAATCGGTCAAGATCGGCTCGCCTGTCTGCTCTTCGATTAACACGTTCGCTGGTTTGATGTCGCGATGCACGATGCCGTTTTGGTGTGCGACCTCCACCGCCCGCGCTAGCTTCGCCAGCAACTCGGCCGACTCGCGAGCCGATATCGGTTTGGCCGCCACGAGCTCGCGCAAATTCGACCCGGCGACGAAGCCCATCGCAATGTAAGGCAGCCCGGCGACTTCACCGACTTCGTGGATCGGGCAGATGTTCGCATGACGCAGCTTCGCCGCCGCTCGCGCTTCGCGCAAGAACCGTTCGCGACCCTCCGCATCACTGGCCAATTCGCGCCGCGGAAACTTCAACGCCACGGCGCGATTCAATTTGATGTCGCGCGCAAGGTAGACCGCACCCATGCCACCCGCCGCGATACGATCGAGCACTTGATAGCCGGGCAGCGGAGGAAGTGATTCGTGGCGGCGATGTTCAACCGGCGGAAACTCCCCGGTTCGAGCGCCGGGCAACGTGATGGCGTCCGTTTCACGAGTCGGATCGGTTCGCAAGACTGGCGTCGCGGATTGAGACAATCGTTCGCGTAGTGCCGCCTCCCAAACCGGAAAGCGGCGCAGATAGTCTTCAATATCGGCGTGAAGACCGGCGCGCTTACGGAGCTGATAGTCGTAACCGATGAAATCGATGGCCACGTCGCTGTCGGCGAATCCCGGCAACAACTGAAAGTAGCTCTCTACCGAACGAGCTTGATTCAGCTTAATGCGGCGTTCCAGGTCGACATAAGCAAGCTCGACCACGGTCTCGAAATCCACCTGTGTGACGAATTCACTCAAATCAGGCGGCGTCGACGATTGCCAAGCTTGTTCAAAAGCCTCGATGACCGTTTCCCGCACGCTTTCTTCTCGATCAAACAATCTGCTAAAGAGCGCTTCGTCGTTCATGTGGGTCGTCTGGCTTATGGGCTGTGAGAACGCGGCAAACGTGCGAGTCCAGTTTAGTTGCGTTGGCCGCGTAGGTCGCTAAGAGGGTAGATGCCTTTTCGCGGCGAATACCTGACGCGCCGAAACTCACATCCACAATTTCCATTTTTCGTGTCACTTTCGATTCTCCGTTTCTCATTCACTCGACGTAACGCAAACGTCCCAGCACGTCGCCGGGACGAGACGCACCTTGCCCCTTGAGCTTGTTAGGAGGAATGGAACATGAAACGCGATTCAGCGCGCCTGACGACGGGCTTGTTGAAGGTCAGCTTGTTGATGTTGGCCGTTGTGATGATTTTCAGTTTCGAGCGGAGCGCAAACGCCGGATACACGGTCTACTCGCGACGGGTTACGGTCGCTTTCGTCGACGTTCCAACGCACCGACTCTATCAATCTGGGCACTTACGAGCAGGCCCACGGAAACATCAAGCAACGCATTGCGGAAAATCGGCGAGCAAATCAAGACTTTGAAGCGTTTATGATCGTTCGCACGGCGGATATCCGGCCACGGGTGGAATTCCCAAACCCAATCTGGGCGAGTGGGTCGTCTACACGCCGAATGTCCGACCACAGGCGCGACGCACGCTTTATTACATCGTGGCTCTCATGGAGTGGCCGACGTTACTACCAAGGTGGCTTCACCAGCTTCTGGCGGCGGCGTGGGATTCCCGTGACGTCTTACGAACGGGCCAAGCGGCTCATCGAGGCGTGCGGTATTTGGCTCCGCCTCATCCGTACACACCGTAGCATTGGCCACCGGCTCGACCTGCTCGCCGATCTTCGACTCATCCTCGCGCTCGGCCAACGTGCTCGTCGCACTGTTTGCATGCCGCACAAAGCCTGCCAGGACCCGCTGGAGCGGGCTTTGTTTCGTTCTTGCCGTGTCAGCGCGATATGTCGGATTCCCTTCAGATACTTTGCTTCCGCGTTCACAAGCTTGCGACGAGCAAGCGGCCGCGAGATCTTCAATCGTTTTGCCAGCCGCTTGATTGCCCTGTGCCGCGAACCCGCTTGGACGTTCGATTCCAAGCCGTAGTCGATGCCGAAGATGTCATGCAATCCGTCTGGCGAAGCTTCTTTCGCCGTCAGCAAGCGGGCGAATTTCCTCATTTCGACCGTTGGGACGATGTATGGTCGCTCTTGGTGTTGATGACGGTTCGCAAGTGTGCTCGAACGGCCAATGCATTGCGAGCGGCTCGGCGAGACGTCAATCGCCAAATCTCCGCGTCAGGCAATTCCGAGGACGTATCGGCGAGCTGGCAATTCATGGATCGGCAGCCTCAGCCCGAAGAAGCGGCGATGTTGGCGGAGCTAGTTGCCCAGATCATGGAGAAGTTTTTGATGAGCGGCAGCAGCAAATTCTGACGTTGCGACTGCAAGGCTACACCATCGAAGAAATCAGCGAAGAAGTTGGGCGAACCTGAACGTACGGTGATTCGCATTCTGAACCATATTCGCGAGCAGCTTCTGTTCGCCTCATTTTCCGCTTCCACGGAAGCCCACTGAGGCCGAGACCGCCTTGCCTCTGTCTGGGACGGTTCATCGTGCCCGGAGTTGGTTGGGCGGGGCGGATGCGGTATGTTGACCGGCGTTTGGCTGGGGCGCGTGGCTGACAATGCGTGGAACAGTCGCGAGAGAGCCCGCCGATTTCCCTTGAGACGCACGCGACGATGAAATACACCGTTTGGTTGCTGTTGGCGGGGCTAGTGGTGCTGCATCAGGATTTTTGGCAGCAGAAGACGCCACGTTATCGTTTGGCTTTCTCCCTTATTCGCTGTTCTACCACGGGCTGTTGTCGATCGGGCGCGGCGGTCGTGTGGTGGATGGCGGTGCAGTTTTGCTGGCCTGAGCGCGGTGAAGGCGGTCGACTTAGGAAGCGGCGGCGGCGAAGGGAGGCGAGCGATGATTCCGTTGGTGGTCATTGTCGTCTATCTCGGTTTGTTGTTGCTGTTGGGAGCGACCGCCAGCCGGTTGTTTCGCGGCACGGCTCAGGACTACATGCTGGCCAGCCATTCGATCGGCCCGGTCTTATTGAAAGCGATGGTCGTTGTTCGGCACCACGATGACGGCATTCGCTGGTGGGCCTGACGGGCCGAGCGTTCACGTTGGGCGTGGAGCAAGTACGGATTGCTCGCTTCGCCAGCGGCATCATGCACTCGTTGTGTTTCTTTCCTTGGTCATGCCGCTATGGGCGTTGGGCCGCAAATATGGATACACGACACAGGGATTCAGTTTTTCCGCGACCGTTTGCAGGAATGACTCACTGGCCGCTGCCGTTCCTGATTTTGGTCGGCTTGGTTGTGTCGTATTTGTTGGTGGGCGTGGTCGCTTCCGGCGCGGTGGTGAACGGCGTGACGCAAGGGGCGTTCGAGCCTTACGGGTTGTTCGCCGATCTGCCATGGCGTGCCGAAGCCCCTGGCTTCCGGCGACGATCTGCGGCGTCGTGTTGGTGTACGCGTTCTTCGGCGGATGCGGGACGGCTTGGGCCAACACATTTCAGACGCTGGTGTTCATGGTGCTGGGCGTGGTGACGCGTTCGTGACGATCGCCAATGCATTGGCGGCGGCGACAGCTTGCTGGAGAACATGCGGCGACGGCAGGTGCCCGAGCCGCAGCTTTCGCGGGCGAAGATCTGAACTCGGTGTTCTTTTCGTTTCGCCGATTCCGTTGTCGGTTGGCATGTTCCCGCATGTGTTTCAGCATTGGCTGACGGCCGCAGCGCGGCGTTCGGGGTTGCCGATCGTGTTGCATCCGATCTTTATCATGATTGTCTGGCTGCTATGCGTGTTGATCGGCGTCTGGGCCAGTGCTCCGTCGGCCGGATTCGAGCCGGGATTTAACGAGAACGAAGTGCTGGCGACGTTGGTGAAACAGCACGCCGGCCCGGTGCTGGCGGTTGCTGACAGCCGGCATTTTGGCGGCGATCATGTCGTCGCTGGACAGCCAGTTCTGTGTGTCGGCACGATCTTCACGGAAGACATCGTGCTGCATTACAGCCGCAAGGGTCGTTTCAGCGAGCGTCAGACCGTGGTGATCGCGCGGCTGTTCGTCGTGCTGATCGTGGCGATTACGTACGTGTGCAGCTTGTTTCCGCGAGCCGTGTTCGATCTGGGCTTGTGGTCGTTCACCGGATTCTGCGGACTGTTTCCGCTCGTGATCGCGGCGTTGTACTGGCGGCGTCTGACCTCGGCGGGAGCGATCGCCAGCGTCTTGGCGATGACGGCGACTTGGGTGGCGTTGTTTCGCGCGGCCGAGTGGGGACACAATCCGCGATTCGCCTTCCCGACGAAGCCGATCATGGCGGGCGACATGACGTTGCTTCCGCCGTTGCATCCAGTGGTGACCGTGATGATTGCGGCCACGGTGGTGTTGGTCGCCGTTTCGTTGGTAAATATCGTCCGCCGGCCGGGCCGCCGTGCGACGTTTCTTTTCCGTGATTAGAACAGCCGGTTGTATCCATTCAATCGCGGCGACGCGGGTGGCCGCTTCGGCCATCGTCGGATAGTTGAACGTGGTGTTGATGAAGTACATCAGCGAATTGGCTTTGCCCGTTTGCGACAGGATCGCTTGGCCGATGTGAACGATCTCCGACGCGTTCGGCGCCGAAGCAATGCACGCCCAGGACTTCGGTAAAGCGCAGTATCGCGGTGGAACAGCAGCTTGAGCATTCCCACGGCTTGCCCCGTGATCTGAGCTCGGGCCAAGCTCTTGAAGTGCGTCCGACTTCACAGCGGAATGTTGGCTGCCGTCAGCCTGCGCCTGGTTTGGCCGACGGAGCTGATTTCGGGACTGGTGTAGATGCCCGTCGGGATGTGGAAGCAGCGGCAGCGTCACCTGCCGTCGACGATGCGGGCTGGCGGCGGCTCGGCCGCATGAGGCCGCGCTGGCCAAGCTGCCGGATAGCCAATCACATCACTGATGGTGTACGACGCACGCGTCTTGCCGAAGCAAGCGTTCACGGCCAGATTGCTCATAACGCTGCGAGGCCCAGACCGTCGAGGCCTAATTCATCCGTGTGTTGCCGGAGGGCCGTTAGGCCCACAGAAGGATATCGGTCTTCAGCTTCTTGCCGCTTTTCAGATGCAGCACGACGCCGTCGTCCAGCGGCTTGACGCGTCTATGCTGTTTGATAAGAATGATGACGCCCGATTCCGCGCAGATGGTAACTGAGGGCGTCGCTGATCTCGTCGTCCAAACTCCAGCAGCTTGTGCCGGGTGTTCACCAAGTTCACCTTGACGCCCAGGTTGCGGAACATCGAGGCGTATTCGGCGCCGATCACTCCCGCACCATAGATGGTGATCGACTTGGGCGTGAACTTCAGGTCCAGAATCGTGTCGGCGTCGAACACCCGCGCGTGGTCGAAGTCGACATCGGGCGGCCGATACGGTCGCGAGCCGACGGCGATCACGACGGCTGCCGCGCTACACCGGCGTCCGTTCACATCCACCGTGTGCGGGTCGATGAATCGAGCGTGGCCGCGAAGAATCGGGACGTCGTTGCGGACGTAGAAGTTGGTCCGCATGTCGACTTGGCGGCTGATGACGCCGCTGGCACTCTTCCGCAGATCGGGAAAGTCGACCGCCAAGCACGAGGCGCCGAACAGCGGGTTCTTGACCAACTCGGTTAGCTTGAAGATCGAGAACCGCAACGACTTGCTGGGAATCGTGCCGCGGTGAGTACATGCGCCGCCGACTTCGGGCAGCCGTTCGATCACGGCCACTCGCTTGCCGTTCTTGACGGCTTGCATCGCGGCGCCCTCGCCGCCTGGACCGGTTCCGATTACCAATACGTCATAGTCATACGAAGCGTCGCTCACCGCATCTTTCCTTCCTTAACCACGTTTCGCAGCCGTCCGTACGTCCACGAAACTGCCCGTGTTACAGATTCGGTATGTCGTCCGCCTCAATTTCGACCACCGGATTCTGACAGAACAGTCTGCCTCGCGGTATGCCGGCCAGTCGGGATTCCGATGACGCGGCGATGAAGTTTGGGCGAATTTGCCGGGTTATCGGCTGGGTCGCAAGCTTCGCGCCCATGCTATCGCCGAAAACGCGGCCAGCCGCTGGCGGTTGATTAAAGTGCCGACCAGGCAATTCCGATAAAGTTTGCGAGTCAGACAGAGTTTGCCGGTCGCAACGGCAATTCCGGTCAAGTCGACCCGGCTAACATTTGCCAGGCGGATCACTCCCCAATCAGCTCCAAATCGACGAAGTCGAACGAGGACGAACGATGCACCGAGCAGCAGGGATGCAAAGCAACGTGTGGGTTTTTAGCGGCGTCATTCTTGGGACGCTGCTAGTCGGCGCGACGGCCGTGATGGGCCAAAGCGCGTCGCCTCGCCAGCAGGCTGGTCGGATCTCGGCGGCCGAAGCGACCGAACTGGCTCGCACGAATCCGAACCTCTCGCGGGCGTCGTTGCGAAGTCAACGGCAACAAGTTTCCGAGCCGGCGGCGCCAGCCGAACCGGGTTTGTTAGCCGACGCGGGTCGGACCGCCGGAGTTCAGCCGGCGTCGGCCACGATGTTCATGGAAGGCGAAATCGGCGAGACAATTATCCACGACCAATGGGACGGCGGCCCGGCGATTGGGCCGAGCCAGTTCGGCGGCTGCGATGATTACTGCGGCCCGTCTTGCCAGCCCCGTTGTTGGCCGATCTACGGCAGCGTCGGTGCGCTGTTGATGTGGACCAATGGCGATCACGTGCCGGCGCTCGTCACGACCAGCCCGGCGGGTACGCCTCCGGCTCAAGCGGGTTCGTTGACGAATCCAAACACCACGATCCTGGCTGGCAACGAAGGACTGGGCGACCAAATTCGGCCGGGTCTTCAAGTGATGCTCGGAACGCATCTCAACGATTGCCTGCGGTTGGAGCTTACGTACTTCGACCTGTTCGATCGCGAAGACAACTTTGCCACGACCAGCGCGGCAAACGCAATCATCGCTCGCCCGTTTCTGAACGTGGCACAAGGCATCGACGACCATGAGATCATCGCGTTCAACGGCGCGGAAGGCACGCTGACCGGTTCGATCAACGTGGATTATTCCAGCCAGTTTCGCGGCGGCTCGGCGTTGTTCAAGCGGTTGATCTTCTCGACCGGCGATGGCTGTTCGTTCGCCCGAGTCAACATGATCGCCGGCTATCGTCATCTGCGATTGGACGAATCGCTGCGAGTTCAATCGTCCACTTTGGCCGTCGATCCGATCAATCAGTTAGTTGTCGCGAACACTCGATTCGACGTGACCGATTCGTTCTCGGCCGACAATCAATTCAACGGCGGCGACCTCGGATTGTCGGCTGAATTCGCGGGCGGTTGCTACTCGCTGGAATTGTTCAGCCGCGTGGCAATCGGGAACACGCATCAAAACGTGGTGATCGCCGGCCAATCGGTGACGACCGTTCCCAACGATCCGAATTCCCCAGTCACGCGCAATCAAGGTCTGTTGGCTCAGCCGACCAACATCGGTACCTACACGCGGAACGAGCTGGCATTCGTGCCTCAATTGGGAGCGAATCTGCGATGGGATTGGGGCTGCGGCTGGCAATTCCACGCGGGCTACGAATTCTTGTTCTGGAGCGACGTAGCGCGACCGGGCAGCCAGATCGATCTGGCGGTGAATGACACGCAGTTCGACGGCGGCACGCTCAACGGCGCGGCTCGTCCGCAGTTCCCGTTCGAGCAAGGATACCTTTGGGCTCAGGGTCTGAACCTCGGCCTCGATTATCGCTACTCGCAACCCGGCCGACCTCGCCACGTGCAAGTAACGTCGGACATCGGTTCGCTCGACCGGTTAGACTAGGCCCAGGCCGTGAAGTCGAAATTCACGGCAGGCAAGCCTTATCCGTGTCGACTCTTGATTCGCTCGATCCATGCGACAACGCAGACTGCCGATGAACATTCTCCGCGATAACCGGCGGGAGTTTCTGCAACGAACGGCGGCGTTCGGCGGCATGCTGGCGACCGGCGGCGCTCTGGGAACAAGTCCTTGGCGAACGAGTCGCGACGGCCGCGCGTGGCCGCGATCTTCACGGTGTTGCGGTTTCGCAGCCACGCCTACAACATCCTCGAAAACTTCTTTCGACCGTATCTGTTTCGCGGCGAGCTGGTCGATCCGGGTGTCGAAGTCGTGTCGATGTACGCCGATCAATTTCCGGCGGACGACATGGCTCGCGATGTCTCGCGGCGTTTTCAAGTGCCGTTGTACGATTCGATCGAGGCGGCGCTCTGCGGCGGCGGCCGAGAGCTGGATGTCGACGCCGTGCTGTTGATCGGCGAGCACGGCGACTATCCGTACAACAAACTGGGCCAACATCTGTATCCGCGAAAGCAGTTCTTCGACCAGATCGCCGCCGTCGTGCGCCGAGCGAATCGGCCCGTGCCGTTGTTCAACGACAAGCATCTGTCGTATCGCTGGGATTGGGCGAAGGAGATCTACGACACGGCGCGCGAGCTGAAAATGCCGCTGCTCGCCGGCAGCAGCGTGCCGTTGGCCGAGCGGCGTCCGATGCTGGAATTGCCGGCCGCGGCGGAGATCGAACAAGCCGTTTCGCTCCACGGCGGCGGCCTCGAATCGTATGACTTTCATGCGTTCGAAGTATTGCAGTCGATAATCGAGCGACGAAAGGGCGGCGAGACCGGCATTACGCGCGTCGAGCTGTTGACGGACGATCGACTGCGCGCGGCCCAAGCCGAATCCGATTGGCCTCACGATCTGATCGCGGCGGCACGACAAGCCGAGCGGCAACACGACGAGCCTCGCCAACGCCGCCCATCCACGGGCGTGTTTGCCGCCCCCGCGAAACCCGAATCGCCGAACCGCAAGATCACGGCCACTCACGCAATTCGCTTGACCTATCGTGACGGCCTGCGGGCATTGGTGATGAAGGATGGCAGCAGCAGCGACCGCTGGAACTTCGCCTGTCGAGTGCGCGGCGAACGCGAGCCTCGGGCCTGCATGTTCTTCAACGGCCCGTGGAGCAACCGCTGTTTGTTCAAAGCATTGTCGCACGCGATCCAGCATCACTTTCGCACGGGCCAGCCGCCTTATCCGGTCGAACGAACGCTGTTGGCCAGCGGCGTGCTGGACGCCGCGATGCATTCGCACGACGAGGGCGGCCGCGCGATCGACACGCCGCATCTGGCCTTCGCGTATGAAAGCCGCGATTTCTCGGCGTTTCGCGAGAACGGCGCGAGCTGGCGCAAACTAACGCGCGACACGCCCCAGCCCGCCGACTTCTCGCCGGGCGATGGTTGATCGCCGCCGAGCCTCGGCCATTCTCCGCGCCGACTTGAGTGCAAATTTTTCGTCTTGACACGAATTTCCGACATCGGCCACAATTCCCACACCGCTCCGCAAGGAGGCCCGCGAGTTTCCCCGCATCTTGTCGGCCCAATGGATTGGAAAGGATTCTGGCCATGAAACGCGATTTGGATTTGGTTCGCCAACTGTTGTTCGTGATCGAGAGCTCGGAGACCGCCGCGCTGAATCACGTGTATGGATTGTCACCCGGCGATCAACGCGTGCAATATCATCTGCGGCTATTGGTCGACGCCGGTTTGGCTCGCGGCGTCGGACTGACCGGCGAAGGTTCGGTCTGCGTGCGGCTGACGTGGGATGGCCACGAAATGTTGGAGCTGGTTCGCAACGAATCGCTGTGGGAACGAGCCAAGCGATTGGTCCAAGACAAGACCGGCGGCAATAGCCTCGAAGCGATTCGCGCCGTACTGCGAAAGTGGACGGAGCTTTCCGTCGCCGACGAGGATCGTTGGCCGGTGCGGCTGCCGCATCAGCACGTTAATGGCTCGCATGTGAATGGCACCGGCACTAACGGAACTGGCATTAATGGCACTGGCATCAACGGTACTGGGGCCAACGGCGCCTATGTCAACGGCCGCTCGCACCATGTGACCAGCAGCCGCTGGCCCGTTTCGCGCAAGCCGATCGAGGAAGTGGTTCGCGGCACGGCGTCCGCCCCACGTCCGGCTTCCACGCCGATTCCGGCCGCGCCGCTCCCAGCAATGACACGCGTGTTCCACCATTCAGCGTTTGGACCGGCCACGACGCCGTCGCAAGCCGCTGTACATGCTGTAACGAACGCGAGTTGCTGAAGCTCGCACGCCCCTAGTTGCGCTGCGAGCACCCCTCACGCCCGACATGGGCAGCGCCGCGCCGCTGCCCACCTCCCACGACGAATCGCGGATCGGCTGGTTAAAATAGCGACCAGCCGGACGCTCCCGCCCACGCGTTGGCGACGGCTTCCAAGTTTCCCACAGGCAGCAGTCCCACTGGAGTCGCCGGTGTCTCTCGGCATATTGGACGACACGAAGGAACGAGTGCGTCAGGCGACGGATATCGTCGATCTGATTGGCGGCCAGCGCGAGCTGCGCCGGCAGGGCCGCATTTTCGTCACCCATTGTCCGTGGCACAACGACAATCGCCCCAGCCTGCAAGTCAATCCGGAACGTCAGTCCTGGAAATGCTGGGTCTGCGGCAACAAAGGGGGCGACGTCTTCAATTGGGTGATGGAAAACGAAGGCGTCGGCTTTCGTGAAGCCCTGGAAATGCTGGCCGAGCGAGCTGGCATTCCGTTGCAGAACGAAGTCCGTTCGACGCCGGCGGAGTCAGGCACGGCGGGAGACAAACGTGCGTTGTACCGCGCGATGGCTTGGGTCGAACAACAATTGCATCGCTGTTTGCTGGAAGCCCCCGAAGCCGAACCAGGACGCCGCTACCTTGCCGCGCGCAATATCTCGGACGAGAGCATCCGCAAGTATCGCGTCGGTTTCTGGCCGAACGAGTGGAACTGGATTTTGGAACGCTCGCATGGAACGGGGTTCACGCCGCAGGTTCTGGAAGCGATCGACGTCATCGGCAAGAGCGACAAGACCGGCAAGTGGTATGACCGATTCAAAGGCCGCGTGATGTTTCCGATTCGCGACGCCCAGGATCGGCCGATCGCGCTGGGCGGACGCGTGTTGCCGGAATTCGCCGACGATCGCAGCGGCAAATACATCAACTCGCGCGAGACGCGTTTGTTCTCGAAAAGCGAGCAAGTGTATGGGCTCGACATCGCGCGCGCCGTCTTAAGCAAAACGAAGAACGTGATCGTCGTCGAAGGTTACACCGACGTGATCATGGTTAATCAGTTTGGAGTCGAAAACGTAGTGGCGGTGTTGGGCACGGCGCTCACGGCTCAACACATCCGCCTGCTCCGCCGATTTGCGGAATCCATCACATTGGTGTTGGACGGCGACGAAGCGGGACAGCGGCGCACGAATGAAATCTTGAAGCTGTTCATCGCCGCGCAAATGGACTTGCGAATCCTGACTTTGCCCGAGGGTTTGGACCCGTGCGATTTCGTATCGCAACGCGGCGCGGACGCCTTTCGCGGCTTGCTGGATCAAGCGGTCGACGCGTTGGAGCACAAAGTGCAAATCGCCACGCGCGGCATCGATCTGGCGAACGAAACGCATCGAGCGAATCGGGCGTTGGAAGAAATCCTCGGGACATTGGCCGAAGCGCCGCGAGCCATCGGTGCAATGCAAGACACGTCGCGGCTGCGCGAGCAACAGATCCTCGCCCGGCTGGCTCGCGAGTTTCGCTTGCCCGAAGGTGAACTGCGAACGCGACTGGGTCAGCTTCGTGGCGGCAATAAGAATGCGCCGCGTCGCGAACCAGAACCGGCGACGGCCGCATCGCCACAAGGCATCGAGGCGCTCTCGCCCGAGGAACGCGAGTTGTTCGAGATCATGCTGCTGCATCCCGAACTCGCACCGCAAGCTTTGGAAAGTATCGGATCGGTTGAACTTTCCACCGACGTCGGGCGTACACTCTACGAACACTATTTCGAGCTGGAAGTGGCGGGCGAAAGTTTAGACTTCGCTAGCGTCATAATCGCCTTGGAGGAATCACACCTGAAGAATATTCTGGTGTCCCTCGACGAACTGGCTCGGGCCAAAGCCGAGCATGCTCAGGAAGACGGACCCCAACGTCTGTCCGGATTGATTCGTGTTTTCCGCCACCGGGAAACGGAACAAGAACGCCGCGAACACCTCGCGGCGCTCGAAGAACGTCGACTTGATGAACAGGAGGGCCTCGCGCTACTTCAGCAGTTGATCGAACAAGAACGTGATCGGCAAGGTATTCCCGCACCCACGGATGGGTAGCGACCTCGCCGGGCCGTCGTCCGCGTCCCGCAAATTCCCGCACGCACGCACGACGACGGAGGCTGTCGACCGCCGGTGTGAACGTGATTCGTCGCGTCGCCCCGCGGAAAACGGCAACGACCACCACGCCGAAAAAGGAGTTTCCATCGTGGATCACAAGCATCAAGAATTCGTCGAACTGATCGCTAAAGGCCGCACCCAGGGCTTTCTTACTTACGACGAAGTCAACGCGTATCTGCCGGACGAAGATGTCAGTCCGGAAAAGCTGGACGAGTTGCTGATCGCACTCGAAGAGTCCGGCATCGAGTTGCTCGACAAGGCGCCGGCCGGATTTTTCGCCGAACAAAAAGCCATCGATCCGACCCCCGAGGAATTGGAAGCGGCGTTGGAAGCTGAGGATCTCAAGCCGATCCCGGCCGCCGATCTACCGAAGCTGTCCGACGATCCCATCCGCATGTACTTGAGCCAGATGGCCGAGATCCCGCTGCTGACGCGCGAGGAAGAAATCTCGCTGGCCAAGAAGATCGAGATCACCCGCAAACGATTTCGCCGCATGGTGCTCGGTTGCGATTTCGCGATGCGAGCCACCGTGGAAACTCTGAAGCGAGTTTACTCGGGCGAGTTGCCGTTCGATCGCACGATCAAGGTGTCGCTGACCGAACGGCTGACCAAAGAGCAAATCCTTGCTCGCATGCCACACAATTTGGAAACGCTGGATCATTTGCTGGAAATGAATCGGCTGGACTTCGCCGTGATGCTGCGCAAATCGGCGCCGCATACCGAGCGCGTGGCCGCTCGCAAACGTCTGATGTTGCGGCGAGCCAAATGTCTTCAGTTGGTCGAGGAGCTGAGCCTGCGCACGCGTCGCGTCCAACCGCTGATGAAGCAGATGGACGACCTGCTGAAGAAAATCACGCGGGTGCGCAACCGGCTGGAAATGATCGGCGACAATCCCAGCCTCGCGACCGAACGCTCACGACTGCGTCGCGAACTGTACGACCTGCTGATGACGGTGCAAGAGAGCCCGCAGTGCTTGGCGGCTCGCATCGAACACTGCCGCAAACAGTACGAACAGTACGAAGGCGTCAAACGCCAATTGTCGAGCGGCAATTTGCGGCTGGTCGTGTCGATCGCCAAAAAGTATCGCAATCGTGGCCTCAGCTTTTTGGACCTGATCCAGGAAGGCAACACGGGCTTGATGCGGGCGGTCGACAAGTACGAATATCGCCGCGGCTTTAAGTTCAGCACGTATGCCACTTGGTGGATTCGCCAAGCGATCACGCGGGCCATCGCCGATCAAGCTCGCACGATTCGCATTCCGGTTCACATGATCGATATCCTGTCCAAGCTGCGAAACATTCAGAAGCGGCTGTTGCAGGAACTGCGTCGCGAGCCGTCGATGGACGAAATCGCGGATTGCGCGGAAATGGATGTCGACGAAGTGCGCCGCGTGATGGACATCGGCCGTCATCCAACCAGCTTGGATCGTCCGGTCGGAGAAGGCGACGATTGCAGCTTCGGCGAGTTCATCGAAGATACGGCCAGCGACAATCCGGTCCGCAACGCTAACAACGATATCTTGCGTCAACAGATTGACCGGTTGCTGAAGACGTTGACCTATCGCGAACGCGAGATCATCCGGCTGCGTTATGGCCTGACGGATGGCTACACCTACACGTTGGAAGAGGTCGGCCGAATCTTCAAAGTCACCCGCGAGCGAGTTCGCCAGATCGAAGCCAAGGCGGTCCGCAAGCTGCAAAACCCCGTGCGAGCCCAACACTTGGAAGGCTTTCTGAAGCATCTGCCCGAGGTGATCGCTGGCGAGTGAAAGTCGCTCGCCCAGTAACTTGCCAGTGGCCCGCTTGCATCGCATTCACGAACCGGGAGTCGACCAACCTGGTCATTCCCGGTTTTTTCGTCTCGTGGAAACGAAGCTCGCCCGATTCACCGGCTACGATCGACAAGCTGTTCGTTTAACCGCGCGGGCAACGCCCCGCGTTCTTCTTCGCCACCGCCCGTCCGTCGTTTAACCGCGTGGGCAACGCCCCGCGCTCTTATCCGGACTTTCTAGGCCGTCGCTCCGTTCGCCAATTCGACTTACGGGCCGCAACAAGACACTCGCCGACGAACCCACTAATCCGGCAACGCCGCCTCCGGGTCGATCGCTTCGCCTTCCCACACCGCCACGCCATCCTTGTAGGTCAGCACGCGATGAGCGCTGCCCGGCAGTGGATCGGCGCTCGTTTTCGGCAGCCACGCGGCCAGCTCCTTCACCAGATCGGCATGCCCAGGATCGGCCGCCACATTGGTCCATTCATTCGGATCGGATTGCATGTCGTACAGCTCGCGCGAGCCGTCGGCGTATTGGATGAACCGCCAGCGTTCGGTGCGGACCGTGTGGTTGTCGTGGTTGTGTGTGGTGATCGCCGGCCAAGGTCGCGGCGCGGCGGCGTCCTTCAATTGCGGCGCGAGGCTATGGCCCTCCAGCCCCGGACGCTCCGACAGCTCGCACAATTCAATCAGCGTCGGATAAAGGTCCAGCAGTTCGGCCGGACTTTGGCACTTGGCTCCCTCGGCAATGCCCGGTCCGGCGAACATCAGCGGCACGCGTGTCGAGCGCTCCCACAACGTGTTCTTACCCGTAATCAGCTTCTCGCCCACATGCCAACCGTGATCGGACCACAAGACAACGATCGTGTTGTCGGCGTGCGGCGAGTTCTCCAAGGCCGTTAGCACTCGGCCCACTTGGCTGTCGACAAAGCTGGTGCAAGCCAGATAAGCTCGGGCGAGCGACACCCATTCATTCGCCTCGCGAGCCCACTTCAACCGCGGCTCGGGCAATCGCCAATGCAGATACGAAGCGAATCGCGGGATGTCGTCGCGGTCGTCGTCCCGCACGGGCGGCAAAATCGATTCGTCGTTCGGATACATGTCGAACCACTTCTGCGTCGCGTAGCACGGAACGTGCGGCAGAAAGAATCCGACCGCCAAGAAGAACGGTTGATCTGGCGGTAACGTTTCCAACTGCTCGACGCCCCAACTTGCGACTCGCCAGTCTCCTTTCTCTTCATCGCGATGCGGAAAGGTGCCCCAATCCACCAACGGATGTTTGGCCGGCGTGTCGACCAACTTCTGCGGCGGCCGAACACCAACGCCGCTGGGCGGTCCCCACACATGCATCTCGGCCGCGTGCTCCTTGCCGGGCGGATAGCCGCCGTGAAAGATTTTGCCCGCCGCCAATGTACGGTAACCGTTGGCCGCAAAATGCCGCGGCAAGGTCACTACGTCCTTGAATTTGTCAGCCGAACGAATCCACGGCGCGAGTCCGTACACGCCGGTAGTCGACGGACGCAATCCCGTCAGCAGGCTGGTCCGCGACGGATTGCACAACGGTGCTTGGCAGTGGGCATTGGTAAACAGCGTGCCCCGAGCGGCCAATGCATCCATATGCGGCGTCTTGGCCAGCGGATGTCCGTCCAGGCACCCGATCCAATCATTCAAATCATCTATTGCGATGAACAACACGTTCGGACGCCGCGCGGCGGACTCATCGGCGTCGGCGGCGCTGGCGGTCGTCGAAAAGCAGATCGTCAAAACGAGCGACAAAGTTGCGAACAATTGGCAAGCAAAACGCATAAGATCCCTCGCGGATCGGGAGGAGCAACCGGAATACGAGCAGGCCATTTTAATTACGAAGAGCGGCTCATTACTAACGTTTCCCCAAACCTTGAAAAACGCCGGCCGCACGAAACATTCATGGATCGGACTTCGATTGCCGACGTTTGGGCGGTTTCTCGTCCGGACGCTTGGCGATGTCGATGATCTTGCCGTCGTCGTCCATCACCCAACACGGCGTTCCCGTTTGTCGAGCTAACGCCAACGCCTGCTTCGCCGCCCGCCGCAATGCCTTCAGCGCTGGTGATGCTTTGGTGAATTTTTCGGGTGGTTCAGATGTCATGACTTCCGTCCAAATTCAAGCGGTTGGGGCACGAGTCCGGAATTGTCGAATAGCTCCCATTGGTCGACCAATGGACGGTACACCGTCTGAAAGTTTCGCCATCCGGCGCGAAACCGCCGGCGAATCACATCAAAAGGGATCGCATGGCCTCCTTGTCGAACACGAGTCCGGACGCGACTGTGAGCCAACCGAACCGAGCGTAGTTTCAAAAACAGGAGGTGTACGTGATAGCCGGTTGAACGCCATTCGGGAATCATTTTTCCATAGGTGAGACCGCTGAGCGTGGTTTCGAATGAAAAGCTTTCTCGATTCGATGCTAACCGGCGAATTTCCGCGAGCATCAAACGGCCCGCCGTGATCGCGGCACGTTCCGGTTGAAACGGTGAGAGTCCCGCAGCGATTAAATCGGCATTGATGAAAATCGGACACGCTGCTTCCGCGGGCAAGAACGACTTGGCGAAAGTTGTCTTTCCTGCTCCATTCGGTCCAGCAACGATAATTATCCGAGGTTGCACTGCGTCGCCTCCTCAGTTGACCGCGGCGGCTCGCACCGGAAACCCCAGCCGCTTGTCCACCAAATTCAGCAGCGGTTCGCCCGCCAGATAGCGACGGAGATTCTCGGCCGCGAAGTTGGTCGTGTCGTCGATCCGGCGGGCCGATTGAGCGCCAACGTGCGGCGTGATAATCACGTTTGGCATGTCCCACAATGGGCTCGACTCAGCCAACGGTTCGACTTCGGTCACGTCCAGCCCCGCGCCGGCTAATTGCCCGGACTCCAGCGCCGCGACCAAATCGGCTTCAACCACGTTCGGCCCCCGAGCGACGTTGATCAGCACCGAACCGGGCTTCATCCGCGACAATCGTCGGCCACCGATCAAGCCACGGGTATCGTCGTTCAACGGCACGCACAAAATCAGCACGTCGACCAACGGCAGCAACTCGTCCAAACGGTCCGCCGGCCAAAGCTGATCGACGTGATCCGGCTTGTCGTACGGAAACAAATCGGTCGCCAGCAAGCGAACGCGAAACGGCGCCAGCGTCTCGGCAATGCGTCGTCCGTTGCCTCCCAGACCGACAATGCCGACCGTCGTGTGATGCAGATCCCGCGTCGGGCGTCGGACGAACTCGCGCCGCTCGGCCGCTCGGAAAAACACCGGCAAACCGCGCAGCAAGCCCAGCAGCAACGCCAGCGTTTGCTCGGCCACTTGATCGGCGAACAAACCCGAGGCGCTGGTCACGACAATATCCGACGCGATCACTTCCGGCGTCAAACAATGATCCAAACCGGCGGCCGACGATTGAATCCATCGCAGTCGGCCTCGCTCGACAACTTCAGCCCAAGGCACCGGAACCTTGGCGTGACCGATGAACAAGTCCGCGTCCAATATCTCGGTGGCGATTCGCTCTTGGCCCGCGTCGACCAGCGTCGCGTGCGGCGCGACGGCGGCCAGTGGTTCGAGATGTCGATTCTCCAGTGGGTAACAGAGGACGATTCGCATGGTTCGTTGCGGCGACAGAAAAGGAGACGCGTGGGGATTGGTCCGGTGATCGGTCGAGGATACCGTCGCTCGGTCGTTTGCGACATCCGAGCAACAATCCACAATGGCGATCAAGCTCAGGGCTCGACGCGCCGAAGCTCCACTTGCCGAATCTCGATTCCCGATTCGCCGTTCAGTTTCGGCGTCGTCAACACCAGCGGCGCGCGTCCGGCCTCCAACCGCAGTCGACCGAGCGACAAACGTTGGAAGGGTTTGTCATACGATTCGATTCGCTTCACGCGGTCCGGCGCCGGGAACAGCGGCGGGTCGAACGCTTCCTTGATCTCGGCGGAGACGGATCGACTGCCGCGAGTTACCGCCAGCTTCGTTCCAACGGCTTCGTCCGCGCAAGCGTATTTCACGGTAACCGTATAATCGCCGGCCGTCAGAACTTCGATGTCCCAATCGACGTGCGCATCCGCCGCGGTCCAGCCAGTCAACCAGGAAGCATTCGGCGGACCGGCGCTGAACCGCAGTCCCTTCCCCTGAAATTCGCTGTCTTGCGCCGGCAGCACGGTAAAGCCTCGGGCCGGATGGCCCACCGGGTAAGCACGATCGCCCGGCTTGTCGGCCGCCATCTCCTTCCGCCAATCGTTCAACCGGGCAAGGAGCGCTCGGTGCAAGTCCGGCTGGCGTTGAGCAAGATTTTCGCGCTGAGCCGGATCGGACTGCATATCGAACAGCGTTGCCGCGTCGGCTCGGTACCGCTGAGTCCGAATACTGTACTTATTGCCCCAGGTCGAGAAGATTGCTCGGTCCGGCCAATTCACATCCTCGCCGAGCAATAGCGGCTTGAGGCTCACGCCATCCATCGGCTTCGGCTGCCGTGGGGAATTCGACACATCAATGTCGCATAGGTCCACCAATGTCGGTAGCAAGTCGATATGACTGGCAATCGGCTCGACCATTCGCCCAGGCGAGATCCGCTTTGGCCAACGCACAAACAGCGGCGAACGCACGCCGCCCTCGTCGACCGATCCCTTACGCCCCTTCATCTCGCCATTCCAACGCCACGAATTCGGCCCGTTGTCGGACAGATAGACAATAATGGTATCCTCGGCCAACTTCAGCTCATCTAGCTTCTTTAGCAGCCGTCCCATATTCCAATCGATGTTTTCACACATCGCCATGGCCGCGATCGTCATCAATGGATCCTCCTTCTCAGGATCGCGATGCCGCATCGTCACGCCGCGCTGTAGCGCGCGATCATAAAACTCATCGGGTACGAGCATCGGTGAATGCGGCGTGTTATATGCCACATAACAAAGAAACGGTTGATCCCGATTCGCTTCGATAAACTGCATCGCGTGATCGGTAAAATCGTCGATGCAAAACCCTGATCCTTGTACCTCTTCGCCATTGTGATCCAGCAACGGGTCGAAGTAGCTGCCCCAATGCCCGCAACAGAATCCATAAAACTCGTCGAAGCCACGACCATTGGGATGATAAGGATACTGTGACCCATTGTGCCATTTGCCGAACGCTGCCGTGGCATATCCTGCCGAGCCAAACAGTTCCGCGATCGTCACTTCGTCAAGGTTCATCCGCTCGCCGCCACGAGTTACACCAGTAACCCCACAGCGCAAATGATAACGTCCGGTCAGCAAGCTGGCGCGCGTTGGCGAACACACCGGCGACACAAAGAACCGCTCGAACTGCGCTCCAGCCTGAGCCAAACCGTCGATGTTCGGCGTCCGCAGGTTCTCATTGCCATGCAAGCTCAGGTCGCCCCAGCCCTGATCGTCCGTGATCACAATCACGACATTCGGACGCTCGGCCGCAACGCCATGCCCGCGCGAACACGATCATGACGGACGTTGCCACCAACAACCCCAACAACCAACGAACCCCGCCGAACTCGAATCTCATATTTACTCGCCCCTAGAATGACAGCCAACGCCATTCATTTCAGAATTTTGCTGTGATCCAATTGCTATTCTGCTCATCCGTAGCACCCAGAACACTCAAATGAGGTCTCGATCGTCGGTGGCGACACTTTCTCCCGAGACGAAACATCGATTATGAACCAACCTGGCCCTACCAATCAACTTGCTCCCGAACTAGTTCGCCGTAGAGTTCGGGGCGGCGAGTGCGTAACGTGTAGTTCGGCAACGCGCGCTCTTGAGCAAGCTGGTCGGCGGTGAGTTCGGCCAGGATCATCTCGTCGCGTATTTCTTCCTCTTGAGTCGACGCCAGCAAGTCCCCGTTCGGGGCGAAGACTAACGCCGCGCCGGCGTGGTGCGGCTGATATGGAGAATTTGCCGGATACGTATCTACATAGCCAGCTCGTCCGGCCTGATCCGCAAGCACCACGTAGCAGGCGTTTTCGCGGGCCCGCATGGCATAACATGACTGAAAATGCTCGTGAGCGTACTGCCGAGCCGCCGCGGCGGAACCGGGGCTGTCGTCCCACATTCGCATTCGCGCGGCGTGCGGCATCAACAACACATCCGCGCCACGCAGCGCCAGAATCCGCGCGGGCTCGGGAAACTGATTGTCATAACAAATGATCATTCCAACCTTACATTTCCCGATATCAAACACGGGCAGTTCTCGCCCACCCTTGTAGTACAACACTTCATCACGCGACGGATGCAATTTCCGTTGCTTGCCGATATAACCGTCGGGCCCCACAAGTACTTGTGTGTTATAAACAATGTCCCGTTGCTTCTCACTCAAACCCACGGACAAGGTCAGTCGATACTCGCGCGCAATGGCCGACAAGCGAGCCACGCTGGGGCCATCCGGCACTTCCTCCGCAAGTTCCCACGTATTGGGAGCACAGTGCCCGTGCAGCAACAACTCGGGAAACAGCACCAACTCCGCGCCGGCGTCCGCGGCCTTTCGGCACCAACCGTCAATGGCATCCAGCATCCGCGATTGCTCGCCCAACGGGCTGTTCATGCTGACCGCCGCCACACGAATCGTATTCATTGCGTTTCCTTTTATGAGCCACCGATTGCTTGTGGCGATCCAGAGTTGCCAGTCGCCAAGGTACGCGACGCGTCGACAGCAGAAGTTTGCCGTCGCCCCCAAAATAGTAGCAGTACGAAAAAGGCGAGAAGCGGGCCAACGCCGACCGAAGCAAACAAATAGGGACGAACGTCTGGGTAAGAATCGAGCAGCTTGCCCACCGCTGGATGCACCAACGCCAGAATCATCCAAGTCGAGAACGCCAACGTTCCCCCAACCTTTCCTTGATGTTTGCCAGATAGTTCTTGGTTCAGTGAATAGTAGACGGGAAACACACCCAGCGAACCGAAAGCGACAATTAACAGTGCTGCCAAAAGCCACCAGCCTGTCGGAAGAAAGGCTGCCACGATTGACATGGCCGACATTAAACCGAACAGTAGAAATGCAAACATCCTGGAGCGATGCACGTTCCAACCTCGACGGGGCAACCACGCGGTCAAGGCGCCGGCTGCCAAGCTGCCGAAGAATGTGGCCAAGTAGTATATCGACCGAAAGTATCCGACGAACTCCGGACTGTAGCCATGCTCTTCTTGCAACGTATCCGGAAACCATACGCGCACATAATGCCAGGGAACGTTGATACAAATGACGACGACCAGCAGCAACCACCAGCGACGGGTTAACAGCACTTGCCAGAACGACGATTCCCGAATCGCCTCCGACCGTCCAATCCCCGCGCTGGTCTCGTCCGTCTGAATAACCTCGCGCCGCAAGTCATCATCCGTAACGGAAAAACACCATACGATCGCCCAAGGAATGCCAATTCCACCGACGATGAAGAACGCCCATCGCCACTGGTCGGGATCGACTTTTAGAAGCAAGACGATTAACAACGGCGTTGCCACCGCCCCTAACGACGCCCCGCTCTGCAACACGCTATTCGCGAACGTTCGATGGGCCGGATGAAAGACCCGCTGAGTGGTACGAAGCGAGCACGGCCAATGGCCCGCCTCAAATAACCCCAAGGTGAATTGAGCGCAGCTCAAACCGAGCAGCGTATCCACCATCCCCGAGGCAATGCCCGCCAGGGACCAAACCACTACAACAACCGGGTACAGCCAACGAACGTTCAGCCAGTCGGCAAGAATTCCAAACGTCAAACCGCCCAAGGCAAACCCTAAAGAAAACATTCCCGACGCGTAACCATAGCCCTCCTTGTTGGTCTCAAAGGCTACCTGAACACGTTGCGAGTTTTCCGTTAGGGCGAATCGGTTGGCATAATTTAGAAACGTCGCCGACAGCAAGACCAGACAGATAAACGCCGCCCAACCAGGACGGCGTCGCGAGTCGACTGATATTTGCGCGGGGATGTTTGCCATAACTTACTCGGCCGACAATACGCTGATTGATCGCAACCAACGTTCGACCAACGCGGGCCAACCGGTCACCGCATGTTCGGTTGGGCGTAATCCGTAGCCATGTCCACCGGTTGGGAATATGTGTAGCTCGGCTGGAATCTTATGCTCTTTTAAGGCCAAGAAGTAGGCGATGCTACTGTTACAAGTCACGCCGTCGTTCTGGGCGTGAATCATAATGGCGGGGGGAGTCTTATCGCTAACGGGCACCTCGTCGGCAAGCTGTACACCTAACTCACCCTTTTCCCCGGTCAGGTAGGCTGGATAGATTAACACCGAAAAGTCGGGCCGGCAGCTAATCTCGTCCGTGGCATCAACGGCATCATACGTTCGCGTGGAGAAATTCGTGGACGCCGTCGCGGCAAGATGCCCGCCCGCGCTGAATCCCAATATCCCAATCTTATCGGGCTCGATTCCCCAGTCATTGGCATGCTGTCGGACAATGGAAATCGCCCGCTGTGCATCCTTTAGCGGCAATTCATGCTTCGCCAACTCCTTGGCACGAGGCACTCGATACTGCAGCACGATTCCGGTGACGCCAATTTCGTTGAGCCACCGAGCTACTTCCGTTCCTTCCAAATCCAGCGCCAAGATGTGATAACCGCCTCCCGGACAAATCACCACGGCGGCTTTCGTGTCCTTTTCCTTGGCGGGACGGTAAATCGTCAACGTCGGCTTCGAGACCGATGTGACCCGAGTGCCAATCCGTTCGTTTTGTTCACTCTTGTTCTCCAATACCGCGTCGGCAGCCACTCCAGGCGCTCTAGCTGGCCAGACATCGATAACCCGCGGTCCGTCCGCCAACAATGAGTGTTGGCTATGTGTCGCGGCGATGCCGATTAAAAATATCGAAACGAGTAACAGTCTCATTGTTGTATGGCTCCAATTGGTATTCTGGGAGTTCAAGGCTTAAGCTATGCCGTTTTCAAATCGATTCGTTGACTAAGACGCTGGCAGTTCACACTTATCGTCGGCGACGCGACCGTGGTACAGCGACACACCAATGCCCGAATTAATGACGCTGGAATATGACAAGTACGCGGAAAATAGCACTGCCAATCCCAATGCGGAACCGTATGTGAAGAGACCAAACATCGCCATCGCTTGTTGCAGGAACACAGTGGGAAACGAGATAATGGCCGCGATCACGTACAACTTGCAGGTGTCCGCGACGTTGCGTTGACAAAACCGGAACGCCTTGCCGATGGCGGTCATGAGTTCCGCGTTTTCAAGTGCGATACTGGCTTGAGTCAAGTTGAGAATAACGCCGACTCCCGCAAAAGCCATCATTGCCACGTATCCAAATGCCAGATTCACGGGATTACGACTCGAGTCTTGTAATCGCTCGGGGGTAAATCCCGCAGCCAAGTCCACCTGTTGTTGGGCGCTTATTAAACTGCCAGCAAATGTGATGGGTAGGTAGATGGCCAGGGATGCGACAATCGCTAGCAGAACTAACAGCAGCAAGCGAACGTAGTAGCGTTTGGCATTGGACGGAAATTTATCCACAGGGTCGCCGATAACGGCGCCCCGGACGATTCCCAGGATTCCGCCCATAACCCACGGCATGCCGAAAACCACGAGCGGCAACCACGTGCAAATGAAGCATCCGACTCCTATCATCATGAACGCTTCGGGGGGCGGCTCCTTTCCCGGCTGCACTTGCATCCCGCCAGTTTCAAGCAACAGAACGGCCGACAAGTTCCCGCCAATTTGATTGGGGGCCAACAACAGGAACAATAGCAACGCTCCCAAAATCGCCCGATTCCCAGCCGCAAATCCGCGCACCGCTAACGAGGAAAACGGTAGTCTGGGCGCGTCGTCGCTCTGAATTGGCAGTCGATTCGCTTCGTTCGGACTCGGCTCCATTGGGTCGCTTTCTAGGTCTGAAGTCGTTGGCCAGCAAGGCGGCTTACTGTAGCACGACAGAGTGCGACTCGCAAATCTGCCGAACACGCAATCGTCGCCATGCACGTCTACGGGCCGACCTTGCAGGCTCAAACGCGGGATGTGTGGTTATAGCGGGTTTAACGATATCGTCCGTCAGTGACATCAAGCGACGTGGGCGGATTGGGGCCGTTTTTGCTGTTATGCAAATCCGCGATGTATGCTTGTGCGAAGTTCATTTCCGCGTGCGTCGTGCGCAAGGTGCACCAATCGCTATTTGATTTATCGAGAGTGATCGTCATGTTGTTCGGACATCTAATAACGGCCAAATTCCTGCCGACGACGATGTTTCTGTTGCCGATCGCCTCACGGTATTGGTAGGGCTATCATACGCGCTTGATCGTTCTCACTTCGGGTTCCGCGCTTCCTGCGGATTCTTACGCCTGCTTTTGGCCAAATTCCGCTTTGCGCACGGAAAAGACGGCACATTCGCCCCGCAGCCGACCTACGGTTCGGTGTCGGCAGTTCCTCGCCAATTGGGGGCAGGTGTTGTCGGAACTCGGTTGATCGGGGGCATGCGTTTCGAGCCATCATTGGCGATGGCCATCCCGAGAGCCGGCTACAATACGAAGTGAGGTGTGTGATGAAGAATCATTTGGTGAAGAAGCCAACTCGTCGATGTCGCGGATTCTCGTTATTGGAGTTGTTGGCGGTTGTCACAATTCTGGGCATTATCGCAGTCGTCGTGGTGCCGCGTGTTTCCGTATCCAGCAAGAAGGCCAAAGAGGAAGCTAACCGTCAGAACAAGGCGGAGATCAATTCCGCTGTCGAACGTTGGTACTTCGAGAAGGGAACGTGGCCAGCGAACAATCTATCGGACATTGGCGCTGACACGAATTACTTCCCCAGCGGCATTCCCAAAAACCCGGTGAACAACACCAGCTATACTTTGAATGCCACGACGCATCGGGTGAACTGATCCACCGTAAAGCGGCCTCTCCGGCTGTCCAGTGGATCTGATGGCGTGAACGAGTGTCCCCATCCACAGCGAGAGTGTTTGTCAGCCTAGACGAACACTCTCAATGCGACACTCTATATTGCCAAAACGCTGGCTTGTGCATCTCACGGTAGCAAAGCGCGATCCGGGATTGGGTCGCGCTTTGCCGCATTTCATGGAAGCTGACACCTGCCAAATGGATTGACGCCAAGCAAGACTAGGGGAGTTGAAAAACTTCACTCCCAGCCCTTGTGGCCATGGCCTCGAGCGGTGTGAGCGTTGCTGGAGAGGTCGCTTGGGGGCCGGCGGCGTTATAGGAGATGAAGCGCACGCTGCCATCGACCAGAGCCCAATTACCTCCGCCGGGATGCAAGCTCCAAAAGTGGTAGCGATGCAAATCCATCGGATCTACGACGGTGCCCTTGCGGAAGAAATCCGGCGCAGCGGATGGATTCAGCGCTCGCTCCAAGACGCCTAAGACTACATCGGTGGCTCCGAAGTGCGGCGCTTCGCCAGCTCCGGCCCACTGCCATCCGTAGAGCAAGTTGTTAGACGGAGGCCGCTCACCGATCATAAGCGTGTTACTGGTGCCATCGATCACACTCGCCATTCGGACCTGGGAATTCACATACAGCACTCCGTCCTGTCCCTGCGCCTCGACGAATTGGTTTCGCCCAGTGACGCCCAGATAGGATGTCAACGCAGCTCGATGAGTTCCGTCCGTATAGAACAGATCACCTCGTACGTCCGACGGACAAACAAACGTTTGACAAGCCATGCCATTTAACCAGCTACCGTCGGGCAGTTGCTGCCACCATGGCCAAGCGTCTAAGTTGGCTTGGTCATACACATTATTCATTTCGATGAACGGCGCGATCCGCATCGACCAACTCCAATACGGACCTTCCACCGGGTATGAAGGTGCGCGAATCCCATTCGGAGGTGGATCGGCATGGTAGGTTGGCGACGATGCTGGGTCGATTTGATGGGCCGATGGGAATCGCTTGTAGGTATCGTGGAAGTTGTGCAATCCCAAAGCTTGCTGCTTTAAATTATTCACGCAATGCGTTCGCCGCGCGGCTTCGCGAGCCGCTTGGACCGCGGGCAAGAGCATTGCCACCAATACTCCGATGATCGCAATCACGACCAATAATTCGACTAGTGTGAAACCCTTCTGCTGCAAGCGCATGATAGAACCCTCGCACGGAAAAATCGGAATGGCGCGGATTCTTCTCGGTTCCTCGCGTTCGCCGATTACGGCCGATGCTCTCATTGAACAAGACAGCGCGTCGCTTTACAACCGGTGAAACTGCATTTCAGCGGAGAAAATGAAAAGGTGTGCCCGTCGCAAGTCGCAAGACGAACGCGGCGCTTTACAGCCACTTTGGATCACGTTTTTCCAGAAATGCGGCCAATCCCTCGGACGCGGCTTCGGTCGTCCGCGCCGTAGCGCTGGCCGCGGCGCCCGCCGACAACAGCGTTCCCAAATGCTCGCCAATCGTTTCGTTCAGCATGCGTTTGGTCAACTGAAGCGACTCGGGGGCACATTGGGCGATCTCTTCGCACAACGCATGCGCGCGAGCCCATAGCAAATCGCACTTGGCGAGTTCCCCATAGAGGCCGAATCGTTCCGCGGCTGTAGAGTCGATGAAATTACCGGTCAAAAGCAATTGAGCCGCTCGGCTACCGCCGAGTCGAAAGTAGAGCAGCGGCGCAACAATACCTGCTACAAGTCCTCGCTTCGGCTCGGGCAAACCGAACTTGGCCTGCTCGCAACCAATTGCCAAGTCGCAGGCCAACACCAAGCCCGCTCCACCCGCGGCAACCGGCCCATTGACCGCGGCGATAATCGGCTTCGGAAAACGAAGCATTTTCTCCAGTAGTTCCTTGTAGGTAACCGCATCATGACGCCAAGTGGGAAAAGGATTCTCCTCGCGGGCGGTTTCTCGCATCTCATCTAAATCCATACCGGCACAAAATGCCGATCCGGCGCCGGTCAAAATTATGGCGCGAACCCTGCGTTCCTGGTGCAGATCATCGAACGCTTGACTGAGTTGCATCATCAGCATTCGCGAGAGCGCATTGCGTTTGTCTGGCCGATTCAGAATGATCGTGCCGCTGGGTGGTTGCACGCGTATCTTCAGAATTCCATCCATCTGATGTTTCCACAGCTCAGTCGGATATCGAGGAGGTCTTATCGGCGGGCAGTTGTAATTCGAGGATCGCCGTTCCTAACAATTTACCTTGCGTATCCATTCGCAACGAACGACTCGCACCGCCTTGCAGCACATTGTACAAGACAAAATTCATGGCCCCGATGCCAGCCAATTCGAATCGTTCGACCCGAGTAGGGCCTAGCGAGGCGAAAAACATTGCCACTTGTTCGCAAGTCAACTCGGTACGCAGAAACTCGAATCCCACCTTGTTAAACGCCACGACACCGATATTCGCATGATTGCCCTTATCGCCACTGCGAGCTGTGGCGATATCACCTAAACGGATTCGTGAATCGCTGTCGGTCATTGGGAACGTCGAAAATCGGAGATCGTGCCAGAGCGGTGTATTCTACCCCGCAGCTTCCACCGAATGATTATCGCGAGAGTAGCTCCACCACAACCGCCGTGGTATGAGCACCCCAATCATAATTACGGCTAACTGGCTGAGAGCGAACATACCCAATCGGAATAGGACGCCATCGGTGAACCCATAGCTGTGAAGCCCCACGCCAAGTTCGTTGACACCAAACCAGGACCAAGCCGTGACGATATTGCCAGCGACGGCCAGCAACGCAAAACCCCGTTCCTTGACCATGCCGTCCCAGCGGGCATGCAAGATGAGAGCATTCCAAATCACAATGATCAGGGCCCCATTTTCCTTGGGATCCCATCCCCAAAATCGTCCCCATGAATCATCGGCCCAGAGTCCGCCCAGCACGGTTCCCCAGAAGCTGAAAAACATGGCAAAACAAACCGTGCCGTAAATCATCCAATAAATCGTTCGACGGATCCCGGCCGACATGGGGGATGCCATTCCGCCGATCGCGAATACCAAGCCGAGAAAGCCAGCAACGAATGTGGCGACGTACCCCAACGAGATGCAAACGACATGGGTCGACAGCCAAAACTGGGTGTCCAAGACGGCTTGCAGTACGGCCAGTGTATCACCATCGCCCGCTAGACCGTCCGCAATCTGGAGCGTCGAAAACCCGGCGACCGCAGCCAGAAGATTGCCAATTCCCAAACGGAAAATTCCTTCGATTACCAACCCGAACAGCACGGCTCCCCAACCAATGAACACGGCCGAAGAGTACAAGTTCGTAACCGGCGGCCTGCCGGAAATATAAATTCGCGCCACGATCCCAATTGTGTGTACGACAAACAGCACCACCACCAGTGCAAACGCTGCCCAATTCAGTGGCCGTCCCCATTGGTAGCTGCCGATCGATACGAGCCACGAGCCCAGCACCAATACGAACACAAACAAGTACAGCCACGAACTCCATAAGAAGGGTCGGAAGTTGTTGAAGTAAGATTCAAAACTTACCTTCTTGAATTGGCTGGATGTATCGTCAGGCAGGTCATCTCCAAGCTGTTTCAAGTACAGTTCGACCTGTCGATTAAATTCGGCTCCGTTCCCCTCGCGATACGCGGCAAAGATACTGGCCCAGGCTTGCGTGGCGGGATTCACGTCCTCTTTGAGGACTTCGCGCTGCAGATACGCTTTGTTCCAGGCCGGACCATAGGAACTCCATTGCCCATCACTTGTCAGCGCCGGGATAACTAGCGGCGGTTCCATGCGCATCAATTCTTGCTCCGCTTCGGGCGCGGCATCCATCATCTGCTTGATCTGAAACAATTTTTGAGTTGCAGCTTCCTTGTCGGCTTCATATTCTTCCTGTGTGGGGAATTCGGGGAATGGCAATGGCCGGAATGCTGCCGAAATAAGCGTAAAGGTACGAATCCGGCGATCCAACACGAGCAGTTGACGTTGGTAGTCATCCAGTTGCTCGGTGGGTAGCTTGCGCGCTTCGGAAACCTGTTCCTCAAAGCGAGCGATATTCGGCAGCAACTCCTCGACGCTGTATAAATGGCTCTTGCGACGTTCCAGCCCCAGTGTCGTTAACACATCGGGATGGTGGATGTAGAAGACTTGGTGCTCGCGAGCGGCGTCGCTGCCGCTGATTGTATCCAGAAGCCAACGTATCGCAGGCTGTCGGTCACCGGCTTGATCCTTAAACGTCTCCCGATTGTTTGTAATCATTCGCAGGCTGTTACGGGCCAACGTATCCAACGGCTTCATGCGACCTTGGTACATGACGGGCAACTTGCCGGCTTCGTACAAATTCATGGC
>JAWKTM010000081.1:0-29328 GCA_041399085.1 Pirellulaceae bacterium
GCTCCGATCAGGGTGGCGACGAGTCCCGCTACGCCCATCACGATGCTCATGGGAGTCACCGTCTTCAACGCTTCGGCTTCCGTCATTCCGCTCATCTTGCAGATAATCCAAAATCCGCTGTCAGCCATCCAAGCGATCGGCTTCGATCCGCAGCCGATCGCCAGCGCCAAATACAGTGGGTGAAACGTCAGCCGCTCGTCGGTCGCGAAGTCTTGCATCACGCTGGCGGCCGTAATCATGGCCACGGTCGCCGATCCTTGAGCCGTTCGGATCAGCGTGGTGATGATAAACGCGAGCGGCAGAATCCACAGTGGATCGATGTTTTGGCTGAGCGCGGCGATCTCCTCGGAAATCCCCGACTGCAACATCATGGCGCCGAAAGCCCCGCCTGCCGCCGTGATCAGGATGATCGTGCCGCCGCTGGCCAATGCCGCTTGCACGGCGACCGCCAATTCGCGACGGGACGTGCGTTTCTGCCAAGCCAACATGACGAGCGCCACCGCGGCGGCCAACAACAAAGCCACGTTCTTGTTGCCAAGTCCATCGATCCAGTGTTGTTGCGCGGCCAATGTCTGCACCCAAGTTGACTGCGGTGACGGGCTCTTCACCGCCGTTTCGACGAACGTTTGTCCCGCGATCAACAACACTGGCAGCAAGATCGGTGTCACCGCCAGCCAAACCGGGGGCAATTCGCGATCGTCGCGCGTGGCGGTCTGTTCCAGTTCGGCTAGCGAAATATCGGGGCTTTCGCGCAGCGGAATCTCCATCCGCCGATTCATCCAACTGGCGAACGCGTAACCGGCCAACGCCGCGAATAGTCCCACCGCGCAGCCGCCGCCGATCATCATCGCCAAATCGACTCGAAGTCGCTCGACAACGATCAACGGTCCCGGCGTGGGCGGCACCAGTGAATGAGCCATCGTGCCGCCTGCCACGATCGAGAGGATGTACAGCAAGTAGTTCTTGCCCGTGCGCATCCGCATCGCCTTGCCCAAGGGCATCATCAAGTAGAACACGGTGTCGAAAAACACGGGAATCGCCAGCAGAAAGCCGGAACTCACAAAGGCCAGCGGAGCGCGCCCGACTCCCACCCACCGCAACATCGAGCGCACGATGCGATCCGCGGCGCCGCTATCGAGCAAGCATTTGCCGATGATCGACGCCATCGCGATCACGATGGCGATGCTGGCGCAGGTCGAGCCGAATGCCTTGGCCACTCGCTCCGCCGCCGTTGAATCGACGAAGTCCGCCGCTTGTTTCGCGGTGATTTTGCTATTGGCCAAGTCCTTTTCGGCAAACGCCTCCAGGCGATGTTGCGGTGTGAGCATCGCTACCGTCAACGCGGCCAACAACAAAGCCAAGAACGCGTGCAGCCGAAGCAGCAAGATTCCCAAGACCACGATCGCCATTGCGATCACCAGAATCACGGCCGGATGCATGGATGCCTTTCCAGGGAGAAACAGTGGGACGGCAACACAAACGGACCGGTCGGCGAGCGACTAATAGTCGATCGTCGTGAATCGCTGGCCTTACGTTTGTTCTGATGCGCGTTCTTTGCATCATGAAACGAACCGCATTGTACTGCCGGACAGCTTCGAATTGCGATTCGCGCCGGTCGCCTTCGTCGGCCGATTCCAGAAAGCGGTCCAGTTGCTTGAAGTCGACTTCCCACTCGCGTTCCAGCGCCGCCTCGCGCAGTTGTTCGATAATCTCGCGCAACGTGCCGACAAACGAAGCCCCGGCTTCCAGCGGCACGCTGCGATACGGCCCGTTGCCATGCGGTGCTCCGGACGTGACCGTCGTCGCTCGGCCACTCGCCGACAGCCGCCGGACCACGCCGACCAATACGGTCACGATGCCAATCACAACGGCGACAAACGCCGGGATCAGGTTCTCCGTCATCAGCAGCACCATCGCCGCCAACAAACAGACTCCGAGCACGATCCAAACGACAGGATGAATCGGCGGTTTCGCGGCCACCTTGCGATGGGCGTTGCCGGACGTGTTTCGCGTCTCGATGGCCGGCCCCGTGGCCTTGACCACGATGACCGTGATGTTGTCCGGTCCGCCGCGCAAGTTGGCCAAATCCACCAGGACCTGAGCCGCTTCCGCCGGATCCAGCGCCGCCAACAGCGGCCCGATTTCCTCGTCCTTGACTTGGCCCGTTAGGCCGTCGCTGCATAGCAGGAACACGTCACCGATCTCGATCGGAAAGGGACCTTCCAAATCGACTTGCAGCGCCGCGTTCGGACCCAGCGACCGCGTGATTACGTTTTTCGGAATCGCCCGAGCCAAGTCGGCGTCTTCCGGCATCTGCCCCAGCGCTCGCATCTCCCACACAAGACTGTGGTCGAACGTGAGCTGCTCCAGTCGTCCTGCACGCAATCGGTACACGCGGCTATCGCCGACATGAGCGACCAGCGCGCCCTCGTCGGTCAGCAGCAATGTGCTGGACGTCGTCCCCATGTTGTGGAACTCGGCGTTTGCTTGCCCCCGCTTGTGCACCAAAGCGTTCGTCTCGTGAACCGCACGCTCGAGCGCCTCGGCACGCGACAAGTCACGCAGCTTGAGATAGTGGTGAGCCACATTCTCGACGGCCAACTGACTGGCCAATTCACCAGCAGCGTGCGCCCCCATGCCGTCGGCCACCATGAACAGATGGCCTCGCTCGCGATACGAATCCATCTCGTCGGCCACCACTACCGTCTGCGAATCCTGGTTGTTCGCGCGGCGCATGCCCACGTCGCTTAACACAGCGTAAACCAGCGAATCTTTCCAAGAACGGCTTGCTTCAGCCATGCGAACGCCACGAGGAACAAAACGGTCAAGAAATAGGCCTACCGGTTCTGCCAATTCGACAGCCGCTCATTTTAACCACAATCTTCCCGCCGAAGATAGAGACCCGATTGACAAACAAACGATGGCGGCGGACCTGCCGCTGAGCGAGAACGGATCGGCGAATCGCTACTCAAAGCTGGGCCGCACGTCCGGCTCGATCTGCATGCCGTCGGCCAAGGCGTTCGTCATGTTGAACAAGCCAGCGATCGCCAGCACCTCGCCCAATGTCGCCGCATCCATCCCCAGTTTCTGTGCCGTGGCCGTGTGCGAGTTAACGCAATACGAGCATCCGTTCGTCGCCGAAACGGCGATCGCAATCATCTCGCGCGTGCGTGCGTCCAGCTTCGGCTCGCGCCCACACGCTTCGGGATGCATCCAATACTTGAGCTGCCGCCAGACGCTTTCCAAATGGTCGGGATTCACGGCCAACGCTCGCCAGAAGCGGGGCACGAAATCGATTCCCTTGACTTGCATGATGTCGGCGAAAACGTCGGCTACTTTGCCCGTGGCGGTCGCGGGATCGGCCAGCGGAACCGTGGCTGGCGGTGGTGAACTGCTCATAATTCCTGTCCATCAATCGGCGTCTTGAGTGTCGCGGGTGTCGATCTCCAACGGTCCCTTAATATCGTCCATCTCGACCGGTGGCAGCGTGAGCACGCGCACTGTGCAATACGAAACCAGGGCGATTACCATCGTGATGGAAACAACCATAATCGTCCAGCCAGCGGGCGTCGGTGCATAGGATGCTGGATCCATGATGATCTCCCTAATTCGTTGGTGACTCGGGGCCGTAACTCAATCGTCCTTCGGCCTCCCAACGGCGACCGGCAATATGCACCATCACCATTAGGAACCCTAGAACCACGAACACAAACAACATCGAACTCACGGCGACCGGGTTGCTTAGCACTTTCTCAATTTGCCCCGCGGAATGTTGATAGAGCGTCTCGTCCTTGATTTTGTATAGCAGTGATCCATTTTCCCCCAGCACGTGCCACGCTCCAGCCCCCTGATCCACGATCGTACCCGCTGCGGGAAAGTTGATCTCATTGTTCTTCATTACGTCGACCAACGTGGAGCCAATCGGGCCCTCGGCCAACATCGCATGGGCCGAGGAAGGCAGCTTGGCGACTTCCGAGTCCTTGCTCGGCAAATTGTTAATCGCGAATAGCACGGCGATGATGCCCAGATACAGCGGCGTCACATACTTAAGCACATACTGTACGAATCGCGGAATCCGCACATTGGCGCCACGATGCGCCTCTGTTTCCCCACGCTCGATCCCCAACACCCAGCCGTACATGATGGCTTGGAACAAGCCCAAGATGAAAATAAAGAACGTGCCGACCCAGAAGTCCATCGTGTCGAGCGCGACCGTCCCTTTTGAGAAATAGGCCACGAAACCGCAACCCATGGCCACAATCAACCCCAGAATCGTTACCGACGCGTGGCGTTTCAGCCCGAAGCCTTCCTCGAAAAAGGCGATCACCGGTTGCAACATCGATACGCTGCTGGTAATGGCGGCGATAAACAGCATGAAGAACCACAGGAATCCAAAGATTTGCCCACCGGGCATCGAAGCGAAAACATTGGGCAGGGCGACGAACCCCACGGCAAAGGAACTGCCCGTGAAGTTTGCTACTTGAGGACCGAGAAAAATAAAGGCCGCTGGCAAGGTGATCAAACCTCCCAGACAGACTTCAAAAAACTCATTCATGCTGCTCGACGTAAGGCCGCTCAGCACCACGTCATCTTTTTCGCTCAGATAGCTGGCATAGTTAATGATGACGCCGAATCCCACGGACAGACTAAAGAAAATCTGGCCCGACGCGGCCAACCAGGTTTGCGGATCCCACAGTCGGTCGGAACGCGGATTCCACATAAAGCCGAGTCCGGTGACGACGTTCTGATCCGGGTCGATCGGAGCGCCCAGCGTTAGCACGCGAACCAACACAATGATCGCCAGCAAGGCCATCAATGGCATGGCAACGCGGCAGAACATCTCGATCCCCTTGGTGACTCCGCGATAAATCAACGTGAAGTTCAACACAAAGGCCACAACCAATATCAATAAGAACGAGGGGTTGCTGCCGGAAAACAAAGCGCCGTCGGCATCCGCTCCCACATAGTTGTTCAAGTAGTTGCCATAGGCGTCTGGGTCGCGCCCCATCATGAGGTCGCCGGTCAGATATTTCAGGGCGTAACCCAAACACCAAGCTTCGATTAAGACGTAATACATGTAAATCACGAGCGGAATTAGCAGCGCCAGCGTGGCAAAGTACTTCGAGGCGCGATTGCGCCACAGCACGCTGAAAATCCCCGGCGCCGAATTAAAGCCACGCAGGCCGCCATAGCGGCCCATCGTCCATTCGGCCCAGCAGAGCGGGATGCCCAGCACCAGCAGCGAGATGAAGTACGGCAGCATGAATGCGCCGCCACCGTTCTGAGCCGCGTTGCCGGGAAATCGTAGAAAATTACCGAGCCCGACCGCCGAGCCGGCCACGGCCAAAATCACGCCGATGCGCGATCCCCAGCGTTCGCGAGTTTGTTCTTGAGCCACGTCGGTTCCTCCGTTTGCAGATCGTCAATCTTTCGCGGCGATCAATATACCAGCGAAAGGTTCCGTCTTAAACAGCGGAAACCGACTGCGATCGTTACACGTGCGAAAAGCCTGGTGTCGCCGGCGATGACAAGCCCCAAAAGACGCTACGGCTTCGCGGCTCGAAATGGCTTCAATTGCCACCGCTCGTCAAAAAAGTCAGCGGCCACGACCTTACCCGGCCACAACGAATTGGGCGGTGTGCGAACATCGATCACCGCCCAGTCCGGCAGCTTCGCCACTTGCCGTGCGTTGTTCAAGTACGCGAATTCGCGGAAAGTGAACGAGCTGTTCAACACCACGTAGCGTTCCGGATTGAGCGGGTTCGGGTACACCAAAATCGGCACGTGATGTTCGGAGCCGAATGATTGCGTGCCGACGCTAAGCGAGTCGCCGCTCGAACGAATCGGCAGCCGCTCGGCAATCTTGGCCAAAACCTGATTCGCCGCGGCATCACCCCACAGCACCAAGTTCATAGTGGCAATATCCTCATCCGTCACGTCGCGATCGTCTTTCACGCGTGGATGACCGCGAAAATGGCGTCGCCAATGTTCGATCGCGCGTTGCATTTCCGCCTGAGTCCAGTCGTCCACCATCTGGCTGGCACACTTTCCGGTCGGCCGCACGAAAACAAACGAGTCCATGAATGCATCGTCGATCGGACCTTGCAGCCCGTGCCGCTTTCGCAGTTCACTCGTCGGCATCGAGCCAAATTGCCATTGATCGCCGACGAGCGCTAACGTCCAGCGAGCGCTACGATCGCTGCGCAAGCCGCCTCCTGCCGACACGACATCAGCCGGTAGCTCCGAGATAACGTGCTTCGACCGGACACCGTTGACGATTGATTCGATTTCTATCTCAGGCGTGCGCCGAAACGGACACTCGCCCGGCTCAAACTCGATGGTCAGCGCTGTCACGTTCTCGGTTGTCAGTGAGATTCGGCCGTCGTGCAATCGACCCGACACCCGCGCGGGCTCCCAATGCTCGCCCAAACCGTCGATCGTCAACCACCGCACTTTGTTGTATCGCAACGTGTATGTCTTGAAGTCAATCACTGGCGGGACGCGTTCTCGCCCCAGCCGCGCCAGTTCCGTGATGCGGCTTTCGACATCGCGAGCGGCGTCGGGATGATATTTGTGCGCCGTCTCGGGGCCGACCACATGCACCAATTCGAGACCTTCGCGAGCCGCCGCAACCGCCATGATATCGGCCGCTTGCTTCTGGCGATCCAGCTCGCCCGAGTAAGCCACCGTTGGACAATGGAACAGATTGCCGGCCCAGTCCGTGCAGTCATACCAATGCCAGAGCTTGCGTTCCCACCACGTCGGATTCAGCTCCTCTTGCTGAAACGTCCGGAGGAAATCCGGCGTCTCGGAAAAACCGGCTCCCGGATTCGCCGCCGCCCAGCGTCCCGGATAATGCACGGCCAGATGCCAAGCGCTCGCTCCGCCCATCGAGAAACCTCGGGCGACAATCCGATCCGGGTCGATGCGATACCGTTGCTTGACCGAGTCGATCGCTTCGAGCACGTCGATCTCGCCAGCGAATTTATTGGCGTTCGAGTAACGTCCATAAGGGTGCAGGACGATTCCATTGCTCGGCGCGAAGACGCCGACCTGCTTGCCGCGTTGGTCCAGGAAGTTCACCTCGCTCAGCGTTTCGCCACGTCCGTGAAACCATAGATCGAGCCGAAACGGATCCGCCGACTCGGTTCGGTAGCTGGCGGGAATCACCAAGCCGTAGGGTTGCACGCTGCCATCAATCCGCGAAACGTAGCCCCGCACGACCAACCCCGTCGCCGTGGTCCACGGAGCCTCGCCGCTGGCTAGTTGCTTCGCCCGCAACTGCCCTTCGTCCAGCAAACGCCGCGCGGCCTCGATCTCTCGCTCGGCAAAAAACTCCTGATAATGCAAGGCATCGTGAACCGCTTGCCAGAAGATTCGCACGTCGGGCAGCAGTTCCGCCACGCGTGGCTGATTCGATTTTTCCAACCCCGCGATGGCCGCCGCCAGTTGGTCCAATCGCTGTTGCATGTCCTGGCGAATCGCTTCCGGCACTTCGATTCCCAATTTCGGAATCCGCCGCACATTGGCGGGAATGTTGTCGCCCGGTCCATCGGCCAACAAGCCGGCGGGAGTCGACAGCAGGCATGCGCCGCCGAGCATCCAGGCAGCCAAGGCGCCGAATTGAAACGCTCGGGAATGTGTCCGACGCCGAGCCGCCCGCCCCGACTGTGTTCGCAAAATGTCCTGTGTTCGCATTGTGTGATGTGCTCTCATCGTGATGTTCTCGTCCAAATTGCGGAAAGGAAGGTGCGATCATAATTCGAGCCTTCGCTGAGGTACAATCGGCGGCTTGGCGGACAGCAACCGGTTGGCCCGCGTTTGGTAGAGCGGAGATTCGACACTCATGACCAATGAACAGCAAGTGGCCCGGTGGCTCGCGGATGCCCAGCGTGCCGTCGCGTTTACCGGCGCCGGGATCAGCACCGAAAGCGGCATCCCTGATTTTCGTTCGCCCGGCGGAATCTGGTCCAATCGCGGCCGGTTTACTTCGACGAATTCATGGCCAGCGCCGACGCTCGATATGAATATTGGCGGCAAAAGTCCGCCGCGCATCGCGACTTTGCGAACAGCCAACCCAACGCTGGCCATCGCGTTTTGGCCGAATGGGAACGCGCCGGGCGATTGATCGGCGTCATCACGCAAAACATCGATGGCTTGCATCAACTGGCTGGCAGCCAGCAAATCTTGGAGCTTCACGGAACGGCGCGCCAGATCGGTTGTCTCGACTGCGAAGCGCGTTTCGAGGCGGACGCGATGGTTGCACTATTCTTGACCGAGGATCGCGTGCCTCGATGTCCGCACTGCGGCCGCGACCGTCTGAAACATGCGACAATTTCGTTCGGCCAGCAGCTCGATCCGCGCGTGCTCGGCACTGCGGAACGCTGGGCTAGCGAAACCGACTTGATGTTCGCGATCGGCTCGTCGCTGGTTGTGTATCCAGCCGCTGCGATTCCACAAATGGCCGAACGCGCGGGCGCTCGACTGGTCATCATCAACCGCGATCCGACGCCCTTGGACGCCGCGGCCGACGTAGTGTTTCGCGCCAGTATCGGGGAAGCACTGAACGCGATCGACGCGGCCTATCGCGAGGATTTCGCGCCGCGAGCTGAACCGTCGCACTGACCGTAACGTCCCGCTTCCACGAGTCATCATCCATGTCGGATTCCGAACTCTCGCCTCACGAAGACGACGCGGCCGCGTTGGTCGATCGGATTTGCGACGAATTCGAATCGCAATGGCAAACGGGCCAGCGTCCCGATATCGAAGCGTGCGTGGCCAGCATCGTCGAACCGTTGCGCGAGCGGTTAACGTCCGAGTTGCTGCGTTCGGAGATTCTGCCGCGCGACGCTGGGCGAGCGTTTCTGACTCGACAGGACTACGAACGACGTTTTCCCGATTGTCTGGATGTGATTGAGGAGGCGTGGATTTCGGCCGGCGCGGGATTCAGAAGAAGGCCAACTCGAATTCCAAGTCCTACAAGAATGAGATACCGGCGAACACCGACCTCACGATCGCCTGGCGGTCGGATTCGTCGCGTCATGAAAGAAGCCGCGATCGACATCGAATCGGCAGGCGAAGCTGCGTCGCGCGAATCGAACTCGCGGATTGGGAAACGATTGGGTGTCTATCGTCTGGTCGCCGAGATCGCTCGCGGTGGTATGGGCGTTGTCTACAAGGCAGTCGACGAACGACTGCATCGCACGGTCGCCATCAAAATGATTTTAGGCGGGCAGTTTTGCGTTCCCTGAAGCGGTCCGGCCGCTTTCAACTCGAAGCCGCGTTGCTGCGCGCTCGATCAAGCGGCATCGTGCCGATCCACGAAGTGAACGCGCATGAGAACGCCTACTACTATGTGATGAGCTACGTGGACGGTATGAGTTTGGCCGACCGCTTAAAGGCTGGTCCGTTGCCGCCCCTAGAATCCGCCGAGTTGATACTCACGGTCGCCGAGGCCGTGGGATGCGCGCATCAGCACCAGATTGTGCATCGCGATCTGAAGCCCGGCAATATTCTTATCGACTCGGAGGGAAATCCACGAGTCACCGATTTCGGACTTGCCAAACGCTGTGATGACCTCGACCAATTAACGATGGATGGACAAGTGTTGGGAACGCCGGGCTATATGGCGCCCGAACAAGCCGCGGGCAAATCGTCCGACTGCACTCCCGCGACCGATGTGTACGCATTAGGCGCCGTCTTGTACGAATCGTTGTGTGGGCGACCACCCTTTGATGCCGTCAGCTACGCGGAAGCGATCGAATTGGTCCAAGAAGAGCCGGCCCCGTCGCCACGACAACATCGTCCCGAAATTCCGCGCGACTTGGAAACCATTTGCATCAAGTGCCTTAATAAGTCGCCATATCAGCGTTATCCGAATGCCAGCGAGTTGGCGGACGATTTGCGCCGCTTTCTCCACGGGGAACGAATTTTGGCTCGGCCGCTGGCTCTCTGGGATCGGGTTGGACAATGGGCTCGGCAACGCCCGGCTTTGGCCACTACCTGGGTCGCCATGAGTTGCTTTTATTTGTACCACTTAATGCGGCTATATTTGACGCGCGAAGTCGCGGCCGGTAGTGGCGAAAGCATGACCGTTACAACCACGGTATTAGGATGGAGCCTCGCCGCCTGGGGCTACCAAAGGCTACTGGGGGTGAATCGGTGGAATCGCCAAGTGTTATATGCCTGGGCCGCGACCGACGTGTTGATTCTCACTTTGTTCCTATTGAGATTTAACGGCCCCAGCAGCGCCTATGTGATGGGCTACTTCGTTCTCACAGCCGGGGCGGCATTGCGATTTCGAGTCCGGCTGGTGTGGCTTGTGACCGGACTGAGTGTCGTTGGTTACTTTGTATTGCTGTTCGACGCCCTGCTGCGCCGACCCGACAAGCTGCCCGAACACCATACGTCGATCGCCATGTTTCTGGTGGGCATTCTCACGATCGGAATCGTGCAGGGCCTGCTGCTTGTGCGAGTTCGCCGCCAAATTCGTGAACAAGCCGGCGGAAGCGTAGCTTATCTCGCTGGCTCCCATCATCGCTCGTCATCTAGCGTTGCGGAATCTCGAAAGAGACGTGTGGCTCAAAGATGATGTGATAAGCCGTAAAGATTCCTTCGCGGTCAAATCGCGAGTCGTTGGACTCGTTGTAGACGCCTTGACCTCGATAAACGAACGCGGCCCGGTCTTGCGAAGGTACCGCAGTCCGAGGCCGAATACCGAGGCTCCGTCGGGCGATTCGTAGGCGATCTCCGGGATCAGCGACTCGTCCTCGTGATGCCGGAAAAGCTGAACTCCGGCGGCCACGCCGTATGTATCCGCCACGCCGATGCCAGCCGATAACCGTACGAGCGGGTTCACTTCGAAGGCCGTCGTGAGGCGATTGAAATTGTTTCCGGCGATCGCGTTCCAGCCGCTCGTGGCCGCGAAGGCATTCGCGTAAAACACGCCGTGGCTGACTCCGCACGGTTCGTGGTCAAACGTGCGCGTGTAGTTGCTTTCTAACACAAACAATTGCCCGCTACCGCGCCCACCGCGGTCACCCACCTTGAACAATGCCCGTCCCGCCAACGACAACGGGCCGAAGAATTGCGTTCGGCTGAGGGCGAGGAAGTGGCTATCCCGGTCGCTATCGAAGTCGTGCTGAACGAACGCGTAAGTGGCTTCGTGAAACGCCAACCGGTGATCGAATTGGGCGTGAATACCGACTAGATCCGCATTGGCGTTCGCATACGCGTCGACATCCGCAAAGCAATAGAACATTTGGATATTAAGATTGCTTAACTGGCCAGCATAGATTGTGTTCTTGTTCACAATCACGCCCACCACTTCGTCGTTCATTAGCAGGGTATTATGAAAAGCCAACGGCACTTTGCCGATCGTCGTATGAAAATCAAGTGCCGCGAAGGGATCGACATACGCGCCCAAGACGCTGTGCAATTCAAACTCGAACCAGTAGCGATCCGGCGTGGCCGTGGCATTGTTCACATAGCCGTCAGGGTCGCTGAACTCATAGTAGGAACCGCCCGTGCCACCTTTGCCGAGTGGCCGATATTGAACGTGAAATCGCTCGGTGCCGGTTAAACGCAAATCCAAGTCGAGTATTAACTGGTGTCCGATGCCATCGCGACGCTGTTTGTTCTGTTCGAAAGCGAAGCCAAACAGGTCGTAGCTCCCATAGCCGACGAATGCCGGTTCCCAGACATATCCTCCCGGCCCCGGCCACTTAAGTCGCGGATTCACAATCACCGGGTCAGCGCCGAGAAACTCGGTAAACAATTCCACGGGTCGGGGCTTCTGCCAATCTTCCGGCAGCCGCAGGAGTTCGTAATGAGCTTCTTCGTGGCTGGGCCAATTCAAACGATCGCCTTCAGGTTGATATAGATACGATCCGCCGTGATACCATAGTTCTTCACCGAGGGATGGAAGGGGATCGTATTGATCGGCATAAGGGTCCGGCGGCAAGCGAGGGAAGTCGCCACCCGCTTGCGTGGGCAGTTCTTCATTGGGCCGGGCTGGCGCGATCGGAAGCTCTTCTGCCGGGCCATCGTCACCTAACAAATTCGATGCGATGTCCGAAGCATTCAACATGGAAGCCGAGCGAAAGGCTGGTCTGGGGATGGCCATCGTCGAGTTGTTTGACGGTGGATCATTACTAGCCGATTTCGCAAATGATGAATTAGTAGAATCAGGCCGAAGGACACTGGGGCCCATTCTGCGGCTGGAGGTTACCGGCGGCAAACGCGACGGTCCGAGTTGCATTGGCTCGGCGAAAGCCCCCGCCCCGACTTGCGCCAGCGCGCTACTGGCCGCCATTGTGGCGACAGCCATTGCACCGATCCACGGTAGTATACGCCCGCGATTCACCTTAGTTCCTGTTCCCATTACGGTCCGATGTGAACCACGCATTGGTATTCATCAATCACGACAACTTCCAACAGGTGCTTTAAATGGGGAACACCGATGTGGTCCAGCAGCGTTGGCGGCAGGTGACGGAAGTTTAGACGTACATGCAAGTTCTGAGGCCCCAGGCACTCGCCGGCGCGAATCGGGTATTCGCGGCCGATCGTCTTGAGTGGCGGAAGGCTTGCTTTGGCGATTCGGAAGCCGGCCGGTCGCCCAAATGAAGCGGAGATGCCATTCGCCGGACGCAATACGCTGAGCGGCGCCAGATGACGATTGACTGACAAAACCACGGTTCGGTCGGTCCCTTTGTTTGTGAGCGCCGTGAATTTGTTTTGGAAGTTCATCAGATAGCGATCGCGAGGAATCTTGCCGGCCAGCACTTCGTGGCTGTGATCGTCGCGCAGGTCGGCATTGTGATCGAGGTCGCCAGAAGCGAAGACCACTTTGCCGCTGGGATCACGCAGTTCGACCGAAATCCACAATTGGCGTTCGGCGGTGAAGCCGGTCGGAAAGCTGTGTCCGGCCGTGGTGCTAACCACATCAACTCGCACCGGCAATGGATCGCCGGGACGCGCGGCGGAGGGATGCGTGACCTTAATGCGAGCTCCGTTTCGCAGCAGTTCGTAACGCTTGGCGTTGTAGATCGCGTTGCTTTCGCGATTCGAGCGGCGCAGTTCGAGCAGCGTGCGTTGCTGGTACGGCGTCAGTTTCGAAGGGTCGCGGTAATCGACTTCGTACATCCAATCGAGCTTTAGTGGAAACTCGGTATCCGGCAGCAGCGAATAATCCGGGCCGGCAAACGTGTGATCCGACAGCCGGCGCAGCGGCATCTGATCTTCGGGGATTCCGGGAACAACCGCGGCGGGTCCGAGCGGTCGGTGATCCTCGGGTATAGGCAGGCCTTGCACTGGGCCCATGTGGCAGTGGTGGCACGTTATGCCATTTTTCGCCGCCGGACTGTTATGCCACTCGCTGAACGCTTCTTCCAGGCGTATGCCTTCAGGATTGGTCACGTCATGGCACTCGCCGCAGAACTGCGAAGTGCGAATGTAAGACGAAGGTTTGGACGGATGGGAACCCGCTTGTTCGGAAACGGGGTTTTCAAACGGGCCGAAGATGCAAGCGTCGTTCACGCCCCCCGGTTCGATCGCGACTCGGCTGCTGGATTTGTAGTGGCCGTAAGCACGACGGTGGCAAGTGACGCAGGTGACGCCTTCCATCGAAATCCGCGAGCGGTGAACATTACGAACCGACTCGTTCTCGCCCAACGATGTGCCGATATTCGTGTGGCAGCGTGTGCAGAATGTGCCGATCGTGCCGGCCGTTCGTTCGACAAGTGTTAGGTTGAACGCCTCGAAGACGGGGCTGTGCTGCGCGTAAGCGTGCATGGAGCGCGACCACTGTTCGTATTGCCTCGGATGGCAAGCGGCACATTGTTTTGCTGATGGGAAATCCATCTCCATCAGTGGTCGCACGTCGCAGGTATTCGGCAGTTTGTATTCGAGCGCACCGTTGGAGATCCACCGATGCAACGTTTCCATCTGGCCGTTCGTCAGCCACTCGTGCCGGTCTTCGGGCATCTGCGGCTCGTCGGGCAAGTCGGAATTTGCTTGGGCCAAGGCGTTCCAAGCCACGTACTCCCACAACAGCGACTTATCCGGTTGCCCAGGAACAACCAAGCGTTCGCCGTCCATGTCGGCCGCAATCATCGCTTCGTAGCTGGACAAGTCGGTCCGCTCTTCATCGCGTGCGTTGTGGCACTTCACACACTTGTTGTTCAGCAGGATGTAGATCTCCGGCCAGTCCAGATCGTACGGATGCGGACGCTCGGCAACCGTGGGCGGAGCGGCGAAGGCGTGCGTCGCAGTGAGCGCGACAAGTGCCGCAACGATCAGGCCGCGTCCAAACGGCATAAGTCGAGTAGCGTGTTTGCTCAAGATCGTCACCATCTCGATTCCGTTCCGGGGCTGCGCGAGTCGCAGGCCGTTGTGACAGAAGCCTTTCCTCCGTGACCGGCAGCGGACCAACCGCGGAATGCGCGGCGGTCGCCAACCGAAGCGTCTCGTGCGACCGCCGACGTCCGAAGTGGGCGGGGCTGGTTTGTTGCCGAATGTTGGCGATACCGGAAACCGGACCGCTCGGCGAAACCGTCGAGACTCACCAACCGTTATCGAACCGGGCACGCCAGCCGGTCGCGTCATTCGATTTTTGTCGCTGTATCAGGTGCAACGCGCCCGAATGGTTTTGTTGTTGCGAGCGTCATCAACCGCGCGGTCGAACTTCGATCGAGCCGTCAAAAACGATTAAGCGGGCGGCGCGTCCCTTTGACGGCGAGCGCGGCAGCGCCTACAACTTAGTGTCTTCAGGGAACGCAGCTCTCTGTCGACAAGTGGCCCTCGCAAGGGGGAAACGTGAACCTGGTCAGGCCTTAACCGGAGCAGCCATAAGCGCCGTACTCTTGTGCGAGGGCCGCTTATCGACAGCCGCTGCGAATTTGTTCAAGCGACGCAGCGATCCCATCTCCCGTCCCAGGCGCGGCAGCGGCCGCGACGCGTCTCGTGTCTTCCGCCGACGAATTCTCCGCTCTATCGCCGGACGCCCCCGGAGAAGCCTCCGCCCGTGGCGGCGAGTATGTCGTTGTCGCTCGGCGTTATCGCCCGAAGTTGTTCGGCGAATTAGTTGGGCAAGAGCATGTGGCCCAAGCGTTGCGAAACGCGATCAAAACGAACCGCGTCGGCCATGCCTATTTGTTTACCGGCGCCCGCGGAGTCGGCAAGACGTCGACCGCTCGGATATTTGCCAAGGCATTGAATGATCCAGGGGGACCGACCGACGCGCCCTCGCCGGATTCGGATATCGCCCGCAGCATCGACGCCGGCGAAGATGTGGATGTGCTGGAAATCGACGGCGCGAGCAACCGCGGCATCGACGAGATTCGGCAGCTTCGCTCGAACGTCAACATTCGGCCCAGTCGAGCTCGATTCAAGATCTACATCATCGACGAAGTTCACATGCTTACGACCGCCGCGTTCAACGCCTTGTTGAAAACGCTGGAGGAACCGCCCGAGCACGTGAAGTTCATCTTTTGCACGACCGACCCGGAAAAAATTCCGATCACCGTGCTGTCGCGTTGTCAGCGGTTCGATTTCGCTCCGGTGCAAACCGATTCGATCGTGGGACGACTGCGTTACATCGTTGACCACGAAAACGTGCAGGCCGAGGACGAGGCGCTGCAGATGCTGGCTCGACGGGCCGGCGGTTCGATGCGCGACAGCCAATCGCTGTTGGAGCAGTTGCTGTCGTTCTGCGGCGACAAAATCACGGTTGACGATGTCCATTCGATGCTCGGTACCGCGCGCTCAGGGCGACTCACGGATTTGAGCACGCACCTGATTCAACGCGACGCCGCGGCCGCACTTCGCGAGCTGGATGCCGCCGTGCAAGAAGGCGTGGATGTGGGCCAACTCGCCGAACAATTGCTCGGCTATTTTCGCGATCTTATGGCGGCGCTGGTTGGCTGTGATCGCCATTTGCTGCTGCACAATTCGCCGCAGGACTACGACGCGTTGCGAGCAGCCGCCGAGCGATTCGGCTTGGAGACGTTGATGGCGGCGGCGCAGGTCCTGGACCAAACGTTAGTGCGGATGAGGCAAAGCACCCAGTCGCGAACGTTGGTCGAGATGGCATTGGTGCGGATTTGCCGGCTGGAAAACTTGGATCAATTGGCCGGATTGATCGCCGCCGTCGAGAAGGGGGTGGCGATCGGTGGTCCGACTGCGTCGTCGCGGCCTCAAGCCAGTTCCGGGGCGGCGATTTCATCGTCTCCGCCCTCTGCTTCGCGCGACACACTGCCGCCCGAATCGGCGAACACCGCTCAAAAAAAAACGACTGACCTAGGTGTCGAAGCCCCGGAAACTCCCCAAACAGCCCCGCCCAAACGAGAAATTTCCACTCATTCTGTCGGCGACCTGTGGACGCAAATGATTGACAGGATGGAAGATCTGACGGCGGACGACCTGCGACAAGTCGTTCGCTTTGCAACTCCTGCGCCAAATCGCATAGTCGCATTCTTTCCCGCCGGCTATACTCTCCTCAAAGAGAAATGCGAACGCTCGGACCGCAAGAGCGTCGTCGAGCGAACGCTTTCTCAACTGGCCGGTCAACCGGTGCGGGTTGAGTTTGAATTGGAAGCGGCCAAGTCAGCGCCGGCTCCAACCGCTCGACCACCGGTCAACCTGCGGCAGCTACAACGCGACGTGGAACAACACCGATTGATCCAGGACGCGAAGACGCTGTTTGATTGCGAAATCACGCGGATTGATCCGCCGCGCGGTTGAACAGCCTGCCAGTAGTGATTGCCGCAACAGTCGGAAATCCGATGGCTTTTTGGCATCGGTCCGCGATTTGCATAACCCGGCGGGCGCGACGGTGTGCTGCGACCGGGAGACTCCGCTTCTAAGTGAGCGAGTATTGAGTTGACCAATCGTGAACAACACCATCCAAGTTAGGTAAGCCATGTTCAAGGGACTCGGAGATATCGCCTCGCTGATGCGGCAGGCCCGGCCATGCTGGGCAAAATGCAGGCCGCGAAGGACGAATTGCGTGCGAAGCGGCTGACCGGAACGGCCGGCGGCGGTTTGGTCGAAGTGGAAGTGAACGGCATGGGCGAAGTCCAGCGGATAACGCTGGCGGATTCCTTGGTGGAGCGAAAAGACCGCGAGATGATGGAGGAACTGTTGGTCGCCGCGCTGAGTTCGGCTCAAGCCAGGGTGGCCGAAACCCGCATGGACGCCATCCAGACGATGACAAGCGGTCTGGATTTCCCTGGCATGGACGAAGCCAAGTCGCAAATGTTGAAGGACATGTTCTCGGACGAGAGCTCGACCAAAGAAGACAAGACCTGATCCATGGCCGAGCTGACGCAGTCCGTTTCCACCTTGATCGATTCACTTGGCAAGCTGCCTGGCATCGGCCGCAAATCGGCCGAACGCTTGGCTTATCACATTTTGCGAGTGAACAAAGCCGAAGCGTTGGCGTTGGCCGATGCGATTCGCAATGTGCGAGAAAACGTCCGTTACTGTGCCAGTTGTTTCAATTTGTCGGAAAGCGAGCTGTGCCGAATCTGCCGTGATCCCAAACGAGATCGATCGCTGTTGTGCGTGGTCGAACAACCGCGAGATTTGATGCAGCTCGAACAGGCGGGCGTGTTCCGGGGGTTATATCACGTGCTGCTGGGTCGCGTGGCGCCGCTGGAAGGCATTGGCCCGGACCAGTTGACCATCGAACCATTGATCGAACGCGTCCGCACCGGTGAGTTCCGCGAATTGATTATGGCGACAAATCCCACCGTTGAGGGCGACGGCACGGCCTTGTATATCTCCAACATGCTGTCCGAATATCCCATACAAATCACACGATTGGCCCGTGGCATTACAACCGGCAGCATCCTGGAATTTACTAACAAAGAGATCTTGGCGGACGCCTTGAATCTCCGGCAGAAGTTTTAATAGCAAACACGAAGTAGATTTATCAATAACCGACGATTCGCAATCTCATAGGCAGACGTCATGCGACTATCACTAGGAATGGAAGCGCGGCAAGTTCAGGTGCAGAAACTGGCGCCGCGAATGATCCAATCGATGGAGATTCTGCAATTGCCGATCATGGCTTTGCAGGAACGCATCGAACAGGAAATGAATGAAAACCCATTGCTGGAGGTCCAAGAGGTCGACCCCACGTTGCCCGAGGAATCGGACGAACGTGACAACCCCGATGCCCCTAGCGACGTCGAAAAGGAATTGGTGGTCGACGGCAAGGACGGCGCGGATGATTTCGAGCGTCTGCTGAACATGGACGGCGACATGCCGAGTACGTTCGACGACTCATTTCGTCGCTCGGCGAACCGTATTCAAGATGATATGGATCGCCAACACGATTTGATGGCGAACGCAGCGTCGCGTCCCGAGTCGCTGAATGATTTCCTTATGCATCAACTCGGCGAATTGGATTTGGAACCAGACGTCGAAAAAATGGCCGAGCGGATCATTTCCAGCTTGGATGCTCGCGACGGCGGTTACTTTAAGATGAGTTTAATGGATCTTGTTCCGCCGGATGCTTCGCCCGAGCAAGTGAATGTGGCTCACGAGGCTTTGCATGTCATTCAGTCGCTGGAGCCGGCGGGCATCGCCGCCCGTGATCTGCGCGAATGTTTGCTGCTGCAACTGACGCCTGACATGGAATTCCACGAGGAGATGAAGACGCTGATCGAGAGCCATTTAGAGGATTTGGCCGAGAACCGCTTGCCGCTCATTCAACGCAAAACGGGTTACTCGATCGAAACGATTCAAGAGACGCGGCTGCATCTGTTGAAGCTGAACCCAAAGCCCGGCTTCGCGTTTGCCGAGACTTTCGTTCCCAATGTCACGCCTGACGTGCGGGTCGAGCAAAATGACCACGGCGAGTATCGCGTAGTGTTGGACGACGATCGCACACCGACTCTACGAATTAGCGAATACTACCGACGGCGGCTGCAATCAGGGTTGGCCACGCCCGAGGAACGTGAATTTATCAAGCGAAAGATCAACGCCGCACAATGGTTGATCGAATCGATCGAGCAGCGGCGAAATACGCTAACGCGCGTGGCTCAAGCGATCGTCAATTACCAACGCAGCTTTTTGGACAATGGGCCGGAGTACATCGAGCCTCTGAAGATGCAACAGATCGCGGACGAAGTCGGCGTGCATGTGACAACCGTCAGCCGGGCGGTCGACGACAAATGGATTGACACGCCACGGGGTATCTTTCCGTTGAAGCGTTTCTTTGTGGGCGGCACTCGCAGCGAAGATGGCGAGGATGTGGCGTGGGACGTGGTTCGCTTGAAATTGCAGGAAGTGATCGACGCGGAGAACAAGGCAAGTCCCTACAGTGATGACGAATTGGTGAACGAGCTGAAAAAGCACGGTCTGAACGTCGCTCGCCGCACAATTACCAAGTACCGCCGCAAAATGAACATTCCAAGTTCGCGGCAACGTCGGGACTGGACAAAAGTGTGACGCTCGATTTGACGGCAAGCTCGTCGCGAATTTGACATAATCACCGTCGCCGGTCTTTGAACTGGCGAATCATGGTTGTTTCGTTTCTTCAACCAACGGTGATGGCATGGATCACGATCGGCTGTTCAAAGAGTTGCTGCGGACGTTCTTCGTTGACTTCATCGAGCTGTTCTTTCCCGACTTGTTGATCTACCTGGATCGGGATTCGGTCACGTTTCTGGATAAGGAACTGTTCACCGACGTGACGCAAGGCGATCGGCACGAGGTGGATTTGGTGGCGAAGGCTCGGTTTCGCGGACAGGAGCTGTGTTTCCTGATCCATGTCGAGACGCAAGCTCAGCCGGTCGCTAACTTTCCGCGGCGGATGTTCAACTACTTTGCGAGGCTGCATGAGCTGCACGACTTGCCGGTCTACCCGATCGCCGTGCTCAGTTTCGATGCGCCACGGCAACCGCAGCCGAACGCCTACGATGTCGCCTTCCCCGATCTTCATGTGTTGCAGTTTCAATATCGCACCGTGCAGTTGAACGAATTGCGTTGGGCCGATTTTCTGCAGCGCACGAACCCCGTGGCGGCCGCTCTGATGGCCAAGATGCGAATCGACCCGCACGATCGCCCGCGAGTGAAGCTGGCTTGTCTGCGGATGCTCGCCAAGCTGCAATTGGACCCGGCTCGCATGCAATTGATTTCCGGTTTCGTCGATTCTTATCTGGAGCTTACAATGGACCAGCAGACCGAATTCGACGAACAGCTAAGCGAAATCGCCGCTCCCGAACAGGAACAAGTCATGGAAATCGTCACCAGTTGGATGAAGCAAGGATCGAGCAGGGAATTGAGCAGGGGATCGAACTCCGATTGTCTGGCGAGCAGCGACTTGTTGTTCGGCAACTCCATCGGCAAATCGGGCCGGCTGTTGATGACCACCGCGAACAGATCGAATCTCTATCGCTTGAAGAGCTCGAAGAGCTTGGCGAGTCGCTTCTTCATTTCGAGTCTCCGGCGGACCTCGATGCCTGGCTGGGGCAGCGCAAAGGCCATCGGAAGACGCGCGACGGGAGCACAACGGACGATGAGACGAATCCGAGCGACGGTTTGCCTTGCGGCCGCGGTTTTCGGTGCTGTCGCCTTCGGGCCAACGATCAATTTGCGAGGCGACGAACCGCCGGTGCCGCGATTCAATCGCGATGTGTTGCCGGTCCTTTCGGATCTTTGCTTTCGCTGTCACGGGCCGGACGAAGCGGAACGATCGAGCGGCTTGCGACTGGACACACGCGACGGACTTTTTTCGCGCGGAGAAGGCGGCCCAATCATCGTGCCCGGCGATTCCGGGGCGAGTGAGCTGTGGCGGCGCATCAGTACTGACGACGCCGATTTGCGTATGCCGCCACCCGATTTCGAGCGAACGCTGACCGACGCGCAGCGGTTGATGATTCGCGGTTGGATCGAGGCCGGAGCTGAATGGCAGCCGCATTGGGCCTTTGTTGCGCCGGAGCGATCGGCCGTTCCAAGTTCGATTCACAATCAACTTGCCGAGAATCCGATCGATCAGTTTATCAATGCGCGACTCGTCGAGGCCCAATGGAAGCCAGCCCGTTTGGCCGATAAATCCGTTCGGTTGCGGCGTGTGACGCTCGATTTGACCGGCTTGCCGCCAACGTTGGATGAACTGGACGCTTTTTTGGCGGACGACTCGCCGGACGCTTACGAGCGGGCCGTTGACCGCTCTTGGCATCGCAGGCTTACGGCGAACGCATGGCGCGCTTGGCTCGACGCCGCTCGCTACGCGGACACCAGCGGTTACCAAAACGATGGTCCGCGTGACATGTGGCTGGCGGGATTGGGTCATCGAAGCGCTGAATGCCGGCATGCCGTTCGACCGATTCACCGTCGAACAATTGGCGGGCGATCTGCTGCCGAACGCGACGCTGGAACAGCGGATCGCCACCGGCTTCAATCGCAATCATCGCGGTAACGCCGAGGGCGGTATCATCCCGGAAGAATACGCCGTCGAGTATGTGGTCGATCGCGTCACGACCACCGGCGCCGTGTGGTTGGGGCTGACGCTCGAATGCGGCTCGGTGCCACGATCACAAGTACGACGCCATCTCGCAACGTGAGTTTTATCAGCTCTACGCGTTCTTCAACAACATTCCGGAACACGGCCGCGCGATCAAGGAGGGCAACTCGCCCCGTATATCTTGGCTCCGACGGCGAGCAGCGTGAGCGTTTAGCAACGCTCGACGAAGATTTATCGCGAACACAACGTCGAGTCACGCCTTGAAGCGGAACGGCGACAGCGAGCGCGAACAGCGGCGTGGGAAGCGGCCCAGCGCGAACTGCTGCGGGTGTCGTCAAAATCGAAGCTGCTGCCGGACACGGCCATACGCTAGAGGCGGATTGGACCATCGACGATGGTTTGATCGCATGACGCGAGTTCGGCTCGACCGAACCCGAAGTCGGCTTCGACGATACCGCTGTCGCTCGACGGCGCCGCAGCCGAAGTGGTTGGCGACATCGCACGGTTCACGTACTTCGACAAATTCAGTTGCGCGGCTTGGATTCGCCCTGAAGAACCGAGCGGCACGATCATCTCGCGAATGACGCCAGTCGAAGAGGGCGATGGCTACAGCTTGCATCTGCAAGACGGACGGCTTCAAGCGAATTTGGTCAAGCGCTGGCTGGACGATTCGATTCGCGTCGAAACACGGCGGCAACTCGCGCCTGATCAATGGCATCACGTGGTGCTCACCTATGACGGTTCGCGCCGTGCTGACGGCGTTTCAATTTATGTCGATGGCGAGCGGGAACCGTGCGACGTGCGGCTGGATGCGTTGAACCAATCGTTCGACAACGACCAGCCGCTGCGAATCGGCGGAGGCGCGGCCAACTTCGTCGGCCAGATCGACGATGCCCGCGTGTACAACCGCTGTCTGCCCGCGGACGAAGTGCGAGTGATCGCGTGCGCCGATTCGATCGAACGGCTCGTGCAAACGGCCGCCTCGGATCGAGATGTTCGACAAACGGCGAAGCTGCGGGCGTATTACATCGCCAACGCGGCGGCGAAAGATGTACGAGCGGCCCATGAGCGATACGCCCAACTCAATCATCGGCGGGCGGAGTTCGTCGAGTCGCTGCCGACCGTGATGGTGATGCAGGAATTGCCGAAGCCAAGCGAGGCACATGTATTGATCCGTGGGCAGTACGATCGACCGGGCGAGAGCGTCGGGCGCGGCGTGCCCGCTTGCCTGCCGCCGTTGACCGAGATTCCTGTAGATTCGGTTGGCAAACGCGAGCAGAGTCCGCCGGACCGATTGACGTTGGCTCGTTGGCTGGTCGACGCGAGACACCCGCTCACGGCTCGGGTGATTGTGAATCGCTACTGGCAGATGTTTTTCGGCGTTGGCTTGGTCAAGACGAGCGAGGATTTCGGAGTCCAGGGCGAACCGCCGAGTCATCCCGAGCTGCTGGATTGGCTGGCGGTCGAGTTCACGGAAAGCGGCTGGGACGTGAAACGGTTGCATCGTCTGATTGTGACCAGCGCCGCGTATCAACGCGATTCGCAAACGACGCCGGAATTGCTGCGAGTCGACCCGGAAAACCGGTTGTTGGCGCGTGGGCCGCGTTTTCGTTTGTCGGCCGAGATGATTCGTGACCAAGCCTTGGCGTTGGCCGGGCTGTTGAATTCGCAAGTCGGCGGGCCGTCGGTTAAACCGTATCAACCGGAAGGGTTGTGGAAGGAAATCGCCACGGTGACTGACTACAACCAATCGCATGGCCGCGACTTGTACCGCCGCAGTCTTTACACCTATTGGAAACGGACGGTCGCCTCGCCGACGATGCTGACGTTCGACGCCACGGCCCGCGAAACTTGCACCGTGCGCCGCTCGCGGACGAACACGCCGCTGCAAGCGTTGAATCTGTTGAACGACGTGGCGTTTGTCGAAGCGGCCAAACAGATGGCGTGGCGAGTGCAACGTGAGTTGCCGGCCGAGCGACGCGATGAGGCGAACGAACGAATGCGAACGGCATTTCGCATGGCCACCGCTCGCTGGCCCTCCGCCAGCGAAACCGACGCGCTCGTGCGCGGGCACGCTCGCCACGTGCGGTATTTCCAAGAGCATGTTGATGAAGCTCGTGAACTCCTTGCCACTGGCGAATCACGGTTGCCGGACGAAGCGATCGCGAACGAGCGGGATATCGTGGGGATCGCCGCCGACACCATGATGATGAATCTGCTGCTGAACTTGGACGAGACGTTGACCAAGGAATGAGAGACATGTCGGAACGAATCGAGCGGACGAGTCACCTTGCGAGACGCGGTTTCCTTGGGCAAGCGGCCGGAGGACCAGGCGTCGCCGCGCTGGCTTCCTTAATCGGTTCGGATAGCCAATCGGCCGAGTCCGCAGCCGACGGATCAGCCTCCCGTCCGCACTTCGCGCGCCGCGAGCTCGCCGAGTGATCTATCTGTTTCAGTCCGGCGCGCCGTCGCAGATGGATTTGTTTGATTACAAGCCGAAGCTGGCGGGGCTGATGGGAAGCGAGTTGCCGGATTCGGTGCGGCAAGGCCAGCGGCTGACAGGCATGACCGCTTCGCAAGCGAGCTTTCCAATCGCACCGTCGAAATTCAAATTCGCACGCCACGGGGCCGCCGGCGCCTGGGTCAGCGAGCTATTGCCGCACACGGCCAAGGTCGCGGACGAATTATGCTTCGTTCGGTCGATGCACACGGAAGCGATCAACCATGATCCGGCGATTACGTTCTTTCAGACAGGATTCGGTTTAGCCGGGCGGCCCAGCATGGGAGCTTGGCTGGCCTATGGCTTAGGCAGTGAGAACCAGGATCTGCCGGCCTTCGTCGTGATGGTTTCCGGCAGCGGCGGGCAACCGTTGTACGACCGGCTGTGGGGCAGCGGCTTTCTGCCGTCGAAGTATCAGGGAGTCAAATTCCGCTCGACGGGCGATCCGGTGTTGTACTTATCGAATCCGGCCGGAGTGACCAGCAACACGCGGCGGCGCATGTTGGACGACCTCGCCGAACTGAACCAGATGAAGTTGGCCGAAAGCGGCGATCCGGAAATCGCGGCCCGCGTGGCTCAGTACGAATTGGCTTTTCGCATGCAAACTTCCGTGCCCGAGTTGGTCGACACGTCGGACGAACCCGAACACGTGCTGGACATGTACGGGCCGGATGCGAAAAAGCCGGGGACGTTCGCGGCGAATTGCGTGTTGGCCCGGCGACTGGCCGAAAGAGGCGTGCGGTTTATTCAACTGTTCCATCGCGGTTGGGATCAGCATCTTACGCTGCCCGAGAAGATCGCCGTTCAGTGCCGCGACACCGATCAAGCGTCCGCGGCGCTCGTGGCCGACTTGGCGCAGCGCGGATTGCTCGACGACACGCTGATCGTATGGGGCGGCGAATTCGGTCGCACCGTTTACTGCCAAGGTAAACTGACCGCCGACGACTATGGGCGCGACCATCATCCGCGGTGCTTCACGGTTTGGATGACCGGCGGCGGAGTGCGGCGTGGAACGACGTTCGGCGAGACCGACGACTTCTCTTACAACATCGTTCGCGACCCGGTGCATGTGCATGATTTGCACGCCACGATGTTGCATCTGCTGGGGATCGATCACACGCGATTGACGTTCAAGTTTCAGGGGCGTCACTATCGGTTGACCGATATCGCGGGCCGCGTTGTGAAGGAAGTGCTGGCCTGACGACATCGCCGAGAAGCACGGCCAAACGGCTGCCTTGTGGGGCATCGGGGGTACGGTAGAATCGTCGTTTTCGATTGCCGCTGGCGGATATTTCGGGTCGACGCGAACCTTGCGGCGATCGAAAGGGCCGGCCGGCTTCCCTGAAACTGCGAATGGAAAGTTTGCGTCGCCAATGGCCGTGCTGGATTGGATGAGTGGGCGAGTCTTTAAGTTCGTCCACGGCAATAATTTGGTCTACAACACCTGCTGGGAAGACCCGCGTTTGGATCGCGTGGCGTTGGAACTGGGCCCCAGCGACAACGTGCTGGTGATCACGTCGGCCGGCTGCAACGCGTTGGATTACGCCCTAACCGGGCCCAATCACGTGCATGCGGTCGATATGAATCCGCGGCAGAATTCGCTGCTGGAATTGAAACTGGCTGGGATCAAGCATCTGGAGTTCGACGACTTCTTCCGCATGTTTGGCCAAGGCTACTTGCCCAACGCGGCTCGCACCTATCAACAGAAACTGCGTCCGCATCTTTCGACTTGGGCCCAATCGTATTGGGACAACTGGATCAAGTTCTTCAACCATCCGCGGCGACCGTTCTATTTTCGCGGTACATCGGGGGCGTTTGCGAGGTTGATCAACGTTTACATCAACCGAATCGCGAAAGTGCGACCGCAAATCGACGAACTGTTGGCTTGCACCACGTTGGAAGAGCAACAGCGCATTTACTACGGGCAGTTGAAGGAGCGGTTCTGGACGTCGGCGTTGCGATTTGCGATGAACCGCGACACGACGCTGTCGTTGGTGGGCGTGCCGAAGGCGCAGCGGCGACAAGTCGAAAAGCAATACGACGGCGGCATCGTTCGATTCGTGCAAGACTGTGTCGAGGCCGTGTTTGCCAAGCTGCCGATTGCGGACAACTACTTCTGGCGCGTGTACATCAACGGTTCGTACACCCGCGATTGCTGCCCCGAATATCTGCGCGAGGAAAACTTCCAGCGGCTCAAGAATGGCTTGGCCGACCGCGTGAGCACGCACACCGATTCCGTGCAGGGGTTTCTCGAAAAGCATGACGGCCAAATTTCGCGATTCGTGTTGTTGGACCACATGGACTGGCTTTCGGATCGCTTTTTCCCGCTGCTGGAATCGGAATGGCAAGCGATCATCGACCGAGCCGCGCCGGGGGCCCGTGCGATCTGGCGCAGCGGCGGTTTGCGCACCGATTTCTTGGACCGCGTGGAAATCAATCACGGCGGAAAACTGAGGGCGTTGCCCGAGTTGTTGAAGCTGAATCCGGACTTGGCCGCCGAGCTGCACGAACGCGATCGAGTTCACACGTATGGCAGTTTCTATATTGCGGACTTCGCTGCCTAGCATTTCACGTCGGGCGTCGATCGCGAACTTATCGCTCGACTGGCCTCGGCTTCTCGCCCCTTCCACCATCTTCGTTTTCGATAGATTGCGAGCGTCATGGGCTTCCTGGCCGACCTGAAAGTGCTCTACCACTTGGCGCTCAAGCCCGTTCGCGGCCGCGATCACGCGGCTCGGATGGAGAGTTTCTACAGCGGGCAAGCCGAAGCTTACGACGACTTTCGCCGCCGATTGCTGAAGGGCCGGCAAGAGTTGTGGAACGCAATCGACGCCCCGGCCAACGCGATGTGGGTCGACATGGGGGGCGGCACGGGAGCGAACCTCGAGTTTTTCGGCGAGCGGCTGCCGACGCTCAAGCAAGTCGAAGTCGTCGATCTATCGCCCTCGTTGCTGAAGTGCGTCGATCAACGGGTGGCCGCGAACGGCTGGACCAATGTCCGCAGCGTCGAGGCCGATGCGACGACCTATCAACCGGCCGATGGTCCGGTCGACGTGGTGACCTTCTCGTATTCGCTGACGATGATCCCCGACTGGTTCGCCGCGATCGAAAATGCGTTGGCCATGTTGCGGCCTGGCGGGCTGATCGGCGTCGTTGATTTTTATGTATCGCGAAAGTATCCGGCGGATGGGCTAAAACGCCATCGGTGGCTGACGCGAACGTTTTGGCCGATGTGGTTCGCCAATGACAACGTGTTTCCGTCGCCCGATCATGTGCCGTTTCTGCATCGGCATTTCGAGCCCAAGGTGTTCGAGGAACATCGCGCCAAGGTGCCTTATTTGCCGCTGGTGCGAACGCCGTACTATTTGTTCGTAGGGAAAAAGCCGCTATGACGCTGAGTTCGAGGCCGACGGCGATCGTGACCGGTGCGTCGCGCGGCATCGGTCGCTCGATCGCGACGCGATTGGCGAAGGACGGCTACGCGGTCGTCGTGAACTACGCCAGCAGCGCGGCGGCCGCCGATGAAGTGGTGCGGGAAATCGAGGCTGCGGGCGGTCAGGCGGTGGCTTGTCGAGCCAGCGTGGCCGACGCCGGAGATCGCCAGCAACTGGTCGAATCCGCCCTGCAACAGTTTGGTCGCATCGATCTGTTGGTGAACAACGCGGGAATCACTTCCCAAGGGCGGCGCGATTTGCTGGAAGCCACCGAAGAGAGTTGGGATGTCGTGTTCGATACGAATCTGAAGGGGCCGTTCTTCCTTTCGCAATTGGTCGCGCGAGAGATGGTGCGGCAGATCGAAGCGGCGCGGATCGAGCGGGCGACGATCGTGAACGTCTCGTCCGTTTCGGCCTACGCGGTTTCCACGAATCGAGCCGACTATTGCATGACGAAAGCGGCGATGCGAATGATGACTTGGTTGTTCGCCGACCGGTTGGCTGAACAGAACATCCGCGTGTATGAAGTTTGCCCCGGCGTGATCGCCAGCGACATGACCGCGCCGGTCCGCGAGAAGTACGATCGGTTGATCGCCGAGGGTCTGTCGCCGATTCGCCGTTGGGGCGATCCCGAGGATGTGGCCGCGGCCGTTGCGACGTTGGCCTCCGGCGTGTTTCCGTTTAGCACCGGCGATTGCTTGAATGTGGACGGTGGCTTTCACATTCGACGCTTGTGATCCCGGCGCCGACTTGCCTTGCGAAGAACTCCGCCACGAACCATTGCCAACCATGAAGCTCGCTTGCCTAGGATTCGACGCCGATGTGATTCGTTTGGCCGAAGCCGCGCGCCAAGCCGGTCACGCGATCGTCGCGGCGTTCGACGTCACTTCGGCTCAAGCCAGCGAGCTAGCCGCGCCGCCAGCCGCGACCGGCGATGATTGGGAATCGCTGTTGCACGGCACGTTCGCCGACGCCGTGATCGTGAGCGCCGCGGACTACAGCGATCGTCGCGCGGATCAGCTTCGCAAGCTGACCCAAGCCGCCGTGCCGCTGCTGCTGGTGCATCCGGTTTGCGAACCGATTCTAGCCTTCGAGCTCGAGATGATTCGGTCGGATACGAACTGCCGCATGGTCACCTACTTTCCGGGCGTGCGACAGGCGGCGATGGCTCGGCTGGCCGAGGTCATTGGGCAAGGCGAGGCGTCGCCGATCGGTCGGGCGGAGCAAGTGATCATCGAACGCACGATGCCGCGCCGCGAGCGCGAGATGGTGATGCGGCAATTATCGCGCGACATGGAACTGGTGCGGCAACTGCTTGGCTCGCTGCGAAACGTCAGCGCGGTCGGCCCCGAACACGATGCCGCGACCTACGAGAATCTGGTCGTGACGGCCGCCAACGAACAAGACCAACTGGCTCGCTGGTCCGTCGCTCCCACGCTGGACGCGGACGAAGCCGTACTGACCGTGTGGGGATCGACCGGTCGCGCTCGGCTGACGATGTCCGGTTCGCCGGATGATTGGCAATTGACCATTCCGGGCGAGGCGGACTCAAACCCAGCGTCACGACAGGCGAGCGACGCGCCGCGGCGCGACGACGCGGCGGCCGCGATCGACGAGCTTGCGTTGGCCATCGCGGGCCGACGCACTCGGCCGGAATGGAACGAGCTGTGTCGCACGATGGAAGTGATGGACGCCATGCCCGTCGCCTTGCGTCGCGGTCGCAAGATCGAGCTTTACGGCGAAGAACCGTCCGAGAGCGGCACGTTCAAAGGCATCATGTCGGCCGGTGGCTGCGGCATCCTGATGATCGTGTTGTTGATGTTCGTGGTCGGCTCGGTCGTCGAAGGCTTTCGGTTGCCGATGCGCAAGAGCGAAGTCGCCGCGACGATTGCCTCCCAGGCAGATACAGCGGTTGCCGATCA
>JAWKTM010000082.1:0-29207 GCA_041399085.1 Pirellulaceae bacterium
GGTCGTCAGCGCCAAGTTCTGCCATTGTTTGTGGACGTTCACCGTCACGGTGGCTTGCGAAGTTTGGCCGTAGGCGTCTTCGATCGTGTAGGTGAACGTCGTTTCGCCGAAGAATCCGTTGTTCGGCGTGAACAGCACGCGGTCGCCGGCCGCGTTGATCGCCGTGGCGCCGCCTTCGGATGCCGAGACGGCCACGATCGAGAGCGAGTCGATCTCGTCGGCCGCGGCATCGTTGGCCAGCACGTCCAGCTCGATTTGGCCCACGTTGTGGAACAGCGTGAAGCCATCGTCTTCGGCCGTCGCGCCGGGCGTGATCTCGACCGACACGTCGGTGAACAGCACGCGAGCCCAATCGACCGGGTTGTCGTGATTGAACAACGTCACTTCGTGATCGGGCAGCAGATCGGCCGCGTTGGCGCCGAATTCGATCGTGCCGGCCGCGGTGGCGATCATCGGCAAGCTGAACAGCACGACCGGTTCGCCGTCGCCCGGCGTGTTGTCGGCCACTCCGCCCGCTTCGTCGATCAGGCCGAGCACCTCGACATTGCCTTCCAACGCATTGGCGAACCAATCGCCGAAAGCCAATGGGCCGCTCGGTCCGGCCAAGCCGCCGTCGTAAGCCACGTCGATATACGCCGAGAAAACTCCCGCGCCGAAATCGCGCAGGTCGTCCACTGTGGCTTGCAAGGTGAACGGTTGGCCGACCGACAGCGTCGTGGTCGGCTGGCCTAGTTCGTCCAGCACCTGTAATTCGACGGCGACCAGCGGCCCGTCGGCCGTTTGCTGCGCCGCGGCAAAATCCAACAACGACCGCAATTGATGGGCGTCTTCCAGCGGCGTGGTCATATCGTGCAGCAAGCCGTAGGTGCCGAAGAAATTGGCTCCGTCGTGGCTGGTGAAGTTGAACTCGTTGTAGAGATCGACGCCCGCCGCGTGGACTTCGCCCAGCAGCGTTTGATAGACGTCATACATCCGCGGATCGTGCATGGCGGCCAGCGCGGCGTTCAGAGCGGGCGAAGTCTGGAACGGATTGGGCGCGCTGAAGATGTGCGAGCCGCTTTCGTAGGTGACGAATTGCAGATCGCGGCCCAGCGTCTGTTCGTATTGCTCGACCAGCGTCTGGTGTTCCTGCAACCGCGCCGAGGCCCACGGGATCGAGACGGTCAGCAGGTCGTCGATAATGTCGTCGGCCGTGGTCGTGGCATCGTAGGCGGCGGCCATGTCGTAGCTGATTCCGGCGTAGGCCGTGACCGAAACCGCATCCACGCGGCCGTCGACGTTGGCCAGCAGTTGCTCGGTCAGCCACGGGTTGGCTTGCTGTCCGGCCACCACGCGCACGATCCGATCTTCCTGACCGGCGAAGACGCTGGTCCAGATGTCGAAATCCCGTTGGATCTCTTGCCCGGCGACTTGGAAGAAATCCAGCCCGGAGTTTTCCGGCAGCGTCATTTGATCTTGCAGCCACGCGTTCACCGGGAACTGGGCGTTCCACAATTCGTTCGACCATTCGACGTAAATCGTCAGCTCGGGATCGAGCGTATCGCGCACGAGCGTGGCGAAGTTTTGCACGAACTGGTCGTCGGCTTGATGAGGCATGTTGAACCACGGATTCACGCCGACTTCGTTCGCCAGCTCGATCATGTATTCCGGGGCGACTCCGTTGGTATGCAGGAACTCGACCAAGTCGCCGTCCGATTGCGTGGCGTCGTCCACCGTGCGGCGGTCGTCCCAGGTGACGATGTCCGAGTTGTTGGTGTTCATCCAGTCCATGAACCGCAGGGTGTCGAAATCGCCGACGCGTTCGAGCAGCAGCGGATGAAACGGCGTGCCCTCGTCGCCCGGTTGCCACGTGTCGCCGACGAAGCTTTCGCCGTTGTAGTCGGGCATCCACAGATCGATGTTTCGCACCGGGTTCGTCGGATCGGTGCTGCGCAGGTCCATCGTGAACGGCGCATTGAACGGCATGTCGACCAACGCATAATTCCGCCCGGTCTCGGTCGTGCCGGTCTCGATCACGTAAGGCATCGTCAGCTCGCCCGCGCCGTCCCATTCGGCTCGATAGATGCCGGCCGGTTGATTGGCGTGATCGACGAACACGACCGTGGTGGCTTGCTGCTGATACATCGTGCCGTCGGTCGCTTGCCACGTGGGCAGCTCGGTCACCCAGCCGTTGTCGTCCAGTTGCAACTCGGGGCCTTCGCCCAGCAGGAATTGCCAAGTGGTCTCGCCCGTGTCGACATTGCGAGCTTGCACGCCCCACGGCCGAGCTCGGTTGAAGGCGTCTTTGAAGACCCACGCTGGGTCCCAATCCACGATGTGAGACAGGTTGGTTCCGACCCGCGTGATGTGGTCCGTCGGATTTGGATCGGGGTCGGGATCTGGATCGGGGCCGGCGTTGGGATCGACATAGCCGTTGTCGCCGAGAAAGGCGAGCAGTTCGCCGTCGCTGACTTGGGCCGGGTTGGCCAAGTCCAGTCCGGCCAAGCCCGCCGGTACTTCGGGCCGCGCGAATCGCGTGTAGTCGTAGGCCGCCGTGAGATCGGGATTGAAGGGTTGAGCCGGCGAAGGATCGGCGATCACATTGGGATCCATCACCGTGGCGTTGTGAACGATCGGAGGCAGGTCGTTGGCCTTCTCCCAATCGGTGTAGGTGACCATGCCGACTTGCAGCGTTTCCGGCATGTCGGTGCGGGTGTAGCGGCGATGCACGGTCCAGTCCGTCTCGCCTTGCAAGCGATGCAGCACGATCACCGAGCTGCCGATGCGCAAGGCGATCTGTAGCTCGACCGTGGGTCGGCGTTTGGCCGAGCGCGGTCAGCTCCAGTTGCGAGTCGCTGTTGCGAGTGGTCTTTACCTCGAAGCTGAGATGGTTGCCGCCGTTGGCATAGCCCATCGACAGGAAGATGTAGTTCTCGCCGTCGTTCGTGCCGTCGTCCACGCCGCTGCCGGCTTGCCAATCGGCCGCCCCGTTTTCGATCGGTCGCGGCGTGCGGATCATCAGCCCGCCCAGCGAGAATTGACCATCGCCCGGCACGTCGTCGGCGTCGCTGCCGCCGATGTCGTCGCGATCGGCGATCTGCATCCGCGTGGTGATGACAAAGTCGCCGGTGACTTCCTTGAACACCAGCGGCCCCCGCCAATCGTCGAACCAGACGACCGTGTGGGGTTGCATCACCATCTGGCCGGGCTGAGTCGTGTTGATGTCCCAGACGTTCAACTGGTCGGCGTTCCAGCCTTCGACTTCGTTGATCCGTTGCCAGTCGACGATCGACGCCGCATTGTCGAACTCGTCGCTCAGCGGCACGATGTCCGCCAGCGGATCGCCCGTGAACACTTCGCGTCGCTCCAGCCGCTCGGCCCCGAACGCCCAACTGCGTCGCGTGCGTCGCCGGCGTCGTTCGGCCTGCATGCGTCGCTTGTTCAACCATCCCAAACCGCCCGTGCGCTTCGTCGTCATCGCTTCACCTCATTCGCCTGTTCGTGTGGAATCACATGAGAAAACAAAGGAACCCACACGTAACTCGCCATCGACGCCGGTTTGCGACAAAAAAGTTGAGAATCGCGAGGAGACGCCGACGAGGCGGAGTATTCCGTAGCGGAGCACTCCGAAGCGTGGATGGCAAACGAAGTCGGGAACCGGCCAGCGACAACTCGCGTCCATTGACGGACTCGCATTCAATAAGACGCCGCCCGCTGTCGCACGCGGCTCGTTCGCGGTCAGCATTCAGCCACCGGAAAACGTTCGCCCCAGGGGCACGTCGACTCTTCCCTCGTTTCGTAGGAGCTTGTTCCATGATCGCCGCACGTCTGGCCAAACGATCCCTGCTGCTGGCGCCGCTGTTGGTGTTAGCCGCCGTGGCTTGGAAATTCACCGTGGCTCGCGAGCCGAACGAAGCGGCTCAGCCTTCCGGCCCGGAAAAGCTGGTGGCGACCGCCGATTTGGGCGGCGAAGTGCGGATGCTGACGTACCTCAGCACCGACAAGCCGATCTATCGCGAGAACGAAACCGTCTACTTCCGCGGCGTTTTACTGGATCACCGGACGCGGAAGCCATTGCCAGAAGGGCAGATAGCGCAGGCGGTCGTCGAAATCAAAGGCCCGAAAGGCGAAACCGTGTTCTCGGGTATGACGGTCAGCGAAGCGAGCGTGCTCGGTTTTCCGTGGGCGATTCCCTCGGGCCAAGCGGGTGGCGAGTATACGGTGAAGGTCAGCTATCCGTGGCACGGCTTCGCGCCGGCCGAACACAAGTTTGATATTCGCGCGTATCGTGCCCCGCGTTTGAAGAACCAGATCGAGTTTCTGCGCGACGGTTATGGCCCTGGCGATGAAGTGGTCGCGACGCTGCATAGCGAACGAGCCGAAGGGGGCGTGCCGGCCGGCGCGTCGGTGGACGTGATCGCACGCGTGGATGGCGTCGAAGCGTTTCGCGGTCAGGCCCAGATTGATGAAGCGGGCGATTGTACGGCTCGGTTCACTTTGCCGGCGGCGATCGCTCGCGGCGAAGGCACTTTGGCTCTGGTGATCGAAGACGGCGGCGTGGTCGAGACGGCCAGCAAGACGATTCCCATTTTGCTGCAAACCGTCGACCTTACGATGTATCCCGAAGGCGGCCAGTTGGTGGCCGGATTGCCGAACCGCGTCTATTTCGAGGCGTTCACGCCCGCGCAAAAGCCAGTGGATTTGGCCGGCGCGATCGTCGACAGTCAAGGTGAACAAGTCGCCGAATTCCGCAGCGAACACGAGGGCCGCGGCCGTTTCGCGTTCACGCCGGAGGCCGGGCAAAAGTATTCGATGCGGATCGACGAGCCAGCCGGAATCGCGGCTCTGTATCCGTTGCCCGAAGTCGCCGAGAAGGGAGCGGTGCTGTCGACCGAGCAAGATGCGTTCGCCGCCGATGAGCCAGTGAATGTGCGAGTTCGCGCGGCGGGACTCGACGGCGATTTGTTGGTGACTCTTTCCAAACGCGAATCGGTGATCGGACGCATGAATGTCGAGGCCGTGGACGGCTCGGTGGATAAGGTCGCCAAATTCGAGTTGGCGGAATCGGACGCGGATGGCGTGTTGATCGCGACCGTGTGGGATTCGCAAGGCAATCCGCTGGCCGAGCGGCTGGTCTTTCGCCAGCCAGCGAAGCAAGTGCGTGTGAAGATTTCGGCCGACGCCGAACAATATGTTCCGGGCGGAACGGCCCGCTTGACGATCGAGACGACGGACGAGTCGGGCAAACCGCTGAGTGCCGTCGTCGGTTTGGCGGTCACGGACGACAGCGTTCTGGAAATGATCGAGAAGCGCGAGCAGGCTCCGCGATTGCCGGTGATGGTGTTGCTGGAAGGCGACGTGCGCGAGTTGGCCGACGCTCATGTTTATCTGGACGCGGAGAATGACGAGGCTCCGCGGCAGGTGGATTTGCTGCTGGGAACGCAGGGTTGGCGGCGGTTCGCGTTCATTAACACCGAGGCTTTCGTGCAAGAGCACGGCGACGACGCCCGCCGAGTGCTGGCGTTGCAAGTGGTGACGATGCGGGAATGGTCACGATCGGCCGGCATGTTTGGTGGTGGAATCGGCGGAGGCATCGCCGTCGATGGGTTCGCCGCGCCGGGAGATCCTGTCGCTGCGAATGAAAGCGCGCCGGCGGCTCAACTGGCCGCGTCCAACCTGAAGTCCGCGCCTGAGGAAGCTGCGGAAGCGCCGCAGTCCGCGGCGGCTTTGGCGCCTGCCGCCGAACAACCGGCGAGAGACCAAAGTGCCCTGGACAAGACGGTCAGGCGGCACCCGACTTGGCGAATGAACCCGTCAATGCCGAAGAGGCCAAACGACAACAAGCGTTCCGTCAACCACAGGCAGCCGGGGAGCCCAACGGTGAGTTGCGGGCTCGCGCCCGAGGCTTCGCGGAAAAGCTGGACGTGGCGGCCGATCGCGAGTTGGCTTTGTTCGAGAGAGACGAGGCGGCGACGGTTGCTGAAATGCTAACGCCAGTTCGTCTGTACGCGCACCAAGTTCGTTCGGATCGCCAACCGGGCCAACGCGTCGACTTCACCGAAACGCTGTTCTGGCATGCGGGCCTGAAGACCGACGACGAAGGTCGTGCCTCGGTCGAATTCGGGCTGAACGATTCAGTCACCAGTTTCCGCGTATTCGCCGACGCCTTCACCGCGGAAGGATCGCTGGGCAGCGCTTCGACGACGATCGAATCCGTCGAGCCGTTTTATATCGAGCCGAAAATGCCGTTGGAAGTGACGATGAACGACATCGTTCGCGTTCCCCTATCGGCCGTCAACGCCACGAACGACCGGTTGGCAAACGTGGGCATCGAAGTGCTCGCACAGGGAACGCAGCCCTCCGCCAGTGCCTTCATCCCGTTTGATTTGCAGGCCAACGAACGCTTGCGACGCTTGTTCACGATTCGTGTCGGCAAGTTCAACGGCAAGGCGGAACTGACCGTGGCGGCCAAAGCGGGCTCGTACAGCGACACCGTTACGCGCGGGACGATGGTTCGCCCGCTGGGGTTCCCGATCGAAGATGGATTCGGCAGCTTGATCGATGCCGACTCGACCGTCTCACACGATCTGACCATCCCCGCCGACATGGTGAAGGACAGTCTCACCACGCGCATCGTGGTTACACCCGACGCCGTTGGCTTCGATGACCGAGGCTCTGGAACGACTGATCAAGAACCTAACGGCTGCTTCGAGCAAACCAGTTCCACCGTGTATCCGCTCGTGATGGCTCAACAGTATTTCATGAGCCACGAAGGTCGTCAGGCTTCGTTGATCGAACGAAGCGCTAAGATTCTGGACAAGGGCTACGAACGCCTGATCGGGTTCGAGTCGCCCAGTGGTGGCTTCGAGTGGTTCGGCGCCGATCCGGGTCACGATGCGGCGACCGCTTACGGCTTGATGGAATTCACCGACATGTCACAAGTCCGCTATGTGGACCCCAACTTGTTGGAACGCACTTCCAAGTGGTTGCTCGCCCAGCGTGATGGAAAAGGTGGCTTCGAACGCAAGACTCACCTTTGCATTGTTGGTTGCCCGAGCCAGAACTGTCTTACACCTATAACGCATGGTCGTTACTCGAATCGGGCATCGATGCTGACTTATCGAAAGAGGTTGCTTGGGTCCGCGACACATTGAAGAGCCAGAACACGTATGTGGTGGCTCTCGCCGCCAACGTGTTGGGACTTGCTGGCGATGAAGAGGGCGCGAGATAAACGCTCCGACAAACTAGCCGGTAAGCAAACGCCCGACGGTTCGCTGAAAGATGCAACGCAGTCGGTGGTCGGAAGCGGTGGCGAGGCGCTCACAATCGAGACCACTTCGCTGGCCGTCATGAAGCGGCTGAAGAACTCGCGGTACCCATCGAACGTCGAGCGATCGATTCAATGCCCAGCGAAAGCTGCAAAGCCGGTCGCTTTGGTTCGACTCAGTCCACCATTTTGGCTTTGCAGGCCATCATTGACATGACCAATCGCGAGCCACACCGAAGGCGCCCGGCACGCTGCAATTGATCGTGGATGGCAAGCCAGTGGGCGACCCCGTTACTTTCACCGACCAGACGCGCGCGGCGCGATTGAATTGCCCGAGTGCTTGATGAATTGCTGCAACCGGGCGATCATCAGATCCAATTTCGCATGACCGGCGGTTCAAGCATGCCGTACTCCGTGGCGGTCAATTATCACCGCACGACGCCCGATACTTCGACCCACTGCCCTTTGCATTTGGAGATGGCTGAATGATCGCCAAGTGGATGAAGGCGCGATAACGGAAGCGGCCGTGACCGTGGTAAATCGCACCGGCAAACAACTGCCCAATCCGATCGCCATCATCGGCGTTCCTGGCGGCTTGGAACCACGTCACGATCAATTGAAGGAGTTGGTCAAACAGGAACAGATCGCGGCCTACGGATTCGTGGTCGCGAAGTGATCTTATATTGGCGAACGCTAGATGCGGAACAACGCGTGGACTTGCCAATCAGCTTGGTGGCCGCCATCCCCGGCACCTATACCGCCCCGGCCAGTCGCGCGTATTTGTACTACACCGACGAGCACAAACATTGGGTGGCCGGTGAAACGGTGGAAAATCCTGCCCCGCGATTGAGGTGCCTTGGAAGCTTCCATTGCAATAACAAACGAATTCGCCGCGGCCCGGACCTTTATGGACTTGGCCGCGGCGTTTCATTTGGTGCGGGACTCGCTTCGTCACTCCGCGCGGACTGAACTGCCTGGAGAATCTCCTCGTCGGTAATCATTGACGAAATATACCAGCGGCCGTTCTCCCGACGCAGTTCAACCGTTTGTGACTTCTTCTGTTTGTCATTCTCCGCCGCTGGCAAGCTCGTCGCGACGGCTTGATCGCCTTTGACTTGAATGTCCCATTTCGTTGGATTCGCGGCTTTTGGTTCCTTCCCGTCGCTCTCGGCTTCGTCGGCCTCCAACGCTTTGGTCACTCTTAACATCTCCGCCAGGAACTTTCGCGCATCCGTCAAGATACCGGCCGCCGTTCGCAAATGACGCGAGTAGCTTTCCGGTGTCCACACTTGCTCGTCTACCGGCGATTTCTTAAACAACTGAATGAACGTGGAATTAGCCGCTGCCCCTTGCATGCGTTGATACGCGGCCGTGGCTTCGGGCGATGGCTCTTTTGCCCGGTATCGGTCCAGGATTACGCGGAATTCTTTTAGTGTGGATGTGAAGGATTCATCCACGGCTCCAAGTTGTTCGACCAAGCCCGAGACCGACTCGAAAGAAACCACGGTTTGCAACATCATTCCCGCTAGGCGTAAAGCCTCGTCGTCGCCAATGACGCTCACGAACCCCGCGAAATCCTGTTGCCGATCGCACTGGGCAATGTGATCCAACACTTCGCGAGGCGTAGCGAACATCGGCCGGTCCTCCGCCGGAATGGCGCTCCGATCGCCTGATGGGACGGGCTGGACTTTGGGAGATCCCGACTCCTTTGGTTTCGACGTCTCCGAATCCTTTTCGCCATCGCCGGACGCCGCAACAATCTTGAAGTCCGTCAGGCCGGTAAGGAACGGCTTCTCATAACCGGAATCGTCTCGCGTCGCCCCACCGCCGAATACGCTCGCGGAAAGATTTCCCCGCAACCTTAGAGTGCTCGCGGACTCAACTGGAACGTGAAACAACGCTTTGGGTGGCGAGTTGTTGCTTTGCCTTCGACGTTAGTCCGATTTGAAACGTGCCTACGACGGCTTGATGATTCGGAGCCAACCGAAACTCGGCCACATAGGGAAGCCCGTGAAATGGCCATAGTTCAGTTGAGCGACCGAGTTCGCCATCGGCGTTCAAAACGCTCAACTCACCTTGTTGCCGTGGATTTCGTACATCCGTGTTTCCGACGTAGGATTACGAACGACGATCCACGTTCACCCAACATCGCCAACCGTAGGGACTTGGTCGGTGACACGCTTAGGCCCGCAATCAATCCGTTTAACGTTCGGATCGCCCCAAGCGATTGCATTCCTTTCGGGATCCGGCGACTCTCGGCCCACTTGAAATGTCGTCACACGCACGTGTTTCGACTCGCCCCGTACAGCTCGGACGGTTTGCGTAGCCCCTGGCGTTTCCGTGCCGATCACATACTCGCCCGGCCCAATTCCAGTGAATCTAAACTTTCCATTCTCATCCGACTTAACTCTTATCGATTCATCTAACCGGCCCTTGGCTGACGCCAGCGTAGCGCGGATCCAGCGGCCCGGCACCCCTTTGTCTTCGTGGTCGACGATGACTCCTTCTACGGTGCAATTGCATTTCCTCAAGTCCAGAAGCACATCATCCAGCGGTTGGCCATCCACACCTTGTCGATGCTCGACAGAAAGCTCGCCAAACCGCACTCCCACGGGCATGCGATCGTCGGCCGTGGCATAAGGCCCCTCGTAGCGAATGAACAGATTCGCGGGCGGCAATCCTTCGGCGGAAAAGCGTCCGTCCGCATCCGAAGTCACACGATGCCCATTGATATTCGCCGGCCCATCGTCGATGAAATAGTCCACGGCGACTTCCGCGCCGGCCGATGGGCGACCTTCGCGATCCAGTATTCGCCCACTCACCTTCACCGGACGAAACAGTACCAACGTATCCGCCCGGCGCTCGCCATCGCTCAATCGATAGACGTCCCGATTGCCATGCCAGAAACGTGTGAGAAACCCGTCCGCCGACACATACACATAGAACGATTCGGTTGACGGCAACGAGTCGGGATAGGCAAACATTCCTTTGGCATCCGTAACGACCACGTCCATCGGGGGCGGCGTCTCGAGCCACGGATAACGGATCGACTTAGTGAATTCGACCTGGGCGCCAGCGATTGGGCGGCCTTGCATGTCAACGACTCGGTTGAACTCATCATCTCCGCGCGGCGGGGCATTCACTCGCTCGACCGGCGTCGAGGGATTATCAAGCGCCATCTCCGCTGGCGTTCGCGTGGCATCTGGCCGACACGCAAAAAGCTTCGTTCGAGATCCAATGAACAGCGTCCTGTCAACTGCCGCGGGCGTGGAAAACACGCTTTCGTCCAGTACGTTTTCCACCACCAATACTTTCGTGGCTGATTGGCGGAACACGGTCACATCGCCATCCTCATCACACACATACACTTTGCCGTCCGCGATTACGGGAGTCGACCAAATCTGAGCCAGCGCATCGTGTGTCCAATGCAACTTTCCGGACTTGGCGTCCAAACAATGGACAATCCCAGCGTAATCCGCTACGAACAACAGCCCATTGTCGATCGCGGCCGAACCGATCGTGCGATGGAATGTCTCCTCGAATTCGACCTTGCCATTGTTATCCAGGTCGAATGCCCGATACTGCCAAACCACGCCGGAGTTTGGATTCGGCTTGGTGAAATCCCCCTGTGACTCATCGCATGCCTGAAGCCGTTTGTGAGGTATCGGCTGTTCGGGATTCGCTCGGTTATAAACCAATTCCTGACTGAGATCGCCTCGTTTGGAAGGATCAATGCACCAAAGGGTGGCATCTCCGTCCCCATGTTCTGGGTTACGACCTGTTGTCACATACACTTTGTTCTCGTAAAACACCGGCGCTGACATCGGAACATTTCGTTGACTGACGCCTCGATACCGATAGATGGCTCTCTTTTCGTTAACATCGAATTTCCAAAGCAACTCGGTCGCGCCACGCTGCATCGCCGCGACATCGAAAGCATAAAGCCAGCCATCGCTGCCCGGAAAGATTGCCTGTTGCCGTCCGGCGATCGTGGCCACCGTGGGGCTATTCGACGGACATTGCGTCCCCAAGTTGTTCACGCCGGGCGAATTATCCTGCCAAATTAGCTTGCCCGTGTGCCGATTCAGAGCGATAAACGCCGGCGCGTCCGGCGCAGCGCTTTCTTCCTTCAGGCCCTCTTCCACACCATTGGATGTGCAGACCAGTACCAAATCGTCCGCAATCACGGGCGAGCTGCAAGATTGGTAGAGCGGCGAGACTCCCAATTCGCCCATCATGTCGAATTTCCAGATAACGTCCGCCTCGTCTTTCGCGGTGGAGGATTCATCGCGCATCGGACCATCATTCTCGTCGTCGGTAAAACCATTGAGGTCTAAGCAGACGACCTCTCCGCGATTGGAGGTCAGCCACACGCGATCGTCGACAATGCAAGGCGTGCTACACAGCCCGACCATCGGCCAATCATGAACACGCCCTGTTTGAAGCTTCTCGCTTGAGTATTGCCAAAGAAACTCGCCCGTCTCGGCGTCGAAACAAAACAGGCATGCGAGGTCGTGTTTGGGCGGGTAACGCTGGATATGAAAGCCGCCGTTATTCGCCCCAACCAGAACCTTACCCGCCGAAACGACGGGTGATCCGTAGCTAATCGCGCCTGTCGGAGCCTGCCACGCAATGTTCTCTCCATTCTTCGTGTCCCACGCGGCGGGCAAGTGTTTGGCGGGCGAAGCATTGACTCGGCTAGGCGACCCGCCCCCCATCGGCCAAGCCTCCCGTGTCGGATTCGTAGCTTCCGCCGGAGTGTTGGATTCGTCTTTGGATTCGGTTGGCTTGGCTGGGAGTCCAGCGCATAGCCCGACGCATACGGCCACAATGGCGACCACGCCTGACGCGCTCCAACCACTCATCGGTGATGAAGTGCGAACAGGTGCGATCTGCAATACACAATGAATCCTACTGACTAGCGGACCTTTTCCAGCCGACAAAGCTAATATCGGTTCCGTGGCTCGCAAATCCTCTAGTGCCAATAACGCTCGACCATAAGTAAGGCGATCGCCCGTCGCATGAACTGCCCAGTCATCGCAACAATTTTCCCGCTCGAGCCGAATGTGATGCGAAAGCCACCAGACGGCCGGATGGTAGAAGAAGATTGCTTCCAACACGGTTTGAAACATATTGATCAGGTAGTCGTGTCGACGAATATGGGCCAATTCGTGGGCGAGGATACCTTCGATTTGTGATACCGGAAGCTCTCCCATAATCGACACCGGCAACAACACCGCGGGACGAAGCCAACCCACGACAACTGGCACGCGCACCAATGTGGAACAAAGCAAATCAACGGACCGGACAATGCCAAGTGTCGTTGCTGTCCGGCGAAACAAATCATCAAGCTCGCGAGGCGCTGCCACGACGCCCTCGCGTCGCAACCGGCGCACGTTTTTCCAGCCCACCAGTGGTCGCAGGGAAAACCCAACCGCGCCGATGCACCATATCCACACAACCGTCGTGAGCCAGGGACGAAACCAATCGACTAGCGTCGTCTTCCAATCGGGGCTGGCCGAGCGAGTCGGCGATTCAGGCGGTGTGACCAGCGGCATTTGCCTGTTTGAGGCCGTAACTTGCTCATTCGTTAATTGAGCCTGTTGATCAGCAGGAGCGGCCCGGTTGCTGTGAGGTGGCGCGAGCTCCTCGCCAATCGTCGGTGATAGCGCGGCCGTCTCGCGAGAAACGCCGACCCCAATGGCATCCATTGTTGGCGCTGCCGACGCCGATGCTGATGGGATGACGCTCCATGTAATTAACGGCGTGAAGGCCATCAGTATGAGAGCCACGAGCAGCAACACATACCGTACGTTGGCCGACCGACCTTGTATCGCTCGAGCCGCGATTCCAGCCATGGCGGCGATCAGGGAAAACTGCCACGTCGTATGGAGCAGTACCCAACCGAGGCGCTCGCTCAGGATTGTCGCCGGCGGAAACATCCAAGACAGATCGAACCACGTGGCCAACAACGATTGATCGAACATCACTGACCCTCCATTTCGTCAAGCAGTCGACGGACTTCCGCGAGCTCATCCGGAGTGGCTTTGGTTGAAGCCAACGCTTGCAATACCAAACTCATGGCCGCTCCGTCGTAGACCTTATCCACTAAGTCGCGAAGCATCCTTTTCCCCGTTGCTTCGCGCGTCATGGCGGGCCGGTAGATGTGTGGCGACGCCGTCTCGTCTCGCTTGACCAGTCCCTTGTCGAGCATCACCGATAACATCTTGACGGTGGTCGAATAGTTGGTGCCCTTTTCGGCGTTTAACCGCGTATGGATATTACGCACCGGGCTCGGCCCGAGCTCCCACAGGATTCGCAGGATTTGCAGCTCGACTTCCGTTGGCTGCGACGCACGCGACTTGGCCATTTCAACCCCTTCCCAGGTCGCCGTGCTTAGCACTTGCGACTCGTCAGACTCAATTTGCTTCGACTAGCGAACGTTTTCGCCAGTCAGTGTAGCGAACGTTTTCGCTAGGTCAAGTCACATCGTTGGTTTCGCCGGATTCCGAGCCGAATCCGCGTTTGCTCCGCCTGCCGGAAACGACAGCGTTAAAGTATCCTGTTCGCTGCGGTTAGAACGCCGGGAACATTGTGACACGGCGAGTTTTCATGGAGCGGACGAGGATGATTGTCGACAAATCGGGCGAACGCGTGCGGCGGATGTTTGGCGAGATCGCGCCGAAATATGACCGCATGAACCACCTGCTGTCGATGAACGTCGACAAGTATTGGCGTTGGAGGACCGTGCGAATCGTGCGTCCAACAGGCGATGCCCCGATTCTGGATGTCTGCACGGGGACCGGCGACTTGGCCTTCGCTTTCTCTCGCGCGAGTGGCGGAGAAGCGCCGGTTGTCGGTGCCGACTTCTGTCCCGAAATGCTGCGGATCGCGGAACAAAAGAAGCGGCAGCGGCGGTTGGATGATGATCGTCTGCGGTTTGTCGAGGCCGACACGCAACGATTGCCGTTCGACGACGACCATTTTCAGATCGTGTCCGTCGCGTTTGGTTTGCGAAACGTCGCGGACACGGATCGGGGATTGAGCGAGATGGCGTGTCTGCCGACCGGGCGGCAAGGTTGCGGTGCTCGAGTTTTCGATGCCCCGCTGGCAACCGTTTCGCGGTTTATACGGTTGGTATTTTCGTAACGTGTTGCCTCGCGTGGGCCAGTGGCTCGCCAGGAACAACGAGTCGGCCTATGAGTATCTACCGTCCAGCGTCGGTGAGTTCCCCATGGGCGAAGAACTGGCCCAGCGGATGCGTGAAGCCGGGTTGGCGACCGTGCGATACTATCCCTTCACATTAGGTGTCGCGACCTTGTATGTGGGTGAGAAATGAGTCGTCCTCTCGTGGTGGCAATTACCGGCGCAGCGGGGCGGTGTACGCGCGCGGCTCTTACAGGTCTTGCTCCAGCGGCAATGTGAATTGCACGTCACAATCAGCCCATCGGGACGAGCCGTTGTAAAACAGGAATTGGACGTCGACTTAAGCGCCGACAGGCTGGACGTCGCGTCATTGATAAACTCCTTATCAAGTTCGGCATCACGAACAACGCGACGGAAGCCACACAAGCACAAATCGTCACCCACCATTATCAGAACTTCCTAGCGCCGATTGCCAGCGGTTCGTTTCTTACGGGCGGCATGGTCGTATGTCCTTGCTCGGGAGGAACCTTGAGCGGCATCGTGCATGGGGCCAGTGGAAATTTAGTTCACCCGCGGCTGATGTGCATCTCAAAGAGCGAAGGCGGTTGGTCCTGGTGCCACGAGAAACGCCGCTATCGACCATTTATCTTGACAATCTACGCCGAGCCAGTGAAGCAGGCGCCGTTGTATTGCCGGCCATGCCCGGTTGGTATCACGGTGTGAAGTCGCTAGCCGACTTGGTGGATTTTGTGGTGGCGCGAATACTCGATCAATTGGACATCCCTCATCATTTGATGCGCCGATGGGGAAGCGACGAAGTGGATCAGCCCGATGTTTAAACGCCTGCGCGACATCCTGGAAATGATTCGATTCAGCCACACGCTGTTCGCGCTGCCGTTTGCGATGTTGGCCGCGGTAATGGCCTGGACCGCCCCCACGCCTAACGACGCGCCCATTCGGTTCGGATTTCGCCAAGCATTGGGGATCTTATTGTGTATGGTCTTTGCCCGCAGTGCGGCGATGGCTTTTAATCGCTTGGTTGATCGGCACATTGATGCCGAAAATCCCCGGACCAGTGGTCGGCATTTACCGAGTGGGCGATTGTCGGTGACCAGCGTGACGCTCTTTACGATTGTAATGAGCCTTGGATTTTGGGCCTCAACTCTACTGTTTCTCCCCAACTGGCTTCCTCCCGCGCTCGCCATGCCTGTGTTGCTAATATTGTTCGCATACAGCTATACGAAACGATTTACGTCGCTGGCACACTTTTGGTTGGGCGTCTCGCTGATGCTGGCCCCGATCTGCACTTGGATCGCCATCCGCGGCGAATTCGTGCTCGCCAACCCGTCGGACTTGGTACCATCGCTGCTTGTCGGCGCGGCGGTTCTGTTATGGGTGGCCGGATTCGACATCATTTATGCGTGTCAAGATGTGGGATTTGACGTGTCGCACAGGTTGCGAAGCGTTCCGTCTCGAATCGGTGTCGTGGGCGCTCTTCGTTTGGCGGCGCTGTGCCACGCCGGAATGATTATCGCGTTGACGGCACTACCGTTACTGTGCCCGCAACTTGGACTGGGCATCATCTATTGGTGCGGCATCGTGCCGTTTCCATGTTATTGCTCTATGAGCACTGGTTGGTTCGTCCCGATGATTTGACGCGAGTGAACATCGCTTTTTTTCATGTGAACACCATTGTTAGTATCGGACTATTCGTAATTGGCTCGGTTGATCTGCTGTGGTAGTGAATGGGCATTGCCGGCAGCGGCAACCGTTTCTGTTGCGTGCTATGAATGAGAGTTAAGCGTTATGATTCGTCCCACAAGTACCGCTCGGCTTCGCATGATTCGCGAAAAGGTGGAGTCTGGCGAACGACTATCGTTCGATGACGGGATGTTCCTCTACGAGCCCTCCACGCCGTTGCAGGAAGTCGGCGAATTGGCCAACCTGCTGCGCGAACGGATCAACGGCAATGCTGGCTACTACAACATCAACACGCATCTCAATGCCACGAACGTCTGCGTGTATCGCTGTACGTTTTGCGCCTTCCGTTCGGATTTACGCGATCCGAAAGGGTATGTGATGAGCGATGAACAGATACTGGCGCGAGGGCGCGAGGCGGTCGATAACGGCTGCACCGAAATGCACATCGTCGGTGGACTACATCACCAGAAGGGATACGACTGGTATGTCAACTTGGTCCGAATTCTGCACGAGGCATATCCCGATTTGCACCTAAAAGCTTGGACTGGCGTCGAGATAAACTGGTTTGAGTTTCTGGCGCGAAAACCGGTAAGAGAGATCCTGAAAGACTTAGTGGACGCCGGATTGGGAAGCATGCCTGGCGGCGGGGCCGAAATCTTTCACCCGGAGGTTCGCGACAAGATTTGCGAGCACAAATCAGACGCTACCAAGTGGTTGGATATTCACCGCACGGCACATGAGTTGGGTCTGAAGACGAACTGCACGATGTTGTATGGGCATATCGAGAATGCGTACCATCGAATCGACCATTTCGTTCGCCTGCGCGAGTTGCAGGATGAGACGAGTGGCTTTCAGACATTTATCCCGCTCGCATTCCACCCGGACAACACCGGGTTAGCTCATTTGAAGAAGCCATCGGCTCTGATGGATCTGCGCACCATGGCTATCAGCCGCTTAATGCTGGACAACATCCCGCATATCAAGGCTTACTGGATCATGCTTGGCATCGGCACGGCGCAAACCGCGCTGGCCTACGGAGCGGACGATTTGGATGGCACCGTGCGACATGAATTGATCTACCACGATGCCGGCGCGACTACCCCGGAGATTCTCTCCGTCGATGATATTCGACGTCTGATCGAGGCCGCGGGACGCGAGCCGATCGAGCGCGATACGCTCTACCGCCGCGTGGTTCGAGACCAAGCGAACCCGGCTCGCTGGACGATCGGCGAGGAACTGGCGACCTGCGGCGCTTAGGCGAGCAGGGAATGAGGATTTCCTGTAGTATCCTCTCAAACGGCACGCGACGCCTCGCACGGGTAATCGTGCCGTCGCTTCGCCGTTCCCTTTTCGCTATCGCGTCGCACGCTCGTCGCGGCGCCTTCTTTTTGGCCGAAGAATGCTGGAGACAACTCATACCATGAGACCGCACCTCGCTTGTTTGATCCTCCTCGTGTCCGTCGTCGCCCAGATCGTGGCGAACAAGTCGTTTGCCGATGACGCGGCCGCCCCCTTGTCTAATCGCGAGTCGAGCGCCCAGCCAAAGGCCGAGCGGCTTCATGCACGGGGATCGGGTGAAGCCGAGGGGGACAAAACGCGTACGAACAATTCGTTTCCCGCCGAGGGGAAGCTTGATGCTTTCCTGGGAGAACCGCGGCTGGATAATCAGACGCTTTTTAAGGACGAACGATTTCCCAATATCGTGGTAGCGCGTGACGGATCGGTGTTGGCGACTTGGGGAAATCAGCAAGTGCGAGCGCGGCGCAGTGAAGATGGCGGGAAGAGTTGGGGCGAGGTGATTACGGTCGCCACCCCCGGTTTTCAAGGCGGCGGTTTGACGGTCGACGAAACAACAGGCGACATACTTACCTTTGTCGAGGCTCACCATCCGCCCGCACCAATGACTGTGTATCGGAGCCGCGACCATGGAGCAACTTGGAGGGCGGATGAGGGAACGGTGATCCATCCCGACAGTCATGGTAATCTGCCATCCATGCATATGAATGAAAAAGGGATCACGCTACGGAATGGCAAATACAAAGGTCGATTGATCCGCCCCACTCGGTTCTACGCCGGCAAGAACGATCGCAGTAAATGGCCGGACCATTATACGAACGCCATGTTTAGCGACGACGGCGGCAAGACTTGGCAGACCAGCGAACCGTTTCCAGAGAACGGAACGGGTGAGGCGGCCTTGGTAGAGCTATCGGACGGCCGCATCTACTACAATTCGCGAGTACACTGGGACGCGCGCCCCCGCAACACGCGCCGACGCTCTGCGATTAGCGAAGACGGCGGGATGACTTGGAAAGATTTCGCGATCGTCGACATACTTCCTGACGGTCATCAGCATCGGTCGTACGGTTGTATGGGCGGCTTGACTCGCCTGCCGGTCCAAGATCGCGACATTCTCATCTTTAGCAACATTGATACGTCGAATCCTGTTCGCGAGCGAGCCACGGTGTGGGCGAGCTTCGACGGTGGTAAGACATGGCCTGTAAAGCGTCTTGTGTTCGAAGGACCGAGCGCGTACTCCGCGCTGGCCGCGGGTCGTCCCGGCACTCCGAGCGAAGGGTGGATTTATCTGCATTTTGAGAGTCAGGGATCGAAGGTCGCCCGTTTCAACTTGGCTTGGCTTTTGGCTGGCGAACGCACGGGCGATGGCGAGTTACCCCACAAACTTGTGAAATAGATCGAAGGGTCCAAGTGCCGCAAACACTGAGTGCCAGTTAGCTGTCGGTCGAGATGCTGCCGAGACGAATCGTAGTCTCGCTCGCTCTCGACGACGTTGCCTTTCATGTCTTGGAGAATCGGAAATGCAACTCGACGTGGAACGAACACTGTTCGGGATCTGTCCGAGGTCGTTTTCGGGCAACCCGCGGGATGGTCGAAACGGATTGTGGTTGCCTTCGGTCGCGCTGCTTGCATTCTCGGTTCTGAATATGCCGGTGATCGCACGAGGCGTCGAGCGACCGAACATTATATTAGTCATGGCGGATGATCTGGGATGGTCGGACATTGGTTGCTATGGCGGCGAGATTAAGACGCCTCACATTGATTCGCTGGCGCGTGATGGAATCCGGTTCACGCAGTTTTATAACAATGCGGTATGTGGGCCGACTCGCGCGTCGTTGCTTACAGGGTTGTACTGTCAGCAGGTTGGCCATAGCGGAGCGCATTGGAACCAACCGAAGGACTACAGCAAGTGCGTGCTGTTATCCGAAGTGCTGCAGCGCGCCGGATATGCGACCGCGATGGTCGGCAAATGGCAAGGACGCGATTCCGCGATCGATCGCGGATTCGATCGATTCTGGGGACCGATGTGCCAGGCGAAGATTAGCTACTTTCACGAAGTCCAGCAGAATCCTTATTATTTGAATCGCGAACGTTGGCAACCGCCGGATGATTTCTATCTAACGGAGTCGATTAATGGTTTTGCGGAACAGTTCTTGCGCGAAGCAACGGCGAGCGAGAAACCGTTTTTCTTGTATGTGGCCCACATTGCGCCGCATTGGCCGTTGCATGCTCGCGAAGCCGACGTGGCGGAGTATCGGGAGCTGTACCAGCGTCTGGGCTGGGACGAATGCCGCCGGCTTCGACATGAGAGGCAGTTGGCGGACGCATTGATTCCGGCCGCTTGGGATACGTCCCCCATGCCAACGGGGATTCCTCGTTGGAGTCGCGAGAAGCATCCGCAGTGGCAGGCCGAGCGAATGGCGGTCTACGCGGCTCAGGTTACGGCGATCGATCGGGGACTCGGGCGCTTGTTACGCGTGATTGACGAGTCCGGACAACGCGACAGCACGTTGGTTGTGTTCTTATCGGACAATGGAGCAGCGCCGGACGGCGGGGTTGGGCCGACGACTAGCGGATTTGGCTTCGCTCCGACGGCAGACAATTCGACTGGCGAACTGATCGCGTCCCAATTCAACCTGGTAGTGGACCGATGAATTTGCCCGGTGGCCCGGAGACTTTCGCCGCTTTCGGATTGGCTTGGGCCACGGCCAGCAATACACCGCTACGCTCAACGAAGTTATCCGGATATGAAGGCGGAATTCGCACTCCACTAATCGCTCGCTGGCCTGCGACCATTCACGCTGGCTCGCGAACGAATCAAGTGGGGCACGTGATCGACATGATGGCGACCTGTTTGGACGTTTCCAGCGTCCAGTATCCACAAGAGTTTGACGGGAGAAAGCCGCTTCCTGTCGAAGGCAAGAGCTTGTTGCCAGCGTTTCGCGGTGAAACGCAAGAGGCGCATGATGTAATTTGCTGGAGCGTTCCGCGGCACTATGTGATTCGGATGGGACATTGGAAGGCGATTCGTGGTCGACAGGCCGAACACTGGGAGCTTTACGATTTGGAATCAGACGGGACTGAGACGACCGACCTAGCCAGTAAACATCCCGAAATCGTGGAACGGCTGGCCGAACGATTCAGCGAATGGCAACGGCGGGTGGGTGATCGTTAGTTGCGAACGGCGCTGATACAATCATGCCAACGATTGGCAACTGACTTGTCTAGGATGGATTTTCCATGAAACCACGGGTGGCTGGCGACGCTGACCGACAATGGTATATCGTCACGCGATGGCATGAATTCGCGGGCGAGACACGGGCGAATCTGCTGCGCGTCGTGGCCGTTGCCGTGTTCTATTCCATACAACTGTGGATTTACCACGGGCAAGCCGAGCCTAGCGACGCAACCGTTGCTTTTCACCGCGCGGCGACGGCGGTGGCCGTGTGTTGGACCGCCGTGGCATTGGCGAATTTGCTGTGCCTGCAGCAGCGCATCTTTCCCCGCTGGCTGAAGTATGTCAGCACTTTGGCGGATGTGGTGTTATTAACGATGTTGGCGGCATTGGGCGGAGGAGCTCACAGCCCGTTGATCCATGCCTATTTCCTGATCATTGTGCTCGCCGGCATGCGATTCAGCTTGCGGCTGATTTGGTGCGCCACGGCCGCGTGTTTGGTGGGATACCTTATCCTCATTGCCTTGCATGATCCGTATTGGTTCCCACGAGTGAAGTTGGCGATTACGGTGCGGCCCGAACATCGATTGGTGATGTTGGCGAGTCTCTCGTTGACGGGGATCATGCTGGGACAGATTATTCGGCAGGTACGAACGATGGCCAGCAGCTACGCTGAGCGATTGGAAGCCACCGAGGAGCGATCCTCATGAAAAACGCGGCTCGCGATTCCATTCGAATCTGTCCCGAATGTGCGGCGGAAAACAGCCCGTTCTCGGACAATTGTTGGTTGTGCCAATGTCCGTTGACTGGCGATGTGGAAATTGTCACGGCGGAAATCGTCGGCGAAAACCGACCGAACCCGATTTTGGACCGCACGTTTGCCGTGCTGACGGGTTTGGTTGGGCTATTGATTGTGATTGTCGGGATCGGCATCGCCGCGGACGAGCCGTCGCTGGGTGTGCTGTATGTGCTGGTCGTCACGCCGCCGTTGCTAGGCGCCTTTGTACGCGTCAAGCGAGAGATGCGGCGACGGCGCTATGTGGGATGGGGCGAACGACTTGCCACGTTAATTGTGTCGTTCGCGCTGATGTACGGCTTGCTAATGGCGTTGGGAGTCGCGGCGCTGGTGGCGTTCTTTATCTACTGTGTGATTGCTCTATCCACGTAGGCCACACAACCACTGTTCGCCGTGCGCTTTAGCCAATCAATTTTTGCACCACATTGCCAGCGATATCGGTCAAGCGGAATTGGCGGCCCTGGAACTTGAACGTTAGGCGTTCATGATCCAACCCCAGGAGATGCAGCAGCGTGGCGTGGAAGTCGTGTACATGCACTGGGTCTTCGACGGGGAAGTAGCCCAAGTCGTCAGTACGACCAACGGTTACTCCGCGCTTCACTCCGCCGCCCGCCATCCAGATGGCGAAGGCGTCCTTATGGTGATCTCGGCCAGCTTTGGCGCGATCGCTTTGCAGCAGCGGCGTGCGTCCGAATTCGGCGGCCCATACGACGAGCGTTTCGTCCAGTAGACCTCGCTGGCGAAGATCTTTAATTAGCGCCGCGATAGGTTGGTCGACTTGTTTGCATTTGTTGGGCAAGGCGGAAAACACGCTGCCATGATGGTCCCAGCCTTCATCGAACAGATTCACGAATCGGACGCCCCGTTCCACGAGGCGGCGGGCCAGCAAACAGTTGTTAGCAAAGCTGACCTCGCCCGGTTTCGTGCCGTACATATCGTGGATCGACTGAGGCTCCTGGGAGATATCCATCAATTCGGGCACGGATGTTTGCATGCGGTAGGCCATCTCATACTGTGAGATTCTGGTGGAGATCTCGGGGTCGCCCACATCGGCCAACTGCACTTGGTTCAGCCGGTTGACGCTGTCAATGATCCGGCGGCGGTCGGTTGCGCCGATGCCTTGTGGATTCGACAGGAACAGGACAGGATCACCCTTGCTGCGAAACTCGACGCCTTGATAAACGGTAGGCAGAAAGCCGCTGCCCCACAAACTGTTTCCGGCTCCGGCGACGCTGCCGGTGATGAGCACGACGAAGCCGGGGAGATCTTGGTTCTCGCTGCCAAGGCCGTAATTGATCCAAGAACCCAGCGTGGGGCGTCCAAAGCGGCCGAAGCCGGTGTGCATGAACAATTGAGCGGGAGCATGGTTGAACTGCTCGGTCTGCATCGTTTTGATAACGGCCAGTTCATCGGCGACTTCAGCCAAATGGGGAAGCAGTTCCGAGAGTTCAACGCCCGACTCGCCATGTTGGCGAAACTTGTAGGGCGTACCCAGCAATTTCGGATGACCGCGCAAAAAAGCAAACCGAGCGCCTTCCAGCAGTTCATCCGGACAGGGCTGCCCATCATGTTCTTGGAGTTTCGGCTTTTGATCGAACAGGTCCAAGTGAGAAGGGGCGCCGACCATGTGAAGAAAGATCACACGTTTGGCTTTGGGCGCAAAATGGGGAGCTTTGGCTGCCAAAGGGTTTTCGCCGGGCAATGCGGCGGGTGCGTCGCCAGCCAGCAGCGAGGCCAGCGCGATGCCGCCCAGTCCCATGCCAGTGTGTTGAAAGAGTTCGCGGCGGGTGAGGGTGGTGTGTCGACGAGCTGAATTATCCATGGCAGTCAATTCTATAACGATGCTGGCTACGAAAGCGTTGTCATGGTTGTAAGGGGAGATACTCAATACGATTGATGAACTCTTCGTTCTCGCAACATTGATTGATGAGTTCGAGGTCGTCCAAGATATCGGTAAGGCTCGCTTTTGCAAGCAAAATCAATCCGGTAAGTTTTTGCCCCTGTTGTATCCGGTGAATGGCATAGGCGGTCATCGTGTGGACATCTCGCGACAAAACAATGCGATCGGCATCGGCGGCCCATTGAAGTATTTCGGGATCGTCTGCGGACATCAGACCTACATCTTGAACTCTGACGATGTCCAGGTTGATACAACGTCGCCTTATGGCTCGCACTAACGTTAAGCTGATATTCTCGTCAGCAAGGAGACGTATGGACATCGAGTAAGTCTATTTGTTCAACGCTCGGCGCCGCAATTCGGCGCGTGTGAGAGGTGGTTTCGCGATTGCGAGGGCCGTGCTTCGAGCTTTCGCCGCGAGGCTGGCGAGTTCCTGCAGATAAAGCTCGATCTCCGCTGGGTACTTTAGGCAGTAGGTGAAAACGGCATAGACGTCGTCCAAATGCAAGACTGGATATGCTTCCACGATTTGCTCGGGAGTTTCACCAGATTGGAACAACTCGACCACTGCTTCCAGCGGGATCCTGGTATTCGCGATCCGCACGACCCCCGAATCATCGGTCGTTAGCGGAACGGACAGAGTGGGATTCGCGAATATCATGGTTACCCTTTCGTAATCACTTCATCCAAGTTCAACAGGATGTTGGCCACATAAGTCCAGGCGGCGAGTTCCGCTTGGTCCAGGCCGTCCGATGCCACGCCTTCGAGTAACGTCTTCGCGGAAGCCGGATTGGCGCGGAAGCGGGCTAATTCCTGTTCGATCACTTGTCGTAGATGTTCGAGTTCCGGTTCCTTCGGCTCGCGCGATGTAGCCAAGCGGAACGCAAAGCGGAGGCGAGCGTCGGTATCGGAACTGGGTGACTCGCGTAGGATGCGGTCGGCTAACCCGGCGGCGATTTCGATGTAAACCGGATCGTTCAGCAACGTCAACGCTTGCAGCGGCGTGTTGGTAACCGGTCGCTTGATCGCGCAGGAAGCTCGATCCGGCGCGTCGAAGTTCGTAAAACTGGGATAGGGAGCGCTACGCCGCCAGACAACATATAGGCCGCGTCGGAAACGGTTCGTGCCGGTCGACGTAAGATACTTCGGCTCGTTCCGCCCGACGTGCCGCCAGACGCCATCGGGCTGAGGCGGATAGATGGGCGGGCCGCCTTGCTGGGTCATCACGAGCCCGGCTACGGCCAATGCGTTGTCGCGAACCAACTCGGCCGGCAGACGAAACCGCGGGCCGCGCGCCAGCAACCGGTTCTCTGGATCGTGCTGCCACGCTTCGGGCGCGACGCGAGACGCCTGTCGATAGGTGGCCGAAGTGACGATCAGCCGCAACGCGTGTTTCATCGACCAATCGTTGTCGCGGAACTCGCAGGCCAACCAATCCAACATCTCGGGATGCGTAGGCGGATCACCTTGGCTGCCGAAATCCTCGACGGTCGCCACGATGCCTCGTCCAAAAATCTCGGACCACCAGCGATTCACCATCACGCGCGGCGTGAGTGGGTTTTCCGAATCGGCCAGCCAGCGAGCCAAACCGAGCCGATCGCCGCGGGCGTCCGATGGCAATGGGTGCAAGGCCGTCGGCGTTCCCGGCGGAATCGTATCGCCAGGCGTGAGAAAATTACCGCGTTTGAGCAAGTGTGTCTCGCGCGGCTCCGACTGCTCGACCATCACGAGCGTCGTTTCCGGTTCAACGCTGGCCAACTCTTTTTTCGCCGCCGCAAGGGCCTCGCGCAATTGTTTCGTTTCGGCGTCAAGGCCGACGTGGTAATCGGTCAGTTCGCGTTGCTGCTTCTTCGATCGCTTGTCGGCCGGCAAACGCAACACTTCGACAACGGCTGCGGGAATCGCGTCGTCACCGGGTGAGCCAGTCATCGCCCACAATTTGATGCGGCCGATCGTGCGGCCGGCGCCATGATGTTGTCGCAGCTCGAAGTTAAAGCGCGTGCCGCAATCGAATCCCAGCGGTTCGCTGGTCAGAAACGTTGCCCAATGCGGCTTGAAGAACTCGGAATGGATCGCCCAACCGGTGGTCGGATCGCCGTCGATGGCATCGGCCACTTTGTATTGCGGATGCGAATAGTCGGCTCGCGCGGAGTGCAGCGAGACGGGCTGCGGTTCGCTTTCCGGCTCGTCATCACACGGCTGCAGCGTGACCGAGAACTCCTGCAACACGAAGTTCGGTCGCTCGGCATTTTGCCGTCCGGGGCCGGAGCCGGGAAGCGACGGATCGGTGAGCGCTTCGATCTTGAAACCCGTGATGCCGGTCCACTGGCTGGTTGCCGAGATGGTGTAGTCATCTTCGGCGGGCGTCTTGCCGCCGACCAGCACCGATCCGTCGTCGAGCAGTTCGTGCGTCGCGCCGCCCGCGGACTCAAATCGGTCGATTGCCAACGGATGCCATTCGGGCTGTTGATCCAGTTGGGCCGTAAGCGACTTCTCCCAATCCGTTTGCCGAGCGGCGAGTTGCTTTGTGCGCTCGGCAAGCTGGGACGTTAGTTCGTCGACCTTGGTCTGCAATGCTTCACGCTGTTGTTGCTGTTCGTCGTTCAGCGGCAAATCCATCTTGGGTCCGACGAAGTTGTACGTGACGCCGTCCCCTTCGACTTCCAGCGGCGTGTTGTTGAAGTAGGCGAACAGCCCGTAATAGTCGCGCTGGCTGATCGGATCGTATTTGTGGCTGTGGCATTGGCCGCATTCGATCGACGTGCCGAGCCACACCGTGCCGGTTGTGTTCACGCGGTCGACGATTTGATTCACGCGGTTTTCTTCGGGGTCGACGCCGGCTTCGACGTTGCAGGTGGTCAAGCGATGAAAGCCAGTGGCAATGCGCTGGTCCACGGTCGCGTTGGGAAGTAAATCGCCGGCAATCTGTTCGATCGTGAATTGATCGAACTGCATATCGGCGTTCATGGCCGCGACGACCCAATCGCGATAGGGCCAGACGCTGCGGAATTGGTCGGCTTGATAGCCGTTGGTGTCAGCGTAGCGAGCGACGTCGAGCCACGACCGCGCCCACTTGGCGCCGAACTGTGGCGAAGCCAGCAGCCGATCGACGACGTGTTCGTAAGCAGTTGGCGACTCGTCCGCCAGAAATTCGTCGATCTGATCGGGCGACGGTGGAAGCCCAATCAGGTCCAAGTAGATGCGACGCAGCAAGCGTTCTTTCTGAGCGGCCGGAGCCGGCTGGAGGCCCTCGCGATCAAGCCGTTGCAGCACGTAGAAGTCGATTGGATTTTGGGGCCAGTTGGGATTGCTCACCGTCGGCAACGCGGCTCGCACCGGTTTGATGTAGGCCCAATGCTTTTCCAATTCCGTGGCAACCGAGCCAATGCCGTCCGGCCAGTTGGCCCCTTCGTCAATCCACCGGCGCAGAACTTCGATTTGCTTCGCATCGAGCGGGTCTGCCTCCAGCGGCATGCGATCGCCCGCGTCGTCGCTAGTCAACCGTTGCAGTAGCAAGCTGCCGTCGCTTTGGCCTGGCGTGAACAGCTTGCCGTTGATGCCGCCGCGGCGAACGAGTGCCCGCGCGTCGAGCCGCAGTTGCCCCTCCTGTAAATCGGGGCCGTGACATTCGATGCAATGTTGTTGAAGAACCGGGAACACATCGCGAGCGAAGTCGATCGCTTTTTTCGATGGCGAGTCGGCCCGTGACGGTTCGTTTCCGAAGACGCAAACTAATCCGACAATCAGCCCTGCTTGCCACTGAGTTAACGCCATCCCGCGCATAACGTCGCCACCACTTCGATTGAAGAAAAACGTCGACCAATGATCGCCACCGCAAACGCATTCCGCGCTGACAATGAATGCGTCCATTAAACCACACGAGCGCGACGAACGCCAAGCGAGACGGTGAACCGCGCACGGCGGCGAGAAGCTCGCGATCGAACAATCCGTCAATCGATTATCCGTCGACAACTTCAATCCGCAGCCGCTTTCCAACCACTTCCGCGTATCGCAAGAGCGTGTCTATTGTCGGGTTCTCGTTCGTGATACTCTCCAGCCGCGATAGTGCCGAGCGATCCATGCCTGTTCGCTGATTGATATCCGCTAGGCTCAATCCCTTGGCTTCGCGGGCGGCCTTCAATTCCTTCATAACGGATGCCAATTGCTGCCGTCGGACCTTGGCCCGCGTTTGCTGGGCCGCGTCCAGAATTTCGGGTTTCTCCGATTCGATTTCCGCTCGCAATTGTCGATAGTTTGCCGCCTCTTCGGGCGACAATTTGCGATCGCGCGTGACGTGCTTCGCCATACAAACTCCTAAGTCGGCTCGGGTACTTCGTAAGCCGTTATGGGATAGACCATGTCTTCGTCGACGAACTCGTATACGACGGCGATGTAGCAACCGTCCGGTGTGAAGCCAAATACGATGGGACGACTCGATGAATGACTGACCATCGAGCCGATTGGATGGTCGAACCGGCGATTTATCGACGTTGCGAATAATGTGAAAGCTCCGACAAGGCGGAGCACTCCAAAGGGAATGGGCTCACGTCAGATGCACGAGCTTGCGCATTAGCCATTCGCCGAGCATTAGCAGCACGATTAGGCCGAACCACAGCGGGGTGCTCCAGAGCGCGTGGTTGCGAGTGAGCGATTGGCGAACCGGTTCGACTTGTAGATCGTCGATCAACCGACTGACGTTCGTTAGCTCGTAGCTGCGGCCGCCGGTTTCGCGGGCCAAATCCTCTTGTAGCTGAACATTGCGAACCGCGCTACGTCGCTCGGCCGAAACATCAGCCACGTCGAAACGCGTTTCCTGGAAGTCGCCGGTCACCGGATCCTTTACACGGAGACGATAATCGCCGGCCGAATAAACCGGCACGCGCGCCTCGAACACGCCGGGCCGCAACATGGGAAGACTGACCGCTCGCGATTGATCCGCGGTTGCCGAAGTCGAAGGGATCAGCAGTTCGGCTTCGAGCGCTCGGCCGGCCACATCTTCGTCCGTCAGGGCCTCGAAGTTTTCGTCGTAGGCTTCGACCGTCAGAGTCACCTGCTCCTCGGCCCGATACTCTTGCCGATCGGTTCGCACGACGAAACGCTTCTCGGCGCCGAGCGCATGGCTCATGCCCAGTCGGTAAATCAACTGGGACCAAAACGTGCGGTAGTAGCGTTCGCCATACATTCGCCGCAGACGCCACATTTCGTCGAAGCCGAGATAGACAACTTCGCCAGCGCCGAACTGGCGAATCGCAATTAGCGGCTGAGGCGTGCGGCCATCGCGACACGTGTCGCTTGGATGCTCGGCGAGCGCGACGCCTTGTTCATGCAATTGGGCGACTGGCTGATACCACGGCAGTCGGCCCAGGTTTCGCCAGCCGCGGGCGGATTCGCTGTCCGATTCGCCAAGTTGCATGAATGAGTATCGAGCGGCGTCGGGAGTCAGTTGCAGCTCGAATTCCCGTTCGTCGCGGAGCCGAGCGTCCGGGTCGATCAGCACGGGCAGCATGTCGGCGATCGGCGTGCCTTGCCACTGGCTGGGCCCGAACCTTGGACCGGCGATCACGACTAAACCGCCGCCAAACGTGCCGACGAACTCCTTCAGCATTTCACCAAAGCGATCGGAAATCGCCGCTCGCGGCATATCGCCCAGGAAGATCACGTCGTTTGCGAAGAACTCGCCGCGCGAAGGCGTCAACGTCGGCAAAAACAACACGTTCGATTCCCGGACCTGCGGATCGGACGATGCCAAATAAGTGCGGAAGCCTTTCATCCCGACCAGCTTGTCACGATGAAATACTTCCTTGATGAATCGCCATTCCCAGTCTGGTTCGTTGGCCACGTACATCAGCCGCAGATAATCGTCGATGATGTTGACTTCGCGGCTGGCTCGGTTGTTTTCGGTGACGATTTCGCCTGGTTGCGGATCGACTTCGGCCGTGAATTCAAACGG
>JAWKTM010000083.1:0-28801 GCA_041399085.1 Pirellulaceae bacterium
TCGGACTGTCGGGCCCGGCGAAGTGATCGCGGCACGGTACCATCGACGGCCGACAATCCCCTACTGCGAAACATTGCGAACGAAGCCGGGTGTTGTCACTGCAATGCTCCACAAGGAACCCCCAGCGGTAACATACAGCGTCTTTCGGTCCGAGCCTCCGAAGGCCACATTGGTGACTTCATCGCGTGGAATGGGGATGAACCTCAATAGTTTGCCTTCGGGAGAGAAGACATAGACGCCGGCCGTCGCGGGCTCGGCGGATTCGTGCGGCGGATTCGGTTTATTCAAGCCAGCCGCCACATAGAGCCGACCACGCACGTCGAGCTTCATGCCGTCTGGGCCGCGTGTGGTTTTCCAATCGTGGATCAGCTTCTGGCTGGCCGGATCGACCGTGCCATCCGCTCGCAAATCGAATCGCCACAGTTTTCGAGCGCCGCCAACCGTGTTGTTATTATTGTCGGCCACAAACAAATACTTGTCATCCGCGGTCACCACCAAACCATTAGGTCGGTCGACTTCGTGAGTGATAATGCGGGTGACTTTTCCGTCACGATCAATGCGATAGACGCCTTCGATTTCGCGACCATTGTTGTCTCGCATTTCCATGTTGGATCGGTCGCCATAACGTGGATCGGAAAAGTAGATGCGACCTTTCGAATCCATGGTGAGATCGTTGGGTTGGTTGTAACGCTGGCCTTCATAGCGCTCCGTCAGCACCGTGACTTGGCCTTGAGCGTCGCGGCGCGATACCAACCGACGAACTGGCTCGCAGATAATCAAGCCGCAGCGGCCGTCGAACATCAGACCATTCGAGCCGGCGTCTTTCATGAATACCGACTGTCGGCCCTGTAAATCGCGGCGGTTGATGTGGCCATCGCCGCTGGTCAGCAGGCCCGCCATGCCATGCCATACTGGCCCCTCGCCAGCTCCGTGTTCCTGCAACAAAACCGGTTTCGCGCCCGGTGCGAGGATCGCGTCGTCGCCAGCCGGTTCGTCGGCTTGCAAACCTCCAGCGAAGCAAATAACCACGAGCGCTGAAACGAGAAGACGCAAATGATGGCGAGTCGAATGCATGGCTTTGTATCTCCGAGCGAGTTGACGGTTGGACCGCTTGCGAAGCGATGGTCGAATGAAGCAAGATAGTTGGCCACGCGAGCAAGTTCCACTGAAGGAACAACGAGCAATACGCATCGCCTCGTCGCGGCTCCGCCCTTTTCCGTTGAATGTCCGCTTTGTCTTCCGTCACCGAATCATCGAGCAAGCGTTGTCCGAGCTGCGGCGTGGAATTGGCGGCCGGAGCGGTATTGTGCATTCAATGTGGATACCACTTGGTGCATGGCCGTCATTTGGCGTTGGTGTATGACGGCGACGACGACACCAATGCAGCGCCCGCCGATCCGACGTTTGCCTCAAACCCTTACGCCGCGCCGCGGACCGTCACGCCGCCGGTCGCGTTTATCGACCCGTCGGCCGAATTGCCGGATTCCATCGTACGCGCTGTCCGCGGAATTTCTCGTGACGGCGGCCTGTTGCCTTGGATGGCGTTGTTTGGGATGTGCGTTTGCCAGTTTACTCTTCCGCTGATATTGGTGGTGGTGTTTCCCTGGTCGATTGGTCGACTCATCCAAATGCAGCGATTGCGGCAACGGTTCTTATTGCTTCGCCAGCCGAACTCGCTGTCGCCACATTATGAGGTCGCGATGGCGTTTCAATCGGCTTGGCAACGTTGTTGGCTTACGTTCGGCGCGTGTGCGTTGTTGTGGATTGTGATCATTGTCACTCAGCTTTGGTTCAACTGGATGTCCGAGTTTTTTGGGCGGGGTTGAGAAACCGGAGTGCTTGCGCACTTCCGCTCCCATATTCTTACGGGCGTAACCGGCGTGCTCGCGCACTGCCGCTTCTATACTCGTGCCGACGATGCCGGAGTGCTTGCGCACTGCCGCTTACAGCCTTGGGTCTTTACGGTACTAGCAGCTCGGGCCAGAGGCTGTCGCTGACGACTAGTCCCGATCGCGTCAACCGCAATTGATCGGCGGCGATTTCCAGCAGACTCGCATTTAGATATCGGTCGAGAGCTCGGCCGCCGAGCGACACGGCGTCGAAGCCCGTGCGTTCGCGAAACCACGCCAGCGGCAGGCCTTCGAGACGCCGCAGGCCGAAGACCAGCAGCTCGCGAGCCCGCTGTTCCGGCGTCAGCGTTTCGCTGTCCGCCACGGGCGAATCGCCGCGTTCGATACGTTTCAGCCAAGCCGTGACGCTGCGATGATTTGTTTCGCGGCGGCCGCCGACAAACCGAGCCGCTCCAGGGCCAGCGGCAAAATACTCGCCGCCCAACCAGTAGTTCTCATTGTGGCGGCATTGTCGACCAGGCAGGGCGAAGTTCGAAACCTCATAGTGTTCGAATCCATTCGATGTGAGCGTGTCGATGGCCGCCAAGTACATGGCCAGCTCGTCTTCTTCGGGAACAGGGCGAAGTTCGCTGCGATGGAGTCTCGCCCAGTACGACGTGCCCTTTTCCCACGTCAGACCATACGTCGACAGATGACTCGGCCGCACGGCCAGAGCCGATTCAAGGTCGTCACGCCACTGGTCGACCGTCTCGCCGGGCGTCGCGAAGATCAAATCCAACGCGACGTTCTGGATTCGCGTTCGTGCCTGCTCGACGGCTCGTGCGATGTCGTCGGCCCGATGATCGCGTTCCAACGTGGTTAGTTTCGGATCGCGAAATGATTGCACGCCGAGGCTCAGGCGATTCACACCGGCTTCGGCGAGCGTTTCGACCAAGTCCGTCGTAAGATCACACGGATTGCCTTCCACCGAAAATTCGGCGTCGGCTGCTAATGGATGCCAGCGCAGGACAATCGTGAGCAGTTCGGCCAGTTGCCTCGGTGCAAGATGCGTCGGCGTGCCTCCGCCCAGAAACAGCGTGTCGACCGGCTGCGGCGCGCCGAGTTGTGACAACTCTCGTTCGATGGCCTTCAAGTAGCCTTCAATCAAGTCGTCGCGACCGGCGATCAGCGTAAAGTTGCAGTATCCGCAGCGATGTCGGCAGAAGGGGACATGAACGTAGGCGGCTCGCGGCGGCATGGCGGCTACAACCAAAGATGCAGCCGGCCATCGAGCATGTCGGGCAGAGCGCGATGGACGAGCTTCGCGATCTGCCCGCCGTGATAACGCGTGCTGAAGTGGCTGGCGATGATTCGTTCGTTTCGGAATCGGTCGCGACGTTCCACGAAATCGTCCAAGTGCATGTGACCGTGCTTATGGATTTTCTCCTTGCGATGCCCGGCGGCGACGAACGTCATTTCGACGATCAGCACCTTGGCTTCGTACATCGCCGGACAATTATCCAAGCCTTCGGGCGACGTATCGCCGAGGTATCCGAGAATCGGCACGCGCACCTCGTGCGAGACCTCTTCGCCGCTCAGACGAATATCGCGAATCTGGTCGCCGCTCAACCCAACGTACTCGGGCTTCAGCTTCTTTCGCCGGTCCCAGATCAAGTAACCCAGCGACGGCACGGTGTGTTTCGTCGCGCTGACGGTCACGATCAGCTCGCGCGACAACTCGATCTCGTCGCCCGGTTTGACGCCGATCAATCGGCAAGGCAGCCGCCCGCGATCCAAGCGGCTGACGGCCTTCAGCAGATGGTTCACCGTATCGACGGCGTGTTCGGGCAAGTAGATGTCGGGCGGTTCCATCTTCATCATCCGCCGCCGTGCCACATAAACCGGCAGCGCCGCGACGTGATCCAGATGCGTATGCGTGATGAACCAAGTGGCGGTGCCCATGAAGTCCCAAGGCTGAGCGCCGAGATCGAAACCGACTTTGAGCTCGGGAATTCGCCAGTACGTTTGCACGGCCGCGCGCGAGTAGCCCTCGATCGTCAGTTCGTGATGTTTGAGCCGTTGGATGGGGCAGTTCTCGACCATGATCGACAGTGCGGTTCAAGACGGAGGGCAGTATGTTTGACTTGCTCGACAAGCGAACCGGCCAGTCTAAGCGCGATATCGAAGGCTGGTAAGGCAAGCGATTGCGCGGCACCGTCACAATCGGTGCTCCGTCGTCTCGATGATCAAGCGACAAGCCGCATCTTGTGCCATCGTTAGGTGGGAAATCGGGCCGGCGCAAAAATATAGGCCGGCCTTGCGATGTGCGCGAGGCCGGCCTGTCTCGTTGTTTTCTTGAAAGTGCGCGGCTTGAATGCCGCGAAGCAGCGAACTACTTCTTCGCCTTCGAGGCGGCAGCTTTCTTAGCGGGCGCCTTCTTGGCCGGAGCGGCCTTGGGCGAACGCTTAGCCGCAGTGGCTTTCGGCGAACGCTTGGCCGTCGAAGCCTTGGCGGTGCTCTTCGCAGCGCCCTTCGCTCCCTTGGCGCTCTTGGCGGGAGCCGCCGTCTTGCCCGCGGCCTTCTTAGGCGAACGCGGAGCAGCCGTCTTGGCGGCCGGGGTGGAAGCGGACTTCTTGGGCGACTTGGTCGCTTTCTTCGCGGTCGAGGTGCTCGCCGCCTTCTTCTGCGTTGCCATTTCCTATGGCTCCTAATAAAGGTATCAACTCCTCCGCGGCTCGTTGGTCCCGCACGTGCGAGAACCGACGCCGCAATGCCGCTAGACGAGTCATCGCAACATGACGGTGTTGACCAGGTCGCCACCGTTATCGGCCACAGCTTGACTCGCCCAGTTTTCGCATTGAACCAACTTTGCCTCTATTTCGTCAAGACGAATTTTTAACTTGAGCCATTCAACCCACGCAATTCAAAATCTCGTCACATCCGATCGTGGTTGAGTCGACGCGTAGAAGTGAGTGCCGCCGAGTTCACCCAAGTTGCTCGCCCGCCCCGGATCACTACGGGCAAGCCGCGCTCGAAACGCTGGCGCACCAATTCGTGCTCGTATTCAGCGCAGCGGTACTCGTACACGTACTCGCAAATCAGGCCACCTTACGGAAGAACTCAACGGGAGCTTCGGTCTCCCGGAAAGAAGAACTCAGCAGGAGCTTCGTGCTCCCGGAAAGCGATGGAAGATCTCAGCGGGAGCTTCGGTCTCCCGGAAAGGCAACGCGACTCACGATTTCTCGGCCTTCAAGCAGGCTACTTTGTGGCGTTGACCTTCTAGCCACGGGACGACTTCACGGCAGTCGGCTTCCGCGATGGGGCAGCGGTCGGCGAATGGGCATCCCGGATATTCGCGGTCGGGCGAGGGAACTTCGCCGGTGAGCACAATGCGTTGGCGTTGTCGCTCGTGACGTGGATCGGGGACCGGGGCGGCCGACAGCAACGCTTGGGTATAAGGATGGCGGGGCGACGAGTAGAGCTGACCGGCCGGCGCCAACTCCACAATCCGCCCCAAATACATCACACCCACACGATGCGCGATGTGCCGCACCACGGCCAAATCATGGGCGATGAACAGATAGGCGATGCCGAGCTGTTGTTGCAGCTCCATCAACAAATTGATCACCTGAGCTTGAATCGAAACGTCCAACGCCGACACGGGCTCGTCGCACACAATCAATTTCGGATTCACAGCCAAGGCCCGCGCGATGCCAATCCGTTGCCGCTGGCCGCCGGAAAACTCGTGCGGATAGCGATTCAAAAACCGGGGGTTCAATCCCACCATGTCCATCAACCGCAACACTTCCAGCTTTCGCTCGCGCGACGCATGCAGCCGATGGATCTTCATCGGCTCGCCAATGATGTCGCCCACCGTCACTCGTGGATTCAGCGATGCGAACGGGTCCTGAAAAATCATCTGCATGTCGCGGCGAATCGGACGCATCGCGGCTTCGTCCAAGCCATCAATGCGACGGCCGCCAAATTCGATCATCCCATTCGTGGGTCGCAATAGATTCACAATCGCCCGAGCCGTCGTGGACTTGCCACAACCCGACTCGCCGACCAACCCCAGCGTCTCGCCCGGATGGATCGCGAAGCTGACGCCGTCGACCGCGCGCGTCACCCCGAATCGGCTTGAACAACGAACCACGGCGAAACGGAAAATGGACCTGAAGATCGCGCACGCAGCAGCGGGTCGTGTGTCGCGCTGGTCGGAAACTCGGGCTCGGTCGCCAAGTGCGTGTCGCTCACGACGCTTCCTCCGGCGCAGTCTGTCCAGCGGTCGACGCTGCGGCCTCACGACCAGTCGGCGCGTGCGGCACGGCGGTTTCGATATCGGCGAAGCAAGCGTATTCGCCCCAATCCGCTCGCGGAAACAATGGCGGCTCCTCGCGCTCGCACCGCTCGAACGCATACGGGCATCGCGGCCGAAACGAACATCCGCTGGGCAAATCCGACATCAACGGCGGCTGGCCCTCGATCGCCTTCAGCAGCGAACTCTCCTGCTCGTCCCATCGCGGCACGCTCTTCAACAAACCTTCGGTATAAGGATGCCGCGGCCGAGTGAACAGCGGCTCGACCTCCGCCCGCTCGACGATCTTGCCCGCGTACATCACCAACACCCGCTGGCACACGTTCGCCACTACGCCCAGATCGTGCGTAATCAAAATGATGGCCGTGTTCTGCTCGCGCTGCAAATCCTTCATCAAGTCCAGAATCTGAGCCTGAATCGTCACATCCAATGCCGTGGTCGGCTCGTCAGCGATCAAGATATCGGGCTGGCACGACAAGGCCATCGCGATCATCACCCGCTGACGCATCCCGCCGGAAAACTCGTGCGGATACTGCTGCACTCGATCGGCCGGATTCGAGATACCAACGCGAGCCAGCATTTCGATGGCATGCTCCAACGCTCGCGATTGGCTGAAGCCGAGATGCAACCGAGTGACTTCGGTCATCTGATCGGCGATCGTCAGGAACGGATTCAACGCGGTCATCGGATCCTGAAAGATCATGGCGATCTTGTGCCCGCGGATTTTGGATAAGTCGCGATTGGGCAAACCAACCAAGTCGCGGCCTTGATACACAATGCGGCCGCCAGTGATGCGGCCGGCGGGCTTCGGCACGAGCCCCAAGATGGCCAAGTTCGTGATCGACTTGCCCGACCCCGATTCGCCCACGATCCCCAGCGTTTCGCCCGCTCGCAAGTCGAACGAGACGCCCGCTACGGCCGGGATTAGACCGGCGTGGCTGTCGAATCCCACATGCAAATCTTCGACGCGCAGCAGCGGTTCGCCCGCCTTCGTCGAAGTTGCCTTGTTACCCATTGCCGTCTCCACAATCTTGCTCGGTCGATGTGATGAAGGAATGGTAACCGATTTCGTCGTAGCGGACAGTTCGCTACAGTCGTGAAGGCAACCAGCTTGAAACTCGCCCCTTCCCTCGCATTCCCAAGCCACATCATGCCGAACACCACGACACCGATCGAACCGAATCTGGACCGAGCCTTCGACCTGGTCATGCAGTTGATGGCCATTCCGGGCAAGAGCGGCGAAGAGCAAGCCGCCGCCGAGTTCATCATCGAACGCCTGAAAGCCGCCGGTGCTCCGGCCGACGCCATTCGTTTCGACACGGCCAACCGCCGCACGGCCATCGCGGGTCAAACCGGCAACCTGATCCTGAAATTGCCCGGCACGGTGCGAGCCCCGCGGCGAATGCTCAGCTCGCATATCGACACCGTGCCGATTTGCGTCGGAAGCCAACCGAAACGCAAAGGCAACGTGGTCACTTCCGCGGCGCCGGGCACGGGACTGGGCGCCGACAATCGAGCCGGCGCGGCCACGATCCTCTCGGCCGCATTGACGATCTTGGAAAACAAGCTGCCGCATCCGCCGCTCACGTTCGTCTGGTTCATCCAAGAAGAGATCGGGCTGCAAGGTTCCCGCTGCGTCAACAAACCGATGCTGGGCAGTCCCAAGCTGGCGTTCAATTGGGACGGCGGTGCTCCTCACAAGCTGACAATCGGCGCGACCGGCGGCTATCGCATGACGATCGACGTGCAAGGCATCGCCAGCCACGCCGGCGGAGCTCCCGAACACGGTGTGAGTGCGATCGCCATCGCTTCGATCGCCATCGCCGAACTGCATCGCGGCGGTTGGCACGGGTTGATTCAGCAAGGCAAACAACTGGGCACCAGCAACGTCGGTTATATCCACGGCGGCGAAGCGACCAATGTGGTGACCGATCGCGTGCAGCTTCGCGCTGAAGCGCGCAGCCACAATCCGGCCTTCCGCGAACGGATCGTGAAGCAAATCGAAAAGGCGTTTCGCAACGCGGCGAAGGAAGTGAAGAACGTCGACGGCAAGAGCGGCTCGGTGTCGTTTGATGGCCAAACCGACTACGAATCGTTCCGATTGGAGAAGAATGAACCGTGCGTCTTGGCAGCCGAAGCCGCCGTGAAAGCGATCGGCCGCGAGCCGCAATTGGCAATCGCCAACGGCGGGCTCGACGCCAACTGGACCACGCGCCACGGCATCCCCACCGTGACGCTCGGCTGCGGCCAAGTGAACCAGCACATGGTGACCGAAGCCCTCATGGTCGACGAATTCCTGGAAGCCTGCCGCATCGCGATGAAACTCGCAACGGCTACCGAGGCAGTGTGAACTCCGCTTTTCGGCTGGTATTCGCGTCGGTCGTTTAACCGCGTGGGCAACGCCCCGCGCGCTCGTTGGACGAGGCCACCATAAACGCTACCCAACGCAAACCGCCGGAACCAATCGTGTTCATGTGCCTACCGCGGAAACTCAAACTCTCCCGACCCGGGTTTCTCGGACGTTAGCGGAGCGGAATCGCCATACTGCCGTTGCGCCTCGGCCAGCTTTGCCATTAGTTGCTCGACACGCGATTGCTGCTCGGCGGCCGCTGATAGATCGTGCATCTCGTCCGGGTCCGCGGCCAGATTGAACAACTGAGTCCGATTGACATGGGGATAACGAATCAGCTTCCAATCGCCCACACGGATGGCTCGCTGGACGTCGCGATAAGCCAGAAACAACGAATCGCGAACCGACGAAGTCTTCCCTTGCAGAATCGGCTTCAAGCTGTGGCCGTCCAAACCGTTGGGGATCTGGCCGCCTCCCTCTAAATCCGCAATCGTGGGAAACAAATCCAACAGATACACCAACGCATCGCTTTGGCCGTGAGGAATCCCCGGTCCCGCGAACAGCAACGGAGCCTGCATGCTGTGCTCGTACAAGCTCTGCTTGCCCATCAAACCGTGGCTGCCGATCGCCAATCCATGATCGGCCGAAAACATCACAATCGTATTGTCCAAACGTCCTTGTTCCTTCAACGCCCGCAGTAGCCGCCCCATGTGGAAATCCAGTCCGGTGATGCAGGCATATCAATCGTGCAATTGGCTGCGAATCTCCTGCTTGGTGCGAGGCCACGGCCGCCAGTTTCTCGTCACGAACGGTCATCTCACCATTGTCGAACGGATGCACGGGCAAATAGTTCTTCGGCAACGGGATCTCGGCCGCCTCATACTGTTTGGTAAAACCGCTCGTGCGCCACTCGCGGATCGTGCGGATTAAGTTAAAAGCCAGATACATGAACACCGGCTGTTCGCCTGTCCGCCAGTGCAAAGAACTCGATCGCCTCGTCCACGATCACCTTGCCCGGCTCGCCGCCTGCCAATCGGTCCGGTTTGTCCTCTACATACTTGTTCACGTCGAATAAAAGCCTGAATCGCCGTGGCCGTGTTGCCACGTTTGCCGTGATGGTAGTGGGTAAAGTAGCCGGCCTGCTTCATCGTGGCCGGTAGATTCGGCAGCTTGGGCGAAGCCAGCCGGCCATTCCAGCGAAAGTAGGCCTGGCCGGTCATCAGCATATTGCGGCTGGGCGAACAGACCGCCCCCACGTTGCTGCCCAAGTAGTAGGCGCTGTGGAACACGAACCCGCGTTCCACCAATGCGTCCAGCGTCGGCGTCCGAATCGCGCGTCGTTCCCCAAAGCGGCGATCGTGTCGGCCGTTGATCGTCGGCGAACAAGAACAGAATGTTCGGACGTTTGTCCGCCGCACACAACAAACCCACGCTCATCAGTGCGAACGCACCAGCCAACAACGAAGCGACGAAACGATATCCAATCCACATGGTCATAACTTCACTTTCTCTACGGGGCGAAATCCACACCCAGGGCAACGGCAGGAACACGAGGATCAAGAATACACCCAATCGCAGCCAGTTTCCGTACTGCGGCTTTCGGGCGGTTGCTGGGGGCGGCGCGTCGAGGACGGCGGGGTCAACGATTCCGTCGTTGATTCCGAAGAATTTCGTAGCCGATTGCTCGGGAATAAGCGGAAGAAACCGGCGCCCTCAATGGCGAACGCCACGTTTCGGCCCGTGATTGTTCGATAAAGAAGCCTTCTCGCACATGTACGGCGTCTTCCCAATCGGTCGAAGCGAGCAGCCGCGTGGCTTCGTTCAAGTCCACGCGCGGCCTCCATCCAGTGAATGTCCGCCGATTTGGATTCGATCAGCATGACCGTGTTCGAGGTGCTGCCGACGATGGCCGAAAATCGGTTGTTTCGAACCAGGCCAGACCGTATTCGGCCCAATGATCGCCACATAGTTGGTATGCGTCGTGTGCTCTGTTCCCGAATGGACCGAGGGACAACAGCATGTGTCGACCACCTTCTGAATGCAGCTGATTATTAGGACCGTCCCACGGTTCGTCGAAACGACACTGGTCGTAAAGTTCCCGCTGTTCCATGAACGGCAAGATCAACACGCGCCAGCTATGCATCGGCCGACCGTTCGCGTCGGCAATATAGGCCGGTGGGAACGATTTGAAGGTGTCGTGATAGTTGTGAAGGGCCAGTTCGATTTGCTTGAGGTTGCTGGAGCACTGCGAACGCCTAGCCGCTTCGCGAGCGGTCTGTACGGCCGGCAAAAGCATGCAGGCCGCGCAGAGCAGAATAAAGCGCTATGAATAGCGCCCTGAGCAACCTGCCCTTTCTATCTCCCACGGAAAAGCACCAGGGCCCAATACAAAACAACGACCGTCCCAACCAGCATGCCAGGCATCCCAAATACCGCCAACGATGCTCCGAGCATTGCCATGAGTACAACAGGGATAGCATGCCAAACTGAAAAGCTGGCTCGCTGTCGGGTAGGGAATCCGCTGGAATCTTTGTTTGGCAGGTCGTTTGACATCGAAGGGCTTGCTCGGTTATGAGATACTCAAGACATGAAAGGCCCAATAAGCAGTTTTCGGCAACTGACGGAAACCGCGCGACAGTTATGAAGGTTGTAAGCACAACAGCGAGATTCGTTGGAGGGCTCCGATCTGAAGCAATTCTTCGGCTGATATTCGCATTCGTCGTTTAACCGCGTGGGCAACGCCCCGCGCGCAAGTTGGACGAGGCTACCTAACGCGACTTTCCCGATCCATTCAAGTTCATGTGTTTGCCAACCTCGTTCCTCGAATCTCGACGCGCTGAAATCCACACCCAGGGAACCGGTAGAAACACGAGGAGCAAAACACACTCAGGCGAACCACGCTCTGCACCGCAATTTCTCGCGACCGGCAAGGCATACGCGTCGAGCATTCCGAGCCCTACGTAACCATTGTCAATTCCGATAAGCTGGTCCGCGGCCTCCTCGGAAATTCGAGGTATGAAACGCATCCGCGATCGGCCAATACTATGTGCCGGCCGACGATTTCGCGGTACCATAAATCTTCTCGAACATGGACGGCGTCATTCCATTCGGCCGAACCCAGCAGACGCGCACGGCCTGTTCCACGTCCAAATCCCGTGGCTCCATCCAGTGGATATGCTCGGAATCCGATTCCACAATCATCATTGTATAGGCTGCTGTGCCATCCGCAATATCTCGAAACGCGATCGATTCGGCTCCCGGCCAGACGGTTCCGGGCCGATCACCGCCACATAATTGGTATGGGTGGCTCCCGCCGCGCTCGGTCGAGTTGCCGGACAGCGGCATTGTTCGACGATTTCGAATGAAGCTGTCGGTTGTGCGGACCGTCCCACGGCTCAAGGTCGAGATGATACCGACTGCAATAACCATTCTTCCCAGGGCAGGAAGAAGCAAAACTCGCCAGCTATGCATGCGTCGTCCATTCGCGTCAACGGTGTAAGCCGGCGGTAATGTTCCGATGGATGCCATGGGGTAGGTGTGAAGAGCAATGGCGATTTGTTTAAGGTTGTTCGCACATTGAGCCCGCAAAGAGTGGGGCATTACGGGGCGAGGGGCGTCGCTTAATAAGAGCGAATAAGCAACACACAGGAACAGCAGAATCAGCAAACAGACTCGGGAAGTTATTCGCCAGCGACTCGATTTGACGAACACGGCAGCCCAGAAGCTGACAACAAGTGCCGCGACCAGAACGCCTGGCACGCCCAACAAAGCTAGTGATGCCCCGAGCATTGCCATCGAGTACACCAGTGACCGTAAGCCAAACTGAAAAGCCGCTGCGTTATTGGGCTGTGAGTCGGGGCTATGCGGCTGATTGCTCGTCATCGAAACGCTCGTTCAGTTATGAGATGCTAAGGCGACGGGCAAATGAGAAGTTACCTATATACTAGCACGACGCGCCAGCGAGTGAGTTGATAGATTCACTTGCTTGCGCCGCGTGCTCGTATAATTCAATCCGTCGCTCAGCTAAGTACTCGTAGTTCTTATGGCGATCACGCCTCGATCACCCGTCGCCAGCGATCGGGCACGCCGGTCCAGGCTTGTTGATACGTGTCTTCCAGCGGCACGTTCACATAGTGATCCGGTTCGAGAAACAAAGGCATTGCGCCGAGCGCGCATCCCACGTGAATCGGTTCCACATAGGCTCGCAACGGCGACGACGCACTATAGGCCACCAATGTCAAAGGGCGGTCTCGCGGCAGTTGAAAATCGCCGGCCCACAGTCGCGACCAAATCGCCCCATGAATGCCTTCGGGATCGTGGCGACTGGGTGGGAAGGGATCGATAATCAGCAGATGCACGCCCGCCGATAGGGCCGTGATTGCTTTATCCACAAAATCGTCCAGCGCGTGTTGAGTATGCTTGTTCGCGGGCGAAACAATCTCGACCATGGCCACGACGCGATCGCCCGTTACATGGCGAATTACGACCGTCCGTTGCTTGAGGGCCTGAAACGCAAAGTCTTCCGCCTGCTGCGACACCTGGACCTGCGGCGGCTTCTCGGCCACGGCAATCAAGCCGCTCCGGTCGTCCACGGTGGAATCGAGTGGAGCGGCAGGGTCCTCGAATCGCAGCGCCAGTACATCGGGATGGATATCGCCTGTGCGTTGCTCGCCCAGCGCATAGTACGACGGCGGCAGCAACCCGCCGTTCAACGTCTCCTTGAGATGGGTAATCCAAGCGCCGTGGAAATCATGGTAAGTTCCCGCGGATACTCGGGTCCAATCGTGCATGGGCATAGCTGCAATCCCCACAATAGCGAAGCGAAACGGACGCTCCGCTATTGTATCAACAGGTTTGCCGTCGCAGTATTATGCGGCTCACGCCGTTGGCACATCGATTGGCGGATCATTCGGTGGATCGACCGGCGTGATGGTGAGCGTTCCCGTACCGGGATCGGTCGGCGGATCGGTCGGTGGATCATCGTCCGAATCCCCGCCGCCGCTGCCGCTGGTTCGCAGCAACGCGACTTCGAAATAGTCGCCCAGCCGGTCGGGATCGGCGGCGTGCTTTTCCATCAGCCGGCCGACGTTCGCGTACATCGCGACTGCCAGGGCCACCCGAGCCGCCTCGGCCGCGTCGCTGGCCGCGCTGATCTCGGCCTCGGTCCCCTGCTGGGTGTTGCGAGCCGATTCGAGGCTGGCGTGAAACGCCTCGACCGTCGATTGCAGCGACGCGAAATCGGGAAACGCCGCCAACCGCTGAGCCAACGTCTGCACGGCCAAGATCCGTTGATCGCGCGCACCCTGCTGAAATGGACCACGGCCGTTGGGGAAAATCTGCGTGTATTGTGGTGTCCCGTCCAGATAAACGTTTTGCACCGTGATGTCCCACCGTCGGACGCGCTCACCGCTGAGTTCGTCCAGCAACTCTTCGAGCACGTCGGTTTGTCCTTTCCGAGTGCCCGATACGACATCGAAGGTGACCATCGCCAGTTGAAAGGTGTCGAACAGCGGTTGCACGCGGTCCAAACACGCCTGGATGTCGGCATCGGCGGGCGAACCGAGCCTGGAGGCGAGCCGCGCCGTGTGGTCGGCGCCGATCTTGAGCATCAACGGGCGTCGTCGTTCTGTCACTCGCAAGAACTGGTTCGAGGCATAACGCCACGACAAATCGGCCATTTTCGTAACTCCTTGTGAAACAGGTGTTTCGTGCGTGTCGCGAAATTGCGACTGGCATGAAACAGTTGTGTCGTGCGTGTCGCGAAATTGCGACACGCGTGAAACGGTTGTTTTGTGCGTGTTGTGAAATTGCGACACGCACGAACGGCTTGCTTTGTGTCAGTCGCGATTTCGCGACATGCATAAATGTGTTGTGTCGAGCCAGTCGCGAAATTGCGACTCGTGCAAAACAGTTGTGTGGCGTCAGTTGCGAAATTGCGACTGGGACTAACCAGCCGTTGTGTCGCGGTGCGAAAATGGCGACGAAACTTAAACGCGAGCTTCCCGCTACTCGCGAAACCGTGGATCACGTCACTACGGCGCATTCGTCGCGTCTCTTAGTTGCCGGTTCATTGCCGCTAGCGATCGACGCCAGCGTCCGTCCGTGACTAGCCGCCAAACGCGCGCTGGGGGTGAGTGCCAACCAGCCCATCCGAACCAGTCACTCCGTTGTTTAGAGCAATTTGACAAATCGCCGGCCCAAAGTCAACAATGCCGCCGCTTTTTTCTCTCCACCTCGACTCCGGCGACTTTCGACTGCTGAATCAACGCCGTGACGGTCGGTTTGCCGAGTGCGGACGGTGAGGGCGAGAGGTCGAACGTGGCGGATAAAACCGTTCGAGCGTGCCGGACTACCCGCGAACAAACTACATTGAAGCGGCAGGGCGCGACCGTCCGGTGCCCCACATGTGAAGCGGCACGGCGAGAGGCTGCGTGCCGCTTACATGTGTGACACCGGAGGGGCTCGCGCCGTGCCGCTTTCATGGATTGCGAAACTTATTGGAGGCTGGGCCGGAAAATGTTGCAAATTATAGTGGCGTTGTGATATCCCTAGGAGAATAATCCTTCTGGCACTTGAGTACGATCAGTCCAACACATATTAGAGGCGAATGATGAAACATCGTGGGCGACGAGTCGTAGGTGTGATATTTGTGGTTGCGATTGGATTCGCTTGGCTGGCCGGGCGGGGGTGTGGGGCCGATGAGTTGCCCGTGCCGCCGCGGGCGGGGAGTTTTACCGTGCAATTGAAATCGGGCGGTTGGGATCGAACGGCGACCGTGCATGTTCCGGCTGGTTATGAGACGACCGATCGCTTGCCATTGGTGGTGGCTTTGCATGGGGCCGGCGGCGATGGATCGACGATGTTGCGAAACAATGGATGGGCGGCCAAGGCGGATCGTGAGAAGTTTATTGTGGTCGCGCCGGATGGGATGTCGGCGTTGCCGCGTTTGCCAAACAGTTTGCGAGCGAATCCAAACCTGTGGAACTCCGGGCAGTTGGGCTCGCGATCACCGCGAGCTCGGATCGACGACGTGGCTTTTATCGACGATCTGTTAGACATGCTGAAAGACCGGCTACCATACGACGAGCGTCGTGTGTATGTGACTGGGCATTCTAATGGGGCGGGTATGACGTTTCGTTTGGGGGCCGAGTTGTCCGAGCGGTTCGCGGCCTTGGCTCCGGTTTCCGGCATGTTGGCCGTCGACGATCCGCGGCCGAAGCGACCGCTGCCGACGCTGTACATCATTGGCACACTGGACCCATTGCAACCGATCGACGGTGGCGAAGTGACGTTGCCTTGGGGCACGAAGCGGACGAACGTGCCGGTGTCCGATTATTTGACTCGCTGGGCCAAGGCGATCGACTGCTCGACCGAGCCGAAGATCGTGAGCGACGAGGCGGGGATTAAGCGAGTCGAATACCCGTCGAACTCCGGCGGCCCGACCGTTTCGGCCATCTACATCGAAGGACAAGGGCCACGAATGGCCCGGCGGCAATTCGCGTTTGCCCGTGAGGATGATCGGCCCGAAGACCGACAAGCTGAAGGCGGTCGACGTGATCTGGGATTTCTTTCGCGACAAGTCCGCGCCGAAGTGAGCTTGGCGCGCGGGAGACTTGCGTTTCTCACGACGCGGTCCGCGTGGCGGCTGGCGTTTTCGCGATTTGCCGGAACTCACTAGCGCCAGCCGGGTTAGATTGTCGAAGGACCGCGCCGTCGGCAGACAGCGCCTGCATGTAAGCGGCACCGCGCAAGCCGTCCGGTGCCACACATGTAAGCGGTACGGCGCAAGCCGTCCGGTATCACAGCACCGGACGGCTTGCGCCGTACCGCTCCTATTGTTTCGCTAAACCATTTGCGAACGAGCCCCACAATATCATTTGTATTAAGCAGGAGACCGTCGTTATGAAGTGCCGTCTTATATCATGCCACCGTTCGGTTTCATGTTCGGGGATGGAATTGCGAGCCGCTGTCGTACGGGCGGCTCTCATAGCGATTTTATGTGTGGCCGTGTCGCCAGTGATGGCCAGCGATTGGGCTCGCTTTCGCGGCCCCAACGGCAGCGGTATCAGCCCGGATGATAAGGCCCCGCCGACGACTTGGAGCGACACGGAGAATCTCAAGTGGAAGCTGGAGTTGCCCGGTCCGGGGCTGAGCAGCCCGATTGTGGTGGGCGACCGCGTGTTTGTCACTTGTTGGTCGGGCTATGCCGTGGGCGGGCGAAACAGCGGGCAGCTTGAGGATTTGAAACGGCATTTGATCTGTGTGGATCGCAAGTCGGGTCAAGTAATGTGGAACAAGACGATCGATCCGGTGTTGCCCGAAGAGCCGTTCCGTGGGATGTTCGCCGAGAATGGTTATGCTTCGCACACACCGGTTTCGGATGGCGAGCGGGTGTATGCGTTCTTTGGCAAGTCGGGCGTGCGGGCCTACGACTTGGAAGGCAAGGAACTGTGGAAGGCCAGCGTTGGCACGGCCGATGATCCTCGCGGCTGGGGCACGGCTTCCAGCCCGGTTCTCTATAAGAATCTATTGATTGTGCCAGCCACGATTGAGAGCCAGGCGTTGTTTGCTTTTGATAAATTGACCGGCGAACAGGTATGGCGGCAGGACGCCGATGGGTTTTCGAGCACTTGGGGCACTCCGGTATTGGTGGATGTGGACGATCGGCAGGAGTTGGTGATCGGCGTGCCGTATGAGATTTGGGGATTGAATCCGGACAATGGCAAGCTGCGTTGGTATTGTGAGGCGATGGATACGGATTCTTATTGTTCGAGTGTGGTGGTGGCCGACGGAGTGATTTTTGGAGTCGAGGGGCGTAGTGGTGGTTCGGTGGCGGTTCGACCCGGCGGCACGGACGATGTGACGAAGACGCATGTGAAGTGGACCGGCCGCGATCGCAATCGGATTGGTACGCCGGTGGTCGACGATGGCTTGATGTATTGGATCAGCGGCGGGATCGCGAATTGCGTGGATGCGACGACGGGCGAGTCGGTGTATCGCGAACGGCTGGCGACGGGCGGCAGCGGGGCGTCCAGCGACGGCGATTCGGAGCGCGGTGGCGGGCAGGCTCGGCCGGGCGGTCGTGCGAATGCGCCAGGCGGAGCTGGCCGTCCAGGGTTTGGAGGCGGGTTCGGCGGTGGTTTTGGCGGAGGTCGCGGCGGCGGGCAGGATTATTCGTCGGCGGTCGCGGCGGGCGGCAAGCTGTATTTCGTGACTCGCGGCGGCGAGATGGTGGTGTTGCAAATGGGGCGCGAGTTTAAACAATTGGCGACAAACCGTTTCGCTTCGGAGTCCGGTGAGTTCAGCGCCACGCCGGCCGTTAGCGACGGCGAGTTGTTCGTTCGTTCGACGACGCATTTGTATTGCGTAGCGGAAAAGAGCGAGTGATCGGCTCGGCGGGTGGTTCGTTTTCTCGTAGGCGGCTCGGCAGGAGCCTCGGTCTCCCGTGGGTTGACAAGAGCCTCGTTCTCCCGACGTTTTACTTAGCCACTGGAAATCGGCGGGCATTGCGGTTATCAAGGGTGACTTGCTTTTTACTCGTCACGAAGGGATATCCGCATGGTGGGAATGGACCATAAACCGGCTTCCGCCGAGGTACACGATCCGGCAACGTCGGCTCGGAACGCTCGGATCGGGCTGATGTTGTTCGCCGTTTATCTGTCGTTGTACGGCGGCTTCGTCGGCGTTAACGCGTTCGCTCCGCAGCGAATGGAGCAAATCGTGTGGGGCGGATTGAACGTGGCCGTGTTGTACGGATTCGCGTTGATCCTGTCGGCGTTCGTCCTGTCGCTGGTCTACGGCTGGTTGGTGCGGAATCCGGTCGGCGGCGGTTCCCGAGATGGAAAGGGGGCCGGACAATGATTTACGATCCGAATTGGGGCGCGTTGGCGGTATTCGCCGTGATCGTGGGCTTCACGCTGGCGTTTAGCTTCTATCTAGGTTCGCGAGCTCGTTCGGCCAGCGGTTTCTTTGCTGCGGGGGGCGGAATCCATTGGTTTGTGAACGGAGTGGCTTTTGCCGGCGATTATCTTTCGGCCGCGTCGTTCTTAGGCATTTGCGGCATGATCGCGTTCTATGGCTACGATGGGTTCTTATACTCCATTGGTTATTTGGCGGGCTGGATCGTGGCGCTATTAGTCGTAGCCGAGCCGCTGAAACGGATGGGGCGTTATACATTTGCCGATGCGTTGAATAGCCAGTTTCAATCACGCGGCATCAATTTGGCGGTGGCGCTCAGTACTTTGGCCGTCAGCATCTTCTACTTGATTCCACAAATGGTCGGCGCCGGCGTGTTGGTGAAGCCATTGTTTGGCTTGCCACAATGGGTCGGCGTGGTGATGGTGGGCGCGGTGGTGATTCTGATTGTGGTGACGGCCGGAATGGTCAGCACCACGTATGTGCAGTTTCTGAAAGGGAGTCTGCTGGTCGTTTTCACCGCGGTGTTGGTCGTGTTGATTCTGCAACGTGGATTCACCGAGGTGGACCCGAACGATCCTACCGTTCGACCGCTGCAACCGCAGACGCTTACGAAAACCGCGGACGGCAGGAAGTTAATCGACGGCGAACTCCAGGGAAAACGCGAGGGAGAACACGACTTTCGCACCATCGGGCATGTGTTGGATTTGCCGGGCGAAGAGAAAAGCACCGGGCCGCTGGGGCCGCTGGAGTTTTTCTCGGTGTTGCAGAATAGCGAAGTAATCTTGTGGAAAGCCGGCGCGGAGCAGGTTGACGAAAACGGCGATCGCACGATTGTGTACACGCCGCAACCGACGCCGGGCAATGAGATATTGAGGCCCGGCAACTACCCATCGTTCAAGGGCATTCGCAGCGACCGATTCCTGGACAAGCTGAACTTCGTGTCATTGATGTTGGCATTATTCTGCGGCACGGCTTCGCTGCCTCATATTCTCATTCGTTATTACACCGTGAAGGATCAGGCCAGCGCTCGTAAGAGCACGATTGTGGGCATTGCCAGCATTGGGTTCTTTTATATTTTGACGCTGTATCTAGGTTTGGGGGCGATGACCAGCGGCGCGATGGATGTGACGGATACCAATATGGCGGCGCCGTTGCTGGCTCGCAGCTTCAGCCCCTCGTTGTTCGCGATCGTGTCGGCGATCGCTTTCACGACGGTGTTGGGGACCGTGAGCGGTTTGATTATCGCGGCCAGTGGCGCGGTCGTGCATGATTTGATGGCCAGCTATTTTCAGATTGATATGCATGAGCACAACAAAGTTCGCGTTGCCAAAATCGCGTCGGTTGGCATCGGTGCCGTGGCCATTGTGTTGGGGATTTTGTTTGCCGAGATGAACGTGAATTATCTGGTGGGTTGGGCGTTCAGCGTCGCGGCTTCGGCGAACCTGCCGGCGCTGGTCATGTTGTTGTTTTGGAAAGGCACGACGAAGCAGGGGATCACGGCCGCGGTGTTGGTCGGGATGGTCAGTTCGTTGGGTTGGATTCTGTTAAGCGGCGACACTTATAAAGCGGTCTATCACTTGGACCCAGCCGACGCGATTGTGCCGTTCAGCCAACCCGGCATCGTCACGATTCCATTGGGCTTTTTGACGTTGATCGTGGTTTCGCTGATGACGAAGAGTGGTCGCGCGGATCGCAGTGAGTCGGCCGAGGCGCTCGTGGCCAGCAATTGACACGTTGGGGCGACCGCACGAAACTACGGCGGTCGCGGTCGGTTGAACGACTGGCGAACGAGTCGCTTTACCCACTTCATCTAATCACGGCATGTCGGATACCGAGCACGAAATGGCGACGCAATCGGAACTGGATGGCCCGGTTGTCGAACCAACCGAATCGGCCGTCAAATTGGATGGATTGCGCGTCGGCTTCGTCGGCAAACTGGGCGGCGTGACGAAACGCGAAGCTCAGCAGTTGATTCGCGAGCATGGCGGGACGCCGGTCGACCCGAGTCGCGAAGAGGCGGATTGGATTGTGATCGGCGCGGACGAATTGCCGCTGGCTGATCCGGAAACGCTGTTGACCGCCGACATGCGCGAGGCGGCCGCGACTGGCTCGCTGGAGATTATCAGCGAGACGCAGCTTTGGCAGCGGTTGGGCGAGATGGACGGCGACTCGCCCGCCAAGCGGCTGTACACGCCGGCGATGTTGGCGGATTTGTTACAAGTGCCGCTGGCCACAATCCGGCAGTGGTGCCGTCGCAAATTAATCGTGCCGACCAAGACGGTGCATCGGTTGCCGTACTTCGATTTCCAAGAGGTGGCGACGGCGCGGCAGTTGGCGGCAATGTTGGCGGCCGGCGCTTCGGCCGCCATGATCGAACGCCGCTTGGCCGAGCTTTCGCGGTATCTGCCCGAGGTCGAGCGACCGTTGGCCCAACTGCCAATCATTGTCGAAGGCCAGCGGTGGTTGCTGCGCGAGGGCGAGTTGTTGGTCGAACCCAGCGGCCAACGGCGAATCGACTTCGATGCGATCGAAAAGGGAAACCTCTCGGAATTGGCGGAGGACGAAGCGGCGGGCGAGACATTGAAGTTCGAGCAACTGCCGCCGCCACACGAGCTGGATCCGCTGGAAATGCTGGATTTTGCAACCAGCTTGGAAGAATTGGGGCGTATGGAGGAAGCGGCGGACTGGTATCGCGCGGCGATGGCGGCGGGCGGGCCGCAGCCCGAAGTGTGTTTTCAATTGGCCGAGTTGTTGTATCGGTTGGGTGATACGTCGGCAGCCCGCGAACGCTATTACATGGCGATTGAGATGGACGAAGATTTCGTCGAGGCGCGGGCCAATCTGGGTTGTGTGTTGGCCGAGACGGGGCAACTGGAGTTGGCCGTCGCGGCGTTCGAGGGAGCTTTGGCTTTTCACCCCGATTATCCTGACGTGCATTATCACATGGCCCGCGCGCTGGACGATCTGGAACGTTTGGAAGAAGCCGAACGACACTGGCGCGAGTTCTTGGAATTGGCTCCCGAAAGTCCGTGGGCCGATGAAGCTCGCGATCGGCTGGGCATCATCGAAACGTAATCTGCCTGTGCAAAAATGCTCCGCCGACTGGTTTTTCGGAAACGTCGGTGACACAATGCACGCTCGACGTTCGTCCACACTTACGGCCGTGGACGCATTCTTATGGTTGTCCCCGGTAAGTCGACCTTGTTTGCCAATGGGAGTGATGTTGTTATGAGCATCGGTTGTCATCACACGCGCGGTAAGTTTGCCCCACATCTGTTCGCCCAAGGCGTCGCTTCTTTTCGTCAATTCGGCTTCGCGACTTGGATACTGCTGTTGGGCGTATCGGCCGTGGCGGCGGAACCCGTCGATTTGTTTTCCAATCAAGTCAAGCTGGGCGATGGATTTGTGCGCATCGCGTGTTGGAATATGCAGCATTTGGAAGTGAAAGAGGAGGCGCGCGATTGGTTGCCGGGCGATTCGCTGGAGGAAGATTACGCCAGTTTGATCGGATCGTTCGCCCAAGCGATCGACGATCTGGACTTGCACGTGGTGATGGTTGTCGAGCATCAGCCGCGCATGGGCGAGCCCGATCGATTGGGACAGTTATGTGAGCAACTCAACACGCTTCATCCATCCACAAACGGCGGCGATCCGGTTTGGCAGGTTCATCAGTCTCACATTCAATACGATGATCCCACCGACCCGTTTGGTAATCTCCAGTTTGGTGTGTTATGGCAGACAACACGTGCTCGTGTCCATGCCGACGGCATCGCATTATTGGAAGAATTGCGTCAACCTCGTGACGGCGAGAACCGGCTGCGGAATCGCGAGCAGCGGGCCCCGTGGTTAGTGCCGATCACGGCGGGCAGTTTGCGACTGGACTTGATTGCCCTTCACTTGAAATCGGGCGGGACGACGCCGCAGGCCGCTGAAGTGGGGTCGCTAAGCGATTATCTGCGTCGTCGCTTGAACAGCACCTCGCCAACGCATCTTGTGGTCTTAGGCGACTGGAACATTCGTCCGGACGACGCCTCGGGGCGTTCGCGTTTGCGGCGACTTCAAGTTCCGCAAGGATCGTCGAACTTGATGCGAATTCTGACGGTCGAAGCGCTTGCCCCGTCGCTGGATGAATGGACGGCCTTGGGAGAGTTTCGCTCCGACAGCCCGTTGGCCAAACTGGTTCCGTTCACACACTTTAATGAGAATCCGCAATACCTGACAATCGACAATATGTTAGATCATATTGCCATTTCACATACCTTGGATGAAACATTCGATCACCCGCTGCAAGTCCGTTTAGCGGATGGTCGCTCGGATATCCGACAGGGGATCGAGATCGCGCGCCCGATGGTGCCGGAAGCGGATTTCGTGAAAGTGACCGACCATTTGCCGGTAATCCTGACACTGCGAACGACGGGCGCGCCAACGTCGCCGCCCATCGAGCGTCGGTCGCCGGTGCGAATCGTGGAAGCCGTGCCGAATCCAACCGGCCCCGATGCGGACTTGGAAGAAGTCACCATACATAACTTCAGTCGCCAAGCAGTTTCGCTCGCAGGTTGGAAGATAGGTGACAGCACATCAGGAAACTTCTGGGAGTTGGACCCCCAGCAGTTCCACGATCCCGAAACGCTAGAGCCGGGACAGCGAGCAACGATTCGCCGCCGAGGCCGCCCGATGTCGTTGAACAATCAGGACGGCGATGTGATTCGGCTGCTCGATCGCGACGGCGCGGTTATCGACATTCGCGTTTATGATAGCGCCACGAGTGGTCAGCGACTGCAGTTTGATTAAACCGCAAATCGCACTCACAGTTCCAACTGGGATGGCGCCGGCTTTAGTTTGCTCTGGTGGCGTTCGACGATTTCGCGAGCCTGCTCGATGACTTCGGGATGCTGGCCGGCCACGTTAAACTTCTCGCCCGGATCCTCCTCCAGATTGAAGACCAATGGTGATTCAGGCGATCGGTTCGGCAGCCTTCGGGGCCATAGGCATCCTGCGTCATATAGTGGACTTTGAACGGTCCGACACGAACGGCCATCAAGTTATAGGCGCGATAGTAGAACAACGCTTCGCGGGAATTCTTATTTTTGCCATGAAGTAGCGGCGTCAAATCATGGGAATCGAGTTCGCGATCGGTTGGCAGATCGATGCCTGCAAGTTGATGGAACGTCGCGAACAGATCCATCGTACTGGCTGGTTCGCGACAAACCGAACCCGCCGGCACATGGCCCGGCCACCAAGCCAGCGTTGGCTCGCGCATGCCGCCTTCCCAGGTGCTTCCCTTGCCGTCGCGCAACAATCCAGCCGAACCTCCCTGTTGATCGAAAATCAACCACGGGCCATTGTCGCTGGTAAAGAACACCAGCGTTTGCTCATCTAAATGAAGTTCGCGCAGGGTTTCCAGAACTTGGCCCACGCTCCAGTCGATCTCTTCGATCACATCACCGAACAAGCCGCGCCGGCTGCGATTCGCAAAATCCGAAGAACGGAACAGCGGAACGTGCGGCATGCTATGTGGGAGATACAGAAAGAAGGGCTGATCTTTTTTGTCTCGGATGAATTGAACGGCCGCTTCCGTATAACGACGCGTAATCGTGGTTTGATCGGCGGGCCGTTCCACGGTTACCACTGCGTCCGCCGTGCCTCGCAGCAGAGGCACATTCCAATACTCGACTTTCGGATCCCAAAACGCTTCACGACCCTTCGGTCCCACATCATTCAGGCGATCCATGTCATTTGAATAAGGTATGCCGAAATACTGATCGAAACCGTGGTTCGTGGGCAAGAACTGTGGCAGATGCCCCAAGTGCCATTTGCCGACACAAGCCGTGGCGTAGCCTTTGGATTTTAGCGCCTCGGCAATCGTGATTTCCTCGGCTGGCAATCCCCCTTTGGAATTGGGGAACAGCACGCGTCGCTTCAAGCTGCACATCCCGTTTCGTAGCGGCAGTCGGCCGGTCATCAGCGCCGCTCGGCTGGGCGTACAAACCGGCGCGGCGGAATAGAACTGAGTAAACTTCATCCCTTCCGCCGCCATGCGATCTAGATTCGGCGTGTTGATGGTGGGATTTCCGAAACAAGCTAAATCCCCGTAGCCCAGGTCATCACAGAAAATGACCACGAAATTCGGCGGTCGTTGGGTGTCGTCCGCACATGTCGGATTCGCGTGCGAGAGGAGGGAAAGCGTGCATGTTGCCGCGACACAGCAGAAAAACAATTGTCTCATGGTGTGTGTTCCTTGGTCTTCTTGGACAAAATCCAGTCGCCCCAAGCGGGCCATAGTTGTGAGATGGCGAACAGCCAGCGGGCTTTGGCGGGGACTACCAGTTCCGGCTGGCGTCGCTCGCAAGCTCGCAGAATTTCGGCCGCCAGCTTTTCCGGGGCAATACGTTTTAGTTTGACTCCGCCGCCGGGTTGCTTTGCCGACTCGGGAAGTCCCGCCGCGGCCGAATCGTAACGGTTTCCAGCGTCGGGTCGTTCGATGGGCCCTGGACAAACCAGAAGCACGTGCAACCCGTGGTCTGACAGCTCAAGGCGAAGTTGATGTGTGTATGCCGCGACCGCAAACTTGCTGACGGGGTACGCGCCCAAATAGCGTGAGGCTTGCTTGGCCGCCAACGAACCGATGTTGACCAAGTGGCCGCGCGATTGCAACAACATTTCGGCGGCGGCGCGGGTGCAATGTACCACCGACAGAAAATTCACGTCCAACAGCTCGGCGAAATCGTCAACCGTTGTGTCTAGCACCGCGCCTCGCGACGACCGGCCGGCGTTGTTTACCAGGACATCGAGCTGCCCGAACTGATCGTGGACTTGCGCGAAAAGAGACTCGACGTCGCATTGCTGGGTGACGTCTGCCGCTATTCCGACAGGCCGTTTGTCGACGTTGGTTGCGAGATTGTCCGCCGCGTGACGAAGCCGCTCCGCGTCGCGGCCGACCATCACAACTTGTGATCCGGCTCGCGCGAATCGTTCGGCTATCGCCAATCCCAGTCCGGCGGAACCGCCCGTTACGACCACAACCTTTTCGCCCCAAGGCGCCATGCGAACAACCTTTTCACAGCCTGCGATTCGGTAAATCTATTGTGAGCAGAAACATGTGAGATTCACTTCGCTCCGGCGGACTCCGAAGCCGCTGGTTCCGCCGACGCGTCGAGCAACCGATCCACTAAGTTGCCCATGCCTTGCTCGTAACCCGAAGCGTAACCGACCCACACGCCTTGAATGACGCCTTGTCGATCCAGGACTACCGTCGTGGGAAACGCGAAGCTATCGGATCTTCCGGCTTGCAACAGCGCCCAACGGCTAATTCCCTGGATGTCGGAATAGACGGGGAAGTCAACATTTTGATGTTCTAAGTAGGCGGCGGTATCGGACTGCAAGCGGCTGGTGTCGCCACCAAGTCGCGCGATGCATGAGACGGATAGAAATCGAAAATCCTCGCGGTCGCCGAATCGCTCGCTGAGTTCCACGATATGAGGAAACTCAACGCGACATGGTGGGCACCAGGTTCCCCAATAGTTGATCAATACAACCTGGCCTTTGACATCCGCCAGCTCGACGGTCGTCTCGGTCCCGACCAGCGGTTCCAAATGCAATTCTGGAAGCGGTTCGCCGACCGCCGGATGACGCAGGCCCGAGTTCGCTCGTTCGGTTGATAACTGAGCGTCCTTCCAGCGAGAGAGCGTCAGTAAACCGATCGCGGCGGCCAGCACGATTAACAGAGCTACCAATGTCATTCGTGATCGCGATTTGGCTGGACGATCGGGCGATTCGCCCAGATCATCCGCATCGGACAGGCCGAACGCTTTCGCGGAACGACCCGGCTGACCTTGTTCGGAAGAATCAGACGGCACGGGAGGCTTTCTGGCGGGGTGTAATCGAGGCGAGATTAACGGCTCGGCTTGGTCTTTCCAGCAACGCGAGCTTAAGATGACGGAACTCATTCTAGTCGCCCCGCGCCAAAGATTCTTGCCGTGACGCATCGCTCCGCATCCAAGCCGTTTTGCTCCCGATTCGCCGGTCGGACGGGCTCCGGCGCGGTTTTGCTGATCGCGGCCGTGGCGTTCCATGCGTGGGTCGCGTTCGGCTCGGAGCCTTCCAGCGAGATGGCGACGGACGCCTCGCCCCGATATGGCGAGCCTCGCAAGGTGGCCGAACTCTTGGACGAGGATATTGACGAGAGTAGCGGAGTGGCCGCTTCGCATCGGCACGCTGGAGTTTTTTGGACCCACAACGATTCAGGCGATGGCCCTCGGTTGTATGCATTCGATCGAGACGGCAAGACGGTCGCGCGCGTCGATGTTCAGGGGGCAACTTCCGTCGATTGGGAGGACATGAGTTCGTTTCAGTTCGGCGGCAAGTCTTGGCTGGCGCTGGCGGATGTGGGCGACAACGCTCGTCGCCGAGAGTTCTGCACGCTCTACGTGGTGGAGGAACCGGAGCTCGATCAGCGACATGCCGCGCCGAAGCTCACGATTCGTTTTCGCTATGAGGATGGACCGCACGACTGCGAAGCCATCGCAGTGGATGCGGCGGCGGGAGAAGTTCTGCTGGTGTCGAAGGTGTTCGGGCTGAGTTGTCGCGTGTATCGAGTCGAGCTGGATTGGAAGTCGCGCGAGTCGAAACGAACGGCGGCTCTCGTTGCATCGCTATCGTTGCCGTTGGCCACGGCGGCCGACATCTCATCGGACGGTCGGCGCATGTTGGTCGCCACGTACTTGGACGGATACGAATACTCGCGGCGAAAAGATGAGTCTTGGAAAGACGCTTTGTCCCGGAAGCCTCGGGCGGTTTCGCTGCCCCGGCGGGCTCAAGGCGAAGCGGCTTGTTATGCGGCGGATGGTCGAGCTATCTATCTCACCAGTGAAAAGCTGCCGACTCCGTTGTGGGAGTTGCCGCTTCAGAACGAAGAGTAGGTGCGTGAACGAAGTCGATGCGCTCAGTTCGACTCATGGCTGGTCGGCGATAGCTCTTCCAATCGTGTGACGTGTACTAGGCCGATGTGTTCGAGCCGATCGCGCAAATGCGAGCTGCCTCCGACTGCCAACACCGCCCGCGATCGCAAGACGATAATCTGATCGGGATGATAGACTTCGTAGGACTTTCCATCCGTTACATGCAAGCGGAACGGGACGAAAGGTTGGCGACGCACAAGTTCAAGCAGGTCGTCCGGTCTCATTGTGTTTCTCCTTGTAATCCATCTCGTCGCGTTTCGTCGGTGGAGGGCGTCGACTGATTCGTGCGCCGCCGTCCCTAGTTTACGCGGAAAAACGCCGCGATTCTTATCCCACGAGCCAATGTTGTACGAAGTCGAACAAAAATTTCCCTGCCGCGATTTGACAACAGTCGCGCTAAAGCTTGAGCGATCCGCCGAGTGGAACGTCACGTGGTCGGACGATCGAGAGCAGGCGGATGTCTATTTCGCGCATCCGTGTCGCAACTTTGCCGAGACCGACGAGGCGCTGCGAATCCGGCGCGTCGGCAGCGAATCGCGGATCACCTACAAAGGACCGAAGCTCGATCGAGAGACGAAAACGCGTCGCGAGATCGAGCTGCCGATTGCGGACGATGCCGAGCGGGCCGCCGAGTTCCACGCGTTGCTCATTGAACTCGGTTTTCGCCCGGTGGCGGAGGTTGTGAAGCGCCGACGCTCGGCGCATCTTTCCTACAGCGATCATGCGGTCGAAGTTTCGCTCGACGAGGTGCGAGACGTTGGCTGCTTTGTCGAGGTCGAGGTTCAGGCGGATCAAGCCGGGCTGGACGATGCGCGTCGCGTGGTGAGTGAGCTTGCCGAACAACTGCGATTAAGCCATCCCGAGCGACGCAGCTACTTGGAGCTGCTGTTGGATAAACGCGGCGAAACGGCGGCAGTGCGCGAGTCGAGCGAGTGAGCATCTTGCACGACCGCTAGGAATTCGCGGCGGTTGCAAGGCTCAGGACAATTCGAGCCGCTGAAGTTTCTCGCGTAACGAATCCGAAGTTTCATCGGCGATCCAGAAGCGTTTGTGCGGCGATGTTTCTCCCGCCGCCAATGTGATTTGGGATTTACGCAGCCGCAGAGCCTTCGCGAGCAATGCGATGATGGCCTTGTTGGCCTTGCCTTTCTCCGGCGCTTGCGTCACGTGCACTCTTAGCGCGCCGTCTTGCTCGCCGCCAACATGGTTTTGGCGCGAGCCGGCGTAGGCTCGCACCGGCAAATTCACGCCGCCATCGCGCTGGTCCAAATCGATCACGCGTCGAGCCCCTCGAACAACGCCGAACCCACACGCACGATCGTCGCGCCTGCTTCGATCGCCTGCTCGAAATCGTCGCTCATTCCCATCGACAACTCAGCCAGCGAGATTTGTGGCGGACAGTTCACTTGCAAACGATCGCGAAGCTGGCGCA
>JAWKTM010000084.1:0-28600 GCA_041399085.1 Pirellulaceae bacterium
CGTTGCGTGCAGTTGATGTTCGTCCTGTTTTATGGCGTGTTCTTGCTCTCGGCGTTTCTGGCGTATCGCAAGGATCTTTGGCCGACTTACGCCGAGGATGTCTTGTCGGCCGAAATGATTACCGGCATGGAAGAGATGCACACGGCTAGCACCTCTGGTGGCTCCAATCCATTCGGAACCAGCGCCTATATTTGGCACAATACCAGTATTGGTTTGAAATGTTTTGTAAGTGGGCTGCTGGTGATACCAGGCTTGTTTATCACGATGTTCAATGCGGCCACGTTGGGAGCCGTATTTGGATATATGGCGCGTCCCGATGTCGAACAGACGAAAACTTTTTATGAGTTTGTTACGGCTCATGGTCCTTTTGAATTGACCGCCATCGTCCTCTCGGCTGGCGCGGGACTGCGGTTGGGTGTCTCGTGGATGTCGACCAAGGGACTTGGCCGCCTGGCCTCGCTTCAGAAGACGGGGCGTGAAACATTGCCGGTGATGGGATCGGCCATTATTATGTTCGCCTTGGCCGCGATCACCGAAGCTTCTCTCAGTCCGTCGACCTTGCCCTACTGGGTAAAAGCCACGGTCGCCATCGTCTCCAGCGGAATGCTGACTTTCTATTTCGTGGTACTCGGGTTTCCCCGGAGCGATTCGCGTGCAGTTTGACCAAACGCAAATCTCGATACGCGAACGCGGACCGCTCGAGACGCTCGATCTAGCGCTGCATGTGACGCGACGCTACGCTTGGCCGTTGCTCGTGACCATGACTTGCGGCGTGGCCCCGTTGATGCTGCTGAATTACCTGCTGATCGGCTGGATGGGCCGTGTCGAGTATGGTCAATTCATGACCAACGAGGACATGTGGAGCGTGTTTCGCTATGGGTATGACATGAGCGTGCTGGTGTTCCTGGAAGTTCAATTGGCGTCGGCGTTCGCCACGCGTTTTATTGGCCAAGCCGTGTTTTGGGAACGCCCGAAGCTGCGTGATGTATTGTCCAGCGTGCTAAAAACCACGCCGGCGCTGTTCGTTTGGCAGGCTGTCACCCGCGGTCCGTTTTTCGCGTGGTTACTGTTGGTGTTAATCGACCATCGCACCGAGTTCACTTTTCGCGAGGGATTGGCCCTGCCGCTCTTGGTCGCTTGGTCCGCATTCATTCGAGCCCTTCATCCGTTCATGAATGAGATTATTGTCTTGGAGGGCAACCCATCGTTTTCCAAGAATCCTCAAGTCGTCACGATTTGGCGCCGCACGGGGATGTTGCACAGCTCGATGTCCGGCGACTTAATGATTCGATGGATCGGCGCGGCGGTTGTGGGGTGCCTACTCGCGTGCGCCGTATTCGGCACCTTTCTTTTTATATCCGGTGTGTTCCTGAACGATTGGTTGGTGGGGCCAATTCTTATGCATTTGGGATTTCCGATCTCATTATGGCTCGTGGCGTCGTATATGACGGTGTATCGCTTTTTGAGCTATTTGGATACCCGCATCCGGACGGAGGGCTGGGAGGTGGAACTGCGCATGCGAGCCGAAGCGAATCGGCTGCGTGGACCTCAATTGGGAGACGCCGCGTGATGAGAGTCGAACTCATGGCAAGGGCGACCGGCGTTTCGTGCTTCGTGGCAGCGGTGTTGGCCACCGCGGTCATGCTGGGCGTTGCTCCCGCGTCGCGAGCGTGCGCCGCCGAGGATCCCGTGGAAGCGCCCGTCGAAGCCACGCGAGACGCCTTGAACGGGCCCGTTAATTTTCCTTGGTACGATGCCGAGACCGATTCGCTCCGCCGCATCAATGTGCGGGAACAGCGGGACGATGCCGCCGCCAATCGGGCGTCGAAGTGGGAAGCCACGCCGTCGGGCGGCGGGGCGGCGGCGCCTACCGGCAATTATTCGTTCGATTGGCTGGCGTCGTTGGCCAAGGCATTCATAGTCGTGATTGGAGTTTTGTTGGCGGTCGGTTTGGTGTGGTTGTTGATTTGGGCGTTTCTCAAGGGCGAAGCGGCGCTGGCCAAGGCGGCAGGCAAGGAAGAAGACGAGGAAGTCGAGGAGACGGATGTTGAGCGGATCGAACGATTGCCGTTTCAGGTCGACCGACCCCAAACCGACTTGCTGGGCGAAGCGCGTCGGCAATACGAAGCGGGTAATTTCGCCGAGGCGGTGATCTACTATTTCAGTTACCAGCTTGTGCAGTTAGACAAACATCATTGGATCCGACTGGCCAAAGGGAAGACGAACCGGCAATACTTGCGCGAAGTGCGTCAGCAAGCGGCGCTCCGTGAGATGTTGGAGGCGACGATGTTCGCTTTCGAGGATGTCTTTTTCGGCCATCATCCGCTCAGCCGCGATCGGTTCGAGAACGTGTGGCGGCGGTTGGACGAATTTCAATCCCAGGTACAGCAGACGGGCGCATGAGACCGACGCGCGACCAATTACGTCGAAACTTACACACCGGCGAACGGATCCATCGGACGTTGGCTCGGATGCGGGCTGGCATCGCGTGCTGGTTGTTGGGCGCACTGGCGGTCGTCGGTGGTTGCTCGCGAGGCGGCGGCATCCATGACACCTATGGCCAGCGGCGCGGCTACGAAGGCTCGGATAGCGTGAACGGAACGGCGGTGCTGGCCAACTTGTTCGAGCAGTCGGGCTATCGCGTCTTCACGTGGCAGCGACTGTCGCCGAAGCTGGAAGACGCGGACGTGATCGTGTGGGCGCCTGACGATTTTCGGCCACCCACGGCCGAACAACGTGACTTCATCGAAGAGTGGCTTTGGACCGAGCCGGGACGCACGTTTGTCTATATCGGCCGCGATTTTGACGCGGCGTCGGAGTACTGGCGCACGATTCGACAAGGAGCTCCGCCGAATCAAGCCGCGGAGCTGGCGCGGCGATTGGCGCAAGCTCAATCGGAGCACGATAGTCGCCGAGCTGTGATGCCGAGCGAACAGTACGTGCGTTGGTTCACGTTGCGGTCGAACAAGGCGCCCGTGCAAGTCCGCGATTTACAGGGTCCGTGGTCCGCGGGGATTGATGCCTCGAAGACGGACATCCGCGTCGAGGCCCGTTTCGATATTCCCACGCTGACCGAATCCGTGCCCGCCGAGCGGGAAGCCGACAAAATTCGGGTCAAGCAAAACAGCGGGACCAACAACGCGCCAACCAACCCCAAAGCCTTCAACATGGTCGATTACGACGCGGCGACCTACGTTGGCGAAGGGGACGGCCTGGATCTGCCCGACTACGAACCACTGTTGTATTCGCGCGACGCGACGCTGGTCACGCGCATCACCGAGTCGCACTGGGACGACAGCCAACTGATCGTGGTGACCAATGGTTCGTTCCTGCTGAACATGCCGTTGGTCAATCACGAGAACCGCAAATTGGCGGGCAAGTTGGTCGAAGCCTGCGGCGACGGCAAGCTGGCTGTCTTCGTCGAGAGCGGCCCGTATGGTATCGCCGTCTATGACGAGGAACCGACGGCCAAATATCCGACCGGTTTGGAAGTGTTCACGGTGTGGCCGCTCGCTCCGATCGCACTGCACTTCGCGGTGTTGGGCATCATCGTTTGCTTTTGCATGCTGCCGATCTTTGGGAGGCCAATCGAACCCGAATTGGACAGCATCTCGGACTTCGGCAAACATATCGAAGCGCTCGGCCGATTGCTGGAACGCACGCGGGACGACAAGTACGCTCGAACTCGGCTGCGGCAGTACTATGAGAAGGTCAAAGGCGAGGCCCCGGCGTTTTTGGTCGAGCCTGAAGTCGGCCCGCCCATTCGCTCCACGCCCCCCATACCTTCCGCGCCAAGTCAGTCATTGTGAGCGTTTCCGCCGCTTGATCGCCCGCTCGCGCCGTTGTTATTTCAAACTCGGCGTCGATTTCCCGATGATTGGTTGGCGATCGGCCCGGTGTCCCAACCGACGATGCACTTCCGGGTCAGATTCTGGAAGCGACCGTCGCACCGAACCATCGCACATCACGAAGTTACAAACCGATCGATGGGCACTTCCATCCGCCCCGATGCCGTCACGTTGACTTCATCCTGCAGCGGCGTCCAGCCAGCGCGGTCCAGCGTGCGATGTCGAAATCGTCTCCCGAATACATCGATTGATCGTCGCCCTGGTCCGAGCCAGTGGAGTAAGCTTCCCACGGAAGATTCTTCTCACCGACCAAATAGGTCAGACTTGTTCCGTCGCGGATATCCGCGAATCGCACTTCGCTGCGCAGTTAACGCCGGTGCCGCGGTACGGCCAGAGGTACAGCGACGAGTCTCCTTGCGCCAATGTCATGGCCCCGGCCCCGAATCCATAAACTCAGTGCCCGAATTGATCGCGTAGTCGATTTCAGCGGCCGTGCCGCACTGAAATCGGCATTGGGCGGGAAACGCGTATTAGGATACAGAGCGCCCGGCGCGTGCTGGGCAATGAAACACCTCGATGACCACCCGTCATGTCATGCAGGCGTGCCATGCGATCCGCATTCGTAGCCGAGCCCTGGGCGGTACCACGCACGGATTGTTGTTCGAGAGAAATGGCGGCAGTGTGTTGAAAATCCAAATCAACGGTTGTTGCCGTTCGAAACCGGGCGATCTGATCGCTGACCCATAAATAACCCCAGCCGTTCGTTTGCAAGGGTGGCGATAGCGGATTCATGCAACTTGAACTGCCAAACCGATTTGCTTCGTGATGATTCTGGCACTCAGTCCGTCGCAGCCGACTCGCGCGCCATCTGAAAACCGGAAAACGTGGATCGCCATCAAGACGCCAAGACGCCGACGATACAACTCAACAAGGTGAACCCAGCTTTGATAAGTAATTCGTTGTGTTTTTACATTTTGCAACAAGGGCACTTATCCTTTTCACCGAAGCGTTGGGCGACCATTTAGCGATTGATCTTGAGGTGCTGGCAATGCCTTTCCTGCTGACCGCCATCGTCGGAAACGCGTCTTCCAGATCGATGATACTCCAATTGAAAGCAGCGCGCAGATCACGGATGCCTTGGTCGGTGACTTGCGTTTGACCCAGACTGAGCGCTCAAAGGCATCTCCGCCAAATGCCGGCAGCCGGCATCGGTGATAAAGTCTCTCCAGAGTGACAGCCGCGTAAGGTGAGCGCGGGCCGCCAACGATTCCAGTCCTGATCGGTTATCCTGGTGGCGTCCAACGTCAGCGATTGCAACTTCGGCACGCCCGCAAGATGCTTTGATGCCCACGTCGCCGACACGCGTCCGCGACAACGAGACAGTCATCGGGTTCGGCAGACCGACTAGGTGAACCATGCCCGCGTCGGTGACCTGAGTCTGATCGATCGGCAGATGTGCTCTCAATCCCTACCGCTCAACGATTCCAGGTCGGAGTCCGTCACACCGAACCGCTGGGCGCGCGTCGATCTCGGTGCGAGTGCCCGCCTTGACCTCGGCCACTGCGGCCTGAAACCATTGCGAGTCGGTTGGCTCGCGGCATCCACTCAATTTGCAACACGCGACCATTACCAAGGTCACCGCAGCCGCTTGAACCCGTGAACTTCGATTCATGTCGAAGCCTCCTCCACACGGATCACCCCATCCCACTGCAACCGGGGCAAGCCTAAATCACCACGCACTCGATTCGCCTCGTCCGCCGCAATGCCGTTGATCAGACGGTTCCGCCTAGAATCGTCACTGGCTCGAATCGGCGGAACTGCCGGGGTATTTCCCAGCAGTTTTGAACATCCGCACAAACACCGCGCAGCCAACCTGGCAGGGGACCGACCCACCGATCGCGCAAGTCCACCTCGTCCGCTCGCGAACCGGCGGCGGGGCGCTCGGGGCGTCGATCTCACATTACCGGATCCAACATCCACACCGGCAGCGAGTAGTTACAGACGCAAGTCGGTCGCCTGGACGTTGCTCGATCCAGCGTTTCCAGCAGTAGCAGTCTTGCCCCCAGTCGATGTTGCTGTCCAGCAAGTGCTCAGGGCCGCCCCGATATCCGCCCGCCAATTCATTGTAATAGGCGTGGCTGTGGGGAAACATCGCCAAAGTTGCTGAACGCCCGTCCACGTCAGTGCCGCGCGACGGTTCCTGCCAGACCTGCCCGCGTTCCACATCCATCAGCTCAACCAAATGAATACGAATGGATAGGCGGGTAACACATATCGCAAGTGATGATTGAATCCCCGTCTGTAACTGTTTAAACACGAACAGCACGATCGCCAGCGAGCAACACGAACTCGCGCCAATCCGCCGCATGTCCCCGCGCGCGGCGAATGAAATCCCCACGGTGAGCGCAGCCAGCACGAGCGATTCGAGCGGTGTCTTCACCAACGACCCGCAGGCGTAATAATACCACCAACCGCCAATCCGCCATTTCCACGCGCAAGCATGTCGAAGACATCCGTCCTTCAAAGTCCAGTTTCTGCCGATCAATCCCCAACACATAATCTGCCGGGAGCGGAACCGGTACATCTCGCAACCATGTTAGCCGAAAGCGGTTGCCCAACTGTGGACCATGTGGTCTGTCCGGCGATAAACCGCCTAACGTCCCGCTGACGAACAAATCTGCCCTAATCGACGACCTCGCGTTCCTGAACGCATATCCCGTGTTCAGCACATGCAGAGCGACCAGCCCCATCACCAGCAATTGCACTGCCTCGCGGCGAAATGGTGGGGTAACGCGACTCAACCCGTTCTGCGTCATCTCCGTCGAGCGCCGCCACGCGCGGTCCACCAGCCACATCGCGGGCCAGAGCGGAACGAGAATTAACCAAGTCGTTTTGGTCAATTCCGCGAATCCCACCAAGATGCCCGCCGCGAGCGCCCGCGACCAATCCGGCTCGCGCAGCCAGCGCCAAAACGCATAACAACAAGTCACACCCAGCGCCGCGGCCGCCGTGTCGGGCGTGAGCATTTGGGCGTTGGCCAGCACCGTCGGAGACACACACCACAGCAGCGCTGCCATTAAACCGGACACGCTGCCGTACAGATCCAACGCCCAGCAATAACAGATCACCGCGCCCAGGATGCTGAACGGAATGCAAGCCCAACGCCCAAGCGTAAATACCAGAACACATCCTCGCTGTTCATTTTGACCAATGCCGGCCCAGTTCCCACTCGCTGCGATAGCTGGGACCACCGCCGGTGGAACCAGACCCATCCGCGGCTTAGAAACGCTATCACCGCCGCCGCCGCCACCATCTAACCGCGCCAGCGGCGGGTTCACGCGATAAGCGTCAAAATTCCCAAACCGCCAATGACTCCATCCGGCAAATGCCTCACTGTCCCACCCCGACTGTGAACCCACGCTCCGTATCCCAGCATCCCGGCATGAACGATCAGCAGCGCGACCAAAAGCATCTTACGCCTACCGGTACGTCGAATTACAAACGACCACGGAACATTTGCCTCCCGCTGTCGATCCGTACGGTTGCTGACCCCAATCTCCACGTTCGGATGCATTGGGGAGATCATGTCGAGCCGCCACCTTCAAGTATCGCTATGACACGATGTACGACGTCCCTTTGCGAGTCGAAGTCCATTTGCATGGAGCTTGGCCAGTCATAATACACATGATTCGTAACGCCCTTTGACGTATCGATCGACACACCCTCCAGTCGATGCGTTACGTCAAACCAGGTCGTATGCGCATCCCACGAGACGACCGGAATCGTGGTGGTTGGAAACCCCGCGGTGAGTTCCTCGATCCGTTGCAACACAACGGATTTCCTGCGACCTACGTACCGCACACGCGATCGTCATGTTTAACTGAAAACGAGCATCGGGGACACAATATTGACGAATGACAGCAACCAAACTGGGAGGGTAGACGTCAACTCGTCCCACTAGTCGTTGCTCAGTACTTGTGCCGAAACCCATCAAGCTCGACCAGTTGTACCAATCAAAACTTCGAACTAAGCAATGCAAGCGGTAGAAAACACCGCCGCGCACAATCCCACTAGCAGCACGCAGCGATTGTTGGTTCTCAGGGTTGCCGACGGGCGTCGTCGGGCGCGACGAAACACCGTATCAAACGCCTCAGTATGACGACGCATTGTGCGGTCGAACGCTTGCCGGCATTGAATATCCCGGTTCTCTTATTGAATTTTTGATCCGCGAATACCTTCATCGTTCGCCGACTGCTCAGCACTTCCTCCAAATTGATTTCGTGCCATTTCTGAAGGCGAATCCCAACCAGGATAGTGATACGACGAAGCCTGTACCAATGCTCGACCGACTGGGCAATGATCGGGCTCAGTGCCTGAATACTCTCCTCAATTCGAGTTCGCTGTTCTTCAACGCCCAGATATCCGGTCGCCAACATCACCGAGGGGGCTTGCGATCGCATCCAGAACGTAATTCCTCCCATCACGGCAAGGCATCCTAAAACGGCGATTGGTATATATGATTTGACTCTTTTCATATTGTCAGAACCCAGACACACATCATCTGCCGACACCATGATGTGGCGGGAGCCCACCTTGTGCTAGACCATGAATCGACGCTCAAGCTCGGAGCCATATTTGACACCACACTACGAATCGAATTACGCGACACTAGATACGCTATTTCTTCTTCAGCTTTACGTTGGAGCCAGGGGGAGAGCTGTATCCCCATGTTGCGCTATAGACCCGACTTGGACCGTTTTTCTCGGATGTCTTGACGGTGTATCCAATTGATCCCTCCGTACTGCTCGTGACCTTTATCGAGTGGACCACACCTTCCCCTCTCAGCACCTCGACATCGCTCCATCCCGATGCAGCGGTGTACTCGTCCGCGTCGATATAACTGGGGTCTTGGATCCACGTACTCTTTCCGAACGCATGCGCATGACAATTGGTTCTTACATCTTCCGAACCGGACGGTGTATACCCAGAATACTTACTATTATAATAGGCTTTAATCTTTGGCGCGGTCACGGTGCGCGTGTTGCCCATTTCATCCGTTCCTGTCTTGTCCAGCGTATAATTGACGTGGCAATGGTCGTAAAACCTTCCCGCGCCCGTTGGCGGCGATGTCTTATGGCCCGATCCACAGTCTACGCCGTTTCCAAAATGAACCAAGTCACCGGCCGTGAGTGAAAACGTAACCTTGTAGTCGGTTCCACCTTCCCGAATATCAATCGAATCTTGAGGAATATTCGTGCCGGCGGCCCCAGCCGTTTGAGTGGCGAACGCCAGTAAACACAAAGTGAATAGCGTGCTAAGTCGTCGAAATTGTGTCATAGTTAATGTTCCACATCTGTAATCGCTATAAATGACCGCGTCTGCAACTGATGAATCAACGACAGCTCCAGCTCAACCACCTGCCGTTCGGTGCGATTGCCAATTGCGATATCGCCACAACACTCGCAGCGCTTCGATTCCGTCGCGCCACCGCAGCTTTTTTCCGGCGGCATGGCCGCGTGGACGGTAGGAGATGGGGACTTCGTGGATCTTGATTCCCAAGCGGCAGAGTTTGGCGGTGACCTCCGGACAAAACTCGAATCGCTCACACTGCAAATCGAGACTGCGCAACAAGTCCGTCGGCATGGCTTTGTAGCAGGTTGCCTCGTCGGTCAGGCGTTGGCCGTATAGGATCCTCACGGCCAAGTTCAACAGCGACACGCCGTGGCGAAACAGCCGCAGGTTCTGCCGGCAGTTCCAGCGCTGGCCCATATACCGCGAGCCGTACACAACCTGTGCGTCGCCGCGCAGCAACGGTTCCAAGACCACTGTATAATCCGCAGGATTATATTCTAAATCCGCGTCTTGAATCATCACAAACCGGCCCGTCGCCCGCGTCAGCCCCGTTCTGAATTGCCGCTCCCTTGCCTCGATTTCGCTCGTGCCTGACGACTTCCACGTCAGATTGATCCTGCCATTGTTCAAGCACTTGGGCCGTCCCGTCGTTCGAGCCATCGTCCACGATCACGATTTGCTTGTCGATTTCGATACCCGAAACGCGGCCTAATAATTGGTCCACTGTTCGCGATTCGTTATACACGGGAATTATCACCGTTAACGCTGCCAAACGCGCCCGGGCCGGTGCGTTTGGGTACACGACGGCAGTTACGAGGGCATTCGCTTGCCGCGCCGGTCCTTGATGCTCCGACGCATCCATCATTATCCCTCGCATTTGACGACTTGGCGCGATTGGAACTGCCACGCGGCTACACCTGATGGGCTTTGGAATTCCGTAACAGCCACACTCCGGCAATGACGGCGAGAACGCCAAATATCGCAAATACCCACGGGACCATTGAGCGGTTGGAGCCAAAGTCCGTCGGTTCGGGCAATCCGAATGCCGTGAGTGTGAACGCGGAATCTGGGATTACACAATCATATTGCACGTTGGAGAAATCGAGACGAATCTGGCCCGCAGGATCAGGTTGGTAATACTCCAAGGTCCTGGATCGAATGCCCGTTTTCGAGTCAGCGTTGTCCTCGAACATGACCGCTATGCGAGTCGCATCTTTAAGCGTGACTTCACCCTTTAGCATTTTCCAATTTTGGTCGGGACTTAGGAAAATGATGCCGGATTTGACATTTCCAAACGAACCAACGCCGAGTGCCTTTGTGCGGAAGTTCGACGGGGCGTCGAATAGAAAGTGTACTTCGGCGACGCGACTCTCGTGCAGGTTGGCATAGGCCGCCGATTCAATCGTCATGTGCGGACTGTTGAAAAGTTCCGGGAGGGACTCGTCGAGCAAAAGAACGGAATGCAAGTCGATAGTTGCCGCGTAAATGTGGAGGTAACGATCAATCTCCTCGGAGGCTGGCGTGTCCAGATTTCTCGCGGCGATATTCCGAGTAACCCACGGGGAGCTACTCGAATCGCGCGATAGATCAAACACATAGCTCGCATTTCGTCCCCATGCGTCATGAAAGGATCGCCGCTCACGTTCCCTGTTTTCTTCACGGTTCTCTACGTACACAATCGATTCGCCGTTCCGCTCAAGGTGAAATCGATATTCTTCGACCGGAAGCACTTCATCCGGCAGGGTCGTAACCGAGTATCCGTCGCAACGGCACACGGGTGGCGATGCCATTTCGCGCGACCATGCTGCCTTTGCATCCTGAAGCCAACCGTCTGGCAAAGCTTCTCCGGCACGCACTTCAAGACCGAGTAGCGACACGAGCAATCCAAGCCAAATACCAACGCGCCCCCTTGCGCACGTGCCGCAATTGAACGCAACCCGCACCCAACGATCCTTGAAATTAGATGCGTTCGCCATTAATCGTTTCCGTGGTAGTGGAAGAATGCCAGAACATCGAGTTTTCAAGCGCCCCCAGCATTCTGCAACTGGCCGCTTGACATTGATCGCGAGTTTGAAACACCACCGTAGAGACACGGTGCCGCTGACAGACAATTGCCCTTAGTAGGTTCTACATTCACAAGTCGTCGATGAGCCAACTCGCTCACACGTGCATGCCGTGCCGCATGTGGTATTTTTCTTGCAGTTGACATTGGCTCGATTACATTGCGTTGCTGGCGCGTAAACAGTTGTAGCGCAAGCGCCGGCGTCGCAGTTTCCGGGCGTGCAATTCGCAAAATACACATCCCCTCCATCGCCCAAAGCAACGTTATCACTCGTAAATGCTCCGACCCAAATAGCTAACGCGCCTACAAGAATCAAACTCCATCCGGAAAACCGCCGAAATCGCAGCATGTCAATATCTCCTATTTGCGGAAAGGAATTACAACTCAACATTTGGGTTCTGTTTCAAGTGCAGTGAGACCCGGCCACGCACACTTGGTTGCTCCGTCGAATCAGTTAAGAATTGAAATGGCAAAACCATGTTGCCCGAACCACCACCGACGATTTCGAATGTGCCGTTGATTGTCACGGTTTCACCGGGGGCAATGACAACGGGAAGTGCCCGCCACAGCGTCAAGAATCCCAATGTTTCAACCCCGATGATCGCTACGGAACCATGACCGTTATTGCGTATGCGAACGGAAAACAGGCGCGACTCACCCGAGTTGACAACGCCGATCCAGATTGACTCCGAAAGAAGAGTCAATGGGCGTTGGGTGCCGCGATAAGCTACTGGATTCCAGCCAGAATACATGCGGAGCGACATCGTACCGGCGGCCGCAAGTGCAAGGACGACGAGGATCACGGCAAGAGCCTTGCTTGGTGTTTTTGCCCGCTCGATTGCCGTGAATGTCGGCTTCCACCAAACTGGCGTCATCGCCGACATCGCGATCATGGCCAGCCCGTCGAACAACGCAATCCAGGCAGGTTCAATCGGAATTCGCCCCATGCAATCGCAGGATGCCTGGCCGGTGAATGCCAACGTCGTGGCGATTACGCAAAGCGACGCGAAAAAAAGAATTGCAATCGGCCAAGCCCAGCGCGCGGCCAAGTTCAGAATTAGCAAGCAACCAAGGAGCAATTCGAAGCTGACGGCCAATGTCCAGAACCCGCTTGGCCAAGGATTCCAAAACGAAAACCACGCCGTGGGGGGGGGGTGTCTGTTTTGAGCAGCGCGGCAACGACCAGCACGCCACCGATCACCAGACGCAATGCGAGCACCGCGACCTGTCCTCGGTTGGACAAGCCTCCGAACCATTCCGTATTGTGCGAATACGCTTTCACCGAAGAATTCCACAACCGGACTGTCCGCCTTGGCCTTCGCCGGGTGGACGAGAATAATCAAGTTAATCTAATCAAGATATTACAACGAGGTGACGCCCCTGTCAACGGGGCCGACGCCTGATGGCGTGATGAATCCTTGACGTGCGAATGTTGTTTGGTAAAAAGTGAGATTGTCATAACAGTCAACGTTTGTTCGAACTGGCATGGACGCTATAGCATGAAAGAACGTTGGCCTCGTGGTGTGAGTTCGGCGAGTCCGTGGCTGTGACAACCTGGGGTTCGAGCGAGCTTTATAGGGACGACGGTTTGGGGAGTTGTTGTACACCGGCGGTCCAACGCCTGTGCGGCTCGAACCTCTTCGGCGGTGAACGACAGTACGCTGAGGCCATTGACTAAGGTGGGTCGTAAGCTGACTAGTTCCGTTCCCGAGCCGACCGCTCTCAGAACGATAAACGGCCGCTCACGAGTCCTTGAGAAGAAATGATGGCACTCATGATGTCACCCGGCCAGCCCCGATTCTGTCCACAGAAACGCTGGAAGCATGGCCAGTAACGGGAGCGAGTTTTCGCGAGGTTGGGCTTGATCCTTGGGGCGATTTCGGGGACAAGTACCGCTCGTGGTATGGTGGTCCGCTCAACGCGCCGATGGTTCGAGTCGAACGTTTCATGCACACTTCGTCAGACGGTTCGGATCGGGAATCCGCAGGCCGTGAACCGACGGCGGCGGGTGCTCGGGTGTTCGCGTTTCCCAATTGGGAAGACCCGGCCGCGGAGGTTGGCCAACGATCGCGTTCATTACGCATCGTGATCGGGACGGCCAGCGGCGACGAGCTGCGCGCAAACTCCGGGCTTGCAAACTCGCTGCTCGCAAACGACGTGATCGAACTGAATGAACCGGTCGCCGCACCGGTCGAAGTGTTCGACGGCGAGCGATTGTTGGCACGCGGTGAACTCGTAATGCTCGACGGCACGTTCGGCGTGCGAGTGACCGAGCTCAACCCGAATCGCCAGCCTCGCATGGACCGAAGCTTGCGGCGGGCTTCGTGAAAACTCAATAAAACAACGCGTAACGGAAGACGCTCGGAATGCGACGGATCATCGGATGTCTCGCTTGCTTGGCAGCTTGGATTTCCGCGGCTTCGGGACAAGAGATCGAGCCGGCGATGTCGGTCGTGCCGTTCCGTTTAGCTCGGGCCGAGTTGGCGGCGAGTGCGTTGGATCATCCGACGCGCGAGGCGTATTGGCGAGGCGAACGGACCGTCGCTTCGCTCGCGACAGCCGCGGAAGTCGGAGCCGTTGAACCGCTGCCGTTACCTGACGCCGTGGCGGCCGCCTCGCTCGTCCCAGCTTCGGAAGCGTTCGCGATTCCAATTGCCGTTCAATCTTCAGACGAATCGCATGCTCCACGCTCGACGACCACGGGCACGCTAATCACCGTTTCCAGCAGCCTCGCGATCGTGTTGGGTTGCTTTCTGCTGTTCGTCTGGTTGATGCGACGCATCGGACCGCGTGGCAGCACGACGTTGCCGCGAGCCGCCGTCGAGGTGCTCGGCCGCGCCGCGTTGGACGCTCGTCAGCAACTGCAATTGGTTCGCGTCGGAAGCAAGCTGCTGTTGTTAGCCGTTTCGCCGGGACAAGCGACGGCGCTGTGCGAGATCAACGAAACAGATGAGGTCGACTACTTGCTGCATTTATGCGATCAGCCCGGTTTGGACGCCAAGAGCGACCCGCTGCGCGAAGTGCTGCGCGATCTGCATCGCCAACAAACCCGCACGACGCGGCGACCTCAAGCGGCCGGTCGATAACCGTCGCACGATTCACGACGCGTTACCGCGGCGGCATTTAGACAAACCGCCTCAATGCATTGGGCGATTGAGAAACAAAATGAAACCGCTGCCGCCAATTGCCGCCACTTGCACTCGACGTATCGGCCGGCATTGTGCGCTTTGGAAGCGAGCTGCCGCAATCGCGTTCCTTATCGTCGCTTTCGGGTATTCCGCCACGTCGCTCGCCGCGGAACCACAATCACTCGGCAATCTGCCGGTCAGCCTGAACGAATCGGCCGGGCAACCTTCATACATTGAAACTGCCGAGTCGCCGCCAGCGAACGCGGACTCGGCAACTTCGCCGGCCGAACCGCGGTTGGAATCCACGAAGCCGTTGGGAGATGAAGAAACGGCCTTCGCACTGAAATCGTTCGAGCAACTGGCGAGCGCCGGAGCGGCCAAGTCGTCGCTGCAGACGATGCTGATGCTGGCCGCCTTCAGCTTGATTCCGGCCGCCTTGTTGATGACCACTTCGTTCGTTCGCATCGCCGTCGTGTTGGGAATTCTGCGACAAGCGCTCGGCACTCAGCAATTACCATCCAACCAAGTGGTCACCGCGCTAGCGATGTTCATGACACTGCTAATCATGTCGCCCGTGTGGAAGCAGGTTTACGACGATGCGATCCAGCCGTATAACGATCCGGCCGTCGAGCTTTCGTTGGACGAAGCTTGGCATCGCGGAATTGCCCCCATTCGACGCTTCATGCTTCGTCAAATCGACTTGGCCGGTAATCACGATGATATCGCGTTGTTCTCACAGTACGCCGCCCGAGGCGAAGCGATAAGCGTCGACACCGACGCCAAATCCCCAGGCGAATTGCCTTCGCCAGAACCACCGGTTGGATTAGACGACGTGCCGCTGCAAGTCTTGTTGCCAGCGTTCATGTTGAGCGAGCTGAAGACGGCCTTTTTAATTGGCTTTCAAGTCTATCTACCGTTTCTAATCCTCGACTTGGTGGTGTCCGCCGTTACCGTCTCAATGGGCATGATGATGTTGCCGCCCACCATGATTTCGCTGCCGTTCAAGCTGATGTTGTTCGTGCTGGTCGATGGTTGGCGATTGGTGGTCGGCATGTTGTTAGAAAGTTTCGGCGCGGTGATGTAACACTCGCATTCGCAATTCAACCGGAAATACAAACTCATGCAACCGCAAGATGTGATCGACTTGATTCGCGAATCGTTGATTGTCGCGCTGTTGATCGGCGCGCCGTTGTTGGTCGTGGGACTCGTGGTGGGATTGCTCGGCGGACTGTTTCAGTCGATTACACAGATTCAGGATCAATCGGTCGTGTTTGTGCCGAAACTGATCGCGGTCGCCGCGGCATTGGCGGTAGGCTTGCCGTGGTTGCTGGATCGAATGTTGCAATTCAGCCACCAAGTGTTCTCCAACGCCCCGCGTCTACTGTCGGGCGGTTGAGGAAGCCGATGGAGTGGATCGTTTCGTTATATCGGCATGAGCTGATCGTCTTCGCGATGGTGTTGGCGCGAGTTGGCGGGATGATTGCTGCCGCGCCGTTGGGGGCCGCTCGGTCTTGGTCCGTTCCGTTCCGATTGACCGCGGCAGTCGCTCTGGCCCTATTGCTGACGCCGATTTGCAGCCAATCTTTCGAGCCGACCGAACTGCCGTACGATCCGCCGCAATTTTTGCTGGCGGCGGCCAGCGAACTTGCTCTAGGCGTTGTCTTTGGGCTAGCGATCGCGATGCTCATGGCCGGAGCCAAATTGGCGGGCCAAATCGTGGCCAATCTCCTCGGATTGTCGATGGGAGACGCCGAATCCCCGGCGGATTCGCCAGCCTTCGTTCGATTGTTCGATTTTACGGCAACGGCCGTGTTTCTGGCGGTGGGCGGACATCGGCAAGTGGTCGCGGCTTTGCTAGACGCTTTCCAGTGGGTCCCGCCCGGAGCGGCGAGACCGTCGATCGCTTGGCTCGACGGCCTGCTCGGAATCGCCACGCACAGCATTGGCTTAGGGCTGCGAATCAGCGCGCCGCTAGTGGTTTCGGTGCTGCTGGCCCATATCGCCCTCGGCTTTGTCGCCCGCACCATCCCACAACTCAAATCAATGGGAATGAGCTTTAACGTCAATTCATTAGTCGCCTTGGCCTCACTCTCCTTATCACTGGGAACCGTGGTTTGGCTAATGCAAGACCAACTCGAAACGGTTCTGGTAACACTGCAAACAACGTTGGTTGCCGAATTGAATTGAGATGTTACTCGGAACCTCGTACTCCTACTCCTACTCCTACTCCTACTCGTACTCGTACTCGTACTCGTGCTCGTGCTCGTGCTCGCAACCAACCGTAGCATCATCCACAACTGGACAAGCAACGGGTTTAGATCCATTGTCCGATCGAGAGATCCGAAAGCGAGTTCGAGTACGAGTACGAGTACCGCTTCACTGAGTACGAGTAGGAGTAGGAGTAGGAGTACTAGTTCGAGTTCGAACACGGGTATGCGAGAAATCCTTCATTGTCTCATAAAGTAATTAGCCATGTCCGATGAACGACGGCATGAACCATCCGCTCGGCGCCGGCGCAGGGCGCGTGAGCAGGGTCGAGTTGCGAAGAGTCACGATTTAACGGCCGCCGCGTCGCTGCTCGTTTCCTTGGCGGCAGTCTGGATGTTTGGCGGACAGCTTTGGCAGTTTCTTGGCGAGTTGGGAAGCGACGCGCTTCGCCACGCCGACGTCTCCGGTAATGCGGAAGCCGATTTCGTCGCCAACTGGCGGCGACTTACGATGGCTGGCTTATTGGTGCTCGCTCCCATTTTGGGCGCCGCCGCACTGGCCGCCGCCGTGCCACACTGGGCCCAACACGGCTTTCGACTACAAACGCTCGGCAACAACTCGGGCCGTTCGTCGCTGGCCAGTCGACTCGGCTCGATACTCTCCGTCGGCAGCGTTATGCGAACCGCCTCGGGATTGATTAAGCTGGCCGTAGTGCTCGGCATTGCCGGGTGGGCCTTGTGGAACGAACGGCACGCACTGCTGTCGCTTGGCGCGTACGAAACCGCGGGGCTGGCCGCTCGGATGTCGGAACTGCTGCTGACCACGTTGCTCAAGATCACGGCCGGCCTGTTGGTGCTCGGCGCGATCGACTACGGCTATCAATGGTGGCGGCTGGAACAATCGCTTCGCATGACCGACGAAGAACTGCGTGAAGAACTGCGTGAGGATGAGGGCGACCGCCGCTTGGCCGCCAAACGCCGAGAGCTTCACCGCCAAAACCTTGCCCGCGACGCGCAAGCGACCCACCGCGTCGTGAATTAACGACTACAGGAGAACAATACTGTGAGAATATATCTGCTTATGATCGTCCTGCTGGTCTCATGGGGGACACGCGGTTCGGCTAACGATTCCCCGTCACTCGCTCCGCCCAAATATGTCGGTCCGCCAAGAGTCGAGCATGCGGCGACGAACCGTGCGTTTCAAGGGATTCCTAGCATGGCGGTCAGTCCCGGCGGGCGGCTGTGGGCGAATTGGTATGCGGGCGTGACGCCGGGCGAAGACCATAATAACTACGTGGTTCTTTCCACCAGCGGCGACAACGGCCGGACTTGGCAAGAGACGCTGGTGGTCGACCCCGATGCGGGTGGGCCTGTCCGAAGCTTCGATCCCGAGTTGTGGGTTTCCCCCAACGGCCATCTATTCATGTTTTGGGCACAAATGGACCGCGGTCGTCGCGACATCGAATTGGGTGTGTGGTGTATCGTAACCACCGAGCCCGATGTTGCGGAGCCGCAATGGAGCCAACCGCGGCGCATTGGGGATGGTGTGATGATGTGCAAGCCCGTGACGCTCAGTACCGGCGAATGGGCGTTGCCGATCTCTAAATGGCGGGAGCATGATAATAGCGCGCAAATCGTCGTTTCCTCGGATCAAGGCGCCACATGGACCGTTCGTGGCGGTTGCAATGTTCCGAAGTCGGATCGGCAGTTTGATGAACACATGCTGATTGAGCGGCGCGATGGTTCGTTGTGGATGCTGGCTCGCACCAACTATGGCATTGGCGAAAGCGTCTCGACCGACCGAGGACTAACATGGCCCGAGCTGACGCGGTCGAAGCTGCCGCATCCATCGGCCCGGTTCTTCATTCATCGCTTGGAGTCGGGCAACCTATTATTGGTGAAACACGGGCCACTCGACACACGAACCGGCCGCTCGCATCTTACCGCTTATGTTTCCACGGACGATGGACGAACATGGAGTGGCGGTTTGTTGTTGGATGAGCGAGCCGGTGTCTCATATCCCGATGGACAACAAACCGAGGACGGTTTAATTCGCATTATTTATGACTACAGCCGAACCGGCGATCGTCATATCCTGATGGCGACGTTTCGGGAACAAGATGTGGCCGCGGGCAAGCCGGTCAGCGATGACGTTCAGCTTCGGCAACTGGTCAGCGACGCTTCCGGCGGCGAAGAGAAGAAACCGAAATGAATCGGACAGCCTTATCGCTGGTCAAGGCAACTTACTTCCAGATTCCAAAACGGCCGAATTGAACAGCGGCCCACCGACGCGTCCACCATTTCTTATCGAGCGAGGAGGAAGAAGGCGAAGGCTCGGCCGATGCCGACGAATGTTGCTCGCTGACTTCCTCAAACGATTGTTGTACCACTTGTTTGTCGATCGAGGTTTTGTCTGGGCCGAGTGTGTGCCTCGCGGCTTTTCCACGACGAAAGAGGTCGCCCACGAATAGATAGAACAGCGGTCCACCGACAAACAGGGTGACCGTAATTCCCGCTGCCGCGGGCGCTTCGAAATTCCGCCAGATTGTGAACAGCGTCCCTAAGGATGCGACAGCCACGAACATGGTTTTCAAATGAAAATGCCACCTTCTCCGGCGGCCGGTAACGGAGTTTCGGATATGACCGGTTGCCAGTTCCCAGAGCACAAGCGCAACGGGGATGACGAGGAAAATGAGCAGCAGTCCGGCAATGGATATCCAGGTAACCAGCGTGTCTGGAGTCGGTCCGGACATCTTTTCCGAGATCCCCTTGCTTAGAACTAATCTGCATGGAATTTCGCCAGCAAGAATCGGCAACAGGTAATTCCAGAAATTTGAGGCCGATGGTTTGGCTGCGTGACATATCTCAAGAAGGATACGGTTGCCGTACACGCCGAGTCAACTAGCATTCTACCCTTGGGAGCGTCAACGAGTCGGACGAATTATTTGTATGAGAATTCCCGAAAGGGAGTCGTGTATGCCGAGTTCTTTGTCGATACGTACGGCCAAAGATGAGAAATCCGGATCATAGGTGCAAACCACGATACCGGCGTGATCCGGTTGGTCTCGATGCAATCGCTTGAAATGCTTGCGATTGAATGTGATAACGCATCGCTGCTCGGACGTCGCAAACGACAGAACTTCTTCATCCGGAATGGCTTGCTCGGCTTTGCCAGCTCTCTAACACCGTGAGGACATCATGGCCAAGAGTGGCGTTGACCAGACTAGTCAACGAAAATAGGCCACTACCCGTTGGCATAGAGTCTTGCCAAGATCAGGCTTCCTCGTTATCGCGGATCTGTTGCTCAATTTCGCTGGAGTGCGACCGCACGTAGTTCCAGGCATTCACCAAATCTTGTGCACGCAAAGTAGGAAACGATTTCAGCAATTCGGATTCGCTCGTACCTAAGCGGCGAGCTTGTTCCAACAACCAAACGGGTATTCTCGTGCGAACCACGCAAGGTTCGCCACCGCATACGCCGGGTCTACTTTCAATGCCAGGGAAAGCGTCTGCCAATTCACCGGCTAACGATTGAAGCAGCATTGCCTTTTCGGAGCGAGTCAATTGTGACATCGCATCTTGGAGTTGTTCCAGCGCGGTCATAAGTCGATCGAATGTTCGCGGATAAGGTCTTCTCAACTTATCTTGGTATTGGCCACGACAGCAAGTCAATCCTGCAAGAGACTTTGTATCGCCCGGTTCGCCTATTTCGACCGCCAAGCGTTCGATCGATAGTAGGACTGCACGGTCTCAAGCAGCCGATCGGGCCCGTTTCGGACAACATCGCAAACCGGCAGCTCCAGTTCGCGCTCGACACGTTCGCGTTCGGCGGCGGCTTCGGAGGCGGTCACGAGGCGGCTGTTCATCGAGACGCCGATCACCGGGCAGCGATGGACGAGACTGGCCATCGTTTCATTGAGCTGGCGGATGACTGACAACGACGGAATAGGCTGATGAGGAATTCCGGTGACCGATGTGCGACCGACCTCATAGCAAAGAATCAGCGCGTGCGGCAGGCAACCGTGAAGCAGGCTGAGCGTCACGCCCGAATAGGATGGATGCACCAAGCTGCCTTGGCCCTCGATCACCAGCACCTGACGATGTTGATGTTCCAGAATCATGCGTTCAGCCGCGCCGCTAACGAAGTCGGCCACGATGCAATCCAGCGGAAAGCCATCGCCTTCGATCATGATTCCCGTCTGGCCGGTGGCGATGAATTTGGCGTCGATGCCGTCGCGTTTTAGACCGTTAGTCAATTCCACCGACGTAAGCATCTTGCCGACGCTGCAATCATGGCCAACCGTGTGCAGGCGGAAGCAGTCATCGCTGATGCCAACGCGGCGAGCGATGTCGCGGAAACTGTTCTTGCGAACGTCGGTTAGCGTCACGCCGTGCAACTCGGCCGCCGTGACGAACTCCGAATCGTTCGTCAGAAAATCATGCAGGCCAGACAGCACATTCATGCCTCGGCTGATCGCCTGCAACACGATCGCTCGCCAAGGAGCGGGAATCTTGCCGCCGGGAGGTGCGATGCCGATCAACAGCGTATTCGCATCGGGAGCTTCCTCCAACGAACCGACAAAGCGGAGCTCATCGCCCGTGTCCAATAGCTCACGGACCGGGCGACCGCGCTGAGTGGAATCCAGCACCGCCACCACCTCTTGGCGACAGTAGCGAATCAAGCAGCAGGCAGTCTTGGCCGTGTGCGGGTTCGAGTGGCCTTCGGTCAGAATGATCAGTTTGCGCGACATCGTAGGCGGCTTCCCAAGAAACAACGTGGTTCTTCAAGCCGTCAATAGAATCCATCACGCGAGTTTCAACAATCCGCCGCTACCCGAGTTCCGGCAACGGGAAATGCTCGCCGTCGACCAAATAGGTTGGCCGACCGTTTAGATCGGGGATTGTCACGTGCTGGGTATCAAGACCGAGGAACTTGTACAGCGACGACAGCACTTCGCCGAAATGGACCGGGCGATCAGCGATGGCCGAACCCGTGCGATCGGTGGCGCCGATCACTTGGCCCGTGCGGAAGCCGCCACAAGCCACCAAACCGCCGCCAACTTGGGGCCAGTGATCGCGTCCCGCGTCGGCATTGATGCGGGGCGTGCGTCCGAACTCGCCCCAGGCCACCACGGCCACGTCGCGATCCATGCCGCGAGCGTGCAGATCTTCGATCAACGCGGAAAGCCCTTGATCGAATTGCGGCAAATGCGTGTCCTTCAAGCCGCTGAAGTTGTTCGAGTGGAAGTCCCACCGGCCGAAGTTCAGCGTGACGACTCGCGCGCCGGCCTCAACCAATCGCCGGGCCATCAGAAAGTGTTCCAAATTCCGCGGAGCTCCGTCGCCGAAGTTCTTGGGATCGCCCTGACCGTAACGTTCGCGCGTGGCATCGCTTTCTTTTGAGATGTCCAGAGCATCGGCCAAGCGGCTGGAAGTGAGGATGTCGAACGCCTGTTGCGTGATGGAATCCAGGCCGGCGATCGAGCCGTTGGCGTCCAAGTCGCGGCGGATTTGGTCGAAGCTGGTCAGCAACGACTTGCGATCGGCCAACCGATCCGACGAGATACCTTGCAGCATCATGTCATCGCGAGCCGGGCCGGACGGTCGGAAGGCGGCGTGGGCGACTCCGAGAAAACCGGGCAAGCCGGGCGAACCATACGGCGGATGTCCGGCATCGGGCGACAAACCAATGAACGGCGGAACAGCCGAATTGGCGGGCCCTAGAATCTTCGACACACAGGGCCCGAACGCTGGCCAGCCACCCTTGGGCTCGTTCACTTTCGCGCGGCCGGTGTAACAGATGTGAGAATCGTGAGCGCCGTTGGGCGAGCCGTAGACGCTGCGCAGCGGGACCAGCTTGTCCATGATCGCGGCCAGTCGGGGCAGATGTTCGCAGATTTGAATGTCGGCGACATTCGTCGGAATTGGCTGGAACTCGCCGCGAATCTCGGCCGGCGCTTCCATCTTCAGGTCGTACATGTCTTGGTGCGAAGGCGCTCCGCACATGTAGATCATGATCACACTCTTGTGCGAACCGCGAATGCCGGCCGCCGCTTCGGCCCGCAGCAGATTGCTGAGCGTCAATCCGCCCACGCCAAGGGCGCCGATGCGGAGCATTTCACGGCGAGAGATTCCATCGCATAGCCGCTTGGTGGATCCAGCGATTGAGAGCATGGCAAATTCCTATCGCGAACGAATGGGAGGCGGGATGGGTTGGTGGGGAGGAACTTAGGCGGGAGATTGGATTAGGCAGGCCGATATGTCTTCATTCGGAATCCATGTACCGCACGGAGAGTCAGTTTAACGCATAAGCCGGATTTAATCCAACAGCGCGGGCGAGCCGAAAGAACAGCGGAGGACAAAATCGGCCCATCGATGACGGGCGGCCGGTTCGATTTCACCAGGCCACGCCGTCCGAAAGAAAACCGGCGGCCGCGAGCGAACTCTGCCTTGTCCCGAACGTCTTTTCGGCTCTATCCTTACCGAACGAGCCGTGTAAATTCGGCGGGAGTCCTTGGTATCGACGCCCGCGCGCGGCCCTTTTCTTTGGAAAACGACGGGCATCATGCTGAAGATCACTCTGCCGGACGGAAGCGAACGCGAATACGAACAATCCACCACGCCAGCTCAGATCGCCGCCGAGATCGGGCCGCGATTGGCCAAAGCGGCGTTGGCGGCCGAAGTCGACGGGCACGTCGTCGGCTTGGATTACCGGCTGCCCGAGAGCGGCGAAGTGAAGCTGCGGATCCTTACGCGGAAGGATCCCGAGGCGCTGGGCGTCATGCGTCACTCGGCGGCGCACGTGATGGCGCGAGCCGTGATGCGGCTGAACAACGGCGTGCAACTCGCCTTCGGACCGACGATCGAAGGCGGCTTCTATTACGACTTCGATTGCGAGCAGCCGCTGACCGAGGAGATGTTTCCGGCAATCGAAGCCGAGATGCGCAAGATCGTGCAGGCCGATGAGCCGTTCGAGCGGCTGGAGGAATCCCGCGACCGGTCGCTGGCGATCTGCCGCGATTTGGACCAGCGATACAAGGTCGAGCACATCGAAACGGGGCTGGCCGAACACTCGACGATGTCGTTCTACCGTCAGGGCGAGTTTCTGGATCTGTGCCGCGGTCCGCACGTGCCGTCAGCCGGAGCGATCGGGGCCTTCAAGCTGCTGTCGATCGCCGGCGCTTATTGGAAAGGAGACGCGGCGAACAAACAGCTTCAACGGCTGTACGCCACGGCGTTCTTCACCCAGCAAGATTTGGACGAGCACCTGAAGCAGTTAGAGGAAGCCAAACGTCGCGACCACCGCGTGTTGGGCAAACAACATGACTTGTTCGCCATCAACAATTTGGTTGGCCAAGGTTTGATCTTGTGGCAGCCGAAGGGCGCGGTCGTTCGCAACACGCTGGAGAGCTTCGTTCGCGACGAGCTGCGGCGGCGCGGGTACGACGGCGTCTACACGCCGAACGTTGGTCGCGTCGAGTTGTACGAAACCAGCGGGCATTTTCCCTACTACCGCGATTCGCAATTCCCGCCGATCTTCGATCACGAAGCGGGCCAGTTGATCGACGCGCTCACGCAGCGACTGGTGGCCGAAGCGATCGGCAAGGACGAGGAACGCAAGTTGATCGAAGCGGCCAACGTGTTGGGCGCGGGCCTCACCGAATACGATCTCGACATGACGCGCGATCAGCGGCTGGCGATGCTGAACACGTGGGCGCACGAGCACGAACGGTATTTGTTGAAGCCGATGAACTGCCCGCATCACGTGCAGGTGTTCGCGAACAAACCGCGAAGCTATCGCGAGCTGCCCGTGCGTTTGGCCGAGTTCGGGACGGTGTATCGGTACGAGAAATCGGGCGAGCTTTCGGGCATGACGCGCGTGCGCGGCTTTACGCAGGACGACGCGCACATCTTCTGCACCGAGGATCAAGTGGCCGACGAGTTCCGTGGCTGCTTGGAGATGACGCAGTTCGTGCTGAAGAGCCTGGGCTTGAACGACTACCGCGTGCGGCTCGGCTTCCGCGATCCGGCCAGCGACAAGTACGTGGGCGGCGACAAACTGTGGGATCGGGCTCAAAGCGAGTTGGCCGACGTTTGTAAGTCGCTCGGCATCGACGCCAATCCCGAACCGGGTGAGGCGGCGTTTTACGGCCCGAAGGCGGACTTCGTCGTCACGGATTGCATCGGCCGCGAATGGCAGTTGGGCACCGTGCAGCTCGATTACAACTTGCCGAGCGCCGAGCGATTCGCGCTCGAATACGTCGGCGCCGACAACCGCACGCATCGTCCGGTGATGATTCACCGAGCGCCGCTCGGTTCGATGGAACGCTTCATCGGCGTGCTGATCGAGCACTTCGCCGGCGCGTTTCCGCTGTGGTTGGCGCCCGAGCAAGTGCGGGTGTTGGTCGTGAGCCAGAAGTTCGAGGAGTACGCGCGGCAAGTCGAACAGCGATTGCTGGACGCGGGCCTGCGAGCCACCGGCGATTATCGGCCCGAGAAGATCGGCGCGAAGATTCGCGACGCTCAGCTCGAATTGATTCCCTACATGCTGATCATCGGCGGCCGCGAGGCGGAAAGCGAATCGGTCAGCGTCCGGGATCGCATCGAAGGCGACCTGGGCTCGATGAAGGTCGACGCGACGATCGCCAAGCTGAAGGACGAGATCGCCGCCCGCACCGTCCGCCAAACCTACAGCGGCAGCATGGGCCTCGGCGAACGCGGCGCGACCAACGAGTATTGAGCGAACGCCCGATCACCCCGCCCAACGCTGCCTGAGCGAGATGGATGCAATGCTATGGAGAGCAAGATGGTTCAATCGTCCGCGACCGCTTTCGCCGAGTTGAAGTCGCCTGACGCCGCAGTTCGGCGACAAGCGGCCGAGCACTTTCTCAAGACCCCGGCCGACACGCGAACGGCTGCCGTGGCTTTGGTGATGGCGGTTGGGGATGAGGATGAGCAGGTGCGCGAGGCGGCGGTTGGGGCGCTGGAATCGCTCGAAGCGCCGTTGGAGCAAGATATCCCGCGACTGGCGAAGCTGTTGGCGGATTCGGCCAAGCAGGCGGACGTGGCGTACTGGGCGGCGACGCTGTTGGGGCGAGCGAAAGAGGCGGCGGCGGAAGCCGTGCCCGCGCTGGCGGCGGCGTTGCGGGACACTTGGCCGATGGCGGTGCGGCAGCGGGCGGCTTGGGCTTTGGGCCGGATGGGGCCGGCGGCTCGGGCGGCTGAATCCGAGTTGCAAGCGGCCGCCGCGAGCGACGATCCGCGTTTAGCGCGCTTGGCGGCCGAGGCACTGACGGCCATCGCCCGCTCGTAAGGACTCGTCCACGAATAAGTTGCGAATTGCTTGCGGCGGAAGGGCGCGAGCCCTCCGGTTTCGCGTCACCGGACGGCTCCGCGCCGTTCCGCTACAAAGGTGAGTTGCACTACGGCCGTCGCAGTCCTCCCGGGCAATCGGCACAATCGACAAACTGCGTATCGCCAAACGCCCGGTAAAGGTTGCTCGCCGCACTAATCAAGGCTCGAATCAGGCTCGCGAGCTAGACTTCCTCGTAACCCACAACAGCATTGCGGTACGGGAGTCGGGCCTTGGCGTTTCCTCATGTCTCAGCATTCACGCGATCGATTCGTCGGACGGAGAACGGCACGGCGGCCGAATCGTCGAGCAAACCCGAGCTGTTGAAGCAGCTCGAAACGCTCGACGCCCGCGTGCGGCTGTTGGTCGAGGAGTGCGGTCCGGCGGGCGAATTGCCAGTGCGGATGCCGCCAGAGACGACGCGCGTGTGGGGCGTGCCCTTCGCGCGAGTGACGCTCGAGTCGACGCTGAGCCAGATCGAACGGCTCGTGGCGGCACGGCGGCCCAGCTTCTTCATCACGGCGAACCTCAACTACGCGATGCTCACGGCCGAGCGGCCCGAGCTGCGGCGGTTGAACGAGCAGGCGGCGTTCATCGTGGCCGACGGCATGCCGATCGTGTGGCGGTCGCGATGGTCGGCGAATCCGCTGCCGGAACGGGTCGCCGGTTCCGAATTGATCTACGCGATCAGCAACTTGGCGGCCACGCGCGGCTTTCGGCTGTTTCTGCTGGGCGGAGGACCAGGCGTTGCCGAACAGACAGCCGAACGTTTGGTCGCACGTTATCCGGGACTGCAAATCGTGGGTACCGAGTGCCCGCCGTTTCGCCCGTTGTCCGACGACGAAGACGAAGCGTTGTGCCAGCGAATTCGCGACGCTCGGCCCGATTTGCTGTTCGTCGCCTTTGGGCAGCCGAAGGGCGAGTTGTGGCTGGCCGAGCGGCTCGAGCGGCTGCAAGTGCCGGTCAGCGTGCAGCTCGGCGCGTCCTTTGATTTCGTAGCGGGCCAAGTGGACCGAGCGCCCCGGTGGATCCAGCGTCTGGGGCTGGAGTGGCTTCACCGAATCGGCCAAGACCCGCGACGATTGGCGCCCCGATACGCGAAGAACATCGCGTTTCTTGCCGGCTGCGTCGCCCGCGACCTGGTCGGGCGCGGCCAAGCGGAGTGAGCCGAGCCGCGAATGCGCGATGACCTATTGGTCGATCGTGATTCCGCGGTAAGTCATTTTCTGGGAACGGGCGGCGAATCGCGACGCCAATTCGGGAATGTCATCTTTGTGGCCCAGCACCACGACCACATCCCCGGCCAGCAGCTTGGTGTTGGGATCGGGCTTGATTTCGTTCGTTCCGTCCAAATGCCGAATGCCGACGATCAAGAATCCATGATTGCCTCGGACTTCGATGTCGCTGATCGCGTGATTCACGAGTGACGTGTTGGGCTGAACTTCAAACTGCTCGAATTTCAGCCCGATATGGCCGAGGTCGTCGATCATGCTGCTTTGATCCTGAATCTGTGACAGCAGGTTTTCCGCCGTGGGGCGAATGATCAATTGAGCGACCTTCTGGGCTCCGATCGCCGTGGGCAAGACCACTTTGTTCGCGCCCGAGCTGAGCAGCTTCTTTTCCGTCCGCGGATGTTCGCCCCGCGCGATGATCATCGCGTTGGGATTCATGCCGCGAGCCGTGATGGTGACAAACACGTTGGTTGTGTCCTGCGAAAGGACCGTGGCCACCGTCGCCGCTCGACGAATGCCCGCCTGCTCCAGCACATCTTCCTCGGTGGCGTCTCCGTTGATGACCAGATACCCGCGTTCTTCGGCATCTTGAAGCCGATGTTCGTCGGTATCGATGGCCACGAACGGTTTGCCGGCGGCGTGCAACTCGCGAGCGAGGATCGTTCCCAAGCGACCGATGCCGCAGATGATGGTGTGTTGGTTTAGCCGCTCGATCCCTTTCGTCATGCGTCGGGCTCCCAATGCTTTGTTCAGTTCTCCGTCGATCAGCATCTGCATGAAGCCGCCGACGGTGTAGATCACGGCGCCGTAGCCCGCGATGATCACCGTGATGGTCAACGCCCGCAGCGCCGGCGACTCGACCGGCTGCACTTCGCCATAACCCACGCCGAAGATCGTGATGATCACCATGTAGATCGAGTCGTCCAGCTTCCAACCGGCCGCCACGTAGCAAACGACGGCCACGAAGCAGATGAGCAGAAACAGCCCGACGCCCGTTACGATTTTGCGGAACGGCGCCGATACTGCCAGGTTGAGCCGCTTCGTTTCAGACATCGCGAGTGTTCATGAATGGTTGCGGGCGGCTGAACTTCCCGGCGGAAGCACGGGAGGGAAGCCGGAGCGGGTGTGCAGTGCCCGGCGGTCGCAGCGCCACGCATTCCGCCTCCGGGCCGCCGATGGGCGAAAGCACATGGCATACCGTGCGACAACTCTGCCGGCTCGCCCGCCCCGCACAGTGTCGGACGGTGGCCGATTTCGTCGAAAAACGCAGGGAATCGGAACCGGCAGCCCCGGTTGAAGGCCTCGACGCCATGAGCCCGCCTCGGGCCGCGCCTGCCTGCAAACTAGGCACCTCGGCCGATTTCCTCGGCTCGTGTCCCGTCCGCGCAAGTCGCAAGCGGAGCCATTTGCCCTCGCCCT
>JAWKTM010000085.1:0-27538 GCA_041399085.1 Pirellulaceae bacterium
AGTGATTCCGCGTTGGTTCGTCGAGCAAACCGCGCTGCCTTCGCATCAGGTGACGACGCCCGAGTTGCGTTGGAAGCTGAACCCGGCTGTCTTCACGCTCGGTTGGGAGTTGCCGGCAAAACATTTTCCCGCCAGCGGCAAACACATTGAGGGCATCCCGTTCGACGCTCGGTACAAGCCGGGCAGCGGCGGCCAACTGCTGGCCTTCGTTCCCAGTCTTGACTTGGTGATCGCCCGCCAAACCGGCGGTAGCGGTTCGTGGGACTATGAGGATTTCCTGCGTCGCGCGTGCGACGCTGTCCTGCCGCCTGAGTGACTTGAGCTGGTTTTACCGGTTGTTTTCGGCGAAAACAGGGACTGGTTCGGTGGCGAGTCGGGCAGGCCGTGACTAGAATCGAACTCTCATGAGCATCTTGGTCGCCGGGCGAAAATGGCGTGCGGTGGCTGCTTGTCTAGAGATGATAGTTCGTAGTTGCTGAACACGTGAAAGCTGATCGTCAGCGTCGGGAATCGCTCTACCGTGGCCATGTTCAGGGCGTCGGATTTCGGTTTACCACGCGCGAAATCGCGGCTCGTTTCGATGTGACCGGGTTCGTGGAAAATTTGCCGGACGGGCGAGTTCGGTTGGTTGCCGAAGGGGCGTCCGGCGAACTGGATCGGTTTCTCGAGGCGGTGTCGCAGCGAATGGGCGACCATATTCACGAGAGTGTCACGGATACGCGGCCGGCGACGGGCGAGTTTTCCGGCTTCGGCATTCGTGCGTGAGAAACTCGTGATCGGCTCGAACCAAACGAAGTTGGCTGTCGTAGTCCATTCATTCATCGTTCGCTATTTCTTGCCGCAGGTGTAATCGTCGATGGGTCAGTTTGTAACATTTGGGCTGGTGCCTCCGTGGGTCGTGAACTGGTTGACGCCGATTTGGCTCCTCTCGGTGGGCATTACGGCTGGTTTGTTGGTGCTGTTGGCCTGTTGGGCGGTTGTCTTTCTGCTGTCGCGGATTCCGGGTTTGGGAACGATCGGCGAAGACCGCCGTCGGGCTCAGATGTTGGCGATTCCGGTCGGCGCGGTTCTGTTGATCGCCGTGTTGCCGGCGATGTGGAACAGCTTGGCGACGAACTGGTTTTTCGGCTTTCTCATTCCGGCGGCATTCGTCGCTTGGTATGTGGCATTTGCTCTGCTGATGCTGGTTTGGCGACGATCGGCGGATGAAATTGCGTTGGGCTTGAGCGAGGGCGTATTGAAGCCGATCTCGGTGGTCGCGATGTGTTTCGTCGCGTTCGCTGTATTCGGTGCGTTCATCGTTCGCGAGCCGTCCAGCTTGATTAACTCGTTGACGCGGCTGCCCGAGACTGGCATTCGCGAGCTGACTCGGGAAGTTCCCGTCGATCCGCGATTGGCCCAGGACGAGTTTATCGAGCCAGCTCAAGAAGAAGTCGAATTGAGCTTCCGCCAATCCGAGTTGAAGCAGTTGAAGATCACCAGCGACCAACGCGTGTCGCTGTCGCCGCAGCCGTTTGACGAGACGCCGACCGGAAAGACGTGGGAGTTGTCGCCGGACGAAGAGTTCACTTGGAATGCGGGCGACGAGGTCTTAAGCCCGTTTCCCGACGAGCAGATTGACAGGCTCTACGCGATGAATCGTGGCTCGGGGCCGGCCACGCTCAGCATCGTTGCCGACGTACGACCGATGTATCCCGAGGTGGCGACGATTCCGGTCGTGGCGATTTCGGTGGTGATTTTGTACCTGCTGTATTTCGCTCAACGGGCGACGATGCCGAAACTGTCGGCCATCGCGCTGTCGACCTCGAAATCCGAGATTGCGCAGCCGCTGTTCGCGATTCTGGTGACCATTGGCGCGGTCGCGCTGATGTTGTTCATCTGGATTCCGTACAACACGCTGGGCGAAGACATCAAGATGCTGAAGAACACCGGCCTGCCATTGATTATGGTGCTGGCCATCTTCCAAGCGATCTGGGCCGCCAGCACTTCGGTGGCTGAGGAAATCGAAGGCCGCACGGCTCTGACCGTGTTGTCCAAGCCGGTTGGCCGTCGCTCGTTTATCGTGGGCAAGTTCGTGGGCATCTCGTGGACCGTGGCGTTGATGTTCATCATCTTGAGCGCCGTGTTCCTAATCGTGATCGCCTACAAACCGATCTACGACGCCAAGGAATCGTCGGCCGAGTCGCCTGGCTGGGAGCTTTGCCATTTCGAGATGGTCCGCACGGTCCCCGGATTGGCGCTGGCCTTTATGGAGACGATCGTGTTCGCGGCGCTCAGCGTGGCAATCTCCACGCGGCTTCCGTTGTTGGCGAACATCGTCGTTTGCTTTTCGGTTTACGTACTGGGCCACTTGACGCCGCTGTTGGTGCAGACGACGCAAGAAGGATTCGAGATCGTGAAGTTCATCGCCCAGTTCATCGCCACGATCGTGCCTAACTTGGAGACCTTTAACATCCAAGCGGCGATTGCGGGCAGCGTGGCTGTGCCGCTGGCCTATCTCGGCTGGGCGTTCGTCTACTGTTTGATCTTCAGCGTCATCGCCATGATGTTGGCGTTGTTCATGTTCGAGGATCGCGATCTGGCGTGAGTTGTCCGGTCGCACCGGACACACGCTTGCTGGGCGAATAAATCTCCGCGAATTCTCGACGTGTTGTCATTCGCGAACAGACTTTTCCCGACCGCGCGAGTAGAATCGGAACGACTAGCGTTCTACTTGCTTTTGGGAACATTCTTGCATGCGATGGAAATCATTCCGACGAGTATTGCGACTCGGCGGCGGGATGACGGATCGTCTGTCGCTATACGTGCTTGGGGCCTTCAACGCGATGTTGGTCCCTTTGTTGGTGATCGACCTGGGGCTGATCGTGCTGTTGATGGTCGGCCGAACGACCGGTCGGTTGCCGAACGATTGGGTGTTGGGGCCGTGGGTTTCCGGCACGATCGCCGATTGGCCTTACTATGGTCGCACCGACTTTTGCCTGCTCGCATTGACGGCGGCCGGCTTCGCGCTGTCGTTGCTGTTCGCGGCAACGCAGTTGCTGTTCGTGCGAGCCGTCGCACGAGCCGCCTTTCGCGTGGCTTCGCTGCTGCGCGGCGAGATACACCGTCAAGCCTTCCGACTAGGGCCCGATGATTTGCTCGGCGGCGCTCGGACCCAACCCGAGCAACTCTTCACCGACCAGTGTGAGATACTCACTCGCGCGCTGATCGCATGGTGGCGAGTGTTTCCGCGATCCGCGTTCGCGCTGCTCGCACTGATGGCCGTGGCTTTCGCTTTGAATCCGTGGCTCGCTTTGCTATCAGTGCTATTGGCGATCGCCATTTTTTGGATTCGCACGCGGTTGAAGAGTTGGTCGGAAGAGCGCGTGCAGTACTGGCGCGATCGAGCGACGATTCACTACGACCGACTGCTGGATGATTTACACCTTTCGCCGCTTGCCGCCAGCTACGGTTTGCCGGACACGCCGGGCGGAGCATTCGCCGACAACTTGAAACGGTATCACGACGAGCTGCTGCGCGAACGCACTTCACGGGCGATGGTTCGTGCGACCTTGATGCTGGCGATTTTGGTGGCCGCCACGTTCCTCACGCTCGTGATCGGTTTCAACGTCTTGTCGACCCCGCCCGGCCTGACGGTGCCTGCCGCCGTGGTGTTGGGCGTGTCGCTGATTTGTGCCTACTTTCCGTTGTCGCAGATTCTGCGTTTGCCGCGAGCTGTTCAGGACGCCGAACGCGTGGCGAACGAAGTCTTCACGTTCTTGGATCGAACGCCGGGCGTGGGCGAAGCGGATCAGGCGAAACCGCTGGAACGTCTGCGTCAGTCGATCGAGTTCGATCGCGTGACGCTGGCCGATCGCGACGGCCACAAGCTGCTGAACGAGGCGTCGTTCACGTTGCCGGCGGGAAAGCGGCTGGCGATCATCGCATCGGATCAACGCACGCCGCTGGCTTTGGCTGGCTTGCTGGTTCGTTTTTACGATCCGACGTCGGGCCGAATTTGCTTTGATGGCCGCGAAATCAGCCGAGCGACGTTGGACACGGTTCGCGGCCAAGCGGTGTTGGTGATGCAACGCGGAGCGATCTTTACGGGCAGCGTCCACGATAACATCGCGTGCGGCGAGGTCGGTTTCACGACACTGCAAGTCACCGAAGCCTCCCAGCAGGCGCGGGCTTTCGACATCGTGCAAAATCTGCCCGACGGGTTTACGACGGTAATCGGCAACCACGAGGTGCGGTTGCGTCCCGACGAGTCGCTGCGGATCGCGCTGTCGCGAGCTTTGCTACGCAACCCATCGTTGCTGATTCTGGAAGAGCCGCCCGCGCCGCCGACCGAAGCCGAGACGGCGGAGTTGGACGCCGCGATTCAGCGAGTGGCCGACGGACGCACGCTGATCCTGTTACCGCATCGGTTGGCGACGCTCCGTTCGGCCGACAAGATCGTGCTGCTGCACGAAGGCCGCGTGCATGCGATGGGAACACACGCCGAGCTGATTCAATCCAGCGATTTATACCGCCACATCAATTATGTGCGGTTCAATCCGTTTCGACATGTATCGGTGAGTTAGCCGAGATGGCCGGCAGGCGTTCCAGCATCTCGTCGAAAGCCTGCCAGAATTCCAACGGCGCTGGGCCGTTGTGGCCCAGCCCTTCGATGGTCAGCAGTCGTTTGTCCGAGCACACGGCGGCTTCATGCAACCGACAGCCCGAATCGTAGGGAACGACCAAATCGGCCGTTCCATGCAGTTGAAGCAACGGGCCTTGATAAGCCACGATCTTGGCGAGCGAATCGTAGCGGTTCCGCATCAACAACCGGACGGGCATCCACCAGAATCGGCGCGAAGCGACGTTCACAATCGAATCGAACGTGCGGTCCAACACCAGCGCGCGAGCTCCCTGTGCCGAGGCCAAATGGACGGCCACGCCGCCGCCGATCGAGCGACCGAACAACACGACGTCGCCTGTCGCAATTCCAGCTCGGTCGGCCAACCACCGCTGAGCCGCTTCGCCATCGGCCAGCACGCCCGATTCGAACGGCTTGCCCTCGCTCTGCCCGTATCCGCGATAATCGTAGGCGAATACCGACACGCCCAACTCGTCTCGCAGCTCGGCCATGCTCGGTCCCATCGAGGCCACGTGCTGAGCGTTGCCGTGCGAGACCAACACGTGAGCTCGCGGATTCGGATGCTCGAAGTACCAACCGTGTAACCGCGTCCCGTCGGCCGACTGAAACGTCACGTCCTCGTGCCCCAAATCGACCGGCTGCCAATCGCCCACGGTTCGCCCCGGCGCGGGATATACCATGCTGGTTTCCAGGAACAGTAACACGATAAGCACCGTGACGTAGACGGAGAGAAAGAACAGACCAAGTCGTTTGCCGATACCTACGATTCGTTTCACGTTTTGGTTTCCCAAACGAATTGGCTGGCCGGCCGAGTCCGGCTGACTACTTCGCCGTTTCGACATACAGCGGCAGATGGCGATAGTAAACCTGCAGCGTGAGCAGATTCAAGGTCGTCACGTAATGCCGACCGGCTGTCGGCCCCCAACGATCGGGCAGCGGTCGATCGGGATCCCAACTGCCGGTCAACTCGCCCTCTTTGATCTGCGAATCCACCAGTAACGGGTGAATCATACTATTCCATTCATCCCAGTGTCGGCCGCCCATGTGCAGCAAGACTTGCGTCGCGTAATACCAATAGTAGATGTCTCGCGCGGGATCGTCCTTCGTGCCCCATTGCGGCGGATGCGCGAGCAAATAGTCAGCGCCGGCTTGCATCGCGGGCTCTTCGCGCCGCCAGCCTGAATACAGCCGCAACAAGAGACCGACGGCCGACATCGACTCGGTCGGCTGCCGCCCGTGTCGCTGCGCCGTCGTGTCGGGAGCTTGCGGATTGTAAACGTACAGATGCGGAGTTTCCGGCGAAGCTTGAGCCTGATCCAGCCATCGCGCGATGCCCGACCAAGTTTCGTTCGGCACGTCCAACCCCGCGAGCCGTCCGCTTTGAAGCGCCATCATCACCCAGCCGGTCACGGATGTGTCGGCCCCTTCGCCGGGCCGATAACGCCAACCGCCCAGCTTTTTGTCCTGGCTGTTGGACAAATAATCCAAAGCCCGCTGAGCCGGCTCGCGGAGCGCCGCGTCCTGCGTCATGCCATACGCTTCGCACAAAGCCAACGTAGCGATCGCGTGGCTATAGGCCGATACAACTCCGTCGTCTCCTTCGGCGATCGGAAAAAGATTCCCGTCGCTTTGCTGATTGGCCAGCAAGTACTTCAGTCCGCTCGCCACCACCGGTCCTTGCGTTTCGTCTGCCTGATGGTGCCCCGCGCCCAAGAATGAGAGCAGGCTCAAAGCCGTCGCCGCGGTGTCGGAAGAGACCGTCGGTTGCGGTTCGGCGGCCGATTTGGCATCGGCAAACGTCCAGCGACCGTCGGGCAACTGGCCTTGCGAAAGGTAGCTGACACCCAGATCGATTGCCGTTTCCGTCCGCAACTCGGGCCGCACATCTTGTCGCGCGATGGCGGGCGGCGACATGAGTTCACCGACTCGTGGCTCGTCGCCGCCGCTGGCGCTGCCGTCCGACATGGGGGACGGACGAACTCCTTCGGGCAAAGCGGAGGCCGAAGCCGACGAGGGCGAGCGAACCGATTTGCTGCCCAAACCGCTGCCGGGCGGACCTGGCGCGATCGTTTTGCGGAGTCCTCGCTGTAAGAACGCCGGCGTCGCGCGAGGCAAGGCCGCACGCCGCGGATCGTCGTGAAAATCCAAAGCCACGGCCGGTAACAGTTCGCGCAAAATGGCCGCGCCCTCGGGCGTCACTCGCGTCGCTCGCAGATCGATGCGCCGCAATTCGCCGAGCGTCTGTAATGCCCGCAGCCCTTCGTCCGTGACTTGCGTTCCCCGCAAATCCACCTCGCGGAGCTTCGAGAGCCGAGCGAGTCCAGCGATATCCGCGTCGTTCGCATTCGTGCCGCTCAAGTCGACTCGCACAATCTCATCGAACATCGCCAGCGTGCCGGCCAATGGCGAAGCGGCCTCCGCGTCCCCCGATTCGTTCGTGACTGGATCGCCGTCACCCGCCCCGCTGCTCCAAGTGACTCGGCCGCCGAGCCGTTCGAGCTGCGCGGCCACTTCACGATCGGCTTCGTATTGATGCCACCGCCGCGCGAGCAGAAAGCCGAGCGGCACGCAGACCACTAAGCCCAAAGTCAACAGCCACGGCAATTTTCCGGCGGCCAGCGTGGCGGGTTTCGTACTATTCATCGTTGTGGCTCCCGTTGCGTCCTTTCCTGTGCCGCCTAAATGGCATTCTAAACGCATTCCGCCAAACCGACACCGGCCAAATATTTCTCCCCATTTTCGCAGCTTTACCGGGAAATCGCGCATCCTCCGCGCTGGCGAGCTGGCGGCGATTGAGGCGGGTGATTGGGAAGCCGGGTCGTCGAATTGTTCAACGGCGCGAGTCGCGGCCGCGGTGGCGCTGAAAGATGCGACGGCGGCTCGTTTGCGGAACTTCCGCGTTGCCATCGCCGATGCCGTAATCGACCAACTCCAGCGTGCTTCGCTGCGTCGGCTGGCCCGTTTCGTCCAGCGTCTTGCTGGCGTGTGAGATCAAACCGCCAGGAATGTCGCGGCAATGCACTTCAACCGTGACCGTCGCCCGCTTCTCGCTGGTCTGCAATGTTTTCACGTGCCAACAGGACTTCATTTCCGTCAACACCTTGCAGGGCATGTCAACGGCGATCACTTCCACCACGGCCGCTACGCCCGTCGGCTCGCCATTGCCGTTCAACAACTGAGTGCGCCGGTGCAACACGGTCGGCGTGGTATCCTCGGCGAATTCGATCGTGCTAACGTGCTTGCCCTCGCCTTCCTTGAACGAAACCGATCGCACCTCGGTCGGCACGCGTCGCCCGTTCAACAGAAATTCGTTGGCCCCTTGTTTGACGATCGTCACCGGGTTCTCGCACGGTTGGCCGTAGTAGCCTTGCACCAGGAACTTGGGATCGGCCGAGAACAGCTTACCGGCCACCTCGACCGTCACTTCCGCTTTGAGCGTAAAGCAATCGTCGTTCACCTTGACCAGCGTCGTGGTGGTTTCCGTGGTGGATGTTTCGTTCACGGTCCCTTTGGCGTCCAGCATCTCCGTTCGCACTCGAACACGTTTCCACGAACCGACGGGAAACCGACCCCAGGGATGTTCCAGCCGAATTTCCTTGGCTTCCGTCGGCTGCGGAGCGCGTTGCTGCGCCGACGCGGCCGACGTGACCAGCGTCACGATCAACAGCAACAGCGCGATTCGGAATAACAACTTGGCGAACAAATTCACGCCTCCGTCGGATGCATCGGCCTCAACGAACACGCCTCGAACAGGAAGCCCGAGCGTGTTGCTGGAAAACAACACACTTGGCAAGCGACGTGGCGTTGAGCAAACATACCTTCCCACAAGCTCGTGGCGCGGCAGCCAACGAGATTTGCTCGCGCTAGGCATCGGACGGGCGGTCACAATCGCTACAGACCGATTGCTCCGAGAAATCCACGATTAGCCGAATTCAGCGGTCCGCCGCACACACGCAAGGAGTTCACTCCAATTCACGAACGGCGTACATTTTGTCCCGCTCTCGTCCGCATTAAAACCCCACCGTCGCTGGAGAGAAGCAAGATTTCAGGCGTGAGCGGTCTCATCGTATCCAACGAACTGCATCCCGATTCATCAGCCGGTCCGATTAACCCGCCGTGTCTCGTACTGAGCGATTTCTTCCTTCAATTGCTTCATCACGGTCCATGGCAAAGAAGCGTTTGACGAAGATTCGAACGGCTACCCGTTCGCACCACCGAGGCGTTCCAGCGCGTCGACGATTTCCACGTCGTGGCGTGGGAAGACCGTGCGAAGGTCCAGCAGCACGCGGTCGCCGTCGACTCGGCCCAGGATCGAGGGCACGGCATCGCGAAGTCGCGCTCGAAGATGACTCGCGTCGCCGTGCTTCGCTTGAAGAGCAATGCACCAAGTCGGAATGCTCTGTCCAGCCTGCGATGTTTCGAATACTCGAGCCGATCCGCTGATTGCTTCCGCCGACGCAATCTCACCGGTTGCCGCTAATTGAGGAGCCAGCCGTTCGGCTCGCAAACGCAAGTTGTCCTGCGGCGTCGCCAGCAGCGAGAGAATCGGCAGCCGCTGGTCCAACGTTGCCGCTTCGTCGTACAGAGCGAGTGTCGACGACAACGCGGCTAAAGTCAGCTTATCCGCCTGCAAGGCTCGAATTAGCGGGTGGTCGGCAATCCGCTGCACCAAAGTCCTCCGGCCGACAATGATGCCGCACGTCGGTCCGCCCAGTAAACGGTCGCCGGTGAAGATCACCAGATCGACTCCGGCGCGTATTCGCTCGGGCACGGTCGGGCCGATCGACAATCCCCACGGCGACAAGTCCGCCAGTGTTCCTGACCTCGTGATATTCGACAACCGGCAACTCAGCTGGCGTTCGCGCGCGGCGCAGTCAATTCGCTTGTCGCTCCGGTGAGATTGCGATTCACTGGAGCCGATCATGCCCACCGCCATGACCAAAGCGGACTGCTCGTTCCGCATCCGGCTTGATATCTGTCAACGTCGTGCGATTCGCCGCGCCCACTTCGCGCACCGTCGAGCCCGCGAAACGCACCAGATCCTCCAGCCGCTGTCCGTCGCTCAGCTCGATCACCTGCCTCGGCGCGATCACGGTCGATTTTCCGACGCAGTGCCGCGAGCGCCGCGATGATCGCCGTATATTCGTTGCTCAACACCAGAGCCGCTTCGGCCCCCGTGTGATGGCGAGTTGGCGGTCCAGCAAAGCGGCTCGCGCGGTTTCGCTGGCTTCTTCGCCGTCCGCGACACGCACGTAATTGCCGTGCAGCTCGGCCAACGCCGCCGCAGCCTCGGCCGCCAACGGAGCTCGACCCAGCTTCGCCGGCAACAACACGCCCGTGGCATTCACGACCGGACGCATCGGAAAATGATCTTCGCGAGCGATCCAATCGGCGATTCGTTCCGCCAGTTCCGAAGCCGTCGGAATTCGCATCTCGGACGCCGCCGATTGCAGATCGTGACGAACCGTGTCCAGAAAACCTCGCACGCGCGAGACCACTTGGCTGCGATTCGCTCGCTCGACAATCCGCTTCATCGGCGGACTGTCGAGCACGTCATTCACGGATGGCAAATTCCGAAACACGTTCGGCATGGCGGATTCGATCTTAGAAAATGCCCAGGGCCAGCAGACTGTAGCGAACCACTAAGCCCGCCACGACGACGCTGACCATGCTCATCAGTTTGATGAGAATGTTCGCTGGGACCGCTGGTATCCTTGAACGGATCGCCCACCGTGTCGCCGACAACGCCGGCCTTGTGAGCGTCCAGCCTTTGCCGCCGTGGTTGCCAGCCTCGATGTACTTCTTGGCATTGTCCCACGATCCGCCGCTGTTGGCCATGAACACCGCCACACAGAAGCCCGCGGTTAGCGTACCACCAACAAGCCTAATACGCCGCCGACTTCAACAAACCGACTACAACCGGCGTCACGAGGCCCAGCAACGACGGGATGATCATTTCCCGTTGAGCCGCCTTTGCTTTGAGCGCTGGACGGCCACCGGCGCCGCGTGGGGCCCAACTTGTTCTGCATGATGCCAGGCTTCTCGCGGAATTGGCGGCGGACTTCCTCGACCATGCCTCGCGGCACGGCCAACCGCCCATCGTCATCGAGCGCAGAAGACAAACGTCGCCATCGCTCCTAAGAAGACGCCACGAGCACTCTTTGATTCATCAATGACGCGTCGTAGTAGGTGGTGAAATCAGGCAAGCGTCGCCAGCTTCATGTCGATCAACGCCGGGCCCGAACCAGCCGGACCTCCGGCAATCGCCAGCCGCACCGGGGATGCATTTCTCCTTCCGCCTCTTCGCCATGCGTGTGCTCGATCATTTCCGACGGAATCAGACCGGACCGCTGCGGAAGTCGATCCCTTCCGCCGTCCTTCAGCCGCTCGTCGCGCCGATCGTCCTGGCATGAACAAGTAGGTGAGCTTCGTCGCCGTGCTTCTCGACCACGAATCCGGCCGAGACTTTGTAGAAGCCGTCTTCGTCGACTGTCTTCACGACCGCCCTTCGCCCCAACGCTCGAAACCAACTCGCACTTCTTCCACGTAAGCGGCCAGCAGCGCCAATGCGGTCGGCGTCACGAGCCGATGGCAAAACCCCTCGCCGGTCGCGGCCGTCGTGTTGCCCAAGTTATCCAAGGCGTCCGTTCGTTGACGAACGATCGGCTCCAGATGAGACATCTCGGCGTTTCCGCCAGCATTGTCCGCGATCGGACCATAGGCGTCCGTGGCCAGCGTAATGCCGGAGCGTCACATCCCGACCGCCGCGATGCCGACACCGTACAGCCCCAACGCGAAATGGCTCACTTCGTTGACGCTGCTCCAACCGGCCGCGAAACCGAACGCCGCCAGCGTGCCGCCGCAAACCACAATCACCGGAACCAGATCGCTTCATCATGCCGTCGGCAATACCGCCGATGATGATCGTCGCCGGACTGTCAACGCTTGCTCGGCCAAGTTCTTCGTCGGGCGCTGGGATCGTCGCTCGGCGTACTCCGTCCATTTGCCAATCAACCAACCGGCCGCCAAGCCAACGATATCGTTGACCGCCACGCCCGGAATACCGGCGATCAATGCCTTCCACTGCGGGCATCAGCCACTTGGCCAATACCACGGCGGCGACGACCACCAGGGATCGTCGACAGATTGATGCCGTCCCAAAGCCGCCAGGCAGATTCTTCTGCGTCGCAGTCTTTGGGTGCGGACCATGTAGATGCCCAAGATCGATGAAAGATGCCGACGCCGGCAATCGCCATCGGCAGGAACAGCGACTTGAGCTGCGCTATTTCCGAAGTCATTCCGTCGGGCAACAAAGCGGGGTGTCGAGAACGCGGCCACTCCCAACGCAGTTGCCAAAATCGAACCGCAATACGATCTGTACAACCGGCGCTGCCCATGCCGGCTTAATACGTCGCCCACATTGTCGCCGACATTGTCCCCGCGATCGTCGCTGGTTTCGTGTCGTCTTCGGGGATTCCTTGTTCGACCTTGCCCACCAAGTCAGCCGCCGACGCGGCGGCTTTCGTGAAAATACCGCCGCCCACGCGAGCGAACAGGGCCCGAGAACTGGGCGCCTATTCCGAAGCACAACATCGTGACCGTGATGTCAATCAGCGTCATGTAGATTCGGCGTCAACCATCTTGGGCCAAACCCAGTACAGGAAGCCGAACCACAGCGTGATGTCCAGCAGCCCCAGCCCATTCACGGTCAGCCCCATCACAAGCGCCGCTGCGGAAGGCGACTTGCAGCCCTTGGTTCAGCGACTTCTGCGCCCGGCGTAATGTGCGGACAGCTGGCCCAGGTAAGGGTCTTCGCGCGAAATAACCGGCCAATCCCGAGAGTGCCGCCGGTCAGAAACGCGAACGGCACAAACTTACTTGCACGCCCAACACGTAGGCGGAGATCGCGAGCAGAATCACGATGACGAGGAAAAATACCGCCACCACCTTGTACTGCTGTTTCAAATAGGCGTTGGGCGCCCGCGCACGTAGCCAGCAATTTCAACGATTTGCGGCGTGCTGTTTCGTCGGACGCCATCATGGACTTGAAGAACAAGCTTGCAACAAGGCCAAGATCGAGCCCGCGAAGGCGACAGCCCAAACGATGACAAATTCCACGTTCCTCTTCCCGAGGTTGAGGATCGAATCAATCCCGTAAATCAAGTTGACTTAAACTGGCTCAAGAACGCTCGCCGCGAAAGAGAATTAACTGGACGTGAAACACCGAGCAAAGGATCGCTTCCAGGCGGTAGAAATTCAGCGACGAAGAGATGCTGCCGCGCCGAACTCCTTGGCTAAGTCATCTTGTGCCTTGTTTTTTTCCAGCGAATCAGTCAACGCACGACAGACGCGCAAGTCACGGACCCAATGCCGTTTACACGGCGGCAGTTCATTTGGCAGCACAATGTAGCGATTGCGCGATAGCAGTGTCAACCATATCAAATCACGCAAATGTAATCCGGCGATCCGACGGCCTTCGCGCGCCGCAATCGGCCCCTTGCCGGAAGTTACAGCCCACGTTAAATTGCCTCTTCTGCTCGGCCAAGACGTTCTGATTCGCCTCGGTCGAATTGTTCCTGCGGATGTGGCGGAATTGGCAGACGCGCTAGATTCAGGTTCTAGTGGCCGCAAGGTCGTGGAGGTTCGACTCCTCTCATCCGCACTTTTCAGACGTCCATCTGTGCTCCCGCACGCTATCCACCCATTGTCCGCGGGTAGCTTCTCCGCTGGACGATTAGCTTTCCCATGACAGCAATCATGGCGAAGCGTTTCTTGCTGGGCCGATGCAAAATCTGCCGCTGTCCGTCCGTTTGCGATGGGGTGATCGGCCAGTTGCCGGCTCTTATCACACTTTCGGTCGCGGACTTCGTTCGTGATTTCGTTGTCGTTCAGGGTGCGATGCGGCGGAGTGACTGAGGGCAAAAGAATTTATGGGCAATGGAATTTGGGGCAGAGGAATATATGGGCAGAGGAATCTGCGGATACAGCTTCTAGCGATAACGCTATCTGCATGCGCCGACACGTTCGCCCCAATCATCTTCTGCCAGACATTCCTCTGCCAGTCATTCCTTTGCCCACCATTCCTCTGCCAAACAATTCCTCTGCCAGTCACTCCTTTGCTCACCATTCCTTTGCCAAACAATTCCTCTGCCCAAAAATCCCACCAACCCAACTTCATCGACGTCCACGAAACGGCTACCTTTAGACGGCACGACACGAGCAAAAGGTCAAATCATGCCGATCGCTTGCCAAATCCCATTCGGGCCTTTGTCCAACGAAGAGTTTGCGGATATCGATGCCCTGGTTATGCGATGCGTGTACAAGTCACACAACCGGTTCGGGAAACTGTGTGACGAGCGGGTTTATGAGAACGATGTAGCGGCCCAACTGCGCGCGGAAGGCGTACATGAAGTATTCACTCAGCTTCCGTTGCGATTAACCGTGGGCAGCTTCACGACGACACTGCGACTGGACCTGGTTGTGAACCGGATGCTCTATGAAGTCAAAGCGGTCGAGCAACTCGCTCCGATCCACGCGGCGCAGGTAACCAGCTATGCGGCTCTGCTGGCAATCAGCCGGGTAAAGCTGCTCAACTTCGGCGCCGATTCCGCACAGGGCAAATTGATCGGTTGTCCGTTTGCGAATATTGACCGGTCGGTGGTGACCGTCGATCGTTCACGTTGGAAGGCGGTTTCCGCGCGTTGCCCATTGATTGCGGATCTCGCCGAAGCGACGATGCGCGAGTGGGGCGGATTTCTCGAAGCCCGCCTGTATGAACGACCGTTACTCTGGCTGTGTGGTGGCAAGGAGCGTTGCGAACGCAAGCTTCCGGTGGTCCGTGACGGCATTCAACTCGGCCAACAACGCGCATGGCTATATGCCCCTGAGTGCGCCTTTGTCGTCACGACTTTGGGCGGACGGCTTCAGCATCAGGAAATGCACCTTCGTCGCCTATTAAACGCGCTCCCGCTTCGAGCATGGCAGTGGATTAATGTGTATCACCAGCAAATGCGGATGATCACAATAATTAAGTAGTAGCGAGAGAATTGGCCACCCAACCACAGGCCATATCTCCCATTCCTTTGCCCCTAAATTCCTCTGCCCACGGCCGTTACAGGCAGAGAAACTTGGGGGCAGAAGAATTAGGGGCAAAGGAATATCGGAGAAGGAATTCGAAATAGCATGAATGGGTGGCATGTAAATATCGAGTGATGCTTGCCAGAGGGATCAAACACTGGCCGGCTCGGGGCGGGTGCGAAGTGGGCTCGCGTTGTTTATCCTCGCGAAGCGGCGGCCGCACGGCGGTTCGGAAAGGCCGAGTGTCGCGTTTTCCAGCGTGGAAACGCCCGTCGACGATTGGCCTGGTCAATCGTGAACAGCCGACCAAGCGGCCGATCGAATTCGCCAAATACGCGTGGAATCTGGAATGTGGACAACCGAACTGATCGTCATCGCGGCGATGGTCGCCTTCAACAGCGTCTTCGCCGGCTACGAGATCGCATTGGCGTCGGTCGGCGTGGGGCGGTTGCATGCGCTGGTCGAAGACGGCGGACGCGGGGCCGCGGCGGCTTTGAGGATGAAGCAGCGAATCGAAGCCAGTCTGGCCGTCGTGCAGTTGGGCATCACGTTGGTCGGCGCGGTAGCGGCAGCCACGGGCGGCGCCGGAGCCGAAGAAGCGATCGCACCGACGCTGCGCGAATGGGGCTTTTCAGACGGCGCGTCGCAAATTCTAGCCATCATGATCGTCGTGGCGCCGCTCACGTTTTTCACGATCATTTTGGGCGAGCTAGTTCCGAAAGTCTTCGCTTTACGGAACAAGGAATGGGTCTGTCTGCGATTGTCGCCGCCGATGGAATGGTTTTCATACAGCGTGTGGCCCGCGGTTTGGCTATTGGAAACCAGTGTCACTTGGATCATGGCGTGGAGCCCGCGCGGACATAAATCGTCTTCGGCCGACGCGAAGGACGACACGCTGCAAGATTTGCACGGAGCGGCCGCGCTCGCTCGAATGGCTCGGCTGATCGGGCAACGCGAGGAAGGCATGATCGTGAGTGCCAGCCGACTCGCCCAGACGTCGTTGCGGTCGATCATGTTGCCAATCGAATTCGTCGGAATGCTCGCGGCTGACCAGACTTTGGCCCAAGCGTTGGTGGCCGCGCATCAAGGCATGCACACGCGATATCCGGTCACCGAGTCCGTCGGCGATCCGCAACGCATTATCGGCTATGTCAACTTCAAGGATATCGTTGCCGCGCTGCGGATCGCACCGCAAGATCCGTCGCTTCGCAAATTGATTCGCCGCCTGCGAGCTTTCCCGGCGGATACTTCGGCCTCGGACTGCCTGGAGCAACTGATGCACGAGCGGAGCCACATCGCGTTGGTTCAGGACTCCGGTGGCAAGACGATCGGCATTGTAACGTTGGAGGATATCGTCGAGGAAATCGTGGGCGAGATTCACGACGAGTTCGATCGTCTGCCGTCGTTCCTGACACCCACCGGCGAAGGTTGGACCGCCGGCGGCTTTGTAACGCTGAAACAACTGCGCGAAGTTGCGGGGATCGAACTAGAGCCGCTGAGCGAGAAGCCGATTCTGACGCTGAACGATTGGATCGCCGAGCGGTTGGGGCGACCGCCGCGCGGCGGCGACGAAATACGCGTCGACAACTATCGCATCTCGGTCCGAAAGACACGCCACGTATTGGTGCAGGAAGCGTTCTTGGCCAAAGCGTCCGAACCGCGTTTGGAGGAGAGCGAAACGGGGCGATCTAGCGACGCATAGAATTCGCTCCTGCGTTTCCGTGAGAGCTTCAGCAACTCAGTTTACTTTGATCCCGCCTGCTTTCGCATTCGATGCGGATTGTCCGCTCGGCCCATGATCTCGAACAGAAAGCGGCTGGGGATCGATTCGCGCGGCTTGCCCCATTTCATCCGCGTTAGTGCCAGCGTCAGTGTCAGCCGCTCTTGAGCCCGCGTGATGCCGACGTAGCAAAGTCGCCGTTCCTCGTCGATCGCGCTGCCGTCGGTCTTGACGCTGCGGTGGTGCGGCAACAGCCCCTCTTCCATGCCGACCATGTAAACGTGCGGAAACTCCAGTCCCTTAGCACTGTGCAGCGTCATTAGCACGATGGCGTTGCGCTGTAGTTGCTTTTCCTTTTCGTTGTCGAATTCACGATCGCCGAGCGTCGCTTCGTCTAAAAATCCCAGCAGCGTGGGACGCTCCGTTCGGCTTTCGTATCCAGCCAGCGCGTTGACCACTTCCTCGACCGCCGCCCAGCGAGCCTGTTGATCGTTGGGGTCGGGATACTGCCGGCGAATTTCGGCGTCATAATGAATGTCGGACAGCAGTCGGCGGACCAGCGAAGTCAGCGTCGTGGGCTCGGCGCTCGCGTTGGATTCGGAATCGTCGGATGAAACGGGCGAGCCGCCGGACTGTGCGATTTGCTTCGCCCAGTGGCGGTATCGCTTCACGAGTTCGACAAACCGCGTGACGGACTTCTCGGCCGATTCGGTCAGACCTTCGATCGTCGGTTGTGCCAGAATCCGCCACAGAGGCGTGCCGTGTTTGACGGCTCGCGTCGTCAGCAGGTCAACCGTCTTCGAGCCGAGCCCGCGCGGCGGCGTGTTGATGATTCGCCGCAACGAAACTTCATCGTCCGGCGCAACCAGCACGCGCAGATAAGCCAACACGTCGCGCACTTCCTTGCGATCAAAAAACGACGAACTGCCGACGAGCACATAGTTCATTTTGGCTCGCCGCAACTCCGTCTCGAAAGCCCGCGGCTGTTCGTTCGTGCGGAACAGGATCGCGAAGTCGCGCGGCTCGAACTCTGGCCGTTGAAGCAAGCGGCGGATGTCAGCCACGACGAACTGCGCTTCCTCCTCCGCCGTCTTGCATTGCTCGATCCGAGGCCGCTCGCCGCCGGGCCTGGCCGCCCGCAGGATTTTGTCGTGCCGCACCTTATTGAAGGCGATCAGCCGGTTGGCGATTTCCAAGATGGCTTGCGTCGAGCGATAGTTGTCCTCGAGCCGCACGACCCGAGCGTCGGGCCAGTCGTGGCGAAACCGCAAAATGTGTTCGACCTCGGCGCCGCGCCAACCGTAAATCGACTGGTCGTCGTCGCCCACGACGCACAGATTGCGATGATCGTGGGCCAACGCCTTGACGATCCGATACTGGCTGGCGTTCGTGTCTTGATATTCGTCGATCAGCAGATGGTCGAACAAGTCGGCTTCTTGGCGGCGGACATCGTCGAACTCGGCAAACAGTTGTTCGGTACAGAGCAGCAAGTCGTCGAAGTCAACCGCGCCGGCCAGCTTCAACGCCTTTTGATAACGGCGATATCCCATCGCGGCGAGATGCTCTTTGTCGGTCTCCGCTTCGGCCACGGCGGCTGGCGGACGAACGGCCCGCGTCTTCCAGTTGCCGATGAAGTACAGCAGATCGGCGGGACGCAACATTTCGTTCGAGACGCGAATGTCGCGCAGCACGGTTCGCGCGATGCTTTCCTGGTCGCCGCGATCGTAGATGGCGAACTGCTCGGGATAACCGAGCCGCCGAATGTGCCGCCGCAGGACTCGCACGCAATGCGAGTGGAACGTGGCGGTCACGGGCTTTTTGGCCGCCTTGTCCTTCGAGCGTCGCCGGCCGTGGCCCAGTTGAGCGGCGATTCGCTCCTGCATTTCGGCGGCGGCTTTGTTGGTGAACGTCACGGCCAAAATGCGATCGGGCACCGTTCCGTGGCGGATCAGATTCGCCACGCGGTAGGTCACGACGCGCGTTTTCCCCGTACCCGCGCCGGCCAAAACCAGCAGCGGTCCCGACAGAGTCTCGACAGCCATCCGTTGCGGAGGATTCAAATCCGTTGCCATGCGACGGATCGTAACTCCGGCTCATGGGCGGATGAAGGGGCATTGACATTTGTCACTCCCCGCGCGCGGACGCGGCGTCCGACAACCGAGGCTCGACGAGGGGGTAAGCCGTCGCTTCAGCTTGACATTCCGGGGGCTCGTGTGTCGAATAAGGAAGCCGTATGGGTTGTTCGACTGGCCGCGATCTCATCTCTGCGCGGCACACGGCGGAAACGGAATCGGGGAGGCTTTTCATGAATTGCCGTTTGAATATCACATTCGCGCGGGCCACGCGCGCGGTCACTGCATGGCGCGACCGTCGGTCGGGTTTGACGCTGGTCGAGTTGTTAGTCGCCATGACCGTCACTTTGATCATGGCGTTTGCCTTGATCCAAATGTTTCAGTCGATTGGCCGAGGCGTCGCGGCGGGCCGGGCGAATTTGGAGTTGGCCGGCGACGTGCAGCGTATCGAACATGTTGCGTAGCGAAACGGACAACGTCACCGTCGACGCGACCTTGGACCCAACCCGGAGCGAACGCCGGACATGTGGAGATCGTGGATGGCCCGACTCGGGACTATTCGTGGGTCACAACCTCGGAAGCCACGATGGTTGGCGACATTGACGATGTGTTTTCCTGTACGGTACGGAGCACCGGCGATCCATTCGTGGGCAAGTTTGTGGATTATGCGTGTGATAGCGGGGCTGGAACTACGCCAGATACGGCGTGATCACATCCCAATACGCGGAAGTGGTCTGGTGGACTCGCTGGGAAGACAATGACGCCAATGGTACGCCTGGGCCGGGCGAAGTGACTTTGTATCACCGCGTGTTTCTGATTGTACCGGAGTTGAACACCGAGCTTCGTGTATTTCCGTCCGGCTCTGGTACGGTGTCTCACACAAACCCGGGTTACCTGCGAAGCGCAAAGCAGACGTCGACCACGACCGTTCCAGCGACGCAAACACCGACCAACCTGTTCAACTTCCATCAAGTCAGCGACATCTCGGTCAAGCTGCACCGCGATGCGTCGGGCAATGTGTTGGGCTTCGCCGCCAATACGTTGGCCGACTTGACTCGCCGCGAGAATCGGTATGGCCATTATCCCGTGATCTTTGATCCGACGTTTTCGTCAGCCCCTGTCTTCAAGGCCGCGGGCGTGGGATTTCCGTTTGCATTGTCACGAGCCCAGTTGATTCCGCGCCATGATACGTCGGTCGTTTCCATGAATGGCGGCTTCTTTTTGGGAGTCGATGGGCAACCTGGGATCGCAACGGTTGATGACGACGGGAACGGAACGGTCGACGATGCGAACGAGATCGGCTGGTTCGGTACCGACGATCTGGGTGTGGGCGTGCCCTCCGTGACTCTGGCCCGCATCGGTGACGATATCGCGCTGACTTCTGTATTGGCTTTTGATATTCGAGTTTGGGATCCCACGGCTCAGCTTCGCTATAACCCAGGTACAACGGCCGGCGCGGTCATCGAGATGCTTGAGCCGAGCGACCGTGGCTTTACGGCCGCGACATCGGTCGGCACTTCCGCTTCGCCACCAGCGGCCCAAACGCTGCCATCGGCCAGCGGAGCGTTCGTTGATTTGTTTTACGGTTGGAATCGAACGGGAATTGTTACGTCTCGGTTTTCGAGTGTCCCGGCGACTCGCAGCCAGTTGGCTCTGAACATCGGTCCCACCTATTGCACGTGGGCCTATGACTACGAGCACGACGGCATCGACCAAGATGGCGACGGCACGGCGGACGAAGGGACCGACGGTTTCGACACCGACAACGCAAACGGCGTGGATGACGTGGCCGAACGAGAGACTTCGCCGCCGTATGCGGTGCCGCTGCGGGGCATCGAGTTCCGCATTCGGAATTACGACAGCGACACGCGGCAAGTCCGCCAGACGCGCGTCGTCAGCAATTTCATTCCCGAATGAACGGCCCGACGAACGACCGATTGCACACGATTCGTCTGCGAGGGCCGTGGCAGTACGAGCCGCTGGCCCGAACCGTCTGGACCGCCGATGGAGAATCGGCGGAGTTGACGGACGGATCTAGTGAGCATGCCGCATTGCCGCCCGCGGGCCGAGTGACGATGCCGTGCGATTGGTCCGAGTCGCTGGGAACTGACTTCCGTGGCCGCGTTCGTTTCACCCGCTACTTCAACCGGCCGACCGGGCTCGATTCCGCCACTCGAGTGTATCTGGCGATCGATGAAGTCGATGCGATGGCCGAAGTGCAACTAAACGGCCACGAGCTCGGACAAATTCGGGGCGCTGATGGAACTTGGCGGAGCGAAGTCACCCCGATTCTGGAAACGCGGAACGCGTTGGAGATCGTCGTCGATTTACCGAGCCTATCCCAAACAAGCGCCCCATTGCCGCGCCCCCGCGACGCACATCTTGCCGGTGGCGTTACGGGCGAAGTCCGGCTGGAGATTTTAGCTCCCGCTTCGTAGCCGAAACGGGACCGGGTTTTCGACCAGGGTGGAAGTCGAGCGGGCTTTCCGAGTCTGACGGGACTAGCGCATAAAAAATCGCTCTTCCCCTGTCGCCCCAAGGTTTCGGAAAACCCACGGCCGACAGAGGAAGAGCGATGGCAAAGAGCGATCTCAGAACTTACGGGCTCACGAAGTCCAGTCCGTTGTCCTTGGCGCCGTCTAGCTTGAAGTTGAAACCGCCGTTCGGATTCATCGTAATCGAGCCGGCCAGCCGTTGTCCGTCGGTATCGCGAGTCAGCGACAGCGACTCGCCGTCGATCGTGTAGTTGCCCGAAAATTCGCTCGACTTGCCGTTAGCGTTGGCCGTCCAGGTAAACGTGTCATCGGCCCGAAGCGTCAGTTGCACCGTTACATCGTTCGGCAGCGACGCCAGCCATTGGCCAACGTGAGCCGGTTGGGCGGGAGCGACCGTCGCCGGTTGCGTGGGCTGAACGGCGGGCGACGGAGACACTTGCGGTTCGGGAGCGGCGAGTCCCGCGAGCACCTGCAAGGCCGTCAGTTGGGCGGAACCGTTGGTTTGGGACGGAGCGGCGGCTGGAGACGAACCGTTCGTGGAAGCCGCATTATTAACGGGAGCTGCGCCGCCGTTGGCTGGGTTCGCGATCGGGCGATTGCCTTGCGGCACGCCATTGCCTTGCGGCACGCTGCCCGTGACATTGCCAACCGGCCGATTCACGGTCACTTGGGCATTGGTTGCGAACTGGGCACTCGCGGCCGCTCCTGATCGGATAATCGTGGCATTGCCGCCTACATTGGCCGACGCGCTGATGCGCTGGACTTGGGCCGACTTCTGAATCACCGGCGGCAATTGGCTCGGCTGAGCGAACTGCGGGTGGATCGTTTGCACCGGATAGCTTTGCTGGTACGTGGGATACGAGTAGTGCTGTACCGGTTGCGAGTAACCGGGGCTGTAACCACCGCTGTACCCGCCACTGCGGCCGCCTCGCGGACATGCCTGCGACTCGGCCGCAATTCCGCCGACCGTCGCCAATCCCAAAGCCGCCGCCAACATCGTCTTCGTCAACCGTGTCATCGCTCATTTCCTTTCGCAGAAGCGTGAAGTTCGTCGTATCACTGTTCTGCGAAGCGGACGGCCGAGCGGTTTGTTACAGGCGAGCCGAGATTTTATTCCGAAGCCGATTTGGTCCTAGAAGCGTGGCTTTCCCGAGACTTGGGGCACTCGGTGTTGGCGAACTGACGAAAACCGATCGCTACTCGCTGTCCGCTGGCTCGTTCTCTCTTAGCTTCGCGAGCGCTTCGGCTCGCGTGCCAGCGATCGTCCAGCGGGAATCGAGATTCGACGTTTGCAGGATCTCCATCCCGACCGGCGATACGTTGCACAAGGCCAAGCCACCGTTCTGCAACTTGACGTGCTTCCACAGCGAAATCATCCAATCCAACACGGACGAACCGAAATAGTTCAAATGCGCGAGATCAACAATCGCGTAGCGAACTTGATTGTCGTCCACCACCTTGTTCAACGCGGCCCATTCGTCCCGCAGTTCGAGATCCATCAGGCTGCCGATATTCTGCTTGGGCGTGACGAAAATGGCGTCATCCAGCAGGTCGATATCCAGTACGTTTCGACGTTTCATTAGTTTGTCTCGCTAGCCTGCATGGTGGCCCGAGCCGAGTCGGAGAACTTCACCATTCGCACTTCGTTGCCATCGGAGTTGAATTCAATTCCGTCCATGAACGTCCGCATCAGAAGAATGCCACGGCCACTTGCCTTTTCCAAATTCGCCGGATCCGTCGGGTCGGGCAACGTGCCCGGATCGAACCCCGGGCCTTCGTCACGAATCACAAATCGGCCTTCGTCGCGAGTCAAGCTGACTTGGACATAAATCCTGCGATCGCGATAGGGCGACTCGGATCGCCGCGATTCGATCATCCGCCGATACTCGCCACGATCTCCCTCCCGCAAATCCGATGACAATTCGAGATTGCCGTGGAACATGGCGTTGTTCAGAGCTTCTTCGAGCGCGACCGAAACCCGAATTCCGTTGGCTTCGTCGCACAGTCCCACGCTACGCATGCTTCGATGGACATAGTTGATCAAGTGCGGGATAATCGACGAGTCGTTGGCCAGTTGGAACGTGCAGTTGCTGGTCAACAGGCAGTCCATCAAGCGGACTTGTTGTTGCTCTTCATAAGCCGCGGCCAACACATTTTCCACCGTGTCCGCCAACAGATTCGCCATCCGGCTCTTGGGCACATAGCTGGCCGCGCCCTGCTGCAACGCCCGGACCGCAATTTCCTCGCTCCCTTTGCCCGTGAGCAGGATGACCGGTATCGACGCGAAATCGTGTGTGATCCGATCGACCAACGCCAGCCCATCCATATTGGGCATAATGAGATCGGTCACGACCAACGCTGGCGATAGTTCGTTGACCTTCGCCATCGCTTCTTCACCATTGGCGGCAAACTCCACTTGTAGATCGGTCGCCTTTCGCAACAGCCCGCCGATCAAGCGGCGATCGACCGGCGAATCATCGACGACAAGTACGATCGACATGTGGGAGATCCTCTGGCTTCGCCAAAGCAAGAACGGGCAATTTACGCAATCTTTACAATACCGTTTGGCTCCCGAAACGCAACAATGCCAAGCGAGACAGACCCCAGTGAACACAGGCCACAGGCCACAAGGTCGCGGGCAAGCAACCCGACCGCCCGACCGCTTGGCAAGACACATGGCGCCGGAAGAACGGAACGCGACTAGTGGCATTCGCGACGCGCAACGTCACGCGGCTCGCCTGATTCCCAGTCAATTCCCTATGCGCCGAGCTCCTACGGCTATCGCATCGGCAGCCGTACTGGGCTGGCGATCGAGCAGGCGCCGGGCATCAAAACCCCCGCCGCGGTTCATTCGCTCTTGAAGGCTTCGATCGCGTCCGATGGCTTGTCGTAGATATGGAAGACCGTGCCGTCCAAGTTCAGCATCTTGTAAGCCTCGCGGATGCTGGAGCTCATGCCACTCAACTTCAGCGTCCCGTCCATACTGAGCAGCTTCTTCTTGGCTCGCAGAAGGCTGTTGATAACCGCCGTCGAGCAGTGCGTGACCGAGGCAAAATTGACAACCAATTTGCTGGGCTGCTCGGCGTCAATCAGCTCCATCAAGTCATCCTGCAACTCGGTCACGATCAGCGTATCGAACAGTTTCGGGTCGATCAGGTGAACGACACAGACGTCGCCGGCGCGCTGAACTTCAAAGTGCTTATGCTTGGACATCGTGAGAAAACTCCCGGCTGTTGGCTGCCCCGATGCGTTTTCGTCGCGTCCAGCGGACGCGAGCCCCAGATTGACGCGATCAAGTCTACGGTTGCCCGGAGACTGTCGCAACAGGCTCCCGCAAACAACAGCCAGGAGTAAAGAAGGTTGCGGGCGGCGAACAACATCCGCCCGCGCTCCCAACTAGCTGGTCTGAGCGGCTTGGACATTCACGGCCGTTTCCGCGATCTCGGTCAGTTTGTGATCCGCGGCGCCTTCTTCATCCAACGTCTCTTGCAGCAAGTCCGCGATGTCGAACCGCCCCAGTCGCTGGGCGAAGTTACGCGCCGAACCGTAGCCGGCCATCTCATAGTGCTCGATACGTTGAGCCGCGGCGATTAAAGCCGCGTCCTTCACGCCGTGGTCGCCCTTGGCATCGACGACCTTTTCGCCCTCGGAAATCAACCCCTTCATGGCATCGCACGTCTCGCTTTTCGGCTCGATGCCGATTTGCTGAAAGGCCCGCTCCAACCGTTGGACTTGGCCTTCGGTCTCGCGCAAGTGATGGTCGAATGCGGCCTTTAGCTGAGGGTCGCTGGCCGCTTCGCGCATCTTGGGGATCGCCTTCGTCAATCGCTGTTCGGCATCATAAAGATCCGCCAACTGATCGACGAACAAATCATCCAACGTGTTAAATTCCGTGCTGGTAAACAAACCCATGATAAACCTCCTAGTTAATCGATCGTTTCAAAAACAGTTTGGCGTTCGCGGGAGAACGATCCGATTCACTGGGCGTAATATCCTTTCTGCGTTAAGTCGATAACTGGTAACCTGTGGCAATGCATGACTCTTAATGGACATAGCCTATGCAGCCTCATCGTCCTTCTCCGTGTCCTTCTCCGTGCGAACCGTTCTCACGATTCGAACTGCGTGGTCGTCCGGTTCGATCTGTTCCCCGTGTCGCCGTGCCCACACTTGCGTGAATTCGGCGCCTAGCAGCAAAATCATGGACGAGTAATAGATCCAAGCGAGAACGAGAACCAGCGACCCGGCCGCGCCATAGGTGGATTGCATCTTGTCGCCACCCAAATAAAGCCCCAACGCAAATTTCCCGACCATGAACAGCGCGGCGGTAAACGTGGCGCCGATGGCTACTTGCCGCCAGTGAATCTTGGCGTCTGGCAGCACTTTGAAGATGGCGGCAAACAACAGGGCAACGATCACAAAGGATGCAACGACGTTGAGAACCATAAATGTTGTTTGATTCCAACCGGCCGGCGACGCCGCGTTAATCCAGTCGCCAAAGCATTGGAGCCGCCGTGGTAATTACCAGAGACAGCAATAAGAAAGCAATGGCTAGTACCATGGCGAACGACAGCAGTCGCTTCATAAGAAAGTTGCGTATACCGCCGCGGTCCGGGGTCCGGTTGCACTTCCCACGCGAGATTCAGAGCTTGGTTGCAACTGGCCGCCAAAACCGGTTGCTCCGAAAAGCAGGATCGCCGTACCGACGACCGTCCCCCACAATCCACGTCCTGGTTGACTCGGACCTGAAATCATGGTGCTAATCTGGCCTTGGGCGTTCGCGCCAATCGTGGAGCCGATTTGCGACTCCAACTGAGTTTTGCACTTGCTCCGGGCTATAGACAAGTCCCGCGACGGAGATCACAACCACTAAGAGCGCTGGAAGGGAGAACACCGCGTAGTAAGCCAATGCGGCCGCCATGGCCGCGCAAGAATCCTTGCTAAACTCACTGACTGTCTTCTTCAGGATGTCGATCATGCCGGGCCTCTTGTTCCTCTGCTCCCGCTTCTTCGCCTCTTCTTCCGCCAACCGCGTTTGATGACGAGCGGCCCTGCTGCGTGCCTTCGCCTCCGCTTCACTCGAACTGGACACGCTCGGCTCTGTCATACCGGGTAAAGAGACACGGCGGGGCAAGTCGCGGCGAACTCACACTTTCGTCATCGGCGGTAATCGGTGGTTCTCGTTCCATGACAAACTCCTGATTATGATGCTATAAAAAGAGGCTAAAGGAATTAGCTTCGTGATAGACTCGTTGAACGTCGTTTCAATTCGTGTACCAATTCAGAGCACGTCTCTCTTCGCGTAGTGGATTAATTCCGCAGCGCGGTCACCAAGTCCGTCTTACTCATTTTGCTGCGACCGCTGATATTGCGATCCTTCGCAAGGTTGTACAGTTCACGCTTGCTGCGGTCTTCCAGCCGCGTGTTGGGGTTCCCCGTGCCTTGGGTCGTTTTATTCGGGGTCTCGCCTTCCTGTCGCCGGTTCTTGTTGACGGTTCGTGCGGCAATTTCCTTCGACCGCTTCTCGGAAAGTCCTCGCTCCCGATTGCTCTTCTTGATGTGCTCGTACTGACGTTCCCGTTTTTTTGACCAAGATGGCATCGGATGGTCCTCATGCTGCCAAAGGCTTGTTGCGATATTCGGGGCAGGTCGGCCGCGACGACGCCGGGTCGTCAGCCGAATGCCTGGATTTCAACGTGAACGCAAAGTACATGCCGCCCGCCTTTCGATTCGTTCCGTTGCTGCTCGTCAAAGTGGCGCGGCCAGCGGCAGCAATAGCGAGTCCTCCGTGCCGAACTGCTCGTATCGGCTTCACGGCTTCGTCGATCACCGCGTCTGTCCGAGAGTGTGCGGCGGCCGAGCATGTCGCACGGTCCGGCGATTTGCGGCCAGCGGGCCAGACTGCTTAACATGGGGTCGTTTCGGGAATTCGGGAATAAACAGCGGCGGCCGGCGATCTTGTCCGGTACGGAGTAGTGCATGACGCGGCGACATCCGAGCGAGGCGGATACGGAGGTCGTGGCGGAATCGGGCGGCAAATCCGTCCGTTCGCCACACAATTTGGAGATCGCGCGAGTGATTCGCGATCACCATGCGTCCGTGTATCGCTACGCGTACCGGTTGACGGGCTCGCAGGCTGACGCGGAGGATTTGACGCAACAGACTTTTTTGACGGTTCACCAGCGGCTGGATCAGTTGCGGGAGCCAGACAAGATCGTTGCCTGGCTGTTTGCGATCGTTCGCAGTTTGTTTTTGAAGGAGCGACGGAAGAAATCGCCGATTGACGCGGCCAGCCTAGAGCTGGACGTGCATGAGGTGCCAGCGGCGGTCGAGGTGGAAACGCCGATCGATCGGCAGGCGTTGCAGCAGGCAATCAACGAGTTGCCGGACGAGTACAAACTGGTATTGATGTTGTTCTATTTCGAGGATTGTTCGTACAAAGAGATCGCCGAAAAGCTGGAGATCAAGATCGGAACGGTGATGAGCCGGTTAGCTCGGGCCAAGGAGCGGTTGCGTTGGCGGCTGGCGAAATTGGCGGGCGAGTACGCCGGTAGCG
>JAWKTM010000086.1:0-27252 GCA_041399085.1 Pirellulaceae bacterium
AACCACTCCATCAACGGCCCGCTGGTATGCAGCGAAATCCGAAGCGATTCATATGGCTCGAACACTTCCAGAAACGGCAAATAGGCGTCGGCATAAGCCTGCTCGAAGACATTGTCGAAATTGCCGATGGGTTGATGGTTGTGCAAAACCAAGCAAAGTCGGATCGGATGCATGGGAGTGTTAGGGGCTTTGGCTGGAGGTCGGGCGTTTGGGCAAAGCACGGCGCAGTCCGCATCAACCTTATGATCGGCAAATTCAACGCCGTTTAACGAGCGAACTTTTCCAAATCACGCGGTTTAAACATCCGCGATGGTCGTGCGAAATACGCGTGGCTTCCGGTCTAACACAGCTAGCGGCGCGGCGTCAACGGATGTTTGGTCCGATTCGCTTTGCTGCTTGCCGGCTTGGGCCGCGAGGCGAATGACAAGGTTTGAACTAGCCGTTTGGCGATCGACGAATCGTGCTAGTGCAATCGAATCCGGGGGTCGAGCCAGATGTAGCAGAGGTCGACCGCTAAATTGGTCACGACGAACAACGCGGCGATCATGATCGCGCCGGCTTGCACGACCATAAAGTCGTTCTCCTGCACGGCCGCGACGATGTATGTGCCCAATCCCGGCCAATCGAAAACCGTTTCCGTCAGTACCGCGCCGGACAGCAGCAACCCAATCTGAAAGCCCGCGATGTTCGCGATCGGAACGGCGGCGTTGGGCAAAGCGTGCCGCCAAACGATCCGCCAGCGAGCGGCGCCTTTGGCTCGCGCGGTTCGCACGAAATCGGACGATAGCACGTCGAGCATGCTGGCTCGCGTGATCCGAGCGATGATCGCCATCGGAATCGAGCTAAGCGCCAGAGCTGGCAGACAGAGGTGCCGCAACGCCGCAAAGAACAGATCCACTCGGCCGCGGATCAAAGTGTCGATCACGTACAACCCCGTCAGCGGCTCGAAGTCGAAGACGTAAGTCGGCAGCCGGGCGTTGGTCGGCATGCCGGTAAAAATGCCTCGCAAGCAAATCCCCAAAAAGAACACCGGGACACTCACGCCCAACAAGGCCGCGAGCATGCACACATAATCCGGCCAACGATTGTGCCGCACCGCGGCCAACACGCCGGCGCCGATGCCGACGGGCACCGCGATCAGCACGGCGGCTAGCGTCAATTCGATTGTGGCCGGAATGCGTCGCCGCAGTGCGTCGCTGATTCGCTCCGTAGGATCGGAAATCGAACGCCCTAGATCGCCGCGCGTGACGAGTTGCCAAAAGAACGAGCCAAGCTGCCGGTGAATCGGATCGTTCCAGCCATATTGCTCGCGCAACGCCTCTAATTGCTCGGCGTCGGGATGTTGGCCGAATTGCGCCAAGAACGGATTGCCCGGCAGCGCTCGCATGGCGACAAAGATCAAGGCGACGGCCACCAACATCGTGGCCGCGCTGTGCAGCAGTCGCCGCAACACGTACGCGATCACGGCGCGGCCTCGATCCGAGCTAACCGCAGTCGCACCAAGTTCGACGGATGCAGCAAGTAGCCTTTCAGCATGTCGCGCTGAGCAATACGGACTTGCGTATGCACCAGCGGCACGACCGGAGCATCGGCGAAAATCAGCTCTTGCGCCTGCAAATACATCTTCAGCCGCGCGGCGTCGTCCAGTTCGCTTTGGGCCGCAAGCAACAACCGATGAACTTCCGGGTTGTTATACCGGCTGAGATTATTGCCGTGCTCGCCGATGTTGTCCGAATCGAGCAGCGAGTAAAGAAAGTTGTCCGGGTCGTTGTTGTCGCTGCTCCAACCGGCCAAACCCAATTCATGTCCGCCGCTCATCAAGTGATCAAAGTGCTGATTCACGGGCTTCGTCTGAATCTCCACGTCGATGCCGATCGCGGCCAGAGCATCCTTAATGAAAGATGCGGTTTGCAAAGGCTCCTGCATATAAGGCCGTGGCTGACTCATCACCGACAAAGTTAGCGACAGCGGCAACGCAAATCCCGCCTCGGCACTCGCCTCTTCCAGCAACTGCTTGGCCTGCGCCACGTCGTAAGGTCGATCCTTCAATTCGTTGTGATGACCCCACATCGCCGGTGGCACCATGTTGACGGCCGGCCGAGCATGACCGGCGTAAGCCACGTCGACCAACCGCGGCTTATCAATCGCGTGCGCGATCGCTTGCCGCACTTTGGTGTTGTCCAGCGGCGGCTTTTCCGTCTGCATCGTGAGATAGGCGACGTTCAATCCCGTCTGCTCCTGTAACACAATCCCCGGCGTCTTGGCCAACGCGTCCAGCTCCGCTGGCGGCAAGTTATCCGCGATGTGAATTTCGCCCCGTTTCAGTTGCGAGACGCGCGTCGCGCTCTCCGACACCGGTACGAAGATCGCGCGAGCCAAGTCCGGCTTGCCGCGCCAATGTTCGTCGAAAGCTTCCAGCACCAGTTGCTCATCCCGCAACCACCGAGCGAATCGAAACGGTCCGGTGCCGACCGGGTTCGCTCCGAAAGCTTCTTGATGCTGCTTAACGGCCGTCGGGCTAACGATGCTGGCCGGGAACATCGCGATGTTCTTCAAGAACACCGCGCTCGGTTCGCGAAGCTGAAACTGAACCGTCCGTTCGTCGATCGCCTCGACATCGGCGATGTTCGAAAAATTCGGCTTGTAGGGCCGGGCTTGCGTATAGGCGAACTCGGGCTGCTCGTCGATCAAGCGCCGAAACGTGAAGACGACCGCTTCGGCGTTGAAGGGCGTTCCGTCGTGAAACAAAACATCCGGCCGCAAGTGAAACGTCCACGTCAGCCCATCGTCGCTGTGCTCCCAACGCTCGGCCAACGACGGCACAAGGTCCAACGTCTCGTCGTCGTAGGCAACGAGCGTGTCATACAAGTTGACGATCACCTTCACCGATTCGCCAATATCGGTCGCGATTGGATCGAGCGATTGAGCGTCCTCGCCGCGACCATAGATCAGCGTGTCCGCCGGCGCCGACGCCGACTGGCCGCGACAGCCGCCCAACAAAACGACGCCGAACAAAGCGGCGCTCATCACGACGAACGGCCCTAGCAAGGCGACGTTCTCTTGGCGGCCGAACGACGCGCGGAATTTCTTCAGGCGGACAGCAAGATATCTCATGCGAATATGCAACTCACGCGGAAAACGATGAACACCAACCGAACGACAACACGGTTTGGCATTCTATCGGTCTGGCAACGTCCGCGTGAACCGACCGTGGCGACCTATTCCGCCAAGGTCGGCATGCGAGCCAGATCGAGCCCCAGTCGCATCGACTCCATATCCGCGGCCTTGGCGACGTAGTCGGCCGGATGTTGCCGGTTGAAAGCGGCCGACGGCAACGGAGTTTGCCACGGATCGGCGAAGGTCACGCCCATGTCGTGATACCACGTCTGGCCTTCGGCAAGCAGATCGAAGACCACGGGTTGATCGCTATCTTCGCGCAGAACTTGCCAGCGAATCGTCGTGGCCGGGTCGGCGTTCGGATAACAACTGTTGCGATCTTCCCAAGCGAAACGGCGGCTCGACGTATTGCTGGGAAGCCTCGGCGGAGAAACCCAGATGCTGGACCAGCGATACCGCTCCGGGTCGAGTCACAATGATCGATTCCTGCAACTCCAATCGCAGGCCAATTTGATAAGGCCGCTGCGTGCTATCGAGTCGGCTGGCCTTGGTCGGCTCGCACCACGACACGGAACAACTCGACTTCCGACATCGCCTGCTTCGGATCGCGTTCGCAACCGCCTGTCTCCAACAGCCGCTCGCTGATCGCCAACAATCCCTGCTCCCATTCCAATCGCAGCGGCGTGGCTTCCGGCACGCGAACAAACGTCGCTTCGCCTCGCGCGACGCAATCGGTCAAGCCGATCGGTTGAACGGGCAACATCATGCCATTGCCATTCATCATGCCGCTGGCTGAATTCGGGGCGTCAATCTCCAGGAACGTGGCCGAGGCCGAACCAGCGACGCCAGACTCCGTCGCGTTGACAATCGTCATGGCACATTGGTCGAACTTCAACGTCTCGACTTGATTCACGCCAAACAACGCGACCGAGCCGCTCAACATCGTCGGCACTTCCAAACGAAATTGAATTCGCGCCAAGTCACCCCGCCGCCAACCATGCGAATCATCTGTCGCGAGTCGGAAAAGTTGGTCGCGTTGCGTCCAAACACGATCAGCGGCTGAAAGCCATCGGCGGCTCGAATCTCTAAATTGTGATCGGCCAACGTAAACGTGTCTTCGATAAACGAGTCGCTGGCGAGCACAATCTCCACACATTGGCCATCTGGGAAGCAACCTCGCGGCCTTGGACAGCGAGTCGACGCGATAGGCATCTTCAGACAGCGTTCCCATGTCGGAGCCGCCGACCACGATCGTGCGAACCCGTTCGTTCAACGCCTCCTGTGCTCGCATATCTTCCAAATCGACACTCGGCATCGGGCTCGTTGCGGCCGAAGCCACCACTTCGGTTACGGCCGTACTGTTACCGGTGGATGTCGAATCGTTGTTCGGCGATTTGTTGCCGTTAGCGACGGAGCTCGACGTTGTGGTCGGCGTTGTTGGCACGCTGGTCCCGCTCCCACGAGGCTCCGACGCCCGAGGCGGAGCGACGGATGACGATGTGCTGCGCGACGGCGTCGCCGTCGTGGCGGATGCCAACGTGTTGCCGGCTTCGAGTTCGCCAGCCGAACCAGTTCGCGGCGTTGAATCACGTCCTTCGTCGCTGACACTGCTGGTGCCGGTTGTCGTCGAAGCCCGAGCCGACTCGAAAGGCGAAGGCGGTTCGGCCGAAGGCACGGGCGGCGCGACCGTAGGACTTACGGCCTCGTTCGGCGACGAACTGCCAGCTTCATTCGCCGACGGCACACTACTCTCAGAGTCCGTCGTTCGATCATTTGGAGCGCTCAGCGAATCGCGACGCTCCGCGGCCGAAGCTTCGCGGATCGGCGCGGGCAGCTTCGGGTCGGGAATCCTCAGCGACGAATCACTGCGAGACGAAAGTTCGACGAACAACACGGCCGCCAACAAAATCCCCGTCGGAGCGATCCACGGCAGATGCCGCTCCAGCCAATTCCGCTCGGCGGCTTCCGTCGTCACCCATACCGGCCCGCTGCGATCCGAATGTGGCAAGCCGAGATCGTCGGCCAACAAAATCAATTCGCCAATCAATTCGCTGGGCCGTTGGTAACGCTTTTCGGGCTGTTTGGCCAACAGCTTCATCACGATGCGGACCAACTCGTCCGGCAGATCGCCTCGCAATCGCCGCGGATCGGGCGGCTCCTCGCTGCTGTGACTCAACAGCTTCTGCAGCACGGTGCCTTCGGGAAACGGCGGCAATCCGGTCAGCATGAAGTAGATCGTACAGCCGAGCGAATACAGATCGCTGCGCACGTCGGTGTTTCGAGGATCGCGAGCCTGTTCGGGCGAGATGTAGTCGAACGTGCCCAGCGTCACGCCGCTGGCGGTCAAATCCTGGGAAGACGCCTCGACCTGATGCAGCCGCGCCAACCCCATATCAACCAGCTTCACGCGGCCATCGGGCATCACCAGCACGTTCGACGGTTTAATGTCGCGATGCACTACGTCGCGCCGCGAGGCATGATCCAACGCCTCGGCCACCTGCCGCGTGTAATGCACGGCTTCGTCCAGCGACAGCGGCCCTTTGTGATCGACCAAGTCGCGGACATTCACGCCCTCGATATATTCAAAGACGATGTAGTTCCAGCCACGATCTTGGCCGACGTAGTAGACGCGGGCAATGTTCGGATGGTCCAGTCGCGCGGCGCTCTGAGCCTCGTTCTTAAAACGCCGCAGCACCTCGTCGTCCGTGGCATCCTTCGAGACCACTTTCACGGCCACGGTTCGGCCCAATTCGGTATCAATCGCGCGGAACACCGCGCCCATACCGCCGCCGCCCACGAACTCTTCCAACATGAAATGGTTCAGCCGCTGGCCTTCCAGCTCGCGTCCCATCTCGTGCGGACGCATGGGAACCGGCAAATTCGTCGGCGGAGCGACCGGCGCCCCTTTCGAGATCACGGTCTTATCGTTCTCCAACGGCGGCTCGGCCGAGGCAAAGTCCGCTCCGGTAACAGCCAGCTTGCGGCGCGATGTCGATCCGCCCGCCGCATCGGGGCGAGCGTTCTCTGGCTTAGGCACGCGAACATCCGGCGATCCCGCCGCGGCGGGCGGCGTTTCGCTCGGTCGGGCAAGGCCCGGATCGTTTTCGTGGCTGGAACGATCGTTCAGCATGACATCCGCTAGCGTCCGCCCCTTTGGAGCGCCGCAGACCTCCTATTGATATAAGGATCCATCCTGTGGCTGTACGGACGAATGTCCGACAAGCTGAAATCGCCGAAGAGAAGAGTGTTTGTTACGGAATCCCAACCGCACGCTTCGATTTTATTCGGCTTGAAATCCATCGTCAACAAATAAATCTTTATGTCGCCTAAGGTTACGCCGGTTCCGCCGCCCTTATTCGCGGCTAACGGAGAGCCGCGAATCGAATGCAGCGAATATGACTGTCGTGCAGCCCGCAACCCTCGCGCCGCGTGCCGCCCACGGCTCTTCGCGCGAGCATTCCGGCGGTCAGCGTTGCGGCGATCGGACAGCCGATACAAACGGACTCCGTCAGCAGTAAGTTTTCGCGAATCGCCGCCGTTGCTTGTTGAAGCCCGCCGAGCCGCGATTAGCTTGAGACTTGACGCTCGACATCCGCGTGACTGACGTCGCGGATTCTCTTCTCACCGAGCGAACTCTCGCGCTCACTCGACACATCCAAAGGGGCTCATCATGCGCGCATTCGTTGCCGTTCTGTCTAGCACTGCGCTCGTCGCGCTGTTCTCATCGTCGCTGGCCGCCCAACCGCCGGGCTGTTGTGACTCCGCGGGCGTCCCGCAAGTTCCCACGGTCGTGATTGGCGAGCCGATCACCTACGACGTCGCCTACCGGAATCTGCAAATCGCTGAGTTACAGTCGCGGCTGGCTGACGGCGTGGACTATCCGCTGCGGCTGCGGCAACTGGATACGGAAATCAAGCTGGCCGACGCCGAACTACAGTCGCTGCGTCGGATCAACGCCAACTATTCGAAGTTCAATCGAGTCAGCAACGACGGCGGCCCGCTGTTGCTGGAGCGAGAGCAGTTCAAACTGGACCTGCTCCGCGCCGAACTGCGGCTAAAGAACCTCCGGGACGAGCGATTTCTGCTCAATCGCCATCTGAGCGAACAACGGCGGCTTCATCAGTTGCTCGTGCAGCGAGCCCGGCAGCAAGTGGAAGCCTCAACGCCGACTCAGGCCAAAGAATCGGTCATCATTGTCGGCCCGGCAAACGGCCGAGTGGCAAATCGCCCCCACATGCCGTAGTCAACGTGTATCACTGTGGCAATTGCCCAGTCATCATTGGGACAAGAATACTTCTCGCCATGACCAACAGCGCCTTCGGCATGCTTTTGCAGTCGTTGGTGTCGTATTTCGGTCTTATGGCGCATTAAAGACGCCGCCAATCGACAAAAAGATACCACCAATCCTAAAAATGACGCCGCCAAGTTAAGAAATGACACCGCCAAGTCTAAAAAGATGCCGCCAAGTCGCGAAAAGATGCCGCCAATTGCCACGATGACTCGAACAATCGCAAAAAAGACGCCTGCCACCAATCGCAGCTTGGACAAACAGTTAATGCCTAAAAGACGCCGCCAAAGCCATCTTAGCGCCACGAGCTTGGAGTCCACCAAAGACATCGGAGACGCCGACAAAGGCGTCCGAGATAAATATCGTCCGGTCCAAGACGCCTAAGAGCTGCTCGGATAGCGCTAACTTGCGTCGGCAGAAGCCTAAGGAATCCGCCCAGAAGCGTAAGGAATCCGCCCAGAAGCCTAAGGAATCCGGCCAGAAGCGTAAGGGAGCGTCCCGATGAAATCTCTACGGACCGAAGTTAGGCCGCAGAGCCGCTGGCCAGCACTCGCTGGGGCTCGCTTCGCTCGACCCCAGGCACGGCCAGCCTCTCCGGGAGAACGAGGCTCCGGCCGAGTCGTTCTGGGAGATCGAGGCTCCTGCCGAGTCGCTTTTCCGGGAGAACGAGGCTCCAGCCGAGTCGTCTTTGGGAGAACGAGGCTCCTGCCGAGTCGCCTTTCCAGGAAAACGAGGCTCCGGCCGAGTCATCATCTCGGGAGCTGAGCTATCTCTCCGGGGACCAGCCGTAGACTTCGCGGAGGACACTGGAAACCGCGCCGGTCAACTCGGCACACCGAACCGGCTTGGCCAGAACCGAGGCCGCTTCAAGCTGCCGAGCTTCGTCGACCACCTGAGCATCCAGTCCAGCGGACATCAAAATCCAGGGGATCGTCGTTTCCACTTGGCGGAGATGCCGGATCGCTTCCAAGCCGCTCATCCGCGGCATATGCAGGTCGATGACGACCAAATGAACGTCCTCGTGACAGACGATCTCGATCGCTTCGTCTCCGTCGCAAGCCACCAGGGCGCGGAAACCACGATCTTCGAACATCCCGCGAAGCGTCTCGCGCAACGCACGATCATCGTCGGTGATCAACAGCGATGGCGTTTCCAAGTACACGACAGCTACCTCGACACAACCGTCTCGTCGGCCGCCTTTCCAGACCAGCGGCCCTGAACACATTCAAGTTTAGGTTACTCACGACGTTCGACCTTTGCCGAACTAAGGGATTTTAACCAGAAGCAGCAGCCTTTGGCCACGCCGATCCGCGACGAAAACGGCCATCCGCCAGGTTGAAGCCGACGCGGCTTGGCGGCGCGTGCCCAGCACTGTCATCCGCGCGGACCTGCCGCATTCAAGTTCCGCTAACTAAAATGTGAACCACTCTCCCAAGCTGGCACTCTCTTGCATCGCCGCCCTCCGAAACCTCGCCCATCCACCCCTAGGCCACCGGCATGATCGCGATCATCGACTATCAAATGGGAAACCTTCGCAGCGTCCAGAAGAGCTTCGAGAAGGTTGGGCACGAGGCCGTAATCACCTGCGACGCCGGCGAACTGGCTCGGGCCGAACGAATTGTGTTGCCGGGCGTGGGAGCATTTGAGGACGCGATCGCCGAAATCAAACGCCGCGATCTGGTCGGTCCGATTCATGACGCGATCGAGGCGAACAAGCCGTTCCTGGGAATTTGTCTCGGGCTGCAACTGCTGTTCGACGTCAGCTACGAAGGCGGCGAGATCGAAGGGTTGGGCGTGCTGCGGGGCAAGGTGTTGCGGTTCGATTTGCCGCGCGAATACAAAGTGCCGCACATGGGTTGGAATCAAGCGTTGATCCGCCGCCGAGCCGCGATACTGGACGGGATTGAGGACGGAACGCACTTTTACTTCGTCCACTCGTATTACGTCGCGCCGGACGATAGCAGCGTGGTGGCAATCGAAGCCGACTACGGCCACCCCTTCTGCGCGGCGATTTGGCGACACAACCTGTTCGCCACGCAATTTCACCCGGAGAAGAGCCAAGCCGACGGTTTGCGGCTGTTGAAGAACTTCGCCGAGTTGCCCGTGGCGTGACGCCGCGCCGAATTGCCCTCATGTCCGGCATAACCGTTCGTCGATAAACTCGATGATGCTGTACTTCGAGATGTATGGCTATCGCCGTTTTCTTGAGGCAGGGACGCCGCCATGCTGGTCTTTATTAGCGATTTGCACTTCACGGATGGCACGAGTAGCGCGTCGGTCGACGCCGGCGCCGTTGAATTGTTCGCCGAACGATTGAACGACTTGGCCGAGCGAGCTTCGTGGCGTACCGGCGGCCAATACAAACCGATCGAGCAAATCGATCTGGTGCTGCTGGGCGACACAATCGACTTGCTGCGTTCATCGCGCTGGCAAGAGACCAATGCTCGGCCTTGGTCCGAGACGAACTCGCCAGCTTTCATCGAGACCGTGCGGAAGATCGTCGACGGCGTGCTGAACCACAACGCCACGAGCTTGCAATACCTGCGAGCTTTGGCGTCGCACGGCGGTATCGCCTTGGCGCCGGCCAGTGCCAGCGGTCAGCCGGTTTTCGGGGCGGAGTTGGTCGCCGTGCCCGTTCACATTCATTACATGGTCGGGAATCACGACTGGATGCTGCGGCAGCGCGGCGCCGAGTACGACGCGATTCGCCGCAAGATTTCCCAGTACTTCGGGCTGGCCCACGACGGCCGCCAACCGTTCGCTCATGAACCGGCCGAAGCCGGCACATTGCAGGAAGCCCTGCGACGACATCGGGTATTTGCGCGTCACGGCGATGTGTTCGATCCGCTCAGCTTTCATCAAGATCGAAACGAAAGCAGCGTTAGCGACCTGCTGGTGATCGAACTTACCAGCCATTTCCTCGCGGACATCGAACAACAACTGGGAGAACAATTGCCGGCGGCGACGTTGGCCAACCTGCGCGAGTTGGATCACGTGCGGCCTCAGTTGTTCGCCCCGGTTTGGCTAGAGAGCCTTCTCGACCGCACTTGTCCGTCGACCACGCAGCGTCGCGAGATCTTTCGCCGCTGGGACGCGCACGTCGATCGCTTGCTGCAATCCGACGTGCTGCGGCAATGGGACAACGACAGTCCGCACCAATTGCGAGACGGGCTGCAACGTTCGCTCATGTTCCGCAAGCGAGCGGCTCATGATTGGACGAGTCGAACCGGCGACTGGCTAAACTCCATGCGCGGAGCGGCGAATGCCTCTTACTGGCAACACGCCATCGCCGAACCCGAGTTTCGCAATCGGCGGGCCAAGTACATCGTGTACGGCCATACGCATCAGTGCGAAACGACGCCGCTGGAAGCCAGCTACGCGGATGGGTTCGCCTTGCAGCAGATATACTTCAACACCGGCACATGGCGACGCGTCTATCAAACCACGCGTTGGCAACCAGCGGGACACGAGTTTATCCCGACCGAGACGATGAGCTATCTGTCGTTCTTTGCCGGCGATGAACGCGGCGGTCGCCCGTTTGAATGCTGGTCCGGCACGTTGGGCGCACTTACGCCCGCGGCTTCGGTGCATCGATTGGACGTGGGACGCGCGAGTCATGCCAGCCCAGAATCGGTTCCGACATCAAACGTACCAATCGCCCGTCCTCACTTCGCAAGTACACCTGCTGCGGCCCGAGCATCCGCCGCCCAGCGACGGTGAGGAACATCGCCAACGCATGCGGGCCGTCGGACAGCGATTGCGGGCGGCCCAAGTGCGCGCGATCTATCTGGTACACGGCACGTTCGTCGGCACCGATGCGCTGGGATTATTAGCCGAGCTAGAGCGTGTGTGGCCGTCGGCTTGCGATCTCGTTCGCCGCTGGCAAAAGCAAACGCTGGATGCGGTCGCCGGCGACATGGGCAATTACACCCAAGCCTACGCCGACGCCTTTTCGGCCGGCATCAATGGCGCGGATGCCGAGCCGCATATCCCCGTGCGGTTGTTCCACTGGTCCAGCGAAAACCATCACGTGGGCCGAGCACAGGCGGCGATTGAGTTGCTGCGGACACTGGTTTCTCGGCCCGAGGAGTGTGATGGCCGGGTGTTATTGTGGGGCCACAGCCACGGCGGCAATGTGTTCGCGTTGCTGACGAATTTGCTGGCTGCCGATGAAGAGACTCGGCGCCGATTCTTTCGCGCCGCTCGACCCCATTACCGAGTTCCCTTGCTAAAGTTCTTTGACTTTCCCGTGTGGCGCGAAATGCAGCGGGCGTTGCGCGATAAGGCTTGCGACATTCGCCGCACCAAGCTTGACTTCGTGACGTTCGGCACGCCCGTCCGCTACGGCTGGGACTCGGATGGATATTCAAAGCTGCTGCACTTTGTCTTTCACCGTCCCGTGGATGGATTGCCCAAATGCCAAGCGTTGTTTCCACCCACGGTCGATGATGTGCTGACCGCGCGGTACGGCGATTACATTCAGCAGATTGGGATCGCCGGTACGAACTTCGCGCCCGGCTTGCTTTCCTGCCGAACGCTGGTCGCCGACTGGCGTTTGAATCGCTTCTTGCAACCGGGTATTCGGGGACGCGATCTATTAGCCAGATTGCGACTCGGACTCCGTACGCATGCCGACGGAGAATCATTATTAGTAGATTATGGTCCGACGCAGGCTCATATCGGCCAACATTTGGCCGGTCATGCGATTTACACGCGATTGGAATGGCTGCTGTTCCACGCCGAAGAGGTTGCCCGCCGGTTTTATACGACGGATAGTGAGTAGATGAGATTCCAGAGATCAGAAGCCGCTGACTCCAACGGACAATCTCTTACACCCAGTCGGATAAGAACTCACGAATCGCCGAGTTCACTTCCTGGGGGCGTTCCAACGCCATGTGTCCAGCCTGTGGTATGGGAATAAACTTGGCGTTCGGCATCGATTGGGCAATGCCGCGCATTTCCTCGGCCGGGGAGATCACATCCAATTCGCCGCCGATCAGCAGCGAAGGCAGATCGATCGAAGGCAGGCGATCGCGCATGTCAGGTCGTTCCGCCATGCCGTACAGCGCCGCCGCGATGGCTCGCGGATTGGTGTCGCGGATCACTTGTTGAGTCGCCTCAACGGCGGTCGGTTTGTCGCGCAGCGATGTCGGCGAAAACAGCCGGTCTCGCATCACTTCGGCCAGAAACCCTGGTCCTTCATGCAGAACGCGTTCGGCCGTCTCCATGCGCACCTGTTTTACTTGCGGACTATCGGCGACCACTTTCGTGTCACACATAATCAAACGGCCCAGTCGATCCGCATGGCGCATTAGAAATTGCCAGCCTATGTAACCACCCATCGACAGTCCACAAAAGGCGACGGGTTGGTCGATCCGCAGCGCATCCAACATACCGACCAATTCGTCGGCATACTGTTCCATGGTGATGGCCGAGACGGCTTGGCCACTCGGCCCCGGTTCGTCGGATAAATCGTGTGGCTCCGCCAGCGCACTGGCGCCAAATCCACGCAAGTCCGGCGCGATCACCTGAAACTGGTCAGCCAGTTCCTCGATCTGATGTTTCCACATCGTGTGGTCTAACGGGAATCCGTGAACCAACAACAAAGGAGGTCCGCTGCCTTGAATCTCCACACTCAGCGTCTCTTGGCCAACCGCTACACGTTGCATTACCCAAACCTCATCCAAGTCAGTTTGATAATCCATTGCACCAATAGTGCGCCCGACACGATCACCAACAGCGAGTATCCGAACCACCCCAGGGACCATTCGGGCAAGCCTCGCCGCAGTCTCACAATTTGCGTCAACCGATAAGGAATCTGCCCGGCTACGACGAGAAAGAATCCCACACCCACCGGGTTAAATTCGAATGCCCGCCGCACTTGCCCATGACCCATGCTGATAAAACAGCGAGTCAATCCACACCCTGGGCAATCCATCTGGAACATGCGCCGAAACGAACAGACTTCCGGCAGCGGAGTGTTCAGCAGCGGAATCACGACCGCTGTTTCCGAGCGAACGGACATTACAACGGAAAGCAGCAGGACAATGACGCTGGGGATTAGCAACGTCAAATGATATCGCTCGTCATGCCAGACTCGCTCGAGTTCCACTACATCCGCGCCGTCACGGTCCATCTCGGCGGATTCCAAAGCGACAATATCTCGATTCGGGGTCATTTCGCTTCGGAGCTCTTGCCGGCCAAGGCCTTCTCGAACAATTCCAGTTGGCGGCGGATTTGTTGCGTGTGTGGATCCAGCCTCACGGCCTGCGCTTGATACTTGACGGCGTTCGCATAATCACCTTTGGCATAGTAACAACGCCCCAAGGTATCTAAATAGCCAGCCGTGTCGGGCACCAACTCCAAGGATTTGTGGCTGAGCCGCACCGCTTCGGCATAATCGCCGGTCGTATTACCAATCAACCAAGCCAAGTTGTTATAAAGCAATGCCAATTGCCGGCCGACTTCTGGATTGGGCGCTCGTTGTTGGATGGGTTCAATCGTCGCAATTTGAGCTCGGAAACCATTCACGGCCGACTGAATTCGCCGCATGGCATCGGCTTTCCATTCGTCCGTTGCATTGGGCACGCGATACATGGCGATCACGACGTCCACATCGTCCGGGTTCGCCTCGATCGCTTTGGTCAAGTTTTCCCGCACCTTCTCCCATTCGGTTTGTCGCGCCAAATGTTCTGCCCGGTAATAGTTCATCTGGGCTCGTGCATTGACCACCCGCATGCCGGTTCGCAGTTCCATCATCTGTTGCAAATTGCGATCCACATCCATCGTCTGAAGCGCGACTTCCAACATGTCGGCCGCTTCGTTGTCGCGTTGCAGGTCGTGCAGCATCGAAGCCATCAAAAAGCGGCTCTGCAAAACGTAGTAGGATGCTGCGGGAAAATTGTCGATAACCAATCGGTATTCGCCCTCGGCCCACTCGAACAAACCTCGTTCCTGGAGCGACACGGCCATCGCGATGTGTTCGGTTGGTTCTTCAGCCTTCATCGCCCGCGCCTTGGCGACCGTCTGCTTGGCCGCCTCCGCATCACCTTGCTTCATCTGTGCTTCGGCCAAGCGGTACTGCAACATCGCGAATTCGCCGAACTGGTTGGGATACCGCGTCGCCAACTCGCTGACCAGAACATACGTTTCGTGTTCGATCAGCCAATCGACCGTATCGAGCAACTGCTCGCGTGTGCCGTCCATTAAATCCAAGGTCTGGCGCACCGCCGCCAGCGACTCTTCGGGTCGATCTAGTTGATGCAGGAGATGCGCGTACCAACGCAGCAAATCCCGAGCGTTCTCGCGGCCGTCGAGTTCGTCGAATTGATCGAGCCGATCGAGTTCGTCACGTGTTAGACGCTGCCAAGCCGGCAGCGTGGAAGCTGGATCGGTTATCGACTGGGCATAAGTGCGCAGCCATTCCGAAGCGACTCGGCGACTGCCCGTCACCAGCGACGTGATTTCGCCCGCCAGTTTCTGTTTCTGCTGCGCCGACGCATCCTTCGGCAAAGATAAGCCCATCAGCTTCAAAGCGGCGTATTTCGCTAACCGATCCGAATGATCGAACCTCGCGATGCGGCACAGCGGCGCGGCGGCCTTGGTCGGGTCCAGCGTCGTCAGCCGATCGGCCAAGCCCTGTCGCTCCAAGTCATTGCGTTCTCCATAACCCTGCATGATCCGTCGTACTTCTTCGGGATCCGTTTCGGGACTCCAGACAACTCTCATTCCCAGCAGCAGGTGTCGAACGCGATGGGCAATTTCGATGTCCGGGTTCTCGCGGGCTTCGTTCAGGGCGTCAAAAACCTCTACGCCCATTCGCTCCAACTCGCTCTGCGCTTTCTCGCGCGTGGCAAACTGTTCGGCTCCCAAGGCTTCGATCAAGCGGCGAATGCGCTGCTGATCTGCCGCCGGACCTGCCGCGTTTGGCGACGTTTGTTCGGCGGCGCGGACCGATGCGACGACAACAATGATCGCCAGAAGCGAACCGGTTACGACTGCCAGTTTCGCGGCACTCCAAGTCTTTCGGCGCATGGCATCATCCCAAGGCGAAGCGATGTGAAAGTCAGACAAATTTAGGATAGCCGAACGCGGGAACGAGCGACAAGTGAAAGCGGGAGTTCGGCCAGATTGGCGATTTCTTAGTCGGACACGGTGCTTCCGAAAATCTTCGCGGCAAACCGTTGCCAAGCGACTCGCGTCAAAGGTACAATCGAGCCCTCGCAGGGGTGTTTATTATTATTTGAGTTTTTCAGTTTGGAAGGGTTCAGCAATGCGAAGGCGGAAGTCAGGTTTCACGCTCGTGGAACTGTTGGTCGTGATCGCGATCATCGGTGTGCTTGTGGCGATGTTGCTGCCAGCGGTTCAAGCGGCGCGTGAGGCTGCCAGGCGCAGCGAATGCGCGAACAATTTGAAGCAAATTGGTTTGGGCATTCATAACCATCACGACACGTTTAAGAAACTGCCTCACGGCGGCCGTCATTGGTCTTACGCGCCGGATTACTCGGCGAGCGGCGGTCCCGAGATCGCGCCGCGGCAAGGCGCTGGCTGGGCTTTTCAGATTTTGCCGTACATCGAGCAGACGAATTTGTGGGATGGCGCCGGGCAAACGACCGTAGCGAATAAGCAGATCGCTGTCATGGGAGCGTTGATTTCTGGATACTTTTGCCCGTCACGCCGCAGCCCCGAAGCGTTCACGGCGGCGTCTTGGTACGGACCTTCGGGCATTTATGCCCACGGGCAAATTGACTATGCCGGCAGCAATCTTTCCAACAACGGAGCTATCGTCCAAGCGAACCACTACGACATCAATCAGCGGACTCGGCCATCGGTTTTCCAACGATTACCGACGGTACATCGAACATTGCTAGTTGGCGAGAAGCGGCTCAACTTCCTATTGCTGGGCAATTTTCAAGGTGACGACAACGAAGGTTACAGCAGCGGCTGGGACCACGACGTGATGCGTTATACCGATCGGCCCGCTGCCCGACACGCGATCCGGCGACGGCAATCAGCGTTTCGGAGCCTCGCATCCCGGCACGTTCAACGTGGTGCTGGTCGACGGCTCCGTGCGGAATCTGCCTTACACGATCGACGCGGCCGTGTTCCGCAACATCGGCCAACGCGACGATGGCAACCCCGTTGTCTTTCCTAATTAGAGCCGCACAGTCGGCGTCTCACTCAATAGTCAACCAGTGATAGGAGTCTTCATGATCGATTGGATGAATCAACGGGCGCATCGCGCTTGGTGGAGTTGCGTGGTCGTTTGCCTGATCGCGTCGGCGTGCGGGAAGGCCGAATACGGCGAAAAGGGCGTTGTGGTGCGTGGCCGCATTGTGCAAAACGGCGAGCCGCTGCCGCTAGATCGCCCCGATGTGGGATTGGGCGTCGTCGAACTGAAATTGATCCCGCAAGGAGCGACGGACGCGATTGATTTTGCCAGTGCTCGTGGCGACGGCAAATTCGAATTCATTGGCGAGGGCCAAGGCGTCAAGCCAGGCACTTATCGGCTAGCGGTGCTGCACTACAAGTCCGGTCCCGGCACGGATGAACTGCAAGGCAAGCTGGACGAAACGAACACGCAGATTACGCTCACCGTGCCAGCCGATCAAATGGGCGGCGCTTACGATGCGGGCGATGTGGAACTAAGCGAGCATCTGCAATAGTCGGCCTATCTGACGCTCGGCCCTCGCCGAGCGTCTTCTTCTCTCTCCCAATTCTTTTCATCAGGAACTGCGGTATGCGGTTGCAGCGATATTGTTTGCCGCTTGTGGCGTTGTGCGCGCTTAGTCTCACGGGGTGCGTGAGCGAATCAACCGATGGCTCGACGCGAGTCTACACCTATCAGTTTTGGGTGCCGATGTCGGTGCTGTTGGGTGGCATGGTGGCCGGTCCCGCTGGTTGGTTTCTGCGGCTGTCATCGGCCCGGTTTGGTTGGGCGTTGATGATTGGCGGCTTGATCGCGGCGCTCGGTTTTGCTCCGTCGCTGTTTCTCGATAAGGCCACGGTCAGCGAGCAACAGTTCACGCAGCGGACGGGAATCTGGGGAATGACCGCCGTTCATACCGTGAACGTGGATCAGCTTTCCCACGTGCGATTGACGAAGGAAGAGAGCCGCGGCCGACGCGGTCGCAAGAACACCAGCTACTACATGATTTGCCATCTCAAGGACGGTTCGCAGGAGAAAGTGCCGCTGGGGAATTCGGTAGCCGAGGCCGCAGCCGGGGACTTTCTCCAAGTCGTGGCGAGTCACAACATCCCGATTTCGGACGAAACTTAAGTCGCCTTTCGGTCGACATCCCAGTCGCACGGCTCGCTTATCCGCCGATTTGGTACATGGCTCGCTCGGGTTTTATGAACTCGGGCGAGTCGATTCCGTGGCCGGGCTTTTTCTGGCGGATGCAGTCGCGTACCAGCGACTCGATCTCCTGATCCGAAGCGCCGTCGCGCAGCAGTTGTCTAACGTCCCATTCGACCGTCGAGAACAGACAGTTGCGCACCTTGCCATCCGCCGTCACTCGCAGCCGATTGCAGTCGTGGCAAAACGGCTGCGTCACGGGATTGATGAATCCGATTCGTCCGCCTCCGTCCGCGAACTGGAAATCGACAGCCGGTTGACTCGGATCCGGTCGATCGGCGGGCAACAGCGGACCGAACTCGCGCTCCAGCGTTTCGCGAATGGTTTCGCCCGTCAGCACCTGCTCGGTTTGCCATTGGTTTTCCGCATCCAGCGGCATGAATTCGATGAAACGCAACTCCATGTGGCGCTCGCGAGCGAACCGACCGAGCGGCACGATTTCGTCTTCCGTAATGCCACGAATCGCGACGGCGTTCAGGCGAATCCGCTGAAAGCCCGCTCGCTGTGCCGCTTCGATTCCTTCCAATACGCGATGCAGCCCCTCGCGCCGCGCGATCCGCTGAAACGTCTCTTCGCGCAATCCATCCAAGCTGACGTTCAAACGATCCAAGCCGGCGGCCCGTAGCGCTTCGGCATGTTCCGCCAGCAACAGACCGTTGGTCGTCATCGCGATGTCATGAATTCCAGACACGTCGCGAAGCATCGAGATCAGATTTGGCAAGCCGGCCCGCACCAGCGGCTCGCCGCCGGTCAAACGCAGTTTGTTCACGCCCAGCGGCGCGAGCACTCGGACAAGCCGCGCGATCTCCTCGAACGACAAAATCTCGGCCCGCGGCCGAAACACCACGTTTTCATTCGGCATGCAGTAGAAGCACCGAATGTTGCAGCGGTCCGTCACACTGATCCGCAGATTCGTATGCACGCGGCCAAAAGAATCAGTCAAGGGAACGTGATCGGACATGACTTGTCTGTTTGTGGTCGGGGAGAACGACGAAACCATCCGGCTAGCCATCGCCGACGTTCCGCCCTAAGACTCGACTCCTGGATGAACCCACTCGGTCGATCCATCGGCCCAGTTTTCCTTCTTCCAGATTGGCACGACTTCCTTGAGCGTGTCAATCAACCATTGACCTGCCGCGAACGCATCGCCTCGATGCGGCGAACTCACGGCCACCGCCACGCTGGCTTCGCCGATTTCCAAATGTCCCAGGCGATGAATGATGTGGCAGCCAGTCAAGGGCCAGCGCCGGCGGGCTTCGGACTCCAACTCGGCCAATTTCCGCTCGGCCATCTCCGGATAACATTCGTAGTCCAGCGATTCGGTTACGCGATCGCCTGTCACTTCGCGAGTGACTCCCAAAAACAGGACAACCGCGCCCGCATTGCGCGAAGCCACGGCTTCGACCGCCGCGTTCGGGTCAATCACTTTGTCTGTCAATTCAACCATGATCGGTCTCAACCGCCGCTGACCGGCGGAATACATGCTATTTCGTCGGTCGCCTGAAGTTGCGTCGCATCCTGAGCGTATTCCGCGTTCACCGCGAACAAGGCATGGCGAAGCAAACGTTCCAAATCGGGATGCCGACGACCCAACGCCTCGCGCAGTTGACCGACGGTCGCCTGCGCGGGCAGTTCCACTTCCGCTTGCTCGGCGCCAACCGCTTGCCGAGCGGCCGCGAACAGTTTCACTCGCACAATCACGTTACCACCAATTCTTCACCGCGAGTCGTCGAAAGCTTATCGAAGGTTTCGCCCAAACCGTAGGAGGCCGCCAGCACCTTCAGCGGATGCACGGTCGGCTTTGGCGTTCCCTGTTCCATCTGGATTTTGCACGCGCTGCACTCCGTCGCGCCCACATGCAGCGTCGGCTCGCGCAAGGCCGAAATCACCGGCCAACCGGCTCGCAAGCTGGTCCGATAGTTCTCTCGCTTTAAGCCATACATGCCGGCCATGCCCGAACAACCGCGATCGATCAACTGGACTGACATGCCCGGCACAAGCCGCAACAGATTCAGCCCTGGCGTGCCAACTTCCAACGCTCGCATGTGACACGGTTCATGATAGGCGACCGTGGCGTGGATCGGTTTGAAGTCTAATTCCAAACCGCCCTCCTGATGCAATCGCCACAAATACGTGCAAATTTCCATCGTGTTGTCGCTGACCAGTCGCGCGTCTTCGTCTTCCAGCAAGTTCTTGTATTCGCGCGTCAGACAGAGCGCGGCCGACGGTTCGCTGACGATGATCGTATAGCCCTGACGCACGGCTTCGGCCAACACGGGAACGTTGAAGCGAGCGATCTGGCGAGCGCCGTCGACATCGCCTAACGACAGCCGGTTCATTCCCGAAGGCCGCTGTTCCGGCGGAATGTAGACCGACACGCCGTTGTGCATCAGCACGGCACAAACCGCGTCGGCCAATTCCACGTCGAACCAGTTGGCGTACAGATCCAGAAAGTACAGCACCTTCCGTCCGCTTTGCCGAACTGGGCGCGTCAGCCGCCGCCGCGACGCCTCTCGCAAAAACGGCCGCGACGCGAACCGAGGCAGCTTTCGCCCTTGAGCGATCCCGAACAGTTTCTCGATCACCCACCGAGCCGTGCGATTGCGAATCGCCCAATTGGCAAAGCCGCTCGACGCGCTGCCCCAACCCGCCAGCCGCTCGATGTTGGCCAAATACCAATCGACGCCGCGCAGTCCGTTCGTCGCGACGTACTGCGCTTTCGCCTCCAGCATCAACTTCGGTATGTCCACGCTGGCCGGACATTCCAAGCGACACTGGTGGCAATTCACACACAGCTTGGCCACATCCCGAAACGCGTCGCCGTGAATTGAGTCAGCGGAAATCTCGCCGGTGAAAATCGCTCGCATCAAGTTCGCTTTGGCTCGCGGCGAAGCTTCCTCGGCCGGAGCGAATCGAAAGATCGGACACATCCGCTCGTCGGGCGACTGCGTGCGGCAGCGAGCGCAACCGTTGCACAAACGCGATGTGTAGGCAATGTCCGCTTCGTTCCACAACAGTTGCAGCTCGACCAGCGGCCGCGCGGGCGTCGCGCCGTCGGCGGTTTCGTTCGCCGCGGCGGCCGTTGTCGGAACGCTGGTCGCGGCTACCGTCTCCGGCGACTCGGAAGCACTTGTCTGGCTTCCGATGCTGGCCGCTCGACTTTCGCCTGTCAGCGTCGGCACCAATCGCAAGTTCTTCGTCAGCGGCTGCGGAGCGTCCGCCACCACCTTGCCCGGATTCAGAATGTTCCGCGGATCAAAAACGCGTTTGATCTCCCGAAACACGTCGAACATCGGGCCCGCTTGTCGTCGCACGAACCAAGTGCGGCTGAGCCCCACGCCATGTTCGCCGCTAATCGTGCCGCCCACTTCCAGGACTTGTTCGTACAGGTCCGTGGCCAACTGCTGCATCCGACGCACGTCGTCCGGGTTGCCCAAATCCAGAAACGGCCGAATGTGCAACTGCCCGTGTCCGGCGTGGGCAAACAACGACGCCGTCACTTGATTCGTCTTCAGCACGTTCTGCATGCGAATCAGAAAATCGGGCATCGCGCGAGGCGGCACGGCCACGTCCTCGATGAACGGCAACGGTCGCGTCTGCCCCTTCAGCCGGTACAACCGCGGGATCACGCGACGCGTCAATCGCCAATACAAATTCCGCTCGTCGTGTTCCATCGTGCTGCGAGCGTCGAAGGCCAGCTTCTTGCGCCGCGTCAACCGCACGACCAGTTGCTGCATCCGCTCGCGAAGCTCGTCGGCCGAATTGCCATCCAGTTCGACCAACAACATCGCTTCCGCGGCGCGGGGAATGAGCACATCGAACCGCACGTCCGTTTCCCGCGCGATCGTCAGCGTCCGCCAATCCATTAGATCGCAGGCGCTGACGTTCAGCGCCGCGCATTCCAATGCGCCGCGAGCCGCCGCGTCCAGCCGATCGAAGAACAACAGCACCACGCCGCGATGAGCCGGCAACGGCTCCGTCCGAATCGTCGCTTCCGTAATCAGAGCCAGCGTGCCTTCGGAACCGACCAACAGCCGAGCCAGATCGAGCTGGCCGTCACGCAACACATCGTGCAACTGATAGCCGCAACGATTCACCAACGTGCGAGGCGAATGCTCACGAATCGTGGCCTCGTTGCGCTCGAGCACGTCGCCCAGTCGTTTGACCAATTCAGCCCGAGCAACACTAGCCGCGGAACCGCCGCCCGCCGCCGTTGGATTCGAGCCGACTCCGCTGTCCGTCCCACTCGAATCGGAGAGCGGCATGCCGTTCGTCATGCGAGCCGCGTCGATCGGCAACGGGCCACGCGACCCGTCGGCCGTTTCACCTTGAAGTGCGTGCCGGTTGACTTCCAGCACTTCGCCGTCCGCCGTCACAATCTGCAAACTCTCGACGGTTCCTCGCGCCGAACCATACCGCAGAAAGTGGCTGCCGGATGCGTCCAGCGCCAACACGCTGCCCATCGTCGTCACGCTGCGAGTCGCCGGATCGGGACCGTAAATCCGCTTGTACTTTCGCAGTTGGCGATTCAACTGCGCGTGAACCACGCCGGGCTGAACGCGAACCGTGTCGTCGTTGATCTGCACGATCCGACGCATCGAATGCGAAAAGTCCAGAATCAATCCGGGGCCCAACGATTCGCCCGCCAAACCGCTCCCCGCGCCGCGAGCATGGATCGGCAGATTGTTCTCGGCGGCGTACTGCACGCAAGCCGCCACGTCCAACACACTGCGAGGCCGCACGACGCCCAGCGGCCGAACTTCATAGATGCTGGCGTCGCAGGCGTACATCTGCACGAACAGATCGTCGCAGCGCACTTCGCCTTCGATCAGTCCCCGCAGATCGGCTTGGACGCGTTGTCTTTCTTGGTCCATGTGCGGCGGCGGGAATCGGGGTGGAAGGACATCTCGGGCGTCCGCGAGTCACCAACTATTCGCGCGGAGCGGACGACGCGGCTTGGTTCAGCCGCGCGGCTTGCTGGCGATAACGCTCGTGCGTTTCCAAACTGAAATGCTCGTGGCTATCCAAGCCGGCGACGCCACGATACTCGGCGTGGCAACGATAACACTGCAACAAGTTCCCCACGCGCAAGTACAACACAAAGTCGAACAGCGCCGTCGCTCCCAAGATCGCATACGACCAGTACGGCTGGTAATAGTACCAAGCGATCGAGCTGAGAATGAAACCGATCACGATGATCGTCACCCCCAGCCGCTGCGAAAAATCCTTGCGGATGTACAGCTCCTGGCAGGGACAAACCAAACAGTGATCCAACGGTCCATCGGTCGCGGGCGGCGGATCGATCGACAAGGAATACTGGCAATGCGAGCAAGTCAATCGGTCGGTCGTCGCCTGCACGTCGCCACGATTCGTGGCTTCACAATTGGGACAAGCGTAAGTGACGTTCATGGGCAGGGCAGGCGAAGACGAAGGTGGGACAAATCGGGGCACGATTCATCATACGGGATACAACAACCCGACCGACAGTAGCTGAGAAACCAACTCGCCCAAGAAAGCCAGGATCACGCCCGCATACAGAATCCCCGTGGCGCTCTGAGTGTTCGGCACTTTCAACGTATTCCAGGCCAACCAAGCCATCGCCAGCGTGCCCAAGACGCCCGATAACCACCGAAACGCCAACAGCGTCCAAAACATGAATTGAGCCGGCGGGCCGTGCGACATTTGCAGAACGAACCCCGTGCCGCTAACCGCCGTTCGCAACAACACGGCCGCGAACATCAGCAACACCAGTCGCTTTAGCGGGACCAAATCCATGCCGGGCGTGTTCAAGTACCAGTGCCCCAAAAACATCCCGGACAACGTCACACCCAGCAACAATCCGCCCGCCACCAAGTCCAACAACGCCAACAACACGCCCACATTGCCGATCAGCGGATCCCAAGCCGCGGCGGACGCTCCGGCGATCAACCCCAAGCCGCTGACCGCCACCAGCACGTAGAACCCGAGCCCGCGCTGTTCGTACAACCACACGACCGCGCCGACGTAGCTGATTACCGCCAACGCCACGGCCAGCCCGAACGTCATCCGCCAATCGGCTTTCACATCGACGAAGCTGTCGTGCATCGAAAACACGATCAGGGCCGCGAACGTATTCAGGCCCATCAAGACCCATAGATGCACGCGATAGAAACCGGCCGTCACCAGCCGCGCGGGCGTAGCGGCCATCGCCAGCGACACGCCGAACGTGACGCGGAAAATGAACTCGGCCAAAACCTGCCAGATGCCGATCACGCTTACCGCCGCTCGCCGTAGATCAACTGCATCAACTCGCTACGCGACGACAGATGCGAACGGAAAATGCCCTTCATGGCCGACGTCAAACACAGACTGCCCGGCTTGCGAACGCCGCGAATCGTCATGCACGAATGGCTGGCCTCGACCACCACGCCGACGCCCTTCGTGTTTAATTCGCTTTCCAGCAAGTTGGCAATCTCTTGCGTCATTCGCTCTTGCACCTGCGGACGACGCGACACCACCTCGACCACGCGAGCCAATTTGCTCAAGCCAATCACGCGGCCATTCGGCACATAACCGATGTGGGCCCGGCCAATAAAAGGCAACAGATGATGCTCGCACATGCTGCAAAAACTGATGTCCCGCACCAACACGATCTCGTCGTACTGTTCGGTGAAGAACTTCTGCAAGTGTTGTCGCGCATCGGTGTGCAAACCGCTGAACATCTCGGCGTACATCCGAGCCACCCGAGCCGGCGTCTCCAGCAACCCTTCGCGATCGGGATTCTCGCCCACCGCCGCCAAAATCTCGCGCACGGCCCGCTCGATTCGCGGATAATCCACCGGCGCCGGCGGCGTCTTCGGCGGAATGTCGTCTAGCTCGTCGGCCAAACTGCCGGGCGTCAAGTCGCGATTGGAAGCGGATTCAGACATGATGGACTCGTCCAAGTCGGTCGCGGATTGTGCCGGGGGCGGAAACACCCCGCTGGACCCAGCCTCACGCGGCGAAACAGGCAATCGTAGGAACGCCCCCACACCCTCGCAACCAGCCCTTCATCTCATTTCGACGCCCACTGCCATGCGATCCATGCACAACTTCACCCGGCGAACCACCGACTCCTTCGCCGCCGACAGCCACTGCCGTCGCCACCGGTCCCACCGCATCGCGACAAAGCTCCTCGCCATCGGCCTGCTGCTCGGCCAAGCCGCCGCGATCATCGCGGCCGAACCGCGAACGCTCGACGATCGCCTGCTTCACCTCCGCAACGGCGAATCGCGCGAATGGGCCGACTTCGCCGAGTCGCCGGACGCCGAATCGCTGACCGTTGCCTTCCAGGCCGAGGCGAACTCGACCGAGCAAACGTTGCGACTACGTCAGCAAGATGTCAAGCAAGCGTGGCGCGTCGAGCTCAATGGCCAGCCGCTCGGCCAACTCGAACGCGACGAAAACGACATGATCGTCTACTTCGCAATTCCCGCCGGCCGCCTGCTCGACGGCGAAAACATCCTGACCGTCAGCACCACGGCCAAAGACGCCGACGATATCCGTGTCGGCCAGCTTCAGCTCGACAGGCGGCCGCGCGAACAAGTCCTCCGCGAATCGCGGCTCACGGTCGCCGTCACCGACGCGGACCGCAACCGTCCGCTCCCCTGCCGCATCACGGTCGTCAACGCCGACGGCTCGCTGCAGTCGTTCGGCGATGAATCGCACGACCAGCTCGCGATCCGGCCCGGCGTGATCTACAGCGGCAATGGCTCGGCCACGGTGAATTTGCCCGCCGGCGACTACACGGTCTATGCCGGACGCGGCCTTGAATACGGCGTCTCGTCGACACGTCTGACGATCAAGCCCGACGACTCGCCGACCATCAAGCTGGCGATTCGCCGCGAAGTCGACACGACCGGTTGGATCAGTTGCGATACGCACGTCCACACGCTCACGCACTCCGGCCACGGCGATGCGACGATCGACGAACGGATGCTCACGATCGCCGGCGAAGGTATCGAGCTGCCGATCGCCACGGATCACAACAAACATATCGACTACGAGCCCGTCGCCCGGCAGCTCGGCGTCCGCCAACACTTCACGCCGGTCATCGGCAACGAAGTCACCACGGCGCTCGGGCACTTCAACATCTTTCCCGTCCCCGCGACCGCTCCGCCGCCCGATTTCCGCGCCCGCGATTGGCCCACGATCTTCGACAACATCCAACAGACGCCCGGCGTGCGAGCCGTCATTCTCAATCACGCTCGCGATATCCACAGCGGCTTCCGCCCGTTCGATCCGCGACATCACATCGCGCTGACGGGCGAGAACGCCGACGGTTGGCGGCTGCGAGCCAACGCGATGGAAGTGCTGAACTCGTCCGCCCAACAGACCGACGTGATGCGGCTGTTCCACGATTGGATGGGCTTGCTCAACCACGGCCATCGAATCACGCCGGTCGGCTGCAGCGACTCGCACGATGTGGCCCGGCACTTCATCGGCCAAGGTCGCACGTACATCCGGGCCAACGACGCCGATCCCGGCCGCATCGATACGGCCGCAGCGATCGACAGCTTCGTCGCCGGCCGAGTCATGGTGAGCCTCGGTTTGCTGGCCGAGCTAACCGTGAACGACCGCTTCGGCCCGGGCGATTTGGCGACCGCGTCCGACACGGTGCGAGTGCACGTTCGCGTGCTCGGTCCGCGCTGGGCCGCGGCCGATCATGTGGCGTTATATATGAACGGACAACTGATTCGCGAAGTCGCGATAGCCACTGACAATGGCGACTCGGCCGCCGCGGCGCCGGCGGGCGTGAAGTGGACCGGCGAATGGACGCTGCCCTCACTCACGCACGACATCCATCTCGTCGCGATCGCCCGCGGTCCCGGATTCCGCGATCCGTACTGGCCGATCGCCAAGCCGTATCAGCCGCGTTCGCCGGCGTGGCAGCCGACGTTCATCGGTTGCAGCGGCGCCGTCTGGCTGGACCGCGATAGCGACGGCCAACGGACCTCGGCGTTGGACTACGCCCAGCGGCTAGTCGAACAGCACAAGTCCGACCTGCCGGAGCTACTGGATCGCTTGGCCAATTACGACGCCTCGGTCGCCATGCAAACCGCCGGCCTCCTCGCCCACGCCGGCCACTCGCCGCTAGACCCGACGCTCCAGCAGCATCTGACCGCCGCCGCGCCGCAAGTCCGAACCGGCTTCCAGCAGTTCGCCGCCGCCTGGAAACAGACGCAACAAGCCCGCGCGGGCGACTAACGTCAAAGAACCATTCCGCTCAAGTCCGACTCGCGTGGCGAAAGCCAGCGTCGCCGTCCAGAAGCCCAGCGTCTGGCCTAGGCGGAAATGGATGCGCAGGCATCTCGATCTTAATTGACTTGCTGCTTGACGCGAAAAACAAAAGACAGGAAAGGCGGTTTACTACCACGAAGGACACGAAGACCACGAAGAAAGAAACCTTCAACAATCACAAATCATCAATCGCCAATCGCCAATCATCAATTAGCAATTAGCAATTAGCAGT
>JAWKTM010000087.1:0-26954 GCA_041399085.1 Pirellulaceae bacterium
TGGCGGTGGAAATCAAACGTTACTTGGAAACGGAAGGGCTGCCCAAGTCGATGATCGTGGGCGACTTTTCCGGTTCGCCGCGGCTGAAGGCCAGCGGCGGAATCGAGATCAGCCGCGCGATCGGCGAGCATCTTCAAGCCGTCGATATCAAGGTTTCGGACGACGCGCCGCTGCAATTGATGGGCAAATTCAAACTGGTCGAAAAACGCCAGTTCGCCGGTGAGTCGTTCGATTCGCTGGCGTTGGAGATCGAGGCCACGATCTTGGACGACAACGACGACGAGCTGGTGGTCCTCGAGTTCGACGTCTTCGGTTCCGTCACGTTGCAACTGGCCGGAATCGACGTGAATCTTCCGCCCCAGGCTTCCGACGCGGAGCGCGAGCGGGTCAAAATCGAGCAAGCTAAACGACCGGCTACGAAAGTCGATGCCGCGGAAGTGCGCCCCGCGGCGTCCAGCCCGTTCGGCATGGAAGTGCTGGTGGTTAACGGTAATCAAGTAACGCCCCGTCCGGCGACGTTGGACGCTCGGGGACGAGCGTTTGTGGAACTGCACAAGGGCGAAGAGTATGCCGTGCTGCTGAAGAACGATGCGGATTTCGAGGTAGCCGTGGACTTGGCGATCGATGGTGTTAGCGCCTTCGCTTTGGCCGAAGAAGCCGGTCTACGCCGTAATCTCTTCCTGGTGCCAGCTCACGGTTCGTATGTCGTTCCCGGCTGGTTTCGCAGTCTCACCAAGACCAATGCCTTCGAAATCGGCGGCTATGCCCAAAGCGTGAACAAACAGGTCGGCGGCGCCAGCGCCAATGTGGGAACGATTAGCGCGCGGTTTCGCGCGAGCTGGAGCGACGACGTCTCGCGCCCGGCCGACGAACCGCGTGCCGGCGCGAATGCTAAAGATACGCAACCGCCCGGCAAGGCGACCGTATTGGGCCGCGAACTGCAAAAGAACTACCAGCAAGTGCAGCGGGAATTCGGCGTTGTGCGGGCGGTGGTTAATATCCGTTACGATAAGTAGCCCTTTCCTATCGTCAGACCGCTCGGTTGGTTCACGGGAGATGATGAGATGAAATCGTTCGCTGCACTCGCCGCCGCTGGCTGCCTCATGCTGTTGATGCTGACCACGGCCGCCATCCACGCGCAACAACGTTATGCGTTCGTCGTGGGCGCCGAGGATTACAGCCCGGAATTCTTCAGACACCTGGATTACGCCGAAGAAGATGCGGTGGCCCTGTCTGAACGGTTGCGAACCCTCGGCTTTCACGTCACGCGGATGACCGGGGACGAAAGCAATCCCGATTACAAACCGACCGACCCGGCCACGATCCTGGCCGCGCTGGACGGAATGCTGAAGGGGATCGAGCAGGGCGATACGCTGGTGGTCGCCCTCTCGGGACACGGCGTGCAATTCAGCGACGAACCGCTGACGCCGGACGGCGTTCGAGAATCGTACTTTTGCCCCGAGAAGGCCAAGCTGGACAACAAGGCCACATTGCTGCCGATTTACAAGGACCTGCTCACGCGCATCAAGAAATGCCCGGCCACTCGCAAGCTGGTACTGATCGACGCCTGCCGCAACGAAATGCTGTCACCCGCCGGCCAGAAGAGCGTCCCACGAATCAAGTTGGAAGCGGTTCACGAGAATTTTCGCAAGGTGCCGGCCGGAATGGCGGTTCTGTTTAGCTGCGGCGGTAAGGAACGAAGTTGGGAGCACCGCGAACTGGGCCACAGCGTCTTCAGCAAATTCGTGTTGAACTATCTGGAAGGCAAGGCGGACAGCGTTCTGTATGACGAAGGCCAACCGGCCATTGATGGCTTGGTTCGCTACGTCCGGTTGAATACGCACAAATACGTGCGGGAGAAGATCACCCCCTCGGGCCAACTGCCCGAACTGCGCGGCGACGGCGACTCGTGGCCCATCGGCCCCGCGCCCCATCCGCCCACCATTACCAGCCGGATTGGCCTGACGTTGAACCTGATCCCAGCGGGCGAGTTCCAGATGGGTTCGCCGCCCACGGAGACCGATCGCGAAGAAGACGAACTTCAACATCCGGTGCGGATCACGAAGCCATTTTACCTGGGCAAGTTTGAGGTGACTCAGGGCGAGTATCAGCGGGTGATGGGGGTGAATCCCAGTTGGTTTTCATCGGCGGGAGGCGGGAAAGACGAGGTTTCCGGCCTGTCGACCAGCCGATTTCCCGTGGAGCAGGTGTCTTGGTACGACGGTGGAGTTTTGCAACAAGCTGAGCCAGTTGGATGGGTTTGCCCTTATTACACGCTGAGCGGGGTCGAGCAGCGAGGATAACTCAATCCGTTCCGCTCGGGTGACGATCGTTGGGGGCGTCGGTTATCGTCTGCCGACGGAGGCGGAGTGGAATACGCTTGCCGCGCTGAGGACAACGACTCCGTTCCATTTTGGCCGGACTAGCAATGGGCAGGAATCGAACGTGGATGGCAATTACCGTAGGCACGTCGACCGAGGGGCCCGTATTTGGAACGGACGACGACGGTTGGCAGCTATGCGCAGTATGCGAACGCGTTCGGGCTGTTCGACATGCACGGGAACGATCTTCGAGTGGTGCTGGGACTGGTACGACGCGGATTACTATGCGGGGTCGCCAGCGAACGATCCGAGCGGGCCACTAATGCAGGGAGAATCGTGTTTTGCGGGGCTCCTGGAGCTGACTGCAGGTACTCCGCGTCCGCCAATCGCAACTGGATCACGCCGGAATCCGTGACCAGACACTTAGGTTTCGCGTATCCGGGACTCCGTAGCGGTATATGGTGTTTGTTTTTTACGGTTTGCGGTTTTGTCTTCTTCCCTTTTACCTGCCTTTTGGTTTTCTCCGGCGAGCGTAGCGAGGCGCGAAAAATTTGGAGTGCTCCGCCTTGTCGGAGCTTTCGTTTCGCCCGCTCCAGCGTCCGAACCACGCGATCGACTCGACCCCTCAATCCACTCTCAATCGTTTAACCCGCAGCCGCAGGCGGGACTGCCCCAGAATAGCCCTCGCCTGCGGCTGCGGGTTAAACGAGTTCTTGCGCGGATCGCGGTGTGGCACGCCCAGTGCGCAGCGGTCGAGGGGTGGCGATTGGCGTAGCGATGGACGTGGTTGCGTGGCGGGTGACGGATTTTCGGCATGGCCGGTCGGTCGAGGCAGGTGTATTCTTGCCGTATGCAGAATCAGCCTTCCGAAAATCCCGCCGAATCGTCTCGCGAGAATCCTGTTGAATTGCCTCGCGAAAACGCCGCCGAGCAGAATCCGTTTGTCTTGTCCGCCGAGCGGCAAGCACGCTTGTCCGAAACGGAGGGCGGGCCGTCGACTGCGCCCGGCGACGAGGACCGGCCGACGCGACCCGTGCGGCGACGGCGCGTGAAGCTGCCGGTGATCTTGTTCGTGATCACGTGCCTGTCGACCTTCTTTGCCGGGGCGACCAACTGGGTGCCGTTCGAGGTGATGGATCAGTGCGTTCTGCGAGGACGCGGGCCGGATGGAAGCTGGGGCCTCGCTGGCTTTTCGCTGATGCCGATGCGGCGAGCGATTTTGTTGAATTGGCAAGACGGGCTGATCTATTCAGCATGTTTGTTGGCGATTCTGTTCACGCATGAAATGGGGCACTTCATCGCCACGCTGCGCTATCGCATCCCGGCCAGCCTGCCGTTTTTCTTGCCGTTGCCGATCTCGCCGATCGGCACACTGGGCGCGGTGATTGGCATGGATGGGATGAAAGCCGATCGAAAGGAAGTGTTCGACATCGGCATCGCTGGGCCGCTGGCCGGATTGGTCGTGGCCGTGCCGTTGATGTGGATTGGGATTCAGCGATTGGATCTCACGCCCGTGGCCGGCGGGATGTTCGCGGTGGATATGCCGTGGGCCGGCCACTTGCTGCTGGGATATTTGCGGCCGGATTGGCAGCCGGGCAGCGATTTGCTGAACACGCAACTGAACCCGTACTTCATGGCGGCTTGGGTCGGGTTGCTGGTCACGGGCTTAAACATGTTGCCAGTCAGCCAGCTTGATGGCGGCCACATCGTGTACGCCATCTTTCGTAAGCGAGCCCATTGGATCGCCCGGTCGTTCATGTTCGTGGCGATCGCTTACATGATCGTGGCTTGGCAGTGGAACTTGATCGTGATGATCACGCTCGTGATGTTGATTGGCACGGATCATCCGCCGACGCGCAACGACAACGCGCGGCTGGGTTGGTTCCGCATCTGTCTCGGCTTGGTGTCGCTGCTGATCCCGCTGTTTTGCTTGGCGCCGCGGCTGCTGATTCCGCAGTAGCGTCCGCCGCGACCGCCGTTAGGACCCGTCCGGTGTCGCGAAACCGGAGGGCTCGCGCCCATCCGCTACAAGCGATTCGGAAACCGGAGGGCTCGCGCCCAACCGCTACAAGCGATTCGAGATCTTGTTTGCGGCCGGATTCTTCGCTTGTTGGCGATTCAATACAGCGCGGTTGAAAGTTTGCGGCGGTAGGTGTTGACCAACTCCTCTTGGTCGGCGGCCACGCGAAAGACGTCGACCATCAAGTGGCGAGCTTGTTCGCGAAGCTGGCCGAAGTCGCGTTCGACGACGCTCAAGCAGATGGCCAAAGCCGGCTCGTACTGTTGATGTGCGATCAGCGCTTCGGCTAATGCCAGTTGTTTGGGTAGGTCGTCGGGAGCCGCTTCGGCCGCGCGTTGTGCTTCGCCCAGATCGACGTCCGGCAGGGCTTCGATTTCCAATGCTGCCTTGACGCGTTCGGCTTCGGGTTCGAGAAAGCCGCGTTTTTCCAGCGTCGCAATCTCTTGCCGAGCGTCGTCGGTTTTCTGCTGAGCGAGCAAGGCTCGGGCGAGTCCGATCGAAATTCGCGAATCGTTCGGCAATTGCGAGTGCAGCTCGCGATAGATCGCTTCGGCCGCCGCGGGATCGGTCGCTTCCAGCCGATCGGCTTCGGCAAACCGCCAGGCTTGCAGCACACGCTGAATCCACTCGCGTACGGCTGGCTCGGGCAACGCGCCTTGGAAAAAGTCGACCACTTCGCCGCCGACGACGGCATACACAGCCGGAATTCCGCTGACTCCGAACTCCGTGGCGGCTTGCGGCACGTGGTCCGTTTCAGCTTTTATCAGCCAAAACGCCCCGTCGAACTCCGCGGCCAACTGCTCCAGCACGGGCCCGAGCGCTCGGCACGGCGCGCACCACGTGGCCCAGAAATCGACGATCACGGGCACTTCCCGCGACCGCTCGAAGACATCGACGGCGAAGGTTTCGTCGCGGGTTTCCGCGACCCATCGGTTTGGTGTGGCGGATGGACTCGGCATTTTTGACCTCTCTAAAACGCGACGCGGGAATGCCACTCTTTCGGCTAGTGGGCTGGCGACAATGGTAGTCTACCAATTGTCGCGCTGGTCACAATCGCGACAATCAATCTTCGTAATCCGCAAAGTTCGACAGATTCGGTGCGACGAATTGCAACGAACCGGTTAATTTTCGCATCTACTTCTATTCTTTCGACTCTGCGTATTTAGACTGAACTCGATCGTTTCAGTAAACTTCGGCCTCTGCCCGAGCTTGGCGTTTTAACCTAACCTGAACGTCACGACTGGCGCAAGCCAAATTTGCCACAACCTTCTGCGGAGAGCCGTGGATGGCATTCCAATTCGACTCGGAACTCGCCCGCGAAATGCCGCTGGCCATGTGGCGGCATCGAAAAAAAGCGGTCATCACGTTTGTGGCGGTGTTGGTCGCGACGATGGTTGCCTTGGCTGTTTATCCGCGCTCATTCGACTCGGAATCCAAGCTGTTCGTGCGACTGGGCCGCGAAAGCGTCACCTTGGATCCGACCGCGACCACTGGTGAAACGATACCGGTCAGCGAGTCGCGCGAGAACGAAGTGAACTCGATTCTTGAAGTGTTGCGGAGCCGCGGTTTGGCGGAAAAAGTCGTCGACCGTTTGGGGCCCAGCGTGGTCTTGGGCGCCGAGTTGGAAGAGGGCGGCGGCACCCAAGAAGCCGTCGTTGCTGGCTCGCCGCGTGCCCAAGTCGGTGGGGCGGTCGCATGGGCCAAACTCTGGATCGAGCCGGCCGGACCGATCGACGATCGCGAGAAGGCGATCATCGAGCTGCAGAAGCTGTACGTGGAGCGGCCGAAAAAGTCGAACATCATCGTGGTTTCTTATCAAACGTCGAGTCCCGAGTTAGCTCAGCGCATCGTGTCGACGGTTGTCGACGTGTATCGAGACGAGCACGTGCGAATCAACCGCACGCCACGTTCTTACGAGTTTTTCAAATCGCAGGAGGCGTTGCTGGCCAAGCAAGTGGAAGAGCGGGCGGCCTCGCTGCGTGACGCGAAGAATTCGATGCAATTGGCGTCGATCGATGGCAAACGGCTGTTGATCGAAACCGACATCATGGAGACGACCACGCGGCTGCGGGTGCTCGAAGCAGATCTCGAAGCGACTCAGGCTCGCGTCGATTCGCTAGACGAATCGCTGGTCAAGCTGCCCGAGCGGGTCACGGCGGAAGAGGTTTCGGGGCATCCGAACGTGGCGCTCGACAACATGCGCGACACGCTCTTCTCGCTCGAGCTGCGTGAGAAGGAGTTGTTGGCCAAGTACCAGGAAGAGCACCCATTGGTGATCTCCACGCGTCAGCAGTTGGCCGAGTCGCGGCGAATCGTTGCGGAATTGCCGGCCGAGCGAACTCAATCGACCAGCAAAATCAATCCGGCCCGCGAGTCTCAAGAGCTCAAGCTGTTGGATGAACGCACGAAGCAGAACGCGTTGTTGGCCGAGGTGGCCGAGCTGCGCGAGCATCAAGGGCGGCTGTTGGCGGAGCTGGAGACGCTGAACGGAGATGAGGTCCAGTTGCGCGAACTGCAACGCGAGTTCGACATCGCCGAGACGAATTACCGCGTTTACCAAGGCAAGCTGGAGCAGGCGCGCATCACGCAGGCGATGGAAGCCGACCGAATTTCCAATGTCACGGTCACGCAAGAAGCCACGATCAGCCGTCGGCCGGCCAGCCCGAAGAAGCGGGAAGTCGCCGCATTGGGATTGGTTCTGGCGGCGCTCAGCAGTGTGGGTGTGGTGATGTTGGCCGAAGCGTCGAAGCGAACTTTCCGCACCGCGGAGCAGATCGAGCGGATGCTTGAGCTGCCGGTTCTGATTCGCTTGCCCGATCCGAACGCGTCGTCGGCGGGCGCGACTCGCTTCCGACTTCTTCCCCGGTAGGACGGCTTCATGCTGCAAGACACCGCTCGGCAATCCGTTTCCAATCCATCGCCACTGGTCGAATGGCGCGGCACTGATGCGCCGGCGTTGCGTTCGCATTTCGCGGCACTGGCGCGCGAGCTTCATCCGCAACGCGAGGGCGACAACGCTTTGGCGTTCAGTATCGGCGTTACTTCCTGCCAAGGCGGCGAAGGCGTGAGCACGGTGGCCGCGAATTTGGCGTTGCAGGCCGCCAAGACAAGCGATCGCCGGGTGTTGATGGTCGACGCGAATCTGGAGAACCCTGGCTTGAGTCGCCAGTTTCGATTGGCCGCCCAGTCGGGTCTGGTGGATTGCTTGGCCGGCCGAGCGACGTTGGACGAATGCGTGTTGCGGTTGGCCAGTGAAGACTCGTTGAGCATCTTGCCGGCTGGCGGATGCACGCCAAGCGAGCAAGTGAACTGCGATCGGTTGGACGCCTTGCTCGACGATCTGCACGAGAATTTTGATCTGCTGATTTTGGATCTGCCGCCGGTCAGCGAGCTGTCTCTGGCGGTCACGGTCGCTCGCCGGTTGGACGGCGTCTTGTTGGTGATTAGCAAGGAACGTGTGACAGCCGACACGGCTTTGCGAGCCAAACGGCGACTGCTGCAAAACCAAGTGCCCTTATTGGGCGCGGTTTTTAACGAATACCGCGTTTAATCATCCCGCCTTGATTTCCCCGCCTCGTTGAAAGTACGGACGCGCTAATGCTCAGCCACTGGTTGACTCGACTGAGAACTCGACCCGCTCGAAACGCCGCTTTGCGGTCCGGCCGAGTATTGTCGGCCGAACGAATGCAGTTTCTCTTGCTACGCGAACGTTCACGTAGCGACCGAAGTAGCTTGCCGTTTTGCTTGATCGCGTTCGAACTGGCCAGCGGTCAGGATTTGGATGCGGCCGTCGACACGTTGATCGATGTGTTGCACGAGCAGCTTCGGATTTCGGACGATATCGGATTGCTGGACGATGGCCGGCTCGCCGCGCTGTTGCCCGACACTCCGCTGGAAGGCGGCGAGCTGGTGGCGGAGCGTGTGACGCGGGAGTGTCGCGAGGCGAACGTCGAGCTGTCGACGACTCTGTTCGTCTACCCGTTCGACGATCACGGGCCGTGGGCCGAAGACGGGGAGTCGTCGAGTGAAACGGCGTTGACCGAAGAGGACGCCAAAGCTCAAGACGCCATCGAAGTCGAGGCGATGACGCGCTGGTTTGTTCGTCCGCTGCCACTTTGGAAGCGAGCGATCGACGTTGCGGGCGCGGCCGCGGGGCTCACGTTGTGCTCGCCGCTGATCGTCGGCGGCGGATTGCTGCACCGGATTTATTCGCCTGGCCCCATCTTCTTCTGGCAATGGCGAGATGGAATCGGCGGTCAGCGATTCTTGATGGTCAAGCTGCGCACGATGGACGTGGATGCCGAAGCGCGGAAGGCCGACCTGCGGAAGATCAGCGAGCAAGATGGCCCGGCCTTCAAGCTGCGTCATGATCCACGAGTGACTTTCATGGGCAAATTGCTGCGCAAGTCCAGCATTGATGAATTGCCTCAGTTTTGGAACGTGTTGAAGGGCGACATGTCGTTGGTCGGCCCGCGGCCGTTGCCTTGCGACGAGTCGCGCGGTTGTGCTCGCTGGCAGCGACGCCGATTGGACGTGACACCCGGGCTGACTTGCATCTGGCAAGTTGAAGGGCGGTCGCGCGTGTCGTTCGCCGAATGGATTCGCATGGACTTGCGATACATTCGCCAACGGTCGTTATGGTACGACCTGTCGTTGATGGTCAAAACGGTTCCGGCAGTCGTTGGCCGCAAAGGCGCGCACTGACGCTGTAAACCCCATAACTCGATTCGGAGCGTCAATGAAGGGATTCATGCGCACGTAGGCCGACTTGTTGCGATCGAATGAATTCCCCCTTGTCAGTTTTGAAATCATCACCGGGGCTCGACAGTTGCTCGCCATTGCGGTTGCGCCTGTTTCGCTGGCGACAATGGTTGGCTGAAGCACACGCGGGCAAATCGGTGCTCTCGATTGCCGATCAAGCGGTTGTAAGTGGCACGAACTTTGTCACCAGCGTGTTGATCGGTCGCGTCTGTGGCAAGGAGCAACTGGGCGTTTATGCACTGGCGTTGACTGTCGTGCTGTTCGCCCGCGGGTTGCAGCAACAAGTAATCTTCGCGCCGTACATGGTGTACTGCCATCGCCGGCGCGGACTGGCCCTGCGAGCGTACTCGGGCAGCATCTGGGTGCATAACGCCGCGCTGGCGTTGCTAACGCTGCTGGCCATGGCCGGCATGACGGTCGCGTCTCTGTTGGGATGGGGGCCGGCCGAATTGCGCTCGGCGATGCCCAGCATGTTGCTGATCGGCGCGTTTTACTTACTGCGCGACTTTGTGCGGCAGACGGCGTTGGCGCGCATGGAGATGATCGCGGTCACGGCGATCGACGTGACGGTTGCGACGGTGCAAATCGGCGGTCTGCTGCTGCTGGCATGGCTGGGCGAGTTGACGGTCGCTCGCGCGCTGCTGATGGTCGGCGCGGGTTGTTTGGTATCCAGCGGCGGATGGCTGTTGGCGCGCCGCCAAGTGTTTCTCGTTGTCCGGACTCGCATTTGGCGCGACTGGCGACACAACTGGAGCTTCGCGCGTTGGGCTCTGGCGAGTCATTTGGTTGGCTCGACTGCCCCGATTGCGATTCCTTGGCTGCTGACTTTCGCTTCCGGTCCCGAAGCGACCGGCATGTTTTCGGCCTGCTCGACGATCATCGGCTTGGCCTGGGTGTTCGTCGGCGGTTTGACGAACTTGGCCGTGCCGCGAGCTTCCCGCGCGTTCGCCGAAGGAGGCCGCGACAAGCTGGTTCGAGCGTTGATGATTACCGCGGTGCTCTTCGCGATTCCAGTGCTTTCGTTCATCGGCTTTGCCGCCCTGGCCGGCGATTGGCTGGCGCTGCTGATCTATGGCGACGAGTACACGGGGTGCGGCCCGGTGGTGGTGACCTTGGGCTGTTGGATGTTGGCCAACACGATGGGCATTACGGCCGGCGCGGGATTGTGGTCGATCGAACGACCTTCGGCCAATCTGCGAGCCGACGTGGTAACGGCAATCGTGACACTGGGCATGACAGCCGCGCTGGTCTTTCCGTTCGGTGTCTACGGAGCGGCTCTGGGCATGTGCTGTGGAACGGCCGCCGGATCCGTGGTTCGTATCGCGACGCTGGCTTGGATTTTCCGACACTGGCCGACGGAGGTGTCGCGATGATGTCGGCGACTTGGAAACCGGCCGTTTCCATGGGGGACTCCGCGGAGGCCGCCGCCCGCGCGGATCGGCGTCTCGCCTGGCTGTCGTTGCTCCTCATTTGCACCGCGTTTTGGAATCTTGAGAACGAATGGCACTTTACGGCTCACGACGACACCTTGGTATATGACGAACAACTGGATCAATACACCGGTAGCGGCGAGTTGTTTCGGCGGCTTGGTTTCTTGTCGGTGGGAGCGTTGGGGTGTTATTTGCTCGCACAACGCGAAGGACCCCGCCCCCGTTTCCGCTCGTTGGCGTCTTGGTGCCTGTTAGCCACATTTGGTTGCGGCGCTGCCAGTGTGTTCTGGTCGATCGATCCCGGAACATCACTGCGGCGGATGATCATTGTCGCCCTATGCGCCGTCGGTGGTTTGGGAGTGGCTCGAAAACTGGACGGCCTCGGCATCGCGTGGATTGTGGTCTTGGGCGGAACGGCGTTTGGCGCGATTGCGTTGGCCAGCGAATTAACGATGGGGGCCTTTCGACCGTGGCAATCCGACCATCGTTTTTCGGGGACGACTCATCCCAATGTAATGGGGTTGTACCTCTCGGCTGCCTGCTTGGGGATCCTCTGCATCCGTCGTGAAATGCCCAGCCGCGCGGCTTTTTGGGGCCTCTTAGTTTTTGTGGGTGTCCTGCTGTTGCTTACTCGTTCGCGAACGTCGATCGTGGCAATGATGGGCGGGCTGACAGCCGTCTGGTTGGTCGGCACCGAACGCACCCTGCGCATGTGGATGGGTTGGGCCTTCGCTTGGTTGGGCGCCGCAATTTGGCTGTGGATCTCATTCCTGGATCGAGCGCAATGGCAGGCGGTCTTCGGCGTGGCGACTCTGGGGCGCGAGGAGTCGGTCGGTTCGCTGACCGGCCGCGTGCCACTGTGGACATTGCTGTTTGAGTTTGTCGAGAAGCGGCCGTTGTTGGGCTATGGTTATCAAGCCTTTTGGAGCCGCGATCATTATGAGTACCTGTTCGAGGAGCTTGACTGGGCCGTATCTCATGCTCATAACGCCTACGTCGAAACATTGTTGGGCATGGGGTGCGTGGGCATCGTTTTGATGGTCGCTTCGCTGTTCTTTACGATCCAGCGGGCCAGTCGCATTGGTCGGCAAACCAAATCTAGCGGGGATCTGTTCATTGTCGCGTTGCTGGGTTACGCCTCGGTCCATGCGATGTTTGAGTCGGTCTTTGTGCAACCAATCTTTACGGGGTTTCTGTGTGCCTGTGGGGCGATGCATGTGTCGTGCTACCGTCGCATCGGCAAAGAATCGGACTCCCAGGAATCGCTCCGAACACCGCATGGCGACGTACCGGTGATCGTTCGGCCTCGTCGGCGACGCGGACGTGGCCATGATACGAGCGATAATCGCGGTGTCGGCGATGTGGGAGGTCGGACGTAATGGGAGAACCTTTAACTTCCATCGTGGTTTGTACGTTTAACCGGGCCGCGATGTTGCGCGACGCGCTGTCGAGCCTCGTCGCTCAGCAAACCGATTTCGAATACGAAGTGGTCGTGGTCGACAATGGTTCGAGCGACGACACGCGTGAAGTTGTCGACGCAATTGCGAATGAGACGGCGACCCCGGTTCGATATTTTCGCGAAGATCAGCGTGGCGTGAGTTGGGCTCGCAATCGGGGCATCACCGAGGCTCGAGGAGAGTGGATCGCCTTTTGCGACGACGATCAGATTGCCGACGACGACTGGCTGCAACAGTTGATGGACTTTGCTTCGGAAAAGGGTGTCCATTGGGCGGGCGGACAAGTGCGGCTGTTGATGGACGACGACGAGTTGTTGTCGTTGCCCACCGAGTGCCGCGGCTTATTGGGCGAATCGTGGGGACTGGCGGAACCGCGGCGATACGCGGGCAAAGTAACGCCGGGAACGGGCAATCTACTGGCTCAAAAAGACGTATTCGCTCGCGTTGGTGTGTTTGATACGTCGCTGATTGAAGGCGGCGAAGACACGGATTTGTTTCGCCGAATTGACGCTGCCGGGATTGTGGGTTGGTATACGCCAGCCGCGATTGTGAGGCATATGGTTCCCCCATATCGGCGCGAACCACGTTATTTTTTGTGGGCTTCGCGGCGGATCGGCTGGCAGTTAGCCAAGCGAGAATATCGACGTTGGGGAGGACCAATCTTAGTGCTGCGGTTGGCTGCCCGTGCCGCTCAATGCTGGCTGCGTTTTCGTCCGACGCTGTGGCGCGGCTGGCTGTTGCGAAGTGAGTCGCAGGTGCTGACGGGAAAGTGTCAGGTGTCTCGCTGGACCGGCTATCGCGACTCGGCGCTGAGCTTGCTGCTGCCAACGTGGTTCGGTTCCGCGGAACGAGCCGCTTCGGTTGATTTCTCCGCCGAACGTGAAATGTTCGGCGAAACGGTCGCTCCAGTCGCACGGCGAACGTTGGGCTCGGGACGCCCGCCGGTTCCCAGCGATAGCGGTTCACGGAAACCTTCCGAAACTACCAACCAGGAGGTTTCCATATGACAACAACGGTTCGGCAACAATCGAATTCTCACCGTCTCGCGACTTCCCTGGGCGGCGACGGATTCGATAACAATGGCTCCGCCGATCGGCTCCCATGCGTTGACGCCCATGTCGTCCTGGTAACCAATTTCATCCCGCCGCATTTGTCGCCAATGCTGCGAGAATTGAGCCAACGCGTGCGAAAGTTGACGATCCTGGTTTCCACGCCAATGGAATCTAATCGCGGCTGGGAGCCGGCCTGGGATGGTTTGGATGTGGTCGTGCAGCGCACGACCACATGGAGCCTACCGTGGCGACATCCGAGCGGTTTCTCGGACACGGTGCATGTTCATATACCCTGGGATACGATTCGTCAGCTCCGCCAGCTACAACCCGATATCCTGATCTCCGATGAATTTGGTTTGCGAACACTATTTGCCGCTTGCTACCAATGGCGTCGCCCCCGGCTACCATTTCTAATCGGTGTGGGCATGACGGACCATACGGAGAAGGGACGTGGCTGGTTGCGATACTTACTCCGTCGATGGTTGGTGAAGCAGGCGGATTTCTTCGCCGTGACGGGTGAGGGAGGGCGGCGATATCTGCGTTCCTTGAAAGTGGCTTCGGAACGAGTTTTCGTGGTCCCTTACTCGGCCGAGCCGAAGGCGTTGTATCACGGCCCGGTACAACGTACCGACGAAGAGGCTCGACGTCTGTTGTTTGTCGGTCAAGTCATCGAACGCAAGGGAATCGTTCCCTTTACGAAAGCCCTCATTCGTTATGCCCAACGACACCCTGATCGGCCCATCGAGTTCGTGGTGGTCGGTGGCGGACCTCAACTAGATATCTTGAAGGCCATGCAACTGCCGGCCAATCTCACAATGCCATTATTGGGCCCTTGCAAGTTTGAACAGGTACTCGCTCAGTATCAGCGTTCTGGCATCTTTGTGATGCCGACGTTGGCGGACGAATGGGGATTGGTTGTTAATGAAGCCATGACGGCAGGCCTGCCCGTTCTGGGATGCGTCTATGGTCAAGCGGTCGAGCAGCTTTGCGAACACGGCGTAACGGGATGGTTATTCCGCACCGATCACGAAGAAGAGATGGAACAGGCGATCGAAGAGGCGCTCGATACAACGCCCGGCCGTTTGGCGGCAATGCGAGACGCGGCGCGTGCCGCCGCGTTGCCGCTTACGCCAGCCCACGCCGCCGATTGTTTCGTGCGTCTGCTATGCACGGCTTGGGAAGGCCACTAAGGCAACGTGCCCCTAATTGGATATGTCTTGCTATACCGATAGAGCTTGGCTGCAATGGATATCTCTTGCTACCCAATTCGCGATCTGCCCGACGCCTGGCGCGCCGCGTGGCGGACGCTGCAGGCAGCCGATCCAGCCGTTTGGTCGCCGTTTCTTACACCAGAGTATGCCACCACCGTCGATGAAGCGACAGTTCAGGCCAAGGGTGGGCGTGATCGGGCGCCACGTGTGGAAGTTGCCGTATGGGAGTCAGCCGGAGAGCCTCAGGCGTTTCTGCCTTTCGAACGACGATCTCGCTCGGTAGCGACCCCAGTCGGCGGCACATTGTGCGATTACCAAGGACTCATTGCTCGCCCGGATATATCCATCAACATGCTGGAAATGCTGCGGGCGTGCGAATTGAAGGTTTGGCATTTTGACCATGTCTTGGCTCAACAGCCCCATTTCAAGCATGCTCACAGCCACGCGGCCAGTTCGCCCTATATCGACGTCGGTGAATCGCCCGACGATTATCGCCAGCGGTCCCGTTCCACGACACGAAACAAGATTCAGGAGATATTGAGAAAGCAACGCAAGCTCGAACGCGAGGTTGGGCCAGTGCGTTTCGAGTTCGCAAGCCAGAATCTCGCGATGTTCGATCAGTTGTTGACGTGGAAAAAACAATACTACCAGCGTATTCGCTCCGTCGATCATTTGACGGATCGTGCCGTGGCCATAACACGCTCAATTTCCCAGGTGAACGCCGAAGGATTACGAGGCGTGCTGTCCGTTATGTATGTGGGAGACGAAGTGGGAGCGATTCATCTCGGACTGCAATCCCACGGGGTTCTGCACTGGTGGATTCCCACGTACAACCGGGACCTGCACCACTACTCGCCGGGACTGATCTTGTTGTTGCATCTGGCGGCGGAAGGCGCGCAGCAAGGTTATCGACGCATCGACTTGGGCAAGGGCGACGAGGAGTATAAGCGTTGGTTGATGACGGGCGCGACGGACGTGGCGGAAGGTTCCGTCGACTTGCGGCCCGCGCATCGTTTCGTTCGACACGGCTGGGTACGAACTCGCGAGTGGCTACGTGATTCGTCGTTACGACGACCGATTCAAAATGTGGTGCGCGGCGCGCGAGCTTGGGTTCGCCAATTCAAAAGCAGTCATTCGAAGGCATAGTGTCAGTCATGCGTTGGATGGATTATTCCAAAGTCGAACTAGGCGAGCGGTTTGTACACGAGCCACCTTGGCGCGAACAATTTCCCAAGAATTGGGGAATGCGCGCCGTGGGACGGATTGGCGCGGGACTTTACTGTGCACTGGGAGATCGCGCCGATCGGCCCCTGGGCATCCTGACTTATCATCGTGTCGCCGACCGTCCCTCAAGCCTTCCGGCACCGTTACACAATGTGACGCCACGCCGATTTTACGAGCAGCTGTTGGGGCTTAAGCGGCGGGGATTTCAGTTTTGGGCGCTCGATCGAGTGCTGGCATGCCATCACTCGGGAACACCCGTGCCCCGCGGCGTTGTGGTTGTTACATTCGACGACGGATTTGCCACCGTGTGCCAACAGTCATTGCCAATTCTGAAAGACTTACAAATTCCGGCGACCGTCTTTTTGAATACGGCCTATGTGGATACCCAGCAACCATTCCCCTTTGATGCCTGGGGCGTGGCGCATCGCGACGAAGCGCCGGCGGATACTTGGAGGCCCTTGTCCTGGATGGAATGCGAGGAATTGGTAGCGAGTGGTTTAGTTAGTGTGGGAGCCCACACACATACGCATGAAGACTTTCGAGGACGCCCGGACGAGTTTGAGTACGACGTTCGTCAATCCGCTGGCATCTTGCGACAACGATTCCAAATGGACGAAGTCACCTTCGCGTTCCCGTACGGTAGCCCGTTTCTCGGATTCGCCGGTGGTGAACTTGCTCAATCGGCACGGTCGGCAGGTGTGTCGTGCGCATTGACCACGGAATGCGGGTTGGTCGATCCACAGTCCGATCCGTATCACTGGGGCCGATTCAATGTGTTTGCTTGGGATACGGCCGCTACCTTAGCGGCCAAGTTAAGTGACTGGTACGGATGGGCTCCCCGAATGAAGAAGAGGATTACCGCTGTGTTGCGGGGCCAGACGGCTCGCAGTCGATAGTTGGCTGGCAGTCGACGGCTCGCGCGTCCCCATACAGTTTGGAACTGATTGAAAGTTCCGCGGAGTAGGCGAACGACATATGAATGTTTTGGTATGCCACAATTTTTACCGCCATGCGGGTGGCGAAGACAGCGTCTTCCACGAGGAAGTGCGTTTGTTGGAATCGTATGGTCATCATGTGGTGTGCTACACACGCCGAAATGACGAGTTCGACGGTCAGTCGAAGTTGCGTCTGTCCATGAACGCCGTGTGGAATCGCGCCACCGCGAATGAGTTGGCCGAGCTAGTTCGTCGTGAGAACATTCAAGTCGCCCATTTCCACAATACTTGGCCGCTGATTTCCGCGGCCGGGTATTCGGCGGTCCGCCGCGCGGGAGCCGCGGTCGTTCAGACGTTGCACAATTATCGGCTGCTCTGTCCAGGCGGAACACTGTGCCGGCAGGGCAAGGTGTGCGAAGCTTGTGTCGGAAAAGTTGTGCCTTGGCCAGCCATGCGTCATGGTTGTTATCGCTACAGCCGATCTGCCAGTACAATTATGGCGAGCGCGACGGTGACTCATCGAATGCTCGGTACCTTTCGCCGACATGTGGATCGGTTCATTGCGCTGAGCGAGTTTGCACGGGACAAGTTCCAAGCGGCCGGATTGCCTCGCAATAAGTTGGTGATCAAGCCTAACTTTGTTATTCCGCCGACTAATCTAACAACCGAGGCAGGTGGCAATTACGCCTTGTTCGTGGGGCGACTGTCACCCGAGAAAGGCGTGCAACCGTTGCTGGCCGCGTGGAGGGACCATGCGCCGTCTCTGCCCCTGAAGATCGTCGGCGACGGGCCGCAGTCGGAGTTGGTGGAATCGGAAGCGGGCCGCAATCCGCGAATGGAGTATCTCGGCCGCCGCGCGCCGCGGGAAGTGTACGAGTTGATTCGCGGCGCGGCTGTGTTGGTGGTTCCGTCCGTGAACTACGAAGGGTTCCCACGCACCATTGTGGAGGCGTTTGCCGTCGGCACGCCGGTGATCGCCTCTCGACTCGGTTCCATGATCGAATTAATCGAGGATGGTTGCACCGGAGCCTTCTGCGAAGCTGGCAATCCGGCTAGTCTCGTGGCTGCGGTGAATCGTTTGGCCGCCGATCCTGCCAAACGTGAACAGATGGGGATGGCCGCGAGAGACGAATTTCAGCGCCGGTATACACCAGAACGCAACCATGCTCAACTGTTATCGGTCTATGACCAAGCCGTGCGCGAACGGGCGCTGACGTTCGCCGCTTCGCGATCCACCGGAGTCTCGACATCTCGCAATAGATCTCGCCCGGCAACGACGGCGCCAGTTGTTGCCAACGTCGTGTCGGACATGAAACATTCGTGATTGCACGGGGCTTCGATGATAAGTCCCTTTTAATACCATCCACGTTTCGGAATATTGGTACAAATGAGTATTGCTTTGGTTACGGGTTCAGCCGGCTTAATTGGCTCGGAAGCGACTCGTCATTTCGCTCAAGCCGGATTGGAAATTATTGGGATCGACAACGATATGCGCCGCCGCTTCTTCGGCGACGAAGCCTCGACACGTTGGCAGCGATCGCAGCTTGAGCAGGATTTGGCCGGGAGTTATCGACATCACGAAATCGATATTCGCGACAACGACGCGGTTGATCGTTTGTTCTCGACGTATGGAAAGGACATCGCGCTAGTCATACATACAGCCGCTCAGCCATCGCACGACTGGGCGGCCCGCGAGCCTCACACCGATTTCGGGGTGAACGCGGTTGGCACGCTCAATTTATTGGAAGCGACGCGTCGTCATTCGCCCGACGCGGTGTTCATCTTCACATCGACGAACAAGGTTTACGGCGATACGCCGAACCGATTGCCGTTGGTCGAACAGGCGAAGCGCTGGGAGATCGATCCGGCTCACACATATGCCTCGGGCATTCGTGAGGACATGTCGATCGACCAAACCACGCATAGTCTGTTTGGGGCGTCGAAGGTGGCGGCCGATGTGTTGGTGCAGGAATATGGACGTTACTTCGGAATGTCCACGGCTTGCTTTCGAGGCGGCTGTCTGACCGGCCCCAATCACAGCGGCACTCAGCTACACGGATTTCTGGCGTATCTTATGAAATGCACGGTAACGGGAACGCCGTACACGGTGTTCGGTTACCAAGGCAAACAGGTGCGAGACAATATCCACAGCCAAGACCTGATCGCGGCGTTTGACCAGTTCTTTCGAGCGCCAAGACAAGGAGAGGTTTACAATATCGGCGGTGGACGGTTTAGCAACTGTTCGATGCTCGAAGCCATCGACTTGTGCCAAGAGATTGCCGGTTGTGAACTTTGTTGGACTTATTCCGAGTCGAACCGCATCGGCGATCATATATGGTATGTCAGTGACTTGGCTAAGTTTCAGTCGCACTATCCCGAGTGGCGGCTTCGGTTCGATGTGAGTGACATTCTGAAGCAGATTCATGGCGCGAATATCGACCGCTGGGCGGAAGCGGCGGCTAAGTGATTGGCTTGACCTAAGTGAGAGTTATCGGAAATATGATTGATCGTGGAAGACATAATGTGCTAGGCGTTCAAGTTCACGCCGTGGATTACGAAGCGGCTGTTGACAAAATTGCGAACGCCGCTCGGGAACGGCAACCGCTGGCGGTCAGCGCGCTGGCCGTACACGGAGTGATGACGGGCGTGCTGGATGGGACGCATCGCTATCGGCTGAACCAGTTGGATCTTATCGTCCCAGATGGCCAACCCGTGCGCTGGGCGTTGAACTGGCTGCACCGCGCGGCGCTAAGTGACCGCGTTTACGGTCCAGAACTCATGTTGCGAACGTGCGAGCGGGCCGCGGCGGATGGGTTGCCGATTTTTCTGTTCGGGGGCAGTGAAGAACTGCTCGATAAGTTGTCGGGCCGCTTGCTACAACGATTTCCCAGCTTGCAAATCGCGGGGCGGCAGGCGTCTCGCTTTCGCTGGCTCACGCCGGAAGAACGGGACGAGACGGTGGCGACAATCCGCGACAGCGGCGCCGCGATTACGTTCGTAGGGCTCGGTTGCCCTCGGCAAGAGGTGTGGGCCTATGAGTTCCGCGACCTGTTATCCATGCCGATATTGGCTGTTGGGGCCGCTTTCAACTTTCACGCTGGTTTACTGCCTCAAGCGCCCCCAGCGTTGCAACGTCGTGGTATGGAATGGGCCTATCGACTGATGCGCGAACCTCGGCGACTGTGGAAGCGGTATCTGTTGTTAAATCCGTTATACGTGACGCTTCTGCTGCTGCAATGGTCGCGAGCGCGAGTCATTGATCCTCATAGCGCTACGCCTCCGAAACAGGAGATTCTGTACGGCTAGGGGTTGAAGTCATCTTGCCAACGAGTGCTTGGCCCAATTTGGCGCCGGCCAAGCCGCACGGAAGATACGCGACGAGATCGAGGATTTCGAACCACGGTGGCGCTGGTAGGACCAGGACGTTGTATAAACCACCGAAAAAGAACCAAACGCCCAACGTGGCGCCCAGGATCAGAAACCTCCGACGAGCGATAACGGCGGCCACAAGACTGGCCGCGAATGTTCCGCCAGCGTGGGCGAGGAACACCAAGCCGAACGCGGCCGTGGGTAGTGACGCGATATAGGCTTGAAAGGCTGTCGTGTCGGAGTAATCCAAACCGGGCGGAGGCGGATACATGCTCATTGATAAAATCACAATGAGCATGTTAACCACGCTGCCCGCGACCAAACCGACAATCAAGCCACCTAGGATTCGTAGCATCGCATGTCACTCAAATCGTGATGATGTGCCGAGGTTGGCCTGTGTCGGCTGTTGGCCGCTGATTTCCCTGGTTATGGCCTCTCGGTCCAGCAGGTAATTTTGCCGTCCTGCGTGGACAGATAGAGCCGTCCGCGGGCAGCGGCCATGCCATCCCAAGTCGGCAATGCCGGCAGTTGAATCGTCGCCAAACGCTCTCCCGTTTCCGGCCGAACGGCCCAAAGGAGACTTCCTTGCTGGCCTTCCAACGCCGCGGCCTGTTGGGCCAGTTGCTCTTGCACGCGAGGATCGCGCTCCGTCAGCCGTGCGAAGGACTCCTCCTCGTTCACCATGTCCGGAGGCCCGGCCACGTAGAGAGTTTTTCCGGCTAAGGCCAAAGCGCTGACGAACATTGGTAAGTCCTGATTCCAATGATGTTCCACGAACGATCCCTTGGCCGGTTGGCGGTTATTGCTCGCCGCCGCCGTTCCGCCCCCTCGAAACTTCATGGCTCGACTGAACTGTCCAGGCGTCGAGATCGCTCCTTGAATGACGCCGGCCAGTTTATGAGGCGATTCGTCTTGAGCATCGGCCTTGTCGAACGAGACACGCAAGGCCAAAGCCACGCCGTCGATGGAAGCGTGGGGATCCGCGAACCGAGCGGCGACTTGTTCGGCGCTGAGCGCTGTGTGATAGATACTCACATCGTCGATCAATCCAACAAATCCCACGTTCGACGCGTACTCGCCCACGCTACTGGCGTCGTCCACGCCGATGTCGAGCCCTTGTTTCGGTTCCGAGGAAATGAGACCGGACGATTTCCCTTCCGCTACTAACTTGCCATCCACATACAGTCGCATTTGTTTCTGTTCGTCAAGCACGCCGACCACATGCGCCCATCGGCCCACAATGCGATCGGACGACGTGATGGATGTAAGCTGGTTCTCGGCGCGGATGTCAAAGCCCGCCTTGCCGCCTCGCATCACCAAAGCGTATCCGTTCTGCGGACCGCCATGAGCCAACAGGACGCCCGCTGGCTGTTCGGCATTCACCCACAACTCGACCGTCAGCGGCTTGCCGGTCGGATCCAGCTTGGGAAGCACACCGAAGTGGATGGAATCGGCCGTGGCTTTGTTGCCACGTTGGCGACCATTGTTATTGCCAGATGGGCCGTTATTTGGACGCGGATTGTTGGCTTGGTTATTGGCTTGTCGGCCGCCCGCGTTGGCATTCGATTGGCGACCAGTCGCACCGCCTCGCGCCGCCCCCGGCCGTGGCGTTGTCGGCGCATCCTCCGTGGGGTTCTCGGAATCCCCATACGCTTCGTCGGCGGCCTCTTTGCTGGAACGGAATAGTTCATGTTCCATGATCGTCGTCCAACGATAATATTGGGGCTTGCGGGCAAAACCAAACACATACTCATCATTAAAGACCAGCATGCGGCCGCTCGGCGTGAACCGGCCGGCTTGGTAATACCCATTATGGCCACCGGCAAAGCTACGGCCGTAAACCCAATAGGATCGGTGGAACCAAGTGTCATCCAAGAAACCCGTGGGAGCGAACAGATGTCGGCCTTCACCTTTCTGCGTGCCGCCATGACGTTCCGCTTGGCCTGAATGCGGTCCCATCTTCAGGCGATTGCCTTCGCGATCGAACATTTGCGAACGCAGGTAGATCGATTCGCCATCGCTTGTGAGAATGTCACTCAATCCGACCGGCATTTGCAGTACTTGCAGGCGAGTTTGCAGATTCTCGCCAGTGTCCGGGTCGCGATCGTCGAGTACGGTTTCGCTGAGTTTTTGACCCGAAACGGCGTCTAGTCGAATCAGTCGCATGCCGCCATCGAGAAAATTGGAACGTCCGGCGATGAAGCTGGCCACTCCGTCTTCGATCAACACACTACCATGCACGGGCCACACGGATTCCAATTGTTCCATCGCCATCAGCCGCCGATCGGTGGGAGCGCCGCGGAACGCCATACCAAAGCTCCGTCCGTTGCGCGAAGCGAATACACATAGCCGTCGGCCGAACCAAATAGCACGCGTCCCTGATGAATCGTGGGCGGAGAATCGATCCGACCGGCCGTGAAACGCCAGAAAGTGGTCGCCCGAGATGGCATCCGCCATGCAGTGTGAGCATCCACTTGGGACACATAGAGTCTGCCATCGGCTACCGTAACGCCGCTCAGCCGACCACCCAATTCCGTTTGCCATGCCGCGTCCGCCGCCGCGCCGGACCTCGCTCGGCGAGGAACCGCTGCGAGCGTTATCGTGGCGATAAGTAGGCCAATCGGCTAACCGGAGCTTCGTCATCCATGCGAGCGGTTCGTTATAGGCTGGGCCACGTTGCAGACGGCTCTCGCTGTCGATGTCCTCGGGGCGGCGGCAGCCGATCTTCATTGATGCCGCCAAAGCATTGAACCCATATAACTTGGCTTCTGGATAGCAGGCACAATTATGAGGCGAAGCGCGTAGACCAAACCATTCGCCGGCATTACACCGTATAAACAACTGCCGCACCCAGTGATGAATGTCCCATTTTTGCGTCAGCGTATCCACAAACTCGACGCCAGTTCGCGACGGCATGATAAAGCGATCGGTTCCCTTGGCAATGTAACAGCGATGATGGAACCACAGGTGTCGACCGCCGGTGGGAATTCAACTTTGACTTCACCCGTCAACGGATCCAGGCCTGAGTAGATGCCGCTGTCTTGCGTCCGAGTCGTGAGCGGACCATACCAGTCCGTTGGCCACCAGCAGATCCTCGGGGGATGTCGATAGCCTGACTGAGCATGCGGGCGCGGTCCACAGATGTTGCTCAGGCGCTGTCGAACGCCTTCATCGTGCGATCGCCGCCAGCGAATAGTACGACGCTCTCCATAAACGACTAACTTGGGGCCGAAATTCATTGTAATGGTCTGCTGGCGGGCGGCCGGTTCGAGGTCCACAACTGGTCGCCCGTTTTGCGATCCAGACACACCACCTTTGGCCGTCGTGGAACACGCGCGTTGCTCGTCCAGCGTCATGGTAAGAGCGCCATGGGTGAACTTCGCGCTCCACACGTTTCGCCGGTTTCGATATCAATGGCCATGATCTCTGCGGCTTTTGATTCCAAGCGTACTCGCGAGCCACGCGGCCTTGATCGCCCACATTCGCGCCGGGGCATAGTCGTCGGTTTCATCGCCGCGATTGACTTGAGCCAACAGCAGTCCATTGTTCACCAACAACTCTTCCGTGCCCGCCGTGGCTCTGAATACCCGCCGCGTCTCGCCGGTGCCGGCGTCGATCATGGTGACGGGGCGTGAAAGCCCAGCGTAACGAAAACCCGATCGTCGACAGCAGCAACCAGCCGCCGGGCGAGTTGCGTCGGTCCGCTCTTAAGCGGCCAGAGATGATTTTGCCATTCCGGTATTGGCTGATGCCAGAATCGTGCCGCTGAACGCGTCGCGAGCGAGCAGTGTCCAGCGTGGCGGCAATTGAATCGAAACGCGCGAGCCTTCGTCCATGATGTAGAAGATTCGCCTCGGGCGGAAACGAGCGCGCTCATGCTGGCCATGCGATCGTGGTAGCGCGACCAGCGGCCGCCGAGCCACCGCAAATGACGCGGCGGGCCGGCTTGCTGGTCGTGAGCCACGGCGTTTCCCTTCGAGTCGTAGAGATAATGAGTCCAGTCGTCGATTTCCGGCCAAGGTTTGGTGAGCTTCGACCATTGGTCGCCGTCGCGGATCATGGCGACTCGTTGGGCGTGAGTACTCGGAGCAACTCGTCCCAGCGCTACCGATTCGCCGTCGACCACGACCAAGTTGACGAGATTGTCGATGGCTGGCAACGTTCGGCTGTCGAACGTGTCGACAGCCACGGGCCCATAGCTGCCTTGTTCGGTCAGACGTTCGCGAGCTTCCGCAACTTCTGCGCGGCGTCGGACGATAGCCCTTGCACTTGGAGCGGTCGTTGGCAGGCACGCCACGGTCGCCTCGCCGTTGCCGCACCCGAGATGCACGACGAATCCGCCGGTTATGCCGGATTGTTCTAGCAAGAATCGAGCTTCCTCGGCCGGAGTGGCGGCGTCCGCGGGCGACACGTTGAACAGGCAGATCGTGGCAATGGCGACCGTACCGAGGCGAACGCGGCGACTGTGGTGAATCCACGACATGAGACTTCTCCTGACGAAAAGAATGGGGCGAATGCGAACCGATATTATGTTCGCCGTGGTCTGTGCCGCAACCGTTGCATCGCCTTGCCGGTATTCCGCTCACTGCTATGATGACCGGTTCGACTTTTTCAGCTCAACCAAGGTGTTTAACGTCCATGCGCCGCGACGATATCTGAAACATTGTGATTATTGCCCACGTCGACCACGGAAAGACTGCTGGTTGATTGTTTGTTGCGGCAAAGCGGCCAGTTCCGCGATTCGAGTTACAGCAGAGCCAGACTTGGACACGAACGAACTCGAAGGCGAGCGGGGCATCACGATTCTGGCCAAGAACATCGCTTTACCCTACCAGGGCGTCAAAATTAACGTGTGATCGACACGCCGGGGCACGCCGATTTTGGCGGCGAGGTCGAGCGCGTGTTGGGGATGGCGGACGGGCGCTTTGGTGTTGATCGACGCGGCGGAAGGCCCGATGCCGCAGACTCGATTCGTGCTGTCCAAGCGGCACCTGAATGTGGTTTGCGGCCGATCGTGGTCATCAACAAGATCGATCGTCCCGACGCTCGCATCAACGAAGTCGTGAACGAAGTTGCCTGAGCTATTGATGGAATTGGGCGGCGACGCTCATCTGGACGACTTTCCTCAGTATTTTCGCGAGTACGCGAAGGTTATGCCACGCACGATCCGAATGTTCGCACGGATTCGATCCACCCGCTGTTGGACATGGTGCTGAAAGAAATTCCGGGCCCGGATGTCGAACCCGAGGAAACCGTTGCAGATGTTGGTCACTACGTTGGATTGGTCGGAATTCGTAGGGCGTATCGCGATCGGGCGGATACATAGCTGGAACCGTTCGCCAAGGGCAGTATGCCGAAGTGCTGAAAGCCCATGAGATTGAGGAAGCCAGTGATTAACGCCGTCCACGTATTTCACAAATTGGGACGGACGGAAGTGAAAGATGCGGCCACGGCCGTGATGTGGTGGCCTTGGTGGGGATCGACGACATTGATATTGGCGACACGGTTTGTGCAAAGGAACAGCGGCCGCTGCCACGCGACGGTGGACGAGCCGACGTTAGAGATGATCTTTCGATTAACAGTTCTCCGTTCGCCGGCCGCGAAGGCAGCATGTGACGACGCGGCAAAGGCGAGCGTTTGCATCGAGAGCTAGAGAAGAATGGCCTCGCGAGTCCGACAAGCCGAAGCGAAGCGACGCCTACGCGGTGTCTGGACGCGGCGTATTGCATTTGTCGGTGTTGATCGAGACGATGCGGGCGAGGGGTATGAGTTGTCGGTCGCTAAACCGCATGTGATTCACGTGAAGTGGATGGCGTGGTTCACGAACCGTTCGACGCTGACGGTCGAAGTGCCTACCGACAACCTTGGTCCCGTCACATGGAGATTGTGGGGAATCGACGCGGCACGCTGGACGAGATGCAGACGCGGGCGATTTACCATCGTGCGTTTCACGATTCCGGCCTGCGCGGCTTGATCGGCATCCGCACCCGAATGTTGAATGCGACGCAGGGGACCGCGGTGATCCACCATCGCTTTCAGGGATACAAACCATGGGCGAAGGCGACATGCCGCGCGCCAACGGTGTAATGATCTCGAATGTGACGGGCCGCGCCGTGGGTTTCGGCGCTGGACGGTTTACAAGAGCGAGCCGAGATGTTTGTGGCTCCGGGTGATGATGTCTATGAGGGAATGATTGTGGGAGAAAATGCCCGTGAGAATGATCTGACGGTGAATCCCACGCGGGAGAAGAAGTTGACGAATATCCGCGCCGCGGGCAGCGACGACAATATTCTGCTGAAGCCGCCGCGTCGCCTTTCTTTGGAAGCCGCCTTGGAATACGTCGAGGACGATGAGTTGGTGGAAATCACACCCACTCAGATTCGTCTGCGTAAGAAGCTACTGCGCGAATCCGACCGCCGTCGGGAAGACCGCCGTCGGGCCTAAATCCTCATACCATAACGATGCGTAGTTAGACGTTCGAACAAAAAGTGCGGCGGCACTCGCAAAAGATAAGACTCTCCCGATCATTGAGGTCGGGAGAGTCCTGGATACTACTTTTCCAGCTCCACGTTCCAGTACGTTTCGCTGACGAACTTCGACCAACTCGCGATTCGCGGTCCATGCGTGGCATACAGCGGATTCCAGCGTGGTTGTGCTGGTGTCTGCTTCAGCCGCATGCGAGCTTGATCCGGCGTGCGATCGGCCTTGCGGGCGTTGCAGTCCACGCATGCCAGAACGCAGTTGTCCCAACGCGATTCCCCGCCTTGGGCGCGTGGTACAACGTGGTCCACCGTCAGCTCGTCGGCGCCAGGTTGCTTGCCACAGTACTGGCACGTGTAATGGTCGCGTTTGAAAATGTTACGGCGACTGAATGCGACATGAGTCGACGGCAGTCGATCGAAGGCGGTCAACGTAACGACCTCCGGCACTCGCAGCCGAAAACGCACAGCTTGGATAAAGCTCTCGCCCTCGGCCGGTCGCAACTTGGACCAATCGTCCCAGGAATAGGTTTGATAGTCCTGGGGATCGACCACGCGCGCCGCCTCGTTCCACAGCAACACCAGCGCGCGGGCCACGGTGGCGACGTTAATAACCTGCCAATTTCGATTCAGAACCAACGTCGGGCGATTCAGAGGGTTGGTGGGCATGATCTGGGGCTACCATAATTATTCAA
>JAWKTM010000088.1:0-26709 GCA_041399085.1 Pirellulaceae bacterium
CAGGTGCAACGACGCGTCGCCATCAAAACGCCGCACGCACATCTCGTCTCCGATCCGGCCATTGCCGATGAATATTTGGCCGAGGCTCGCGCCGTGGGCGCTCTCGATCATCCCAACATCGTTCCCGTTTATGATGTTGGCTCCGACGAATTCTGTCCCTTCTTCATCGTGATGAAGTATGTGGAAGGCGTCACGCTGGCGACCCGCATGAAGCAAGGACGCCTGGGACTACTGAATACGATTTCGCTGATGGCGACCGTGGCCGACGCCGTCCATTATGGTCATATGGCCAATGTGATCCACCGCGATCTCAAGCCCGGCAATATCCTCGTGGATGAGCAAGGATTGCCATTCGTCGTCGACTTTGGACTAGCCCTAAAAGACGACAGCCTTGATTCTTCGCCGCGGTACGTTGGAACTCCAGCCTATTCCAGTCCCGAGCAGGCCCGCGGCGAAGGTCACCGCGTGGATGGTCGCTCGGACATCTTCAGTTTGGGTGTGATCTTGTATGAGCTGATCGTGGGGCGTCGACCATTTCGCGGCGCCTCGCGTTCCGGCGTGCTTCATCGCGTTATTACCCACGAGCCACGCCCGCCACGGCAAATCGACGACACCATCCCAGCCGAACTGGAACGCATCTGCCTTAAAGCGCTCGCCAAGCGAGCCACGGAGCGATATACGACCGCCAAGGATTTTGCCGACGACCTGCGAGCCTTGCTGGCCCGACTTCACGGTGGCGGTCCCTCCCAGTCCGAGGCAGATTCCGTCGGTCCGGGACTATCGGCGGAGTCCGGAGTTACCGGCCGCTCGCTGGACTCGACCACGCCTAGGAACGCGCCGTCCTCCACCTACTTGCCCAATGCCTCTCATAATGCTCTGCGCGTCGTTCCCAAAGGATTGCGAGCATTTGAACCCAATGACGCCGACTTCTTTTTGGATTTACTACCGGGTCCACGCGGACGGGAAGGATTGCCCGAAAGTATTCGCTTTTGGAAAAGCAGAATTGACGAATGCGACCGCGGCAAAACGTTTTCCGTGGGTATGTTATATGGCCCCAGCGGCTGTGGAAAGTCCTCGCTGGTACGCGCGGGGATCATACCGCGACTCAATAGTGACATTACCACGATTTACGTGGAAGCCACGAAACGTGACACCGAATCTCGCCTACTTCAGCGACTGAGGTCTCATAGTTTGGAGATCCCCGCCGATTACGGTCTCGCTCGCGCATTAGCCTATATTCGCCAGGGTGGTGGCTTGGACAACGAGTGCAAGCTGCTATTGGTAATCGATCAATTCGAACAGTGGCTCCATTCCCATGGCGATCGGGAAGGTTCCGAATTGGCCGAGGCTTTGCGGCAAACAGACGGTGGTCGAGTCCAATGTTTGCTACTGGTCCGCGATGACTACTGGATGGCGGCGACTCGATTCATGCGAGAACTGGAAGTTCGCATGTTGGATGGCCAAAATGCCAACGCCGTGGATCTGTTTCGCGCCAAACATGCCAAACGCGTGCTTGCCGCGTTTGGCCGCGCGAATGAAGATTTGCCATTGGACCCCCGCCAGATGACGTTCGAACAACAGCGATTTATCGACTTGGCCGTCGATCAATTGTCCACGGCGGGACGAGTCGTTTGTATCCATTTGGCGATATTCAGCGAAATGGTGAAAGGGAAACCTTGGACTCCGGCCACCCTGCGGCACTTGGGCGGAGCTCATGGGGTCGGCGCCGCGTTCTTGGAACAAACGTTCGAGGGAGGCGACGCGACTCCCAATCACCGTCTCCACCAGAGCGCGGCGAGGCGTGTCCTAGCCGCGCTGTTGCCCGAAGCCGGCAGCGATATCCGAGGGCGTCGTCGTTCCTATCGGGAGCTGCAATCTGCTTCCGGTTATGCAACTGCCTCGCGGTTCGAGGAACTTCTAAGACTGTTAGACAATGAGCTGCGCCTCATTACTCCCGCGGACCCACCGGAACTTTTGGAATCGGCCTCCAAGATTGAGAAGCAAGCATATTATCAACTCACCCATGATTTCCTCGTGCCGTCCTTGCGCGACTGGCTCGAGCGCAAACAGAAGGAGACTCCCCGAGGCCGAGCTGAATTGCGACTAGCTGACCTGGCAAAAATCTGGAACGCGAAACCCGAGGCTCGTCACTTACCCAGCACCTGGGAATACCTCGCCATCCGCCGACACACCAAGACGGCATTTTGGAGCGAAGGTGAAGCACGCATGATGCGAGCGGCCGACCATCGGTTGTTAAAACGCTGGTCGCTGATTTCATTCTCGGTTATAGCTCTCATCCTAATAGCATGGAGCGGAAAAGCTTCGCTGGAGCATCGCGAACGGACTCGACATGGCCAAGCGTTGGTGGACCGACTGGTCGACGCACAAGTGACGGAAACCCCAGAGATCATCAACGCCATGCGGCCATTCTGGTCGATCGTCGAACCTAGGGTGCGCTCCGTATTTGAGACCGAGCCGCCAACAAGTTCGGCTCGGCTGCACGCCAGCCTCGCATTGGCGGGCGATGACGAAGAACAAATCAACTTCCTTCGACAGCGCGCTCTCTCCGCCACACCAGCCGAGCTGACTGTTATTCGCCAGACACTCACTCCCTATAAGCATGCGTTAACCGAGTCGCTATGGGAACTGGTATCCAGCGCCGATGCCGACCATAACGAACGATTACGTGCTGCGAGCTTGTTGGCCGAATTCGACACCAAGAGTGATCGCTGGGACGCACACGCACATAATGTGGCCACACTATTAGTCTCACAGAATGTGCTGGTGGCGCCCGATTGGACGGAGACCCTGCGTCCCATTCGACACAAACTGGTAGAACCTTGCGCGGAACTGTGCCGACCGGCGGGCGACACGGACCTGACCGAAGATCAACGACTCAATGCAGCGCACGCCGTTGCCATATTCGGTGGCGACGACGGCCAGTTGCTAAGCGAGCTTGTATTGGAAGCTGACGCCCGCATTTTCCGGCCTTGTTGCCGCGGTTGCGCGAACATCGCAATGTGGCAATCCAACGTATGCGAGATGAGTTACGGCAAGAAGCGCATCCCCAGTGGCCTCCATTACCCGGATCTTCCACCACCTTGCCGATACCAGCAGATGCACAAAGACAGATCGAGGCATCCAGCGGCAAGGCATTTGAGAGTTTTGTTTATTGCCAAACTCTGCCTTTAACTGAATTCGAGCGATTGGCGGCCACGCTGGCAACTGTCGGATATCGGCCTATCTGCGTTCGCCCGTATCTTTCAGGGACGCAGCAGCGAGTCGCCGCCGTGTGGGAGCGTGACGGCGGCGAGTTTCGATTCCGCGCGGGGATGTCTGCTGAAGACGCGAGCGAGATGGATCGCATCTTGCACGAGCAAGGTTGGCTGATCGCGGATGTGGCCAGCTATGAAGCCGTTGATGACGCGTCGCCCCAGTTTGCATTGTTGTGGATGCGATCCGAGTCGCTTTTCCCAGTGGATGACGCCACTCTGTATCTCCAGATCTCTGAAGATTCCCACGCGGATTATTGGCAACCGCTAAATGAACGAGGTTTCGTTCCGCGAACGAATCTAAAGCTGAATGACGTCGAGACACGTCAACCTTTCTATACCTCGGTTCGATGGAAACTAAGGTCACATCCCACTTATGTTGATGCTTGGGACGACTTTCTCCAGGACTATGAAACCAAATGCGGTTCACACCGCACACAGATTGATGTTCGACTGGGCCCCGAACGAGAGGAGAGTGGAACAGCATCCTTTGGTGGATGTTGGTGGAACGGCACAATGTATGAGTCGCGTGCAGTTCCACCGACTTCATTGGACGAACATTCGATTCGTTGTCGCGAAGTACGCGGCCGAAGGATTCCGGCCGATCTCGATTAGCGTCGCTGGCGTCGGGGCGGATCGTATGTTGCAGGCCACCAGCGTCTGGCTACGCCCTCGAATTTCGCTGGAACAGGAAGACCTGTTAGCTAGTCGGCAAGCCAACGCGGCGCTATTATTAGTCCTCCTAGGACATTCGGACGAAGTTTGGCCGCTACTGTCGAGGTCGGCACGTCCTCAACTTCGCACCTACCTGATCCGCCGCTTTTCCACACATGCGGCTCCTCCAGAAATCCTATTTAAACGCCTAAGCGAGATTTCACACAATTCCGCTCATCGCGGCGAGCCCCAGGCGCTACTGGTAGGCTTGGCGCGATATCACCATTCGGACCTTCGCGCAACAATCGTGAAGGATGTGCTCTCCCTCGCCTCAAAGCTTCATCGCACGCATCCCGACTCGGGAGTTCACGGGGCGTGCGAGTATCTGCTGCGCGAATGGGACCGGCCGGATTTGTTGGTTGCGAGCGATGATCTGGCACTCAGTCACGGGGAGGACGATTTGCCGAACTCTTCCTCGTCGAGTCACGATCCATTAAGTTTGAGAGAGTGGTACGTGGCGCCGTCCGGACAGACGATGGTCATTATTGCCGGCCCAGCCGACTATCTACGGGGTTCGCCCGGCAATGAACCGGGACGAAATCATCATCACGAACTACAGCAGGAGTTTCGCATCCGCGGAACGTTTGCAATCGCCGCGCACGAGGTTACCATCGAGCAGTTCTTGCAGTTTCATCCCGCTTTCACGTATTCAGACGATTACAGTTCCGGCCCGGATAGCCCTGTACAAGAAGTCGATTGGTATGATGCGGCACGCTATTGTCGGTGGCTTAGCGAACAAGAGGGCGTGGAGGAGTCGGAAATGTGTTTTCCGCCTCGGGAACAAATAAGTCCCGGCATGCGATTACCCAAGGATTATTTGGAACGGACCGGATACCGTCTGCCCACGGATGTGGAGTGGGAGTACGCTTGCCGAGCTGGAACGAGTTCGCCTCGGTACTATGGATGGGCGCCGGAGTTGTTGTCCGATTACGCGTGGACCTCCGCGAATGCAAACTATCATGCGTGGCCAACCATATCGAAAATCCCCAATGACTGGGGACTGTTTGGCATGCTGGGAAACGCCATGGAGTGGAATGCCACGCCGGCCGAATGGAAGCCACCATTTTCCATCGCTTTATCGTCCGCCGCGGACAGTGTGACCATGAATCCCATCGAGCGTTCGACCAACATGATTTGTCGCGGTGGCGCGTTTCTCTTTCAACCGCGCGACGCTCGATCGGCTCATCGCGACGATCACGCCGCCGCTTCTCGCCGACCATATCTGGGATTTCGCATCGCTCGAACAATTCGACTGACGGAACCGTCCGCTTCCTCGGAAGACTAACTTTTTCGTATCTCCCAAGCATGCAAATTCAAGTGGGGAGCACACGAGAATTTGTCAACCTGTGATGCTAGGGTGATATCATCTTGCATACCAAGCGAGGTGAGATTTCGCCCCCCGTGGCTAAGTCGCAACGAGTTTTCAACCTGCTCGCGAGTGATGTTCGGTACGCGGCAGCGCCAAAACTCAAACGCCAGTTGAGCGGAATCATTCCAGCGACTTGGAGCAAAGCGGTCTCCCTGCATATTTGATAACCGATGAACTGCGGCGCCCGCGAAGAGTACATCCTCGCTCGTTATCTGGCCATTGGTTCCCGCACACAGCAAATGTACATTGTCAAAGGCTCGCACCGCTTCACATACCGCCGAGAGATTCACGAAACTGCCGATAAACACCGCGGCGGCGGCACGGCAGCGCATCAGGGCCCGCGTGCCATTTGTCGTGGTGAAGACCAGGGTGCGGCCGTTAATTAGCTCATGACGGTACTCGGCGGGTGAGTTGCCGAAATGGAACCCTGGAATGGGACATCCACCACGCTCTCCCCCCAACACAGCCTGTGGGTGTTCGGAAGCCACACGGCGAGCCTCGTCCACTTCAAGACAAGGAATGACACGCTTGGCGCCATGCTCTAGCGCCGTTGTAATAGTGGTCGTCGCTCGCAACACATCAGTGACGACAACGACGCCATCCTTCAATGCCATTGGCTCGACTAAGTCCGGCAACAGGTGAACGCGCAACATCAAATCGTCCACTGTTGCGATCCCTCCTGACTGTGAATCACGATACAAGGCCGGTCTCCATCAACTTGTTCCACTGCGACATCGGATTGGAGCTTGAAGGATAGAGGAACCACCTCGCTCATGAGGGATATCGGATCCATCGCTGTCGACTCTCCGGCCAGGACCAAGTGAGTTCCTTCCAAACGATACAAACGCAGACGCCAGGGATCGCGCTCGACGACCAGCAACTCGCGCGTGCCAATCTCACCGTAGAAAGGCAACTTCTCGAACGTCCGATCACCTTCGCTCACGATTTCGATCGCCAGATCGGGGCCGCCCAACCAATGCGTACCGCGGTTCTCAGACTTCGTATGCTTGAGAAATACCGCCACATCGGGACAGCGAAAATTTCGTTGCCAATCGCTTCGCCTGTTACTCACGTTGATGCCCGGCAACACGACGCCAAGTCGCTGCCATTTCACAACGATGGTCAATATCGTGGTAAACTCGGCCACAAGCTGTTGGTGTTCGTCATTTGGCATCGGGGCCATGTTATAAACTCCCTCCCATACTTCATCGAATCGATCCGAACCGTCTGCCTGACGTTCGGCAATCAGCCGTTGCTCCAGATCAGGGTCGTGTATCACGGCGACCATCGGACAAAACTCCTCAAGCGTTGAAGGGGGGTGACGCCAAGCCATCCTTGACTCGCGCCGGTACGACGAATTCGTCCGCTTCATCTTCGCATTGACGCCGGCGCGAGGCAAGCGCTCGCTCGCAGCTTCGCGAGCGACAGTTCCCGCCATTTTGCCAAATGTCGTAGACAACCGTTGCACTTGCTAGTCAGGACGGTTACGGTCAAAGCACCGTCGATCGCCCCCGATCGCTGACCGACCGCTAAGTATGCTCTCATCGAGGCGCAAGCCATGCTGCGATTTCCTGCCCTCTCGTTGCTGATGCTCGCCACAACCGCTTCCGCGATATTTGGCGACGAACCCGACCGTGAGAAACTTACGCTCCACATGCGTTCGCAAGTTGAAAAGCCCGCGAAGAGTGGCGAGTGGCTCACGATAGAAAGGGAAACAACGTGGGATGCACGAGCGACGGCCATCGTCATTTGTGATATGTGGGACGACCACTACTGTCGGGCGTCGGCACGGCGAGTTGCCGAGATGGCGCCGAGAATGAATCGAGTAATCGCCGCGGCTCGGCAACGGGGTGTCTTAATCATCCATTGTCCCAGCGGTTGCCTCGATAAGTATGAGGACACGCCACAGCGCCGACTGGCCCGACAAGCGCCACCCGTGCAAACGACGGTCCCTTTGGCCGGTTGGTGTTATCTCGACTCGAAACACGAACCGCCGTTGCCGATCACCGACAGCGAACCCTGCGACGATGCGGCGCCGCGCGAGCGAGTGCGGTTCTACACGCGGCAACACGAGGCCATTGAAATCGCGGACGGGGACGCGATCACCGATAACGCGGAAGCCTTCTATTTGATGAAACAGCGAGGAATTACCAACGTCATTGTTATGGGCGTGCATACCAATATGTGTGTGTTAGGGCGTCCATTTGGCATTCGCCAGATGACGTATCAAGGCCAAAACGTAACGCTGATGCGAGACATGACTGACTCGATGTACAACCCGCGTCAGCCGCCACATGTCGGTCATTTTGAAGGCAACGACCTTGTAATTGCTCATGTCGAGCGGCACTGGTGCCCGACCATCACGAGTGTCGATTTTCTAGGAGGCAAACCGTTTCGTTTCGCGGAAGACGATCGCGCGCCGCAGGCCAAACACAAAATCGGTGAATAGCCGCCGCCGATTCGGCTGGAGAGGGCGAACGGCGTTCAAGGTCATTGTTGCAGGCCGTTGCTTCCCAGCACTGCGCTCGCCGCTCGGGGTCGACAGTCCAACACGCGTGAACTCCGCCCCGTGTTTGCTTACACTAGGAGCGTTCGGCAAGACTTGCTGGGCGTTTCGTTCCAACCTCCCCTGCCCTGCCCCGACTTTCCTTCCGGAGTTGTCGCCAATGATTCGCCGCAGTCGAAATCGGTCGTTACTTGGCATCATATCGCTTTACATCAGCGCCGTAGTCTTCTGGCCAACTTTCGCTTGCCAAACAGTCGCGCAGGACCAATCCACTCGCGAGTCCGAGTCGCCGGCGGAAGTTCAATGGGACTTGTTGGCGATTCCTGATTCCTGGAAGAAATCGCCAGGCGGCCGCTACGCTTCGCGAGAAGGACACAAGTGGTTTCGATCCGTCGTGCAACCGCCGCGCGATTGGGAGGGAAACGATTTGACGCTATTTGTCGAAGCGGTCGACGACGCTCGGGAAGTGTACTTCAACGGCAAGCTGATCGGATCGCTTGGCACATTCCCACCGGAATTTCGCAGCGGGTTGGGTGTGTCTTTACGGTTCAAAATACCGGCGAACGATGTGCTGTTCGGTGAAGCGAATTTGGTTGCGCTGCGTGTCTACGAGCGCGACGCCCGCAGTAATTTCAACGTGGCGGCCCCCGTGCTGTTCGGCGGTTCACAGGCCATCCGACTCGCCGGAGTTTGGCAGGCGACTCCTGGCGATAATCTGGCTTGGGCCAAGCTTTCGGCTCGCAACAAAGTGCCAGTCGACGCGACGTATGCGACGATTATCTCCGCGGAAGAAGCTGAACGGACGTTGAAACAACTCAGCGACGAGGAAGGCCCGCTCAGCGTGGCGGAGTCGCGAAAGCGATTTCAGATCCCCGATGACTTGGCGATCGACGCCGTCCTCTCCGAGCCACACATTGGACAACCTCTGTCGATCAAGTGGGACGCTCGCGGCCGTTTGTGGGTGATGCAGTATCTTCAGTATCCCAATCCCGCGGGGCTGACAATGATCAGCCGAGACAAATTCCTCCGCAGTGTCTACGACAAGGTTCCCCCGCCGCCGCCTCACCACTTTCCAGGCGCGGACAAAATCAGCGTGCATGAAGACACCGACGGCGATGGCCAGTACGACTCACATAAGACGTTTGTCGAGGGTCTAAGCTTAGCCTCGTCTTTCGCATTGGATCGAAATGGATTGTGGGTTCTTAATCCACCCTATTTGCTGTTCTATCCAGATGCGAATCAGGATGATCGCCCAGACGGTGATCCCGAAGTGCATTTGGAAGGCTTCGGAATCGAGGACTCGCATTCCGTCGCCAACAGCCTTCGTTGGGGACCCGACGGTTGGCTGTACGCCGCGCAAGGCAGCACGGTTACTGGCGACGTTCGTCTATACGGTTCCCAGGATCCACCCGTGCATTCAATGGGCCAGCTAATTTGGCGTTATCATCCACCGACACGTCGCTATGAGATTTTCGCGGAAGGAGGAGGCAACACGTTTGGTGTCGAGGTTGATAGTAAAGGACGCATCTATTCCGGCCACAATGGCGGAGACACCCGCGGATTCCATTATGTGCAAGGCGGCTACTTCCAAAAGGGCTTCGGCAAGCACGGGGACCTCTCCAATCCGTACTCGTTTGGATACTTCCCCCAAATGAAACATCACAGTGTGCCGCGTTTCACGCACACGTTTTTGATTTATGAGAGCCACGCGCTGCCACCCGACTACCAGGGCAAGTTGTTCGGCGTTGGTCCGCTTCAAGGACATGTGGTGATGAGCCAAATTGAGCCGGATGGCTCGACATTCCGCACCAAAGACACCGGCCATCCGCTGACGACCGACGACACGTGGTTCCGGCCGGTCGATATCCAGGAAGGCCCCGACGGCGCGATCTATGTGGCGGACTTTTACGAGCAGCGCATCGATCACGCCAGCCATTATCAAGGCCGTGTCACGCCCGAAAGCGGCCGGGTCTATCGGCTGAGGGCAAAGGACGCAGCACCAGGCCGAATCGTAAACCTAGAACGAATGTCGAATGCCGAGTTGATCGAGCAACTTCGTTCGCCGATCCGTTGGACTCGCCAGACAGCGCTGCGGTTGCTCGGCCAACGCCGCAATGCCGCCGACGACACTCAGACCAACGTGGCACTAAAAACGTTGATCGACAAGAATACCGATCAACTTGCGCTCGAAGCGCTGTGGGCTCTGCATTGGCGAGGCGGTTTGGATGAGGCGACCGCAGCCGAGTTGCTCGACCATGACGATCCTCATGTTCGATTGTGGACCGTGCGATTGATGTGTGACGACGGCCAAGTCTCTCCGGAGTTGGCCAGCAAATTGACTCGGTTGGCCGAGTCCGAATTGAATGTCGAAACGCGTAGTCAGATCGCTTGTTCCGCGCGACGATTGCCGGCGGATCAAGCTGTGGCGATTGTCGAACGGTTGTTGCGTCGCACGGAAGATATTTCAGACCCTCATATCCCCTTACTGTTATGGTGGGCGATCGAAGCTCACGCCGAATCCCATCGCGACTCCGTGTTGACAATGTTTGACGAAGATTCGCTTTGGGAAGAACCGCTGGTTAAGCAGCACATTCTTGAACGCTTGATGCGGCGTTATGCGCAGGCCGGCACGCGGCGCGATCTCGTGACCTGCGCACAATTGCTACGTCTTGCTCCATCCAAGCCCGACGCGGAATTGTTGCTCAAAGGTTTTGAAACGGCATATCAGGGCCGTTCGTTGGCCAATCTCCCCGATGAATTGTTAGCGGCCATGGCAGAGGTCGGTGGTGGATCGTTGGCGTTGCGGCTGCGGCGCGGCGAAGTTCAGGCGATTGACGAATCGTTGCGGCTGATCGCCGATGAGAAGTCACCGGTTGCTGATCGTGTGATGTACGTGGGTGTGTTCGGCGATATTCGAGAACCACGAGCCGTGGCTCCACTATTGCAGTTGGCGACGACAGCCCAATCCGTAGCGCTTCGAGCCGCGGCACTGACGGCACTTCAATCGTACGATTCCCCGGAGATCGGCGTCGCGCTGGTTCGTCAGCTAAAGAACTTCCCGGCCGAAGTGCGCGAAGTCGCGCTGAGCACGATTGCCAGCCGTCCGGCTTGGACCAAGTCATTGCTGACCGCGTTGGAATCGGGCGACATCCCGCGCGACGATGTGCCGCTCGTGATTGTCCGCAAAATGTTGCTGCATTCAGATCGTTCAATCGCCGCGTCCGTCGGCAAACAATGGGGCAGTGTCGAAGGCGCCAACACGGTTCAAATGCAGCAAGACGTCGAACGCTTCACCAACATCGTGAACTCGGTTCCAGGCAATCCGTATACGGGCAAAGCGCTCTTCGGCCAGCACTGTGGCAAGTGCCATACGCTGTTCGGCCAAGGCGGACAAATTGGGCCGGACCTAACCAGTTTCAAGCGAGACGATCTCCGCCGGATGGTGGTGAATATCGTGAATCCTAGCTTGGAGATTCGTGAAGGTTTCGAGAACTTCGTGATCCTGACCGACGACGGCCGAGCGTTGAATGGGTTCATTGCGGATCAAGACAATCAGGTGGTTGTCTTGAAAAGTGTCGATGGCCAAAGCCAAGTCATTGCTCGCGATTCGATTGAGGAAATGCGAGCCATTCCCCGCAGTGTGATGCCCGAGGGCATCCTGAAGCCGTTGGACGAGCAACAGATACGCGATCTGTTCGCGTATCTCCGCGCGGCCCAACCGCTGCCGTAGGCCCGACCCAACTCACCGGTGGCCGTCGTGCGAGCGAACTTGCGACCACCGTGGGGTGATCTGTAACGGTGACGAGTCGCTCGACACGCTCGTTCCGTGATTTCGGCAGCGTCCGGCACATTGGTATGTGCGGCGTTTGGCACATTGCTAGAATGCGAGTCTCGACCGTTTGCTTGTGGCCCCGCCGTGGCGAACGCACTTGCACTATGCACCGTCTCACGGATACGCGCCGACGGCGAATCATTAATCGCCCGTCGGCGTGTCTCCGCACGATCCAGCCATCGACTCGCCCGCGATGAATTCACCAGCCGCCACCCAATCCGAACGAACAACCAATCGAACGGCGATTCGGATTCCACGTGGAAACCTCACGTCGGCCATCTTGTGCGGGCTTGGCCTGGGTATCGCCACCGGCCTCTTTCTTGGCGAGTACTGCGCGAAGCTGACGGTCGTGGGAGACATGTTCGTCGGCTTGCTGCGAATGACGGCACTGCCATACATCATCGTCTCGTTAATTGCCAATTTGGGCCGCTTATCGCGCCGACAAAGCCGCCGCTTGGCCATGATTGGGGGATTGACGTTGGCGACGCTCTGGAGCGTCGCATTGTTCAATGTATTCGCGTTGTCCAACACATTTCCTGAATGGAAATCGGGTTCATTCTTCAGCACCGCCATCGTCGCCCCGCCACGAGAGATCGATTTGGTTTCCGTGTTCATTCCCGCAAACATCTTCGACGCCCTCGCGGACAATCATGTTCCGGCCGTGGTCTTGATGTGCATTTGTGTGGGCTTGGCTTTGTCGGGAATCTCCAATCGAGAGGTATTGATTACCCAGTTGGATATTTTGGGAAAGGCGCTAATTCACATCAATTATTATGTGGTCCGGTTAACGCCGATTGGCGTTTTTGCCATCGCCGCCAGCACCACCGGCACGATCTCGTTGGCCGAAGCGATTCGCTTGCAGGCGTATTTCGTGGCCTATACGGCGGGATCGCTTTTCGTGGGTTTCGTTGTGCTGCCGTGGCTGGTGGCCACCTGCACGCCGTTTCGTTATCGCGATGTGCTGACTGTTTCACGAGACGCGATGATTACGGCGTTTGCGACTGGCAAGCTCATCGTGGTGCTGCCGCTCTTGATTGTGGAAACGGAAAAACTGGTTCGCGGGCTTTCCAGCGACAACGAAGACTCCTCGGCTCCAGCCGTCGATGTGCTGTACCCGGTCGCTTACCCCATGCCTCATGTGGGCAAGCTACTGGGGTTAATCTTTATACCGTTCGCAGCTTGGTTTTCGGGGCATGCCTTGGCGCCTCATGAATATCCCGCGTTTCTTTCGGCCGGGTTGTTCAGCTATTTCTCGGGGCCCATCGTGGCCACGCCGTTTCTGTTGGACATGCTGCACTTGCCCCACGATATGTTTCAACTGTTTCTGTTATCGGGGGTTTACGGCGAGCGGCTTGGCGATGCATTGGGGGCTATCCATTTCGCGACTTTCACGCTGATCTCCACGTCGGCGTTTCTCGGCAAGCTCCGAATTCAGTGGTTTCCCATTGTCCGATTCCTGGGAATTGTCACGGTGCTAGGCGTTGCCATGTGTGTGACCATTCGCTTCGGATTATCGGGCACGCTACGTTATGTGGAACGTAAGGAAGATGTGATCGCCCACATGCAATTGTTGGAGCAGCCGGCTCGAGCAACCGTGGTTGGCGAGTCGGCTCCGAATCCCGATCCCCTATTGCTGGGCGAGAGTTTGCTTCACCGCGTACGTCGTCGAGGCGTGCTACGCGTGGGATACAACGAAGACAAACTACCATTCGCATTCTTTAATATTCGGGGGGAACTCGTGGGATTTGATATCAATCTGGCTCACGCACTAGCTCGGGACTTGGGAGTACGCTTGGAATTCGTCCGCTTCGATCGTGACACGCTGCAATCGCAATTGTCCGACGACCATTTTGACATTGTCATGTCCGGGCTTGTCGGGACGCTCGAACGCTCGCGTAGCATGCAGCACACGACACCCTATATGGATGTGACACTGGCGCTGGTCGTGCCGGACTACCGAGCCCGCGAGTTCCGTTCGCTCGACTCATTGCGAGCGATCGAATCCTTGCGAATTGGTTTCGTGGATTTAAGTCGCGGGTTTGTGGACCGACTGCGTGAATCGTTGCCGCAAGCGGAGTTTGTGGAACTGTCCACTAGTCAACAGTTCTTTGACGGCGACTGGCAGGAGTATGACGCACTGCTAATTAGCGCGGAGAGCGGCTCTGCCTTCACGCTGTTATATCCAGAATTCGAAGTCGTCGTCCCCGCTGGTCGCCGAATATCAATGCCTTTGTTCTATGCGATCGGCGCTCGCGACGCGGAGATGCGAGACTTCTTGGAACACTGGATGATCTTGCGCAAGAAGGATGGCACAATGCAGCAATACTACGACCACTGGATTTTGGGCAAAGTCGCCGACCCCGACCAGCGCCGCTGGTCCGTTGTCCGCGACGTATTGCATTGGGTGGAGTGATGCCCGAACGGGGTCGCGACGTGAATATACAAGGTGCGATTGCCGCTTGGCTCGGCGTTTCACGGATTCGGTTGGAAGCCTTCCAAGGGGTCAATCGCCATTGCCGCGCGGTAGCTTGCCAGCGCCGAGAAGAAGTCGGCTTGCGCCGCGATAAGCAGTAGCTGGGCGTCGGTGACCGATTGTTCGTAGATATTCAACTCGATCAGCGTGATGTCACCCGCCTCGAATTGGAGGCGACCGAGGTCGCGCGTCTCGCGAGCCAAATTCAGATTCGCTTGGGCCCGTTCGATTCGGCCCGCCGCGGCTTGCAACGCGGAGGCGGCATCCTGCACCGAAGCTCGGACCTTATCGACCACGAATTGCTGCTTGGCGCTGATTTGCGCCAGCTTGCCACGGGCCGTTGTGATCTTTCCGCGGGCTTCGCGCCGTTGCAGGGGCACTTCGCCATACAACCCCGCTTCCAACTCGAATGGCGTCTTATCCTTCTTGTCGCTGGTTGGCGCCCCGACATCCTTGGAAGCCAGCAGTTGAGCGTCGAGCTTCGGCAACAGCATGTTTTCCGCGTTTTGCAGATCGACTTGGACCTGTCGCGCGATCAGATTCAGTTCCGCCAAGTCGGGCGAGGCACTGATGGCGTATTCAATGTCCGCTTCGACTTGTCGTGGACCAACGGTCGTATAGTCAGGAAAAGCTTGCGGCAGCCGGGAATTGTCGAGGATGATTGGTTCGCCTCGCTCGTTGCGGAAGAACAGCGACAGCTTAATCGCCGCTTCCTGCAACTTTCGTTCGGCTTCGATCACCTTGGTCTCGCGGCTGGCGATCAACTGTTCGTTGTTGATCCGCACGATTCGCTGCAGATCACCCGCGTCGACACGATCCTGGAGCTGTTGAATTCGCGCTTCCGCGATCCGCAGCAAGTCGCGCTGAGCTTCCAACGATTGGCCAGCCGCCACCCATGACCAGTAAACTTGCGAAGCGACGCGGACGAACTCCAGCATCTGTGATCGCACGGCTGGTTCGACGGCGCGGCGCGCCAAGTCGGCTTGATAGATCGCCGCCCGCCGCTTGTCGATCGCGCGTCCCTTCAACAACGGCACACCCGCGCCGACCGAGAACTCGCCGCCCTCGTCCGTTTCGCGTTCCTTGAACCAGGGCTGAAAATTCCCGTCGCCGATCTTGTAGCCCCCGTACAGATAGCCGCCATTGCGAAACACCGGCTGCTCGACGGAAATTGCATTGCGATAGTTTTGATAGAAGCCTTCGGGCATGGCGATGCCGAAAGCTTTGATGTTCAAGTCGAATTCGCCCCAAGCGGATACTTGCTTGCCGCCCGCCACTTGGCGTTCCAGCAGCGCGCTGACCAACAGCGGATAAGACTGGTTCACCGAAACGATAACATCCTGTAGATCAACCGCTGAGGACCGTGAGATCACCTCCGGCGGATCCAACGAGGATTCGCCTGGAACCATCGGTCGAGGCAGTTCGCCATTGCGATCTGGATTGGCCGCGTCGGCCAGTGGTTGCGGCGGCGAAATCGGCGAGTTGGAATCGTTGGCCGATGTACTTGGCCGAGTCGGTTCGCTTTGCCGAAACGCCACCGGCATGACCTCGGCCGTGGGTTCGGTGACCGGCGGCAGCTTCTTCAGCACCACATGCCTGGGCGGAGCCATATGCTTAGGCGAAGCCACCGAAGCAACCGGACTGGGCGGCGGCTGCTGAACATGCGTGTGCCGCACGGGAGCCGCGGACTGGCATCCGACCAGCAGACCGCAAGCGACGAGCAATCGAACGTGTTGGCGCCATCCATGGCCGATCATTTTGGTAGCTTGACCTTCTTCTTGTCGTCCTTGTTTTTGCCAGCCGGTTCATCCTTCGAGATGACCGGTGGAAAGCCGTTCAACTGTCGCCAGATTTCGTATCCCAAAGGAACTTGCTTGAGCAGCACCCAGCCGTTCGCCCGCACACCTTGCCGCAAAAACCGCTCGGATGGCCAACCAACTTCGCCATCGGGCTGAATCAAAATGCGAAACTTTCCCGTGCCGTCATCCGTGGAGTCAATCGTCATGACTTCGCCACCGAACGTGCCCACCGCGACAGACGGCCAACCAGCGAATTGAACGGCCGGCCAGCCCTCGAACTGCAACCGCACGTGATCGCCGGGGCGAATCAACGGCGTATCGTTGCCGGCCACCCACAATTCAACGGCTCGCTCGGTCGTGTCGGGAACAATCGTGAACAACTCGTCGCCTTCCTTTAATATCTGACCCCGCTCAAACACATTCAGACGAAACAGCGTGCCGTCGCGCGGGGCATAAATTGTCAGCCGATCCAGCTCGGCCAGCTTAATCTCCACTTCGCGGCGGTCCTTCTGAATGGTCGCCGCTTGCCCCAACGCGTCCTGCTTCATCGCGCGGGCGTAATCCACTTTGGTTTGAGCTTCGCGTTCCTTTTGGATTCGTTCGCTTTTCTTGGCGTTCCATTCTTCCAGAGCCGCCGTCACTTCGCGTTTGGAGGACTCCAATTCGGCCAAGGCCACGTCCCAATCCTTGCGAAGTTTTTCGACTTCCTTTTCCGACTGCACGCCCTTGCCAAGCAGAGCAAGCTGGCGCTCGTAATTCAGACGTGCTTGCAACTCCTTCGCTTCGTAACCCGGCACCAGTCTCTGCTTTGCGTCCCATTTGGCTTCGGCCGCGGCGATCAACTCGTCCGCCGCATCAATCGCCGCTGCCTTCGCGGCTTCGAAGTCGATAATGTTTTGCGAATAGACATCGGCTTTGATCGGTGCGGTTGTGAGTTTGGCATCCAGGTCGCTCAGCGAACCCTTAAGCTGTTCGACCAAGTTAGCCGCGGTTGGCTCGATCTCGACCAAAAAGTCGCCACGTTTGACTCGCGCGCCTTCGACCAGACCTTCTCCCAAACGTAAAGCGATTCCCTTGACGGGCGACATCACCGTCTGTTGACGTTCCTGCGGCACGAAAGCCACGACTTTGCCCGTGCCGCGTGCCGATTGCTGCCAAGGCACGAAAATCATGGCGAAAATGCTGGCAACCAACAGCAGCAGCAGCAGGTTAGCCAGCCGCCAAGCCGTGCGGGACGACTGAACCAGCTTCAAGGCGGGAAGGCGATCGTGGGTCGAGGTCAGAATCGCGGATGACATGGTGACACTCAATCTTGCGTATCGGCTAGTTTCGGCGCGTTAGTTAAACGCGTTTTAACCCATCGTTTCGGAAACACCGTAGTTAACGGAAACATGGCGCGAGTCCAAAGAAATTACACGGTCGCAGGCGTCCAGGATCGCGCGTCTCCCGGTAGCGACCAGCAGCGTCCAAGGTGCGTTGTCGCGAGTCAGGCTCGCCAGCACCTCGGCCAGTGATTCGTCGGCTAACGAATCCAGCGTCGAGTCGATCAGCAGCAACCGTGGCCTCCCAACGATCGCCCGAGCCAACATCAACCGCGTGGCTTGACTGGCCGACAGCGGAGCTCCGCCCGTTTGCAGCATCGTGTTCAAACCTTCGGGCAACTGCAGTAACTCGTCCAGCAAACCAACGGCCTTCAAGGCGTCGCGGACGTCTTCAGCCCCCAACTCGGTGCGGTTTAGATGCACGTTTTCGCCCACCGATCCGTGAAAGATCTCCACGCCGCGAGTCACGGCCACGTGCTCGCGCAACGAATCGGGGCGCAGCTCGCGGAGATCGATGCCGTCCAGCTCCACATGTCCGGCCGATGGGGTGCGCAAACCGGCCAGTAAATCGACCAGCGTGCTCTTGCCCGATCCAGGCCGACCGACCAAAGCCACGGCTTCGCCCGGTTCAAGTTGCATCGTGATGGGATTCAGCCCCGACTTGCCGCCGAACTGATAACCGGCCGCCCGCACCGCAGCCCCAGCCGGCACGCCGACTCGCAAATGAAACAGGTTGTCTTGGGCCTCGGTCCGCAGATCGAACAACGCGCCGAGCTTGTCGATCGACGCCAGCAAGTCGTAAAAACTCTCCATGTGCTTGCCGAGCTTGGCGAACGAGCCGACGATCATCATCACGATCAGCTCGGCGGCGACCAACTGGCCCAGGGTCAGTTCACCCAGAATCACCAGCCATCCGCCTAACCCCAGCAACGCCGTCGCCGCGACCGCTTGCAAGCCAAACGCGAACAAAATCTGCCGCAACACCACACGGAAGTGGCCACGCCGGGCGTCCAACCAAGTCACCGCCAATTGATCGGCTCGCTCCAACGCGAATTGGTTGCCGTCGTTCAATTTGAAAGCCGTCGGGTGGCGAGTCAGCTCTTCCAACCATGCGGCCACCGCATATTTGGCTTTCGACTCCTTGATCGCCGTCTTGATCGCGCCGCGCCCCAAACCAAATACGGTGAATCCGATCAGCGCCAACAGCACCACGTCGAATCCCAACAGAAACGGATGGTAGAACGCCAGAATGATCATGCCGATCACGGTTTGCAGCACGATCGCTAACCCGTCCAGCAACAACGACGAAGCGGCCTTCTGTACCGTGACGATGTCGAAAAAACGATTGACCAACTCGGGGCCGTGACAATTGTCGAACTCTTGCTGACGAGCTCGCGGCAGTCGATAAGCCAAGTCTTCCACGACGCGAATGAACAACCGACGTTGGAAGAGCTCGACGACATACGTGACAAATCCACGCATGGCGGCCGCGAAAGCCAGGAACGTGAATAACAGCAGCGCCAGCACAATGACGGGCTGCAAATACCGGCCGAAAGCCACCGTATTGACCAGCGCTTCGACCGCCACGGGCGTCGCCAACGCCAACATGCCGACGACCAGCGAGAAGACCAGCACAGCCCAGAGATCGTTCTTTTCGGGCCGCAAAACCCCAGCAGCCGTGACAGCGGCGAAAGCTTTCGCGGGCGCCCATGGACGAAACGCTCCGTCCGGGCGGCTTGGCAAGACAGCCGCTGGCTGACCAATCACCCAGCGGGTGCGCCGTCGGGGATTCGAGCCCTAGGTGCCGGATCACTTTACGCGAGGTCATCCATTGATCGGCCACCACTTGATGAAGCGACGTGACACGCGTCTTGCGACCCTTGCATTCCCGCAGAATGAACCAATGCAGCGTGCCGTCTCCGGCACTCGAACAATGCGCGACGGGAATGCCCTGTTGAACGAACGTCATGGCGTCGGCCAGCGTACATTCAACATAGCGAACCCGGAGATTCAGACTTTCACCGGCTTCGACCAGCCGCCGCGCCCAAGTGCCCGCATCGTCGCCGGTGATCGCGCGTTCCGACTCGCTCAGCACGCGCCCCGCGACGATACGGTCAAATTGAATGTGAGCCGAAGCGGCGAAAGCTTCCAACACTCGCTGCGCGCCTTCGGCGGCATGTCGATCCAGGGGCGTAGCATGCATGGACTGGCGTTCTCACAAACAGAAGTGGCCAAGTGGGTAAACGGTTCCAGCGCGCATCTCCAGCGCATTTTCTTTATAGGCTTCCGTGACGACTAGGGAACATCTAAATTTTGGCGCGGTGGCATTGAAAAACTCTATATCTCCGAGATCGCGATGCATTGGCTGAACTATCACCATTTGCTGTATTTCTGGATGGTCGCTCGCGAAGGCAGCGTCTCCCGCGCGGCGGCTCAACTGCATCTATCCCAGCCGACCCTAAGCAGCCAGCTTCGTAAGCTCGAAAAATCGCTGGGAATGGAGTTGTTTGATCGGTCGGGTCGCACGCTGGTGTTGACGGAAACCGGGCAGACCGTGTTCCGCTACGCCGACGAGATATTTACGCTCGGCAACGAAATGCTCGATACGCTGAACGGTCGAGCCGCCGTGGGTCGGATGCGGTTGGCGGTCGGAGTGCCCGATATGCTGCCAAAGTTGGTGGTTTATCAGTTGCTTCGGCCGGCCCTGTCCCTGGAAGAGAAGGTGCAACTGGTCTGCTACGAAGGCAAACTGAACGAACTGCTGGGCGACTTGGCCCAACATCGGTTGGATATCGTGCTAGCCGACTCGCCGCTGACTCCGCAAACACACATCCGCGCTTTTAACCATTTGCTGGGAGAATGCGGCGTTACCGTGTTTGGTACACGCGCCTTGGCGAGCCAGTACAAACGCAACTTCCCCGACTCGCTGCACGAAGCGCCGATGTTGCTGCCGACGCAAAACACGTCGCTGCGGCGAGCCCTCGAACTGTGGTTCGACGAACGTGGCATTCGCCCGATGACGGTCCACGAGTTCGAGGACAGCGGCGTGTTGAAAGTCTTCGGCCAGGCCGGCGAGGGGATCTTCGCCTCGCCCACGACCATCGAACCGGAAGTTTGTCGGCAATACGACGTGGAGGTGATCGGCCGGATCGCGGACGTCAAGGAACGGTTCTACGCCATCTCGGTCGAACGCCGCCTGAAACATCCGGCTGTGGTCGCCATCTGCAACGCCGCCCGCGACAAACTCGCCGGGCGTTCGTCGTCCTAGATTTCGGGCCAGCGAACTCAACCTTTCGCCGCCTTCGCGATCGCTTCCTGGGCCGCGACCAAGCACGCCTTCATTTCGTCGATCGGGTTCTTTGGATTGGCTTCGTATTCCAGCGACAACGCCCCGTCGGCCGGGAAGTTCGTCTCGCGCAGCGCTTTGAACAAGCCGACCAAATCCAGGTGGCCGGTTCCAATCACGACGTTGCGAGACTGCTTTTCCAACTTCTCTTCGTCCTTCACATGCAAGGCAAAGACGCGTCCCTTCAGCTCATGGACGGCCTTGATCGGATCTTCCTTGCTGCGAAGAAAATGCCCCGTGTCGACACAGGCGCCGATGTTCGGATGGCGGTCCTTCACGACGCTGGTCACGTCCGAGATCTTGTCGTAAAGCGCGCCCGGCCCGTGATTGTGAATCGCGATCCGAATGTCGAATTCGGCGCACAGCTTGTCGAGACTGTCAAACGCATCCTTCGTGGGGTTCGCCGTGATGTTGCGAACTCCAGCCCGCTTGGCGAACTCGAACAACTTGCGATTCGCGTCGTGATTGGCCGAGAAACCGTGCACGCCGTGGGCATTCAACGCGATGCCTGCCGTTTCGAGCAGCTTCTTGGTTTCGGCGATTTCCGCGTCGCCAGCCGTCGGGCTGAGGTGCTTCGAGTAGAACTCGGCGTAGTGCAGCCCCATGCCTTCGATATGCCGAACCGCTTCCAACGTGTTGAACTCACGCAGCGAATAACTTTGCACGCCCATCGGCCAATCGCCGTAAGGGCCAGCTTCCTTCAACAGATTGGCGGCCCGCAGCACGCGAGGCGCGTCGAACCAAGTGGCTCCGGCAGCAGCGGCGGCGGACAACGCGAGAAATCGGCGGCGGGAGAACGATGTCGGCATGAACGAGACTCCTAGCGGTGAGAAAACGGTTGGCATTCGTGCGAGGTAATTTTCGTGCAAGCGATTATGACTGCCCCGCCACCGCACCTCAACAATAGTTGGGCTGGATTGCTTCGGGAGAATCGCGTGAGGTGGCGTCCGCAGTGGCCTCATCCAACACGAGCGCGGGGCGTTGCCCACGCGGTTGAACGACGGACGCAATGGCCGCTTGACGGGTCGGAATGCTGCTTTGACCGCTCCGATCGACCCATTGACGCCGCGGAATGCCCCTTTGACCGCGCAAAATGGCACGTTGACGGCTCCGACACCCCTCTTGACGGCTCTGAATGGCACGTTGACGGGTCCGAACGGTGCGTTGACGGCTCGGAACGGGCGCTTGACGGCTCCGAATGGTTGATTGACGGCGTCGAATGACCGATTTACAACGTCAACGCCCCATTCCAGGCCGTCAAGCTGCCGTTGGACGCGGTCAACGGGTCATTCGGCGCGGTCAAGCCGCCGTTCCAAGCTGTCAATGCACCGTTTCGAGGCGTCAACAGGGCATTTCGGGCGGTCAAGCCTCGATTCCGAGCCGTCAACGTGCCATTCCGAGCCGTCAAGCAACCGTTCCGAGGCGTCAAGCGGCCAGTTGGAGCCGTCAAGCGGCGATTCCGAGGCGTCAACGGGTCGTTCAGCGCCGTCAAGAGGGGTGTCGCACGGCGTTAGCCAAACGTCCACAGCGGAAAGCGGTTTAAGAATTCCGCGTGACAGCCCTTCACGTGCACATGCGTGTCGGTGATCTTCACGGGACGTATCATCCGGCTGCCGACCGTGCCGACGATCAGTCCCACGAAGATGCCGATCACTCCCAGGAAAATCAGAAACGGCGCCGCGTCGAATCGATCGACCAACGCGATCGACAAAATGAACATCGCGAGCGAGCCCAGCGAGATCAGCCAACCGGCGGCAATCATCAGCCGGCGACGCTTGAAGTACGGATCGCTGAGCCCGATGTGAATCGTCGCTCGCTTCGTCAACACCGCGGCCAGAATGATGTAGATCAACGGGCTCGCCAGAAGCGCCAGTCCAATCGCCGGATGATGCCAGTGCAGCTTGCGTTTTAAGGTCCGACCGTGGGCCGGTTCATTGCTCTTCACGCAGACGTCGGGCAGCTTCGCATCCTTGTGCATGACCAGCGTCGTGCCGTAACGCCATACGCCCACCATCCCTTGCGGAGGCGTGTACATCGGCTGCATCGGCGCGGGCTGTTGATGCGCTTGCGGAGCGGCGTAAGGATTCCCGCCGTGGGCCGCATCGGCGAATGGATTGGCGCTGGCCGCGGGAGCCGCGTTGCCCACCACTTGCGCCGGCACGGGCGCGGCGGCTCCCGGCACGCGAATGATTGCCCCGCACTGACAACGCATCGTCGTCCCGGCGGCTTCGTCCTGAACGGTGAACTGAGTCTGGCAGGCGGGACAGCGCAGCAGCATTGGCATCGTCGTTGGTCCTGAAAGCTGGTCCGAATCGGCAGAGAAGAAGAGCAGAAAAGCAAAACGCCCAGAACCGATCGTAGTCGATTCTGGGCGATGTTAGTTTGATTACACGATGGCGATTCGGCCACCCGCCATTATTCGGCGTTCTTCATCAAGCGCTCTTCGTCTTCGGTTCCGGCATCTTGAAAAGCTGCTGGCGGCCTTCGATCACGTCGCCAGTAATCTCGTACTTCATGCCTTCATCTTGGTCGGGCAATTCGTACATGATGTCCAGCATCACGTGCTCGATGATGCTTCGCAAACCACGAGCACCGGTTCCCTTCTCCATCGCTTGATGGGCGATCATCTTCAGCGCTTCGTCGGTGAACGACAGCTCGGCGTTCTCCATCGAGAACAAGCTTTGATACTGCTTGACCAACGCGTTCTTCGGCTGCGTCAGCACTTCGATCAAGCCGGCTTCGTCCAACGGCGCCAGCGACGAGATCACCGGCAACCGCCCGACCAACTCGGGAATCAATCCGAACTCGAGCACGTCCTCGGTCGTCACATGCGACAGCGTTTCGGCCGAGGTCATCTCGTTGCGGAAGCCGGCCGACTGGCCGAAGCCCAGCGTCTTGCGACCCATTCGCTTGCGAATGATATCCTCGATGCCGACGAACGTACCGCCGCAGATGAACAAGATGTTCGACGTGTCGATCTGAATGTACTGCTGCTCGGGATGCTTGCGGCCGCCCTGCGGAGGCACGTTGGCCACGGTCCCTTCCAGCATCTTCAGCAACGCCTGCTGAACGCCTTCGCCCGACACGTCGCGGGTGATCGACACGTTCTGGCTGGTTTTGCCGATCTTGTCGATCTCGTCGATATAAAGAACGCCGCGCTGGGCCGCTTCGATATCGAAGTCCGCGGCGTGAAGCAATTTCAGCAGCAAGTTCTCGACGTCCTCGCCGACGTAACCCGCTTCGGTCAACGTCGTGGCGTCGCCGATCGCGAAAGGCACATCCAGCACGCGAGCCAGCGTCCGCGCCAGCAGCGTCTTGCCGGAGCCAGTCGGGCCGACCATCAAGATGTTCGACTTCTCGATCTCGACTTCCGTCCCCTGCCAGCCCAAAGCCAACCGCTTGTAATGGTTGTGCACCGCCACGGCCAACACCTTCTTGGCCGACGGTTGGCCGATCACGTATTGATCCAGATGCTCGACGATTTCGCGAGGCGTCGGAATCTCGTTGAACAACTTCTTGTTCGTCCCGCGTCGTCGCTGTTCCTGCTCCAGAATCGACTGGCACAGTTCAATACATTCGCCGCAGATGTAGACGTCGCCCGGTCCTTCGACCAGCGGCCCAACGTCTCGATAGCTCTTGCGGCAGAACGAACAAAACGCGTTCTTCTTGGTTGTGCTGCCACCGCGGCGGCTACCGGTCGTGTCTTTCCCAGCGGGCATGAAACTCTCCTTTCGAATTCGTTCGATTCGCGTCGCTTTCCTAAGCCATGCTCAATTGCTGGCGGTCGAACGAAGGAACCAGTCAAGTCGTGCGCTCGATATGACCGTGAACGCTCACGGCCCAAGGGGTGCATCCTTGCCCGCTGTGGTCGAGCTCTCCTAGTTGTAAATCCACGCTTGGCGCCTTCGGCCTCCCAGGCCGAACAAGAGTCATTGAACGCGCGGCTGGCTTCATCCGCTTGTTGCGATCCGTCCCACTCGTCGGAGCCGTCCCGAATTTCCGGTCGATCCGGCTCTTCGGGGCGATCCTTCCAGTCGGAACGATCGGCTCTAACTGTCGCCGCCAGCATCCTTTAACTCTTGCCGGAGTTGATCTCCCAGCACCGATTTTATTACTCGGAATTCCGCGTCCGAGATGTCACCCTCGTCGTGCATTTCCCGGAAGTTTGTCAGCAGATCGTTAGCGCTCAGTTGGTCCTCCTTGGATTGATCGCGAAACTTTCTCACCACGTAGTACCCCACCACCAACAGAATGAAAAGCATCGTTACGGTGAGTACGATCTGCGCGACGGGAGTTTGCAGAAAGTCGATTACGGAGCGAACTCGAACATCCATGATAGGCGTGGCTGCGTGACTGTGCTGACGGGAAACCATCGAATATTATGCACATCACCTACCACGAGTCCAGGATTTACAGCCGGTATCGTTTAACTTCGGCCCCCGGCTCGATTTGCGACCCGCGGGCCGCTGCCGGTATCCTGTCGACTATCGACTTCTCCTCCTGATACGCAAGCTCCTCCCGACCTGTTCAACACGAAGTTCATCATGAGCAAAGACCAGCAACTGAGCCGCGTTCTCTCCAGCCGCATCGTCGCAATTATCCGAGCGCCCAGCGGCGAGCTGCTCGTGGACGTGGCCGAAGCGTTGCTGGCCGGCGGGATCGACGTGATGGAAGTCACGTTCACCATCCCCGGCGCGGTTCGCGTGCTCGAACGCGTGGCGGACAAGCTGGGCGACCGCGTGCTGCTGGGCGCCGGCACGGTGCTCGATACCGAAACGGCCCGAGCCGCGATGTTGGCGGGCGCCGAGTTTATCGTGTCGCCGAACACGAATCTGTCGGTCATCGAGATGTGTCGCCGCTACGACAAAGCCATCATGCCCGGCGCGCTCACGCCCACGGAAGTTGTCACGGCGTGGCAAGCCGGCGCGGACATCGTGAAGATTTTTCCGTCGGACATCGGCGGCGCGAAATACTTGAAGGCGCTGAAAGGTCCGCTGCCGCAAGTGCGCATGATGCCGACCGGCGGCGTCACGGTCGATACAGCCGAATCGTTCCTCAAAGCCGGCGCCTGCGCCCTTGGCATCGGCGGATCGCTGGTCGAATCGCAAGCCGTCGCCAACGGCGACTTCGACCGCATCACAAGCTTGGCCCGACAATTCGTGGAGGTCGTGCGAGGTTGCAAATAGTGCAGGCGGTTAGACGAAATAAGCGTTGCCAACGGCTTGAACACCGCAACTTCGGCAATCAACTAGCTAGGAGTTACCTCCATGCCGCTGCATTTCACTTGCCCCTTCTGCCAAGAAGAGACGCTGGTCGACGATCAATACGCGGGGCTGACGGGACCGTGCGCCAGTTGCGGCAAGCCTATCACGGTTCCGTATTTCGCCGCGTCCCAATCGCCCAACATGGCCACGACGGCCATGAGCGGCGGACAAGCGACCGCGACGGCGCCGCTGAGTTCATCGAATGCTGCCGCTGCTCCTTCAAGTTCGCCCGCGCGGCGTTCAAACGTCGGGACCATCGCGCTGCTGATTGTTGCCGGCTTTTTGGCCGCCGGGGCCGTCGGCGGACTCTTGCTGGCCGTAGGCTTTCCGATCATTACCAAAGCTCGCGCTGCCGCGAATCGACAGCAATCCTCGCATAACTTGCGGCAGATCGCCGCGGCTTTGAACGCCTACGCCGCCGATCACAATACGTATCCGCCCGCTTTCATTGCCGACGCGAACGGCAAACCGATGCACAGTTGGCGAGTCCTGTTGTTGCCGTACCTGGGCAAGCAGAACCTGTATGACCGCTACGATTTCACGCAGCCTTGGGACGGCCAGCTCAATCTGGCTCTGCAACCCGAAATGCCCGAGGTCTACGCCTGCCCCGGCGATCTGGAAGCCGTGACGCTGTGCGAGACCAGCTATATGGTCGTGCGCGGCAAGTCGACGGCGTTTCCCGGTCGGCAATCCGTCAAGCCCGCCGATCTATCCGACGGGTTCAGCAACACAGTGCTGGTCGTGGAAGTCACCGGCACCGGAATCTCGTGGATGGAGCCGGCGGACCTGGCGCTCGACTCGATGCAGCTTGA
>JAWKTM010000089.1:0-25099 GCA_041399085.1 Pirellulaceae bacterium
CGATATGGTGACGCGTTTGCAATGCCGCGACACGTATCAATTTGTATCGTCCCGAAAGACCCGCATTCCATTTTCGCAAATGGAATTAGAAAGCGAGCACTTCAGCGCCACTTGGTCTATCCGATAACCCGATGCAGTTCGTTTGCACGATTGGCTTGACGCTGGTGTGGGTAAGCCGCTTACGAAGCCCTAGACTTGCTGCATTAACCACTATTTCGCGGGCCGATGGTTCTTAGAGGCTTCGCCAAAGGGCTGGGGGCCGGCGGCGGTGAGGACGGGTTGCAGATACTCTTCGACTTGTTGAAGTGCTCGAAAGACTTTGCCGAAGGGGCGCTGGGTATAAACGTCCGATAAGTCGTCGGATGCCACCGGTTGGCCGTGGCAGAGAAACACGCCGGCCACTTCGCCGTCGGAGAATCGCTTTACTAGATCGCCGCCGGTCTTCCGTAACATCTTGAATGGCAGTCGTGTGATCTTATGCTGGTCCGCCTCGATGCGTTTCATTAGCCGAGCGAAACTGTTGGGGATCTGCATATTGGCATTCCCATTCTTGGTTGGCTTGTCGTAAGGCTCGCCTCGACTGTTCAGCAGCAGCCGCGCTGCGGGGCCAAACTCAGGATGTTTGCGTCGCTGCTGTAGAGCCCATTCGATGCCTTGAACCGTCGCGTCAAACAGCAGGAATTCGCCGTAGACACGATTCTTGCGGCGAACGCGACGGATGAATGAATCGGTCTCGCCTGGCGTGAAGTGCAAGAGTTCGCGCTGCCGCCCCACATGGGGCGATCGGAGGAAGACTTCGTGGACCAGCAGGCTGGCCGACTCCGCGCGGCCGAAACCGCAATTCAGTCCGAGCAGTAGCAGCAGGCGGTCGAGCGGCGTGCCGTATCGAAACAGCAACGCGAGCTCGTCGCGAGTGAAGACTTGATCGGCGTTCACCTGCGTTCGTTGTTCCGATTCCAGCGTGATAACCTGCGTCTTCAGTTCGTAGAAATCCTCGGGCTTCCGCCAATCGTATTCTGGCGTGCGGTGCAGCCATTTGAAAAAGTTTCGCAGGGCTGCGATGTAATGCGACGCGGACTTTTGGGATACGCGTCGCTGCGTGCCTTGGCGAAACGGACGCTGCCGCCAGTAACGCAGCATCTGCTCGACGGCCTCGGGGTTCAGCGATGCAATCGTGCAGTCCTCGTGGTGAGCGATCAGGGAATCGACCTGTTTGATTAGAGTGCGACCCCAGGAAGTGACGCCGGTCTCCGGATGCGCGTACTCGCCCTTCAGCCAGACCACGTAATCCCGCATCGCTTCATGCAGCGACGGGCCGCTGGGCTGCGTTGGCTGCACACGGTCGCGAGCCGAGCCTCGTTGTATTCGGTCGAGCAGTTCCTTTTGACGCCGGCGTTCTTCCGCTTCAAGCAGCTCGACGCTTGGCTCGTCACCCAGCACTTCCAGCAGTCGCACGCCGAACACGGCCCCGTAGTCCAGTTCCGGCTGAATGCTCAGCATCGGAAATGCTTGCCGCAGTCGATGGACTCGCTGGCAGTACGGAACCATCGCCTCGGCCGGCTGGCGAACGACGGTCACGAACAACTGCCCTTCGGCAATCTGCCGGGCAAACGTCAGCGTCTCGTCATCCCACAGCGGCTCCACCGGCTTCAGCTGCTCGATCCGCTCCCAGAACTGCCGCAGCAATTGATCGCGGCGTTTAGCTTCCTTGAGCTCGGTGCCCAGCCGAAACCGATGCTGATCCCGCTTGCCTTGGCCATTGATCTTCCAGCCCACGCGGCAGTCAAACTGGCCGTCACTGCGCAATTTCCAGACGGTGCGAGATCGAGTCGGCATCAAAACACCTCGACGCGAAGGGTGCCATCCGGCCCCTTATCGAACCAAAAGAAAGGGCTTATCGAACCCATCGGCCTCGAGCAACTCCGCCCCGGCCACCGACTAAGCTCGACATATTACCCGACCGCAACCCCAACTGTCCAGCCGTGCATGCCGCAATCAACCCTAGAATCCGAAACGGCTTAGCCAATCAAAAAAAGCCGCTCGCGAAAAACCACGAGCGGCTAACAAAGTGGAGGCGGCGGGGATCGAACCCGCGTCCCGCGGTATTTCCATGGCAGCTTCTACGTGTGTAGTCGATTATTTGGTGTTTCGCTCAATCGGCCCCCAATCGACAGGGTGCTTCTTGAACTAGCCGAGAGCAGTTTTTAACCCCGGGCGTGCTCGACACGACCCAAGGCGATCCGGAATTGCTGTCCGGTTTTCAAGCCTCTCCGGCGAAGGCCATCAACCGGGGTCGCCATGCTAGGCGGCCATTGCGAAGTTACCTTCGGCAAATAAATTTTTTGGTCGGCTTTTAACGTGGCCTGCTGACCAACCACGACACGCCACTGACACTTCAACCTACCCGGTCGAATCCAATTCGCCCCCTAAACTTAGTGAAAACAAACTTCCAAAACTCGGCGGACTTTCGGGTCGACAGGTTGCGGCTTATCCGAACCGTGAATTCGGAACGCCAACTGCGGCCCAATTGTTCCGGCCGAGCAATCGTAGCGACATAATCCGGCCTGGCCAAGGTTCGGCGGCAAATTATTGCCGAACGAGCTGAAATCCAGGCCCCGCGCCGCCCCCTTTGTCGGATAGTCGGATTGTGCCATACTCGTTGATTCGCTGGGAATCGCGGAACAGAGAGCCAGTAATCACCCCCGCTGGAAGCGGGTTCACACGATGGGAGGGAAGATTCTCGATGTACAAAAACCTTAATGCGGCGGCGCTGGGCGTTTCGGGCCGCCAAAGCGAAATCATTGAACTTACGCTGACTTACGGGTTCGCCGGCATGGACGTGGACATGCGGGATTTGCTGACTCGCACCCGGTCGAAAGGCGTCGAGCAGGCTTGTCGTTTCATCGCCAGCGCCAACACGGAGATCGGCGGATTCGAGTTGCCTATTTCGTTGGCTGGCGACGATGCAGCCTTTCAGAACAACTTGGCGAAATTGGTTCCCGTGGGGGAGATTGCTCAAGCGATCGGCGCCAAGCGGTGCTTAGTCACGCTGGATCCGGCTTCCGACGAGCTGCCTTATCACGAGAATTTCGAGCGGCATCGCACGCGGTTGGCGAGCGTGGCGGAATCGCTGGCCAAGAACGACATTCGCCTGGGCATCGGATTCGACGCTTCGATTACCCGGCGCAAGGATCGCCGGTTCCAATTCATTCAGAAGTTTGAAGAGCTGTTGACGTTGATTAAGAGCGTTGGCGGCAACAACGTCGGCCTGCTGCTCGACACTTGGCACTGGCACCTGGGCGGAGGCGGTACGGATCAATTGCGTGAACTCGGCGCGGCGAAGATCGTTGCGGTTCGCTTGGCGGACGTTGCCGATGAGGCGGATCAGTCTGAGCCGAAGCCGTCGGATCGCGTGCTGCCGCGAAAGGACAGCCAGATCATCAACGTGACGTCCTTGCTGCGAATGCTGCTGGTGGACGAATACGATGGCCCCGTGACGCCGTGGCCAAGTCCATCGCGATTTCGTGGCATGACTCGCGAGTCGATCGTTCAAGGGGCGCGCGACTGCCTGGAAACTCAGTGGATCGAGTTGGGGCTTTCCGAACCCAAGCCAGTTCTGACGGTGGCGGCGGATTTGCAAGACGAGCCGTCGGAGACTTCGTAGTCAGGGACTCGGGCCGTCAACTCGGGCCACGAAAGCAATCGAACCCTATTCTGATAGGCTGGCGGAATACTTAAACCGCCAGCCTATTTTTGCGAGGTCCCGATCGATGGATCCATGGCGAACCGCGATAGGTCTCACTTTACCGCAACCGATGTGGCTCCCAATCCGGCGGAGGCAGTATTCTCATGTTTCACTATGATGGTGGGCTGAAACTGACTTCCATTGATTTGGCGATCGACTTCCGTCGCCGACAACCACGGGGCTTTGTTTCTCACGCTCACACGGACCACATGGGTCGGCATGAGTTGGCCTTTTGCACTCCCGTCACTGCCCGACTGTACCATCACCGGTTGGGAAAGCGTCCCGTCCACGAGATGCCATTTCATGAGAAGCTTGATTGGAACTCACTGCGTCTAACGACTCTTCCCGCTGGCCACGTTTTCGGGTCGGCGATGTTGCTGGTTGAAGATGGAAGTCGCCGCCTGTTGTACACCGGCGATTTCAAATTGGGCGAGTCGGCGACGGCCGAACGCGCCGTATTGCCGGCTGCTGACGTTTTGGTGATGGAGAGCACATTCGGAGACCCACGGTATCGTCTGCCGCCACGCGACGAAGTCGTTGCCGAGTTGGTCAACCTGTGTCGGAAGACCATCGCCGCGGGCGGCGCGCCAGTGATCCATGCCTACGCATTGGGCAAGTCCCAGGAGGTGACTCGGATTCTGACCGACCACGGTATCCCGGTTCAGCAACATCCGCTGGCGTTTCAAATAAGCCAGATTTACGAATCATTAGGATGTTCGCTAGGTTCCGTCTCACTCTACGAAGGCGTATGGAATCCGGGGGCGGCGTTGGTTATGCCGCCGCGTGGCCAACGCTCCTCGTGGATGCCCTTGCCGATTCGTCGAACTCACATTGCGGTCACCGGCTGGGCAATCGATCCCGCGTCTCGCTTCCGCTATCGAGTGGACCACGCTCTGCCCTTGTCCGATCATGCGGATTATGACGAGTTGTTAGAATGTGTCGAACGCGTGCAGCCGCGCGAAATCTACTGTACTCATGGTCCTACCAGCTTTGTCGAGCGCCTCCGCGCGCGAGGGCATAACGCCCATCCGTTGGATGAACGAGCTGGTCGAGTATCCCCGGTCACGCCGCCGCGTTTGCTCTTTAACTAGCCGAGACCACTCGCGACGCATCGTAACACAAGGCTATGACGATTGTATGGTCGGCGTCGGTTGCTCGCGATTTGAGCGACGAGCGGGACGCGCCGTTCGGCTCATGGCGACTATGCCATCTAACGCGGGTTGTTGTTTACGAGCCGCCGTTCATCGGTTCCTTTCGTTGATTCTGTCGCACACAGCAGGTCGATACCGCAATGGCGTGACGCATTGTGCGAGGGCAGCGCGACTGGATGCCGAGCGGAACGATTCCGCCGCCGCAAAGTCGTGGGTTTGGATCAACGGAATGAAACGAGTAGGAAAATGGATTTCCTTCCTAGGGCTAAGCGAGCCTGTCTATTAGCTTGTGCGGCTGGAGCATTGGCGACCGTGGGTTGTGGAGAGTCGAACTCCATTTCACCCAAGCAGGCCGCGGCCGTGGCTCGTCGCGAGATAGACTCGCGGAGTGTGCCGTTTTCCACGGCAAATCCTGCTCAATCCCTCGCGGATCGCCAGATGGCGGCCGTTCCCGAGCCAATTCCACCGGTCGAGGCGCAACCTCTGCCTAGGCCAGCCCGAACAATGCGAACGTCGCCCGGTTCCCCCACAATCCCCGCGTGGCCGCGGCGCCTGCCACTCGTCCAACCACCAACTCCGCTTCCCACATGGAATTCGGCACCGACGCCCAAACCGAACTCGCAAGCGGCAGACTCCGGGATTCACACAAATATATCCGAAGCACCCCGGAATCTCGCGGACAGTGCGCCAATGAGTTCGGCCGACTCGATCTATCATGACCTTGTCAATCCATCGCCGATAACCACCGGCTACGCCCCGGCGTATACCGATCGCACCGTGTTGCGATCCGAAACAACGAACGCTAGCGCCGCCTCGCCCGAGATCCCCAATTCCCCATCGCTGTCGGATACGTCGACTGCTCCACCCCCGTACGAAGCCATGGCGCCCGTGGCCCAGCAAGTTTATGAGCTCACGCGCCAAGGCTTTGATCTAGCGGAACGGGGCGCCACGTATGCGGCCCGGAAACAACTGGAACAGGCGTTGCTAACGACGTCCCGTGCGTTGGATGCCTACGAACAAGGGGACCGTCATTCCACAATGATTGCTCGCGCTTGGCGAGCCATGGAGGAGGCCGCTGAGTTTACCGCGGTCCGCGCGCCTCACGACGCGGTCGTCTCCGTACCGCATCGGGTCGAAGTCCACCGCACTCCCATATTGAAATCAGAACAGCTTTCCACCATTTCGTCGGTCGTCGCGGCGCAACGCTATTATGCATATGCACAAGAGCAACTGGCCGCCGCCTTAGCTGGTGTTCCCGCAGCCTCGGGCGCTCTTTACGGTTTGGGAAAACTCGAAGGCGAATTGGCCAACGATAAGACGCAGAACCAACAGCAACACACAGCGCGGGCGATGGTCTTTCATCAAGCCGCCTTACTGGTCGACTCTCGAAATTATTTAGCCGGCAACGAGCTGGGTGTGTTACTGGCGCGCGCCGGCGCTTGGACCGCGGCACGCGATGTTCTTACGCAAAGCGTGATGCTCAAATCCGACCCGTCGGCTTGGCACAACCTTGCCGTTGTCCATGAGAATTTGGGCGAGACCCGATTGGCCGAACTCGCTCGCACCGAATGGCAACTGGCACTAAAGCGACAGGGCGATCTTTCGAGCAGCGATACGACCGTCACTTGGGTTGCCCCCGAACAATTCAATGGACCAGCAGTTCCTGCGCGCACCGCGACTCGACCGCCGGAGTCCAATCCACAGTCGGCTGGCAGTTGGTGGGATTTGTGGAAATAGACTTCGTTCAAGCCGTCAACAAACGCCTCGCATACGAATACCCGTTTGTGTGGTCAGGAGTTGACGGTGAGGCGCGCGTGTTGTTAAAACTCCCCAAGATAATCTCGGAAACACAGGATTAAGCCTCGCGGACCTACCAATAGCATCTCGTGTGGCATGAAGGAGTGGACCAGTGAAGCTAGTGCGGTGGCATAGCGGTTGGGCGGGCAAGTCGGCACTCAGCCGGGGAACTCGATGGGGACTGGCGGTCGTGCTGTCCGGCGCCGCCGCGATGACGTGTGCAAGTTGGCTCAAGGGTGGACCACCGACGACGCCCACGGCCAACTCGGCGGCGAAGATGGATTTCGATTGTCGCGACTCGGCTACCGAACTAGCCGCGGGTTCCATGCTATCGATGAGCCACCAAGTTCAAGTGGCAGCGCCGCGATTTGAATTATCTTCGGAATCTTTACCCGTGAGCTCGGACACGAAAGAAATCACGCAAGCTGCCTCCGCGGATGTGCATTTGGATTTTGCGGTGCAACCGTGTCAAACGTGCGTGCCGATGGTACAAGGTGTGGATTGCCAAAACTGTGGACCGTGTGCCGACGGCGAAGCGCACTGGAATCAATGGGGGCCCGTACCGTTCCAACTTTACGGACCGGGTGACTACGTGGCGCCCGCTCGTACACCGGGAATGCCCGAGTACCGTATCCGCGTGGACGACTTATTGGAGTTCGTATACCGGTTGACTCGCGAGATGAGCTCGCAGCCCTACGAATTGAACGTGGGCGATACGATCGTTATCGAGTCGATGACCGACGAGACACTGAATCGTGGCAGCGTTGTGACTGGCCAGGGGATTCAGATTCTGGCCGATGGCACGATCACGGTGCGACTGCTGGGGCAAGTTCGCGCCGCCGGGCGCACGGTCGATGAACTGCGGGAAGAGCTGGAGACGCGCTATCAAAAGTATTACAAAGTTCCTGCCATTACGGTTACGCCGCTGCAAGTAAACGCGAAACTGGAAGACTTGCGCGCCGCGATTAACGGAGGCGTCGGGTTCGGTGGTCAGCGTACTCGCGTCCAAGTCACTCCGGAAGGTTCGATCCAACTGCCGGCGATCGGTTCAGTCCCCGCATTAGGACTGACGTTGGATGAACTGGCGATGGAGGTCAACCAACGTTATCAACAAGTGATTGATGGTGTCGAACTGACTCCGGCACTTATCACTCGTGCCCCGAGCTATATCTACGTAGTGGGAGAAGTTGCCACGCCGGGACGCTTCACGATAGACAAGCCGACGGATGTTATCCAAGCGATCGCATTTGCCGGTAGTTGGAATATCGGCGCCAATTTGCGGCAGGTCGTTGTCTTTCGTCGTACTCAAGATTGGCGATTGATGGCGACGAAGCTGGATCTGCGCGGCGCGATGTTGGGTAAGCGGCCTTGTCCCGCCGACAATATTATGTTGCGGGACTTGGATATCGTGGTCATCCCGAAAAACACGGCTCAGCTCTCCAGCGACTTTATCACCCTGATTTTCACCAATAACATCTACCGAGTTTTGCCCGTCACGGCGAACCTCAACTTCGCCAAGACGAGCACGCTCTAAGCAAATGGACCTAATTGAGTCAGGAGAACCGCGAGAGATACCAAACGCGGTGGCCTCATCCATCAATCGCGCGGAGCGTTGCCCGCGCGGTCAAACGAGGGATGTGAATATCATCCGAGAGGTTGCTTCAAAAGGGGATTTCCTCAAGGACGCGTGCGATTGTGCTTAGGGAGCTTCCGTGAAACGCACGGTCAACACCCACCACGGAGTTTTGCCAACTTCGTAAGTTGCGAATCGCGTTAATCGGCCGTCTTCGCCCAAGCGATATGCGGCGAGCTTATCCGCCGCTTGGCCCGCGGCGTATACAAAGCGACTGGACGGATCGATATTGAAGCTGCGCGGTGTTTTCTCCGTCGGCGTCTGACCAAGTGCCGTCAGGCGTCCCGTCTTGGCGTCCACCGCAAATCCCGCCAAGCTATCGTGACCACGATTGGCTGCGAATAGAAACCGACCATCGGATGAAATCTGTAGCCGAGCCGCACGAATTGTTTTCGGTGAAGTTCTCGGGGATCGTTGGCAAGGTTTCGATCGGCGAGAGTGTGCCTTGCTCGGTATCCAGGCGATACGAAGTGACGCTGCTTCCCTGTTCGTTGTCGAAATAGACAATAGGTTGTGTGGGATGAAACGCCACATGGCGCGGGCCTGTTCGATCCGGCGTTTGGACGAACGGTGGATCGTTGGCGGTGAGCATCCCGCTCGTTTCATTAAATCGAAACTGGTAGATTCGATTTGGACCTGTGTGTGGGACGAATGCAAAGCGATTCGAGGCGTCGGTCATAATCGCATGCGCGTTCTTGGCGGTCTCGATCGAGGCGATGGGAGTTGCGGCCAAAGCACCGTCAGGCCCGATCGAATGCACCGCGACTTTGCCGGCCGCATAATAGGCCGAGAGTAGGTATCGGCCGGTGTTGTCGCAGGCGACATAAGCCGGATCGGCGCCGGCGGGAATTTGGCCGATGGCCTTCATCTCTCCCGTTTCCGGGTTGAGTTGGAAGCTTGCCAATTCTCCCGTACTGCGGAGCGACGCGAAAAGGTACTGCTGCCGCGGGTCGGTGGTTAGCGGGCCGGTGCGCCGCTAGTTTGTACTTCCCCGGTACGTGTGAGTTCGCCTGTCTCTTCGTTTTGTCGATAAATCGCGATCGTTTTTTCGCCTGCCAACGAGACATAGACGTATGTCGCCGCTAGGGTGTGCTGAGTGAACAACATGAGTGCTATAACCACCATAAACAAGCTTTTACGACGCATGGCTGGATCCTTTGATGTCGCTCGAAGAACAGACTGGCGGACTCTCGACGCGAGAGAGATCGTACCATCGGGGACTGGTGGTTTCCACGCGGCGGAAAGATTTAGCCGGCTAGCCGTTTACGGACCGAATCCGAGGGGCGAATGGAAACGCTGACCTACGAGTCCGGCTACCGTAGCGAGCTAATGAATCGCAGCATGCGAGCTTCGACCATGTTCAGGTCCGTCCCGAACACTTTGACAAAGTCTCGCACGCGTTCCGGAGATGTATAGGTGCTGAATGCCGTGCGCGAGGAAGTTAGCCTCAAATACTCCTGGTATTTCAGCGGCTCGTTTTCGACCAAATACATGGTCAACGCCCAAGCCTCGGCGTAGGCGGCGTCGGGGTTTTGAGCAAACGGGCGATCCGATGCGAGGAACGCGGCCAGTGCTCCTGGTCGGCGTTTCGCCAAGTGGCGGCGAAATGAGTCGAGGCGACCTTGATTGATTCGGTCGGACAATTGGGGATGAAGTCGGGAGTTCCAAACACCGGGAGCTTCGAACAGGGTTCCAAGCCCTTCGGCTAGCCAACGGGGCGGAAGCGATTGCCGACTGTGTACGTTGGTATTAAAGGCCGATTGATGAGCCGCTTCGTGAATGATCGTCGACGCGTTCTCGGACCAATCAGCGTCGTCGGAACCGTTCGTCAAGTCATATAAGAGAATGCGATTTGTCTGCGTCGAGTAGTATCCGAGTACACCCGGACCCACATTGTCACCTTGTTGCCTTGCGTATTGCAAGAAGGCGCCTTGCGACGGAAATACAATGGCGATTAGCGGGAACTGGCTTTTTTCGACCGGGATGCCACGGACGGCAAAATAGCGCATAAACGACCGATAGAGTTCGTCGAATCGCGGAGCCCACACATCACGTTGGCCTACAGGGTGAACGACCACATACTGTCCCGCGCCGGAAACCTCATATCCGCGGCCGAATTCTCGCATCAAGAGACCGCGAAGTTCTCCGTGGCTGAGCGGTTGGAACCCGTTGGCCGATTTGCGGAACTGTTCGGCTTCGTTGGGCGCGAAGTCCCACAGGTGGCCATCGCGTCCCAGCATGAACACACGCTGCTCGTCCCAGGAGATCGGAGTGCCCTCGATCTCGCGGCCGTGCAGTGTCAACTGCAATGTCATCTGTTGCGACCAAGCCGGCGATGCCACGGCTGGCAAGATTAGAACCGCAACGACGAATCCTCGCATGAACATCGCTAACTCCGCGTGGGTTGTTCGTAAGTCGGATGCGAACGACCCCGGTCTAAGTTTCGTTGTTGAGGCAGCCAGGGGCACAGTCGCGAGGGCTGTCGCCAGTTAGTTCGATTGATCGGCGATGGAACCGCTTAACAAATCTAGGTCACGGCAGGTCGTCGCGGCAAAAAACGACTCCGCGGCGGCTGCGCTTCGCGGAGCTTCGCAAAGAACTGTGGCGTGGCGACTCGCGGCTCCGTAGAATTGGTTTACCTCATTTCGGAATCGCGGCGTTCGCTGTTATCCGCTCGATTGCGGCGCGTTTCCGCTCGCTCATCCGTCTGCCCGTTTCACGAGGAGCTTTCCATGACAGGATCGATTTTGCTGATGGCGTTGTCGCTGGTTGCCCAAGCGGAACCAGCGGCACAATCCGACTTGGCTCCGCAAGTCCGTCGGCTCGTTCGGCAGTTGGACGACCCGAGTTTGGCGAATCGAGAGGCGGCCGAGCAAGCGTTGATCGACTTGGGGCCGGAGGTGATTGGTCTACTGCCGCAGGTGACTCGCCAGACTTCGGCGGAAGTCAAGGAACGGCTTGGTCGCGTGTCGCGGGCCCTGGAAACGAAGGCGGCCAAAGCGGCTTCCGAGCCGACTCGCGTGACACTCAGCGGCGAGATGACATTGGCCGAAGCGATGCGGGAGCTCGAGAAGCAGACCGGCAACAAGGCGGAAGGCTTTGAAAATCGCTCCATGAAAGTCACCACGGATTTCGACAATGTCACCTATTGGGAAGCGCTCGACCAGTTGCTCGACCAAGCGGGCATGTCGATCAATCAATATGGCGGCATCAACAACACGCTGACCTTGGCGGCGCGGCCCGAGGAACAACGCGATCGCTACCGGACGGACGCGTATGCCGGATTGTTCCGTGTCGAAGCGACGCGCGTCGAGGCGGTTCGCGATTTGCGAAATCCCAACGTGACAGGCATGCGGGTCCATTTGGAAACCATGTGGGAGCCACGCATGACGCCAATTTCGATTAGCCAACCGTTGAAGCAAGTGACGGCTACGGGCGACGATGGCGATGAACTGGGTGTCTCGAATCAACAAGGCGAAATGAGTGCGGCGGCCAGGGCGGATATCGCCTCGGTCGAGTTCGATCTACCTCTGCCGTTGCCCGACCGCTCGGTGAAGGAAATCGCATCGCTAAAGGGGACGTTGACAGCGCTGGTGCCTGGGCGCGTCGAAGCGTTCGAGTTTACCGACTTGGCCGAGGCCGATAATGTCGAGCAGCGCAAGGCGGGCGTCACGGTCGTGCTAGAGCGAATGCGCCGCAACAATGATGTGTATGAAGTGCGAGTTCGCGTTCGCTTTGACGAGGCCAATAACGCCTTGGAATCGCATCGGGGATGGGTCTACAACAACGAGGCTTATGTGTTGGACGCCGACGGTAATAAGGTTGAGAACGCTGGCTTGCAAGCTTATCAGCAAAGCCAGAACGAAGTCGGTGTGGCCTACTTGTTTGTATTGGAAGGCGGACCGAAAGGTTGCAAGTTTGTATACCACACACCGGCACTTATCGTCCGCATGGAGGTGCCGTACGAGCTGAAGAGTATTCCGTTGCCGTAGATCGACGAGTTGCGATCCGACGATGAAGACTGGCCAGCAGTTTTCGACGGGGGCGATGAATGATTGAGGATGTGAGTTGATGTGGGGGAGTTTGGAACCAATCGCGAGACTCGTGCGTTCTGCCTTGTTGGGAGCTTGTCTTTCCTGTTGGCTGCTGTCCATTGGCCTGCTGATCCAGCCGGCTTGTATGGCAATCGCTGAAGATTCATTCGACGCGAATCCGCAGCGAGTCGTTGCCGAAGTGGACGGAATGAAGGTTTTGGCTGGCGATGTATTGCGAGAGATGGAGATCGTGCTGCGGGGGCGTGAACTGGACTCGGAATCGCGGCGAAAATTATTCGACGCCACCTCAGAACAACTGATTAAACAGCGTCGGATTATCGCCTATTTGCGTCAGCGCGAACTCGCGGCCAGCAAGGAAGATGTGGATTTCGCGGTCGAGCGATTGCGGGCCGAGCAGTCAAAATTGGGACGTGAGTGGGATTCCTATTTGCGGCAACAGCGTCTCACGGACTCACAACTACGAGACCGCCTGACGTGGCAAATCTCATGGCAGCGGTATCTGGAACGTTTTCTGACGGACGAAAACTTAGCCCGCTATTTCGAGAAGCATCGGCCTCATTTTGATGGATCACAATTTCATGTGGCTCATATTGTGATTAGACCCCATGACGGGCCAAGCGAGTCCGCTTGGCAGGCCGCTCGGCAGCGGGCGACGGATGTCTATCAGAAAATCATGAACGATGAGTTGACGTTTGCCGAAGCGGCGCGTCAGTATTCTGAATCGCCCACGGGCGAGGACGGGGGCGACATTGGAAAGATCGAGCGACACCAGCCAATGCCCGAGAGTTTTTCGAAGGCGGCCTTTGAATTGAAAGTGGGAGAAGTCAGCCGGCCCGTGGCGACAAGCGTCGGCATTCATATCATCCATTGCTTGGCGATTGAACCAGGAAAGAAAACTTGGCGCGAATCGCGGCGGGATTTAGAGACGGCCGTGACGGCATACCTGTTTGAATGGTGCGCCGGGCAATTCGACAAGTCAGAATGATGGACAAGTCCGAATGATGGAGTAGTCGAGTTTCTTGGAAAGCAGCTCTTGGGGAATTGTCTTAAGATACATTCCTTGTTTAACCGCGTGCCCAGCGGGCCGCGCGGCCCGTTGGGCACGCGGTTAAACGACAATTCGATAAGTTACGTCGGACCAACACTCGCTCGCGCGTCGTGCTCTTATTTCGGCATATACTCATCTGCCGGTCGCCTTACGACCCCTTGGCTTTCTTCGTAGCCTTCTTGCTGGCGGCTTTCTTTCTAGCCGGTGCCTTTTTCTTGGCCGGCGCCTTGCTGGCTCGCTCGGCCAGAAGCGCTACGGCTTGTTCAAAGGTCAGCGTCTCGGGGTCGGCGTCTTTGGGGAGCGAGGCGTTTGTCGTTCCGTCGGTGACGTAAGGTCCGTAGCGACCGTCGAGCAGCTTGATTGGCTCGCCGGTCACGGGCGATGCTTCCAAAGTTTTCAGTGGCTCTTTGGCGGCGGCGCGACCGCGACCGCGAGCCTTTGGCTGAGCCAGCAGTTGCAGCGATTGCTCCAGCGTCACGTGGATCGGCGAGACATCAGCGGGGAGCGAACGTGTCTCCGCGCCGCACTTGATATACGGTCCGAAGCGGCCGTTCGACGCCACGATTGGTTCGTTGCTTTCGGGATGGCGTCCAACCTCTCGGGGCAACGACAATAGCTTCAGCGCGACTTCTAGCGTCACGTCGCTCGGCTCCATGCCGCGCAGCAACGACGCGTTCTTCGGCTTATCCTCGTCCTCGGGCGAGCCCAATTGCACGTAGGGTCCGAAGCGGCCTTGTTTCATATAGACCGCTTTGCCGGTTTCGGGATCGTGCCCCAACGGCGCCTCGACCTGCTGAGATTGCTCCAACAGCTCGACCGCCTTCTCCAAGGTCAATTCATCGGGCGGCATATCCTTGGGGATGCTGGCTTTGCGGTCGCCATGTTCCAGGAACGGCCCGAACTTGCCCACGCGAACCACCACCGGGTCACCGCCGTTGGGAGATCCAAGCGGGAAACGGCTCATCAAACGCGGGTCGATCTCTTTGGTCTTCTCTTCCAAACGGTGCTTAAGACCCAGATCGCTGGCGCTATGACCGGGCGTTTGTTGTGCCGCGCCGTCGCCGAAATAGAAACCGCGCAGATACTTCAGATGCTCGGCCTCCTGACGACTGACCGCGTCCAAATAATCTTCCATTTGGGCGGTGAAGTCATAATCGACCAGCTTGGGCAAATGATCTTCGAGCAGCCGGGTTACGGAAAACGCCAACCAGCTTGGCACCAGGGCGTTACCCTTCTTGAACACATAGTCACGATTTTGAATCGTGTCGATGATCGACGCGAACGTACTGGGGCGGCCGATGCCACGATGTTCCAATTCACGAGTCAACGAAGCTTCCGTGTACCGAGCCGGCGGCTTCGTCGTATGGCCCTTCGGTTGAAGTTCGCGGCAGCCTAGTCGTTCGTCTTGCGAAACTCGCGGCAGCAGCGTCTCCTGGTCAGCCAACTCGGCTTCGGGATCGTCGCTCCCTTCGACATAAGCCCGCAGAAATCCCTCGAACTCGATGCTCGTGCCGGAGACTTTGAAGATCGCGCCGCCGCCTTCGATCGTGATTGTCGTGCGGCGTTTGCGAGCGTCGTTCATCTGGCAAGCGATCGTCCGCTTCCAGATCAGCTCGAACAACTTGTACTCGTCATCCTCCAGCCGACTCCGCAAGGCTTCCGGCTTCTCGAATGGATGGCCAGCCGGGCGGATCGCTTCGTGAGCCTCTTGGGCGTTCTTCACTTTCGACGTGTAAGTTCGTGGTTGAGCCGGCAGGAACGACTCGCCGTATTCGCTGCGGACCAGTGCGCGAGCCGCATCGATCGCCACTTGAGCCAACGTGGTCGAATCGGTACGCATGTAAGTGATGTGACCGTTTTCGTACAAGCTCTGAGCCGCTCGCATCGTGCGTCGAGCGGTAAAGCCCAACTTGCGGTTGGCTTCCTGTTGCAGCGTGCTCGTGGTGAACGGCGGCTTTGGCTTTTCGGTAAACGGCTTCTCTTCGATCGACGTAATGCGAAACTCGGCGGAGCTCAAACGCTCGGCCAGCGACCTGGCGCCCGTTTCGTCCAGCAGCAACAGGTTCTCGCTCTTCGGCAACCCGGTCTTCTCGTCGAAATCGTTGGCGGTTGGCACGCGTCGGCCGTCGCTGGAAACCAACGTCGCCGTGACGCGCTCTTCGCGGCTGGTGGAGAACAACCCCAACAGATCCCAATAGCTGGCCGTCTTGAACGCCATACGCTCGCGTTCGCGCTGCACGATCAAACGCACCGCCACGCTCTGGACGCGGCCGGCGGAAAGGCCCCGGCCGACTTTCTTCCACAACAATTGCGAGACGTCGAAACCGTACAAACGATCGAGAATGCGGCGCGTCTCTTGGGCCTTGACCAAGCCTTCGTCGATATTGCGAGGATGGGACAGCGCGTCTTGAATGGCTTCTTTCGTGATTTCGTGAAACACCAGTCGGCGGACAGGCACCTTGGGTTTCAAGATCTCATGCAAATGCCAACTGATCGCTTCTCCCTCGCGGTCTTCGTCGGTGGCGAGATAGAGGTCGGAGCTTTCCTTTAACAATTGTTTCAGCTTGGAGACTTGCTTCTTCTTTTCCGACGGAATGATGTAAATCGGCTCGAAGTCGCGATTCACATTCACGCCGAGATAGGCCCATTCCTCTTTCTTGTATTCCGCCGGAACTTCTTTCGCGCCTTGGGGCAAATCGCGAACGTGGCCGATGCTGGCTTCGACCATGAAGTCCTTGCCGAGAAACTTGCCGATGGTGCGCGCCTTGGCCGGCGATTCCACGATCACCAAGGATTTTCCGCCCGTTGCAGCTTTTTTGGCCATGAGTCAATCGTCTGGCTGGAGTAGATCGGATGCGAGACCTGAAGCCGGCGCCGGTCGCCATGTACGCGATGGATAGCGGAACTCGGCTTGCTTGTAAATCCGACGCGTTCATCGACGTGGGCAACGAAGCTTGTCCGCGCTATCAGGCTTCGTCAAGAACGGATGAAGAAAATGGCCCGTTCCGGTCCGCCATTCCCGACCCGTCGTTTTCCCACACTTCCTTTTGGGATTGAATTTACGTCGTTCATTCTTACAATGCGTAAACTTTACGCCGACCGCCAAGGATCGGGAACTTTGCCGGAGCGGTCGAGTTGCCGTTGATTCGCAGCTTTGCGACATCAACGTTCGCTGATCGGCCGCCGGAACTGTTTCACTCCGGTTATCGGCTGTCAAGTTGTGTTCGACCCGCCCGACTTTCGCAGATTTATAGGAAGGCCACGATGGCTAGCCCTTTCCATCACTTTCGCCGTCACCAAAAGACTTTGTTGGCCGTGTTCGGCGTCATCATCATGTTTGTCTTCGTGGTCGGATCGGCCCTGCAAGGGTTAACGGATCCGAACCGCGCGGCCCAGGCCGCCGCTAATGAGACGGTGGTGACCTGGAAGGGCGGGTCGTTGTCGGAAGCCGAGTTGGCTCAAATGAACGAGACGCATCGGCTGCTGGTGAACTTCCTGGCGGCGGTGGCTCGTGAAACGATGTCCAAGAACGGAATGCCGATCGCGCCGGGTTTTTCGACCAACCAAATGGGGCAAATCCAAAGCCCCGGCATTCCGGTGGCGATGAACGAACAGACGCTGGTCGAAACTCGGTTGCTGGCCGACAAAGCCCGGCAAACGGGGATGGTCGTCAATGATGAGGCCATCTACGACTTTCTCGAAAACCAGTTGGCTGTCGGGCTGCTGACGCGCGGCGACTTGGCTCGCATCCTTGAGCAGTCGACCGGTGGCCGACTGACGGACGAGCACATGTTCGAGGCGTTGCGAACGGAGTTGCTCGCGCAAAACATGCGGTTGATGGGCCAGAGCGCTTTGTTCGCCGATCGCCGGCCGATCGTGACACCCGCCACGGCGTGGGATTACTACCTGCGGATGAATCGGCAAGCGAAGGTTGAGTTGCTGCCGGTCGAAGCCGAGGAGATGCTGGACGAGGTGAAGCAAAAGCCGTCGGAGGCCGCGCTGCGTGAGCTGTTCGAAGAGCACAAGGAAGAGTTCGGTCATCCGGCTTTGGCCGAACCAGGTTTCCGGCAACGGCAGAAGCTGGCTTTCAGTTACTTGAAGGCCACTATGAAGGAGTTTCTGGATCGCGAAATCGCCAACCTCACGGACGAGCAAATTCAAGCCGAATACGATCGCCGCGTCGCTTTGGGCCAGTATCGCGTGACGCCCGAAGCGACCGAGCCGGCCACGCCGGAGTCGCCGAACTCCGAGCCTGCCGCGACCGAATCGCCAGCGACCGAATCGCCAGCAACCGAACCGCCAGCGACCGAATCGACGGAGCCAAAGCCTACCGACCCGAACGCTCCGGCAAGCGAGACCCCCAAGCCCGAGCCACCTGCGGATGAGAAGCCGGCGCCGAATGCCGAGCCGCCCGCAAAACCCGAGTCGACGGAATCACCGGCAACGGAAGAAAAACCGGCCGACTCGCCAACTTCGGAACCGGCGAAATCCGAGGAAAAACCTTCGGATGAGAAACCAGCCGAGCAGAAACCGGCCGAGGAGAAACCGGCTGAGGAGACGTCAACCGAGGAACCGAGTTCCGAACCGGCTGATAGCGATCAGAGCAACCGAGCAGCGAACGTGACCAAGTTCGTCGCCTTGCTTGACGAGGAACCCGACTCCTCGGAAGAGAACGCCCCGGCCACGGAACCAAAAACGGAATCCGATCCTAACGCCACGGAACCGCCAGCAAACGAGACAGGCGACAAGCCAGCCGAAGACAAGCCAGCCGAAGACAAGCCAGCCGAGGACAAGCCAGCCGAGGAAACGGCTGTCGAGGAAAAACCGATGGCGGATGAAAAGCCCACCGGGGAAAAGCCAGCGGCTGCAGAAACTCCGGCGGATAAAACGGCTGGTGACGCAGAACCGGCCGAAACGACTCCCGCCAGCGATTCGCCGGCCGAGGTTGCTTCCGAACCGCGAATTCAACCGCTGTCCGAGGTGCGGGACGAAATCGCCGAAGCATTGGCAACACCGCTCGCTCGCGAAAAGCGCGACGAAGCGTTGCAGGCCGCCGAGAACGAGTTGGCCACGTACTACGGGAAGCTGGCCAAGTGGGAAGCTCTGAAGGACACGGAAAAGGCGCCGAAGAAGCCCGAACCGATCAATGCCGAGGCCCTCGCCAAGAAGCATAATCTTACGGCCGGAAGCGTTCCGTTGTCCGATCCGCTGGAAGTGGACCAGTACGAATTGGGCCAGACGCGAACGTTTTCATTTGCGAATCAGCAGTTTCAGCAGTTTTCGTTCGCGGAACTGACCTACGGACCCAACGTGGCCCTCTTCGAACCCCAACGCATCCGCGGCAATGTGGACGAGGACTATCTGTACTGGGCGACGGAGCAAGTCGAGGAACACGTTCCTGATTTCAAGGAAGTTCGGGAGCAAGTCGAGCGAGCCTGGAAGTTGGAAAAGGCTCGCGAGTTGGCTCAGGAGAAGGCTCGGGAGTTGGCTCAGAAAGCCGAGAAGGCCAATCAACCGTTGGCCGAAGTCTTTCCCGACAAGGCCGAGCAGATCCTGTCTCCCGAGGCGTTCAGTTGGATCACTTCGGGCAGCGTGCCCATGATGGGCGGCATGCCTCACCTCAGTTCCGTGGAAGGCGTCGAGTATCCCAGCAGCGAGTTCATGGGTGATGTGTTCAAGCTTGATCCCGGTCAAGTTGGTGTCGCCGCGAATCAACCGAAGACGACTTGGTACGTCGTGCGATTGGTCGAAGAGTCGCCCGCGATCGACCAACTGCGCAATGGTTTTATGGAAGCCAACTACGCGGATACGGGTCGCGATCCTTCTCTGTTCATCGCCTTCCAGGAAAAGAACCAACTGTTCGGCGGTTGGTATGAGAATCTTGAAGAGCAAATGGACGTGAACTGGGCCCGCCCCGGACGATCGCTCATGGGCGGCGGATAATGATAGCATCACGGTCACACACCATCTCGCCCTGACCAGTTGGCTCTGCCCACGCTTTTCGTCGTTCCCATGGCGCGGTTCACGGACTTCGTACCGTCGACCGCTGCATTCACAGTATGTTTGGACCTGACGACGACGCACATATTGCCGAAATGGAACTCCTGAAACAAGAGCGTCGGCGTAACGGTGCGAGGTCTGGGGCATCCAATTGGCCGACACAAGTACTATCTTGACAGCCCGATTGTCTGAAGCCAGCACCTCCTGCAAGGAGGCGACGCCTTCCCACCTAACGGCCGGCGCCGAAAAGTTGCGCCAGACCGTATAGAACATTAGGATAAGGGCGAACACGGCAGTCGCAATAAGCAAAGTCCGCAGACTGAAACGCGTTGGGAATCGCTGACTGGGCATTGCATCTAGTGATTAGTCTTAGAGTACGACACACTTCCGAGCCCGTTGAAAGTGTAGAACAGGTTCGGATCTGGAAGTGCTTCGCACGGTTTGCCAACGCGAATTCCCAGCGGGAACAGAGCACTAGTCTGTGGAGAAACGCGACAGTGCATTTCCGTTTTGGTTTTTTGGTTTGCGGAAGCCAATAAGCCGATCGCCGCGATTTGCCACGGGGCTCAATTGTTGTCGGCAGCCGGCGTGTTGAAGTCCAAGTCGTGCAGCGCGTATCCGGCGGTGAAACCCGAGATCGAATTATGCGGCGGCACGTTCGTTCCCGCCGCCGAGACGTTCGACAACGCGCACACGGATGGCAATCTCGTCACCGCCCCCGCATGGCCCGCCCACCCCGCTTGGATTCGTAGCTTCCTCGAAGTGCTGGGCACGCCGGTGCATGTGTGAGTTCGACAACGGCGGAATCCGGCCTCACTTCGGTTGCTCAATCTCCCCATTCCGCGAAGACTTCATCCCGATCATTCCAATCGGTATGGCGTTCATAGGGAGCGAGGGTATCTCGCATGATCGAGTTGGCGGCCGAGGTGGAATTGAGGTCGTCGTAACCAAATACGTGGCCCAATTCGTGCAACACCGCGGTGAACAAATCGTAGCCGGCCGGCGCTGTGGGGGCGGTGGCTGCGGAGGCGCCGTGTGGTAGGTTGGCGGGTTCGATCAGCCAGCCGAGTCCGGCGGCGTCGCGGTCGAGCCAGATCACGGAACCTTCGGCGGCGCCCGCGCCGAGCTGTCGGCCAGGCAAGTCCGTGACGCCGAATCGCAGGCCGCTGAGTGCCAGCGACTGGCGGTCGTTCAGGCCGAGTTGCTGCCAGTAGTTCACGGCTCGTTCGACCACCGGGGCCAGCAGGTCATCGGTCAGGACCGAAACATGTTCGACTATCGCGTGTTCGCTGGCGTTCGTGGACGGAGCTGTTGGAATTGAGCCAGACTCGATGGCCGTGCCACCAACCAACTCGGCGGCCATCAGCGGCGACGACGGTCCGCCGATGCGTCGGAGATAGACGGCGTCGGCAATCACGCGCGGGCTGGCGTTTTCGTTGGAGATGGTGATCGTCAGCGATCGGGCCAGCGCCGGCACTTCGAACGTGCTGGGCAACAACTGAAAGTCGATTCCGTCGGCGTGGCGATCGGCTATCGGATTCAACGTTTGGTTGATAGTGCCGACCGTCTGCGACGTCGCGCCCGGCGAACTGGCTTCGTACTCGACCGACGTGTTCCGATTACCGTGCGGCACCCAACTGACGGCGATCTCATACACACCCGGCTCCACGTCGAACGACCAGGATGCCACCGAATTGCCCGTCGTGCCAAGCTGATGAATCGAACCGTGGAAAGCTGTCCGCGGCCAGATTGTGTCGTTGCCGGTAATCACAAAGTTCGGCGTGTTCTCGTTGTCGTCGGCAATCTGGACCTCGAACAACTCGTCCACGATCGGCGCCGGGGCCAGCCACACGGCGTCGGCTAAAACCGCGAGCGCCGCGCCGGTCGAGTTCTGTGCGTCGAGCGTCACGACGGCCACACCATCCGCCCCGACATGCACGTGGCCCAGGATCTCCCAGGCCGCGCCGAACTCCATGAAATCATTGGGAGCCGCTGACTGGTCGACATCCACCTCGATCGCGCCGACCCCGCCATCCAACACGAAGCGAGCTCCGGTCGCCCCGCCGACGTTGGGCCAAGTCGCCGCGACGCGATACAGCCCCGGCTCCAAATTCCCAAACGTCCAAGTCGCCGTGTTACTGCTGCCGACCGTGGCCGTTTGATAATCGGCGTTATGGCCGGCAGTAAGATGCGTCGCGAAGCCAGCCGACGGCACGTAGCCCAAATCGCCGTTGTCGATCAACCGCCCGCCCGTGTGCGAAACGGTTCCTTGCAAAGTCATGGCGAAACTGGCATTCGCCGGATCGTTCGTGGAAAACGAAACTCGGCCGTTCGTCATCGAGCCCGCATTGTCCGCGTTCATCCGCACGACCAACGTCGTCGAGCCGCCGGGCGGAATCGAAGTCGCCCCCAACGCATTCGGCGGCAACGTGAACGCCTCAAAGATGTCGAACGAATTCACGAGCCCACGATCCACCAACAGATCGCTCAGCAGCAAGTGCGAGCCGCCGGTGTTTGTGATCGTGATCTCGCGATCGGCCCGCTCGCCTTGCCGAGTCAGCCCGAAGTCGAGCGTGTTGCCGTTGGCGATCGTCGCGCCGTCAATCTCCGTCTCGAACGTCGCTTCCGCCGCCGGCACAATCCGTATCGCATCGGCCACGATGTACCGATTGTTCGAGCCGGGACCGCTGTCGTTGTTCGACAACTCGACGGCCAAACTTCCCGCGGCGGTCACGGTCACGACCGCAAGATTCTGCCAAGCGATATCTTCCTCCAGAAAACTGCGCGGCCCCTGTTCCTGATCGACGCTGACCGTTTGAAGACCGCCGCCTCCGTTCAGTCTGTAGCGAGCGTTCATCGAGTTCTCGCTGCTGGGCGTCCAAGTCGCGGAGACCAAGTACCGTCCTGGCGTGAGACCGGTGAAGTTCCACGTCGCGGTCCCGCCACTGGTCGACGGAATTCGATCCGCATCGCCGAACAACCCATGAATCGTGCCGGTCATGCGCGTCGCGCCAGCCGGATTGCTAAGCGTATAGTCGGTCGTGGCATATTCGCCCGGCAAGCCGTTGTCCATCACGTGCGCGGCCAACGTCGATACCGGTTCGAGCCGCACCGCGTCGGCCGCGATCGTGCCGTTCGCGCCCGCGTCGCTAACTCGGATCGTGACGCTGTTCTCGGTGACCGTCACATAAAACAGATGCTGCCACTCGCTGCCGCCGAAGTTGTAGCGGCTGGGATCGGCGCTCTGATTCACGCGCACCGAAGCCAACGCGACGTTCGTGCTATTCAACGCCTGATACAACGTGTTGGTCGCCCGATCGCCACGCCGCACCCACGTGGCCGAAGCCAAGTAGGTTCCCGGCGCGAGGTCGTTGAACGTCCAATCGGCGAAGTTGCCGCCCACGCCCGGTATCGGCGTCGTGGCCGGATTCGTGGCGAACTGCTGCGAGCTAAACGGCGGGTTGTTCTCCGTCGGCGAGACGATCCAGTGCGTGCCGCCGCCGGTCGAAACGTTGAAAGCCACGTTGGCATCCGTGGCCGTGTCGCCTTCGCGCGAAGCGGCGCCGGTCGTGCGGCGGTTGGCAAAGCCGCTGTAGTTCACGGCCGCGAAGCCCGCGGACATCAGAGCCGCCCCGGTGTCGGTCGTCGCCGCGCCTTGGCCGTCGTAATACAGCGTGTTTTGACCGCCGCCGCCGCTGAGCGTGCGAGCGACTCCGACCAGCGGATCGACATGCACGATGTCGTTGCCCGGTCCGCCGACAAAGTTCTCGAACGTACCGACCGCCAACTGCAGCCGATCGCCGCCGTCCACGCCACTCATCGACTGTGCGGCTCGCGAATCCAAATCGATCGCCACCGCAATGCCGAAGTCCGTGAAGTTCAGCGTGTCCGCGTCGCCGCCGGCATCGTTCAAAATCGTCAACGTCGGCGCGGAAGGCAGATCATTGACAAAGAACGTGTCGCTCGCCGCGCCCGACTTCAGCGTGCGGCGAGTCATCTCGGAATCGGCGTCGATCAACACCGAAACTCGCAACCCTCCGTCACGGCTGTAGAAACCGTTGTTCAAGATGTATGCGTGGCCGTCCGTGTTCGGCTCGTTGCCATCGTCGATCACCAGCGTATTGCCATGCCGACCGCCGTCGATTGTCACGGTGGACTGAATCAAATCCAACGTGCCTCGACGTGCCGCGGCCACCGCCTGTCGGTCATTCGAAAGCGTACCGACCTGCAAAAGGTCATCGCCGTCGTTGCCTTCGAGCGTCGTCAATGAATTGGTCGGAGCGGCGAGCACACTGAGCGTATCGCGCCCGCCGCCGCCCTGAATCGTGACGGCCGTCAGCCCGCTGGCCAGCGGATCGAACGAGACGACATCCACCACGTCATCGCCACCGTTGGCTTGAACGACCAGCGCCGTGAAAGCCCCGCCCGCCCAATCAAACGCGGCGTACGGAACAGCTCGATGCGGAAACGCGCCGTCTCGGTCTTCGTTGTAAGCGAACACTCGCTGCATATCGGCCAATACGGGCAAGTGCGTCGGCCCCGGCACGGCCCCCAAACTCAGATCATCGACGTCGATCACCTCCAACAACTGATTCTCGTCGTCGGCCACGATCGTCAGCGTGCCTCCCGGCGTGCCGCTGGTCGTCACCGGCCGTTCCAGATCCGTGAAGTACAGCACTTGGGTTCCGACGCCGATCGTCGCTACTTCGCCGTCCGCGCCGCCCGCATCGGCTCCGAATCCATCCCCAGCGCCGTCGCCCAATCCGTAAGTCTGGCTGGTGCTTCCTTGCGCCAGTTGATACCGCAATTGATCCACGCCGCCGTTGCCCGCGAACAAGACACGCGGCACGCCGGCCACCAACGGATTGTCGTCCGCAATGATCGACGGATGGCTGGTTTGCATTAGCGGCAAACCATTCACATCATCCACGGTGAACGTCTCGTCGTCGGCCGAGCCGAGTAGTTGCAGCGACAGGATGCGAGCGATCTCGCCTTCAAAGAACGGCGCGGCGTTGACCAACAGTTGCAGATTCGTTGCCGTCGCATCCAGCCGCATGAGGATATCGTCGGCCGCGGCGTTGCCGAATCCCGACGTATCCATATCCAACACCAGATGATACGGTCCATTTGCCACGACGTTCTCGATGCTGGCGTACTGAATCGGCCGGGGATTCACGGGCGGCCCGTTGAACTCATAGCGACCGTCCCCTGCCGCCGCTCCCAATGTCAACGTCGGCGGATTCAGCCCAGTCAGATTCAGGTCCAACGTATCGCCCGGCGGCACGGCGCCCATCGGCGTGGCGAACGTGGGCGAGCCGCCATTAACCACCATCGGCGCGGTGGCGCTCGGCGTTAGCTGGAAGGTATCGTTGTCATCGCCGCCAGTGATTGTGAGTTGATTGATTGTCACGTCGCCAACAATCACACTGCCAGCCAAGGTAACCGTCGAACCGCCGTTGGTAGTCGTCTCGGGATTGTCCGCGTCCGTGCCAGCCGCGCCGTCGACCAGAATCACAATGTTAGTTGCCGCCGAAGCGGTCAACGCGCCCGCTTGTAAGATACCGGTGGCCGCGATACTCACATCATCACCCGCTCGTAGTGTCACGCCGCTAAAGTTCGATGTCACACTCTGCCCAGCCGCGACACTCACATTGTCCGTGCCTAATGCCG
>JAWKTM010000090.1:0-23830 GCA_041399085.1 Pirellulaceae bacterium
CCGCCGCGATGTGCGTCGTGTGCCGCTCGAACAATTCCGTGTCCGCTCGCGGCGGTTGGCCGTGCGAGCGAACTGGCGTCGTACGATCCATCTGAATTCGCTTGGCCAATTCGCGACCGTATTGCGGCTCGACCAAACCGCGCGGCACCTGGGCGAAGTCCGGATCGCCCAACCAGTGAGCTCGATCGGCGAACGCCAGCTTCATCGTCTCGGCCATCAAATGGAGATAAGCCGCCCAGTCCTTGTCGGCGATCGCCGCAACGTCGAACGGTTCGAGGATGTTCAGCATCTGCGCCACGTGAACTCCGCCGCTGCTGGGCGGTGGGAAGCCGACGATCGTGTACTCGCGGTACTTCGACACCAGCGGCTCGCGCGACTTGACTTGATAATTCGCCAAGTCCGCCGCGGTCATGATGCCGCCGTTGGCTTCCATCCATGTTTCGACCGACTCGGCGAACGGGCCTTTGTAGAACCAGTCGATACCGTGCTCGGCGATCGCTCGATACGTCTTCGCCAAGTCGTGTTGCATGAGCGTTGTGCCGGCCGGCGGGGCCGAGCCATCTTCGCGGAGCAGCAGGGCCTTCGTGGCCGGAAACCGGGCCAACGCGGCGCGGTGCTGCGCGATGCGGTTGGCGTACGGCTCGTTGATCTCGAACCCATCGTCGGCCAGCTTTTCGCCGGGTTTCAGCAGCCGGGCCAGTGGCAAGCGACCGTGCTCGCGAATCACTTTATCGTAAGCCGCCAGCGCGCCCGGAACGCCGCTGGCGAGCGCGCCGACTTGGCTCAAACTCGGATCGGCTTGGCCGTCGCGCACATACATATCGCGAGTCGCTTTGGCCGGGGCCATTTCGCGGCCGTCGATCGCGAACAGCTTTCCGTCCGCGCGGCGAATCAAGATGAAACACCCGCCGCCGATTCCCGAGTTGTAACCGTCGACCACGCCTAACGTGAGCGCCGCGGTGACGGCCGCATCGACCGCGTTGCCGCCGTCGCGCATCACGTCGACGGCAGCTTGCGTAGCCAGTGGATGAACCGTCGCGACCATGCCTCCGGATCCGATGGCGAGTTGTCCATGCGCGACGCGCGTCGGCGCCATAAACATGCCGACGAGCGTCCAGCAGACAGTGGGCCAAATGACAGCGGCCCAAGTAACAGCCGGCCGGCCGATGTGGCGCCTGCGGTGTTCGTGCGATTTTCGATTCATGGAGGTTCGCTCGTGGTGGGAATCGTGATCGTTGCACACGGCCGCGCGACGCTACTTGTTCGGTCGCTTCCCCGCATTGGCCCGCCTGCGAGTTGGTTGGTTCGTCGCGTGCGGCGCGTCGGGAGCATTTTTCTCGGGCAAATGCGCGGCCAAACGCGATTTGGTTTCCGCGTGGTTCGGGTCGGCCGCCAAGTTGTTTGCTTCCGCCGGATCGGTTTCGTGATCGTACAACTCTTCGCTGCCGTCGGCGTAGCGAATATATCGCCAGCGGTCGTCGCGGACGGCGTGATTCAGCCGCCCGTGCGTTGTCAGGGCCGCGTGGTTCCATTCGCTGTGCGGATCCCTGAGCAACGGCGCCATGCTGACTCCGTCCAGATGATCGCCGATCGGCAACCCGCACAGTTCCGCCAGCGTTGGATAGACGTTCATGAAATCGACGCTCCGCTGACAAACGACGCCGGGCTGCGTAACGCTCGGGGCCGCGATCATCAACGGCGCACGGGTCGCTTCTTCCCACAGGGCGAACTTACGCCAGTGTTCTTTCTCGCCCAGATGCCAGCCGTGATCGCCCCACAGCACGACGATCGTATGGCCGCCGTGCGGGCTGGCGTCGAGCGCGTCGAGCAGGCGGCCGACCTGCGCGTCGGCAAACGCGATGCTGGCCAGATAAGCTTGCACGGCGTAACGCCAATTCTCTGTCTTGAGGATCGTGGCGTGATCGCCGTCCGGCTTGGCCATCTTAATGCCGGCCGAAGGAATATCGGCCAAGTCGTTGTCGACGGTCTTCGGCAGTTGGATTCTGTCGAGCGGATACAGGTCGTAATACTTCGCCGGAACTTGCCACGGCATGTGCGGCCGGTACAGTCCGCAAGCCAGAAAGAACGGCTTGTCGTGCGGCTTGTTCAGATAGTCGATGGCCCACGAGGTGACTTGGTGATCGCCCATATCCGCGTCGGCGGCGTCCAGTCGTCCCCAGATGATTCCGCCGGATCGGCCAACACATCGGCCGACGGTTTGGGATCGCCGGACCGCTTCATATAAGAATGCCACGAAGCGTCGTCGTCGAATCCGCCGTGAAATATCTTGCCGCCGCCGACCACGTCGTATCCATGGGCCATGAAATGCTGCGGCAACGTCACCACGTCCTTCATCACTGGACGCCACGGTTGCGAATTCAAATAGACGCCGGACGACGAGGGACGAATGCCCGTTAGCAAAGCCGTGCGGGATGGATTGCAAGCCGGCGCGGCGCAGTGGGCATTGGCGAACAACGTGCCTCGTCGAGCCAGCCGGTCGATGTTCGGCGTTTTGCAATCCGGATGTCCGCCGAGGCAACTGATCCAATCGTTCAAGTCGTCGACGGCGATGAACAGCACGTTCGGCGGGCTCCCGGCGTTTGCCGGCGCGACTCGGATTGCGAACATTGCGAACATCGCGAACATCAAAATCATCAACGGCCAACGACTTCCCGAACAGCGATTGAACATAAGGCACCCAGAAAACGGAATTGGAGCGAGAGAGGAGCGATGGGGCCGACGCGTGCGGAAAACTTTGTGCGAAACATTTTGCGGCCGGCGATCACCGGACCATTGTGTTCCGCAACCGTGGTTGGCCGCAAGCGAATCGCGGTTTGACGCTTCGGAAAATGACCGCGCCAGTTGACTTCCACCGTCGAATCGGGAAACTAAGGGGCAGGCCATGCATGGACAGCGATTTCTTGGGGGCCTTGGCCTAGGAGCATTGGCTATGGCGGATAACGAATCCGTTTCGCGCGCAGGAATTTCCGCCGACCTTTCGGTCACCGTAATCGACTCGGGCGAGCTCGCATCGCCGCCGGTGGCAAGACCGCGACTTTCCAAGCCGCCGGTCGCGATGTCGACTCGTGCGCGTCCGCCAGTTTCACCGCAGTTGATTGCTTCCAACGCCGATCGTTCGTTCGCCAATCGTTCGTTCGCCGATCATTCAATCACCAATCATTCAGTGGCCGACCGTATCAACTCGCGCCATGATTGGCGGCGATGGTGGGCCGATCGGTGGATCGAAACACCTGCATGGCTGATGTCGTTGGTGTTGCATCAGTGTGTGTTGTTGGTGACCGGCGCGATGCTGGTGCCGATGATCGATGTGCGACGCGTCGAGTTGCTTTCGATGTGGTCGACGTTGTCCGAGGAAGCGGCCTCGGAAGTCGAACTGGCGATCGACTTGGTGGATCTGGAAGTGACCGAAGCGGGCGAGACGACCGAACTGGTCGAGCTTCCGACGTTGCCGACGCTGGCTGTTGAATCGCCGGCCGAACCAGAGATCGAATCCGAGCCGCCAGCGGTCGCGCTGGCCGAATCGCCGATCCCGTCACAAGAGGCCCCAGCGCCAGAGATCGAGTCCGCCAAGCCAACCACCGAAGCGGCGACCGATGAAACCGGGACGCTCGCGGCGAACGCCAGCGACGTGAGTTTCACCGTGGCGTCGTTTACCGGTAGTTCGATTGAAGTTGATGATGCAGTTGCGGCGTTTACCAATCCTGAGAACGGATTGGAGTTGCCGGAAGTAACGCTCGAATCCAATCCGGAAGACGACGCGATCGTCGACCGCTTTATCCAATACGACATTGGGCAACTGCGTGGCGAAGCCGGCGCGCAAGCGATGAGGCGGTTCAACAACCTGGGACCCGAGTCCATTCCGGCGTTGGTCAAAGGATTGAACCGCTCGGCCGCGATCCAGGCGACTTGCCCGGTCGGCGTGTTGTCGCAAAAACTGCGAACCGAATTGGCTCGCACCAGCGACCGAGCGATGCTGCGATACGCGCTGGAAAACATCGGTCGCGATGTGCCGAGCAACCAGCCGCACGCCAAACGGATCAACAGTTTCCGCGAACAATTGCGAGCTCAATATGACGCCAGCGATTCGCTGCTTCGCGAGCGTTTGGCCGAGCAGGGATTGCCCGCGCGCGACGAGCTGCTGATGCATCTGCGGCAGCTTGAATCCCAATCGTGGGCTGCCTGGCGCATCGCGTTCGAGTCAGGTGATCCCGAACGAATGCTCGCCGCCGCGATGCACGTGGCGATCGGCAATATCGCGTCGCTTTCGATCACCGAGCGAATGCAACTAGCCGACCAACTGACTCAGCGACTAGCAACCGCCGAGCCGGAATTGGAATCGGCGCTGGATGGCGCTTTGGAGCGGTTGTCGCAAGGCACTGGCATGTCGCCGCCCGAGGATCGTTCGGCCGCCGGCTGGCAAGCGGCTTGGGCCGAGTACCGCAGCACCGTGTGGGAACGCGAGGCTCGCGACGAACTGGCTCGCTGCCGGGCGATCGAGCAGCGGGGCGATACCGTGGCCGCCGCGCGGGCTTATCGCGAGTTTCTCGAACGCTACGCCGAGTCGAATTCAGGGGCCGCCGCGCGCGATCGGTTGGCGGACCTCGCGTCTTATCACAAGCGCCGCACCCTGCTGCTAATGGGCCGCAACCTGGAGCGAGCAGGCCGCGATGAACCAGCCGCGCAGCGCTATCGCGAACTCGTCGCCAATTTCCCAGACACGGACGAAGCCCGCGAGGCGCGCGAACGCCTGTTGGCTCTCTCCAAGTAGCACGACGCGCACGGCGGAATCGGACTCATCGTTCGCTTGCGGATAACCGATACAACAGGAAAGCGTGGCCGCGCCGCGCGCCGTCGGACCGCAAGTCTCACGACTTTAGTGACTGTTCCAGTTCAACTCGCGGAAGGGAATCGTGATGAATCAACCCGTGCGTCTGTTGGTATCCGCCATGTTGCTGACCGGCTGGCTTGTTTCGACCGCCAACGCAGCTTCGCCCGTGAAGAACGCTTCGGCGATCGTCGTCAAAGACATGCACTGTGCCACCTGCGCCCAGAAAATTGCCGCCAAGCTGTATGCGGTGCCGGCGGTGCTGGAAGTTCGTGCCGACGTCAAATCGAACACGGCCTACATCGTGCCGCAGTCGAACAAACAGGTCTCGCCCCGCGCATTGTGGGAAGCGGTCGAAGCCGCCGGTTTCGAGCCCGTGGCGCTGAATGGTCCGTCCGGCAGCTTCAAATCGAAACCAACGAAATAGCCGCCAGCCGAGGAGAACTTGCGATGCGATGCGTACACGGAATCGTATGTCTGCTGGTGGGCGCGACGATCGCCGCGGCGGTGGGCTGCGGCACGTCGGCCGTCACGCCGGCGAGCGGCAGTGCGTCGAATTCATCATCCGTTCAGTGGTTGCTGGCCGATGAACCGGCCGGCGCGGTGTTGGTTTCCGAAGCCAAAGAGACGCTTGTCTCGGGCACGGGCGACATCGTGATCGTGGGCCGTATCAGTGCCGGCGACCACGAACCTTGGGACGAAGGCCGAGCCGCGTTTCTGCTTTCGGATCCGTTCACGATGATCGATGATTCGCACGCCGATCACGATCAGCCCGGTCACGATCCGGACAAATGTCCGTTCTGCAATCGAGCGAAATCGCAGGGCGCGACATTGGCGATGGTCTCGTTTCACGGCGAGAACGGCCAAGTCATCCCGACCGACGCTCGTCAACTGCTGGGCGTCGAACAGGATCAAATCGTGGTGGTCCGCGGCCAAGGCCAACTGGACCCGCAAGGCAACTTGGCCGTCGTCGCCGACGGTCTCTATATCCGCCGATAGCTGGCCCAAGCGCGCCCCTCGCCCAAATAAGCAACCGAAGCGGCAAGGCGAGTCAGAGCACGCGACGGGATAAGCGACGGTCGACGAATGTCGATTCGATCGTTGGCGTCGGGTATACTGCAAACGCGCCGCGTGGCCTGCCACGCGGCGTGCCAGCAGCCCGCCCAAGCCCGCTCCCACCGGTTTTCCCGCCGCATCGTCCTTCCCATTCGATCTCGCTCGGCCTAGACAAGGCCACGGCGCATCGCGGATCGGACGAAGCTCGAAAAGTTGCTTATGAAGTCACTGAAGCTCGCCATCGTTCTCGTTGTTGGCTGCGCCAGCCTCATTCGCGCGGCGGACGTTCCAGAAACGTCGATCACTCTCGAACAAGCCCGAGAGATCGGGCGGACGAAGTCCAGGTTTCTGAAAGAGCCGGAGGCGTCGCCCAGCGCAACGCAGGAAATTCCCACGCCGAACGTCGCCTATTTTCAGCAGTCCGCGGCGGCGGTTCTCAAGCGGAGCTGTCTGGCTTGTCACGGCCCGGATCGAAGCGAAGGGCGGCTGCGCGTCGACGAGTTGAATCCCAACCTGCTCACCGGTCCAGATGTCGAACGCTGGCGCGAGATTTACAACGTGCTCAGCAATTCCGAGATGCCGCCCGAGGACGAACCGGAATACGCACTGGCCGACGACGATCGCGGCGGCATTGTGGACTGGCTGAGCGAGGAGCTGAACAAGGCGTCCGTGCTGCGCCGCAACAGCAAGGAGCATTCTTCGTTTCGCCGGATGACACGCTACGAATACAACTACGCGCTGCAAGACTTGCTCGGCTTGCCCTGGTCGCTGGCCAATAAACTGCCGCCCGAAACCGCTTCGGACGACGGTTTCCAGAACAGCTCGGAACTGCTGCAAATGTCGGCCATGCAGTTCGAAACGTATCGCGAGATCGGGCTTCAGGCTCTCCGGCGAGCGACCGTGATTGGCGAGCGACCGACGCCCGTCACCTACCTCATTACGATGCGCGAGGAGTTGGAGCAGAGCGGCGGCCGGCAAAAATCCGGCGACGTTCAATCAGAACGATGAGAGTTACGCCAAGAATCAGAACCGGCCCCGCACCTTCTCAATCGAGAGACCGGCACGGGCGTCCATTTCGCAAACGGCAGTTCAACGCCTCGGCCCGACGCGGTCGCCGGCCAATCGCCCGAGTTTCTCCTGTCGTTCTGGTGCTTCCCCGTTCAGGCGAATGGAAACTGAATCTGGATCGCTTTCTTCCCGACGAGGGCGTCATGCGGGTGCGAATCCGCGCCGGTCGCTCGACGATGAATCCCGATGAGTTCGCCAGCCTGCGTCTGACTTTCAGCGCTCATACCAGTAACAATGCGAACTTCTCGAATGTCATCAGCGAGCGTGACATTCCAGTAACGGCGCTCCGCGGAAGATCCCCGGTTCATTCGTTTCGATATCCCATTGGAAGACATCCAGCGCAACCGTTCCGCAAACTGACGCCACCTTTCCCCGACGCGACGAATTTCTACACATTCAGAACGTCTCGAATGCCCGTGGCGGAAAAGAACCTCTCCAAGTGCTGATCGACTATATCGAAATCAGTGCTCCCTTCTATGAGCAATGGCCGCCACAAACTCATACCAATATTTTCATTAACAGCGATCACCGAAATGACGAACAGCAGTACGGGCGAAGTGCTTTCGCGGTTTCTGAGACGCGTCTGGCGTCGCCCCGCCACATCGCCGGAAGTCGACCAGTTCCTGGCTCTATTTGCGAAATACCGCCCGGACTTCGCGACTTTCGAAGCCATGATTGAGGTGCTGGCGACAGCGGCTTGGCGACGCCGGAATTTCTCTATGTGACTCAGCGAACGTCAGACAACGCACCGGAATCATCGACCACGATCAACGACCTGGAACTGGCCAGCTGCCTGGCCATCTTTCTGTGGTCTAGCATTCCTGACGACGAACTGCTGAAGGCCGCGGAAGCCGGAAAACTGCGAGAACCGACGGTTCTGTCGCCCAAGTCGAACGGATGCTGGCCGACCTCCTCTCGCCGATTCTCCCAGCATTTCGTGCAGCAATGGCTCGGCCTGGACGGATTGGAAAGTGTGGCTCACATCACGGACATCGCCTTGAAAGAGGCCATGGGGAGGAGCCGGTCGCCTTCTTTGATGAAGTGCTGAGGCACAATCGCAGCATGATGGACTTTATCCATTCAGACTATGTGCTGGTCAACGAGCGTTTGGCGGCCCACTATCAAATTCCACAGGTTTATGGTCCCCATTTCCGTAAAGTCTCGATTCCGCCCCAAACACACCGCGGCGGTTTACTGACGGCTGCTGCCGTACTGGCGATGAATTCCGACGGCAAGGACTCGCATCCTCTCAAACGTGGAGTCTGGATGTTGGAACGCGTTCTGCACGATCCACCGCCGCCACCTCCACCAGAACGTTCCAGAAGTCGATCTGACGGATCCCGAGATTCTGAAAATGACATTGAAAGAACGAATCGCGGATCATCGTAACAAGCCGGCCTGTTATTCGTGCCATTCCCGAATTGATCCGTGGGGCATCGCCTTCGAGAATTACGATGCTCTCGGAGCCTACCGGACGCGAATCAACAACAAGCCCGTGGATGCGACCGCCGACCTGTTCAACAAGCAGACTCTGGCCGGGATGGATGGGCTGAAACGGTATCTGCTCACCAGCCGACAGGATCAACTTGCCCGAGCGATGGTGCATAAGATGACGGCCTACGCGCTGGGCCGGCCGCTTTCCTTCGGCGATCGTGCTGACATCGACCGACTGACCGTGCAATTTCGACAACAGGATGATCGCCTCGGGGATCTAGTCCACTTGGTCATTCGCAGCGACCTATTTAATTCCAGGTAATTGACATCACACTTTGGTTCGCGATCCGTTATCTTTAACAGCCAGAAGCCAACGTCATTGCCACAAGCGCTAGGAAACGACAATGAGTAAGAACTCCGCCCTGCTGAATCGCCGAACATTCCTCCGCGGCATGGGCATCGCATTGGCGTTGCCTTGGCTAGAGACGTTTGCGACGGCCAATCCGGGTTCTAATGATACCCCCAGGCGATTTCTCAGCGTCTATCATCCTGACGGTGTGGGCCTGCCGCTCAAGTCCGATCCGGCGTGGAAAGACTGGAGTTGGTTTCCGCGGGGCGGCGAACGAAATTTCGAGCTGACCAAGGTGCTCGATGTGCTTGAACCGCTGCGGAGTGAGATCACGATCTATTCGGGGCTTTCGCATCCGGCCGTCCGCCGCGTTCACGGCCACTCGAACGCCGACCAATACCTGACCGGCGCCGATACGAAAGGCCACGGCCCGTATCAGAATTCGATTTCGCTGGATCAAGTGTATGCGGAACACACCGGCCGGTTCACGCGCCACGCGTCGTTGGTGATGTCCACGAATGGTGGAGTGGGCGGACCGCGCGGCGCGCAAACCCAGTCGTTCAATCGCGAAGGACGGCCGATCCCGGCGATGAATAAGCCGAAGCAGATTTTCGATATGTTGTTTGTCACCAGCGGCAAGGAAGCGGCGGCCAAACTGGAGCGCAGCCGCAGCGCCCTCGATCTACTCCACGCGAATACCCAATCGTTGAGTCGGCAATTATCCACACACGATCAGCAGACGCTGCAACAATATCTCGACGCCGTGCGCGACACGGAGGTCAAGATATCGAAGGCTCAGGTGTGGATTGATACCCCCATACCCATGGTCGATACCAGCAACTTACATCTGGACGCGGAGCCGAAAGAAGCGAGGCTTTATTTTCAGACCATGTATGAACTGATATATCTGGCGTTCCTCAGCGATTCGACGCGCGTGGCGACATTCCAGCTAGGCCGGGAAAACGGCGAAGGTCCACACGACCTGTTGTCCTTGGCCGTGGGACTCGGCGGCGCCCATGGTCTAACGCATGCCGTTAAACAGCCAAATGGTTGGAAGAACCTGGGCACTTATAATCGGTATCAAGCTGAAGAGTTCGGCCGCTTTGTACAAAAGTTGAAAGATACCGCGGAACCGAACGGCAACGGCAATATGCTGGACAATACGTTCGCCATGCACGGCTCGGCGTCCAGCAGTTTCCACCTGTCGCGCAACTATCCAATCATTTCGGCCGGCGGTAGAAACCTCGGCTTCACGAACGGCCGGTATCTCAAATTCGGCTCGGGAAACGAGGACAATCAAGCCGGCGCTGGCATCGACACGGACGCGGGTTGGCAAGGCAAAGTGGAAGTGGAAGAACTCCCCTTAGCTCACCTGTTTGTGACCATTCTACAGCGACTAGGCGTCGAGACGGACACCTTCGCGGGATACACGGGAACTCTCAACCGCGTCTAGGAAATTGGCCTGACTTGCGTTCCATGATGCGACCGTCGTTTTGTGAGCGTCGGGATTTAATTTCGGCGCTGAACGTCGAGCGAAGCCATACATCCACGGCATGGAGACGTGGATGAGACTTATGTATGAGTATCGAGTATGAGCCTCATTGTCAGATGCGGTGCATTTTAGAGTGGCCACAAGAGACCGCCAAACAGTCAGCTTTCCCGCAAATTGCTCCGAGTACCGTTCAAGGCAACATGGTCACTCAAGGCCGTGCGCATGTTATCGGAAAGGGTATGGAGCCCGGTAGTCACAACTCGAAGCATGCCACAATCGACTACGCTACAATCTTCCAAGATTCGATCCTCGGCGAACTATTGGTCGCCGGACGCACCGCTGCCGCTTACGCTTATGCTGAGGAGTGCTGACGATGTTTGGTCGCCTATTTCGGAAAAAGTCGCAACCCGAGCGCAACGACCGATGGTCCGTAGCGACCGCTCAGGACGGTGACATGCCTTTGATTTTCCGCATTCGAAGCCTCCCGGATAACTTTGCCAAGTCCGAGTATCCGACAATGTTGGCTATCTCGTGGCGATACGGCAACGCGAACGGCGGGATGCCTTTGCCAGACGAAAAGGCGCGAATGGACCTGCTGGAAGACTTACTGATGCCGGCTCTGGAGCCCGTGAACAACGCCGTATTAACTGTGATCGTAACCGGCAATGGCGTGCGCGAATGGCAGTGGTATACCCGGTCGCCAGATCGCACGATGGAGTTGGTCAATACGGCTTTAGCGGGACAGACTCAATTCCCGGTCGAGTTCATAATCCAAGACGATCCCGACTGGGAAGCATTTTCGCAGTTTGAAACGTGAGAATCGCTGAGCTTCGATCTCCATCGGCGGGCAATCGGTTAGCCGACGGAGATCGCTCGGAACCTGTGGCCTAGCCCGATCTCATAGTTCAGGCGGGCTCCACTCAGGAATTCCCGACTCGTTGGCTTGCTGATTGTACAGCACATGGAACGGCCGCGTCGGAGACATGGGGGCGGTCTCGTTCACCATCATCGGGCGAGTTTTCTTCCACCAAGCATCGTAGGCTTCGCGCATCGCTTGGGCTTGTTCGGGATGTTGGTCAATCACATTCGTCGTTTGACCAGGATCGGCTTGCATGTCATACAATGCCGTGTTGTTGACCAAGCGGAATCGTTGATTGCGAACGGCGAAATTTCGCCACTGATAGTCGTTCGGCTCTTCGCCCGTCTTCCAACGCCCAACGTGGGTGTACAGGTAGCGATCAGGCCATTCCGAATCGGAACCTTGAATGAGAGGCAATAGGCTGCGACCTTCAACTTGTTTTTCGGGCAACTTCGCCCCGGCCAAGTCGGCCAACGTGGGCAACAAGTCGATATGTGCGGCAATGCGGTCGATGTCTTGGCCCGCCTTGATATGACCATCCCAACGCACGAAAAACGGCACGCGCACGCCGCCTTCATCGGGGCTGCCCTTTAGGCCCTTCATGCCTGCGTTGTAAAGGAACAACTTCTCACCGTCCGCATTCTTGCCCAACGGCTTGCCGATCTGTCCCGAGCCGCCGCCTGTCATGCCGTTGTCGGACATGAAGATGACGACCGTATTGTCTAACAGTTTCCATTGTTCTAGTTTCTCGACCAGACGCCCCACGTTTTCGTCGATATTCTCGATCATGCCATAGAAGCCGGCTTGTTGTGGTCCGAATCCCATCTTTGTAAATCGGGCGGCGTTTTCTTCCGGCGAGATGAACGGACCATGAGGCGCGTTGGTTGCCACATACGCAAAGAACGGCTCGTCGGCCTCTTTGACCTGCTTAATCCATCCCAGCGCGGCGGTGAAGAACACGTCGGTACAAAAACCGCGGGTCTTGACAAAGCTGCCATTGTGACGAATAACCGGATCGAAATACTTGTTATTGGGAGCGTCGGCACAGCTACAATCATACGCTTGGCCAATTCCTCCCGCCCCGTGAATGAATGCTTCGTCAAATCCACGTTGGTGGGGCTGGTAAGGCTCCTCGTCACCTAGGTGCCACTTGCCGAAAATCCCCGTGGTGTAACCGGCGGTCTTTAGTACTTGTGGCAAGATCGTGGCATCCAGCGTCATCCGCTCGCGTTCCAGGATGGTGTGCGTGATACCGTTCCGCATGGGATGACGCCCCGTCATCATCGCCGAGCGAGTCGGCGAACAAGTGGGGCTGACCAGGAATCGAGTGAATCGCAAACTGTTGTCGTGCAACTCGTCGAGATTGAGAGTGTTCAACCAAGGATGCCCGTGTCGACCGACGGGGCCGTAACCCTGATCGTCGGTCATCACCAAAATGATGTTCGGACGCGATCCGCTCAACGACTTTTCAGCGGCCGCGAGCGTGGAGACGGAAAGTGTTATGAAGACGGACCAAATGGTTAACAGCCATACAATGCTCGCTCGCATCATTCATCCTTCGTCGATTGTGGTAAAGCTTTGACCAATGGATTCAAGTGTCCCACCTTAGTCGAACCGTGGCCCGCGTTCCACCGTCAAATGCAAACGCGGATGGTGTCCAGCGGCGGTCAACCGTTGTCGCCCATTAACATGTTGCCCACGGTTCCGAGCAGCGAGCCTTCGCCACGGCTGCCGCCATTTTGGGGCGCTCCGGCCATCATCCGCCCGGCCAGTCGCGAGAACGGCAGCGATTGAATCCACACATGACCGGGGCCGGTAAGCGTGGCGAGAAACAGACCTTCGCCGCCGAAAAAGGCGTTCTTCAATCCGCCGACCATTTCGATGTTGTAGTTCACGGTGGACGAAATCGCCATCAAGCAGCCGGTGTCGAGCTTCAGCTTCTCGCCCGCGGACAATTGCCGCTGCATCATCGTGCCGCCGCCTTGGATCATCACCAGCCCGCGTCCCGATAGTCGCTGCATGATGAAGCCTTCGCCTCCGAACAACCCCGCTCCGATCCGTTTCTGAAAGGCGATGCCGACTTCGACCCCATGGTGCCGCACAGGAATGAGTCCTTCTGGCAAATCAGTTGCCCCCCGTAATCGTCCAAGTGCACTGGCAGGATTTTGCCGGGAATCGGCGCGGCGAAGCAGACCATCTCTTTCCGCGACGAGGCGTTCGTAAACTTCGTCATGAACAACGACTCGCCGGTCATCGCTCGTTTGCCAGCCGATGCGATTTTGCCGAGAAAGCCTTGATTCTGCGCGTTCGGATCGCCTAGCACCGTTTCCATCGTGATGCCCGCCGACATGCACATCATGCCGCCGGCTTCGGCAATTACGGTCTGTCCAGGATCCAACGTCAGCTCGCAGTATTGCATTTCGGCGCCGTGGATTTCATAGCATCACACCGCCGAACGACTGCCGGCGCGGCGTGGTCGGCGCGGAACGAGGCGCGGTCGGACTTCCGAGTGCCGGTCCTTCGTCGGACAAGTCGCCGAAGCCACCGAGCGGGTCGTCGAAGCCGGAACCCAGCGGGTCGATCTCCGACGGTTCCGATACGGCTGGCGGCACGGCGAACACGTTTTGGCACTTGGCACAACGAATTCGCTTGCCGGCAATTCCGGTTTGAGATGATAAGACTGCTGGCACGACGGGCATTGAAACGTGGACATAGCGGCGACTCGCATGTTTGAAGAGGTGCTGCGAAGTTCGCCGATTCTCGCCTTCGCCGAGCATTGTCAATGAAATGACCTTCGCCCTGGAAACCGAATCAAGACGCGGAGGCAGACAACAAGTCGCCGTGACCTTAGCACAAGTTTCGTTGACGCCATGTTGCGAACGGGGTAACGTGAAGTGCACGACTTTCGCTGGGCAGTGGCCAGCAGCGAACCTACGCGGTCGTTCGACGCGGATTCTCCTCAACCTTTGTTGCTATCGTGACGCAATTCCTACCAGCTTCCAAAACGGGGCAGTCTCGCCGCACGCAAGCCGCGTGCGTGGCTCTGTCCGTTGTGTTCGGCTGGCTGTTGTTGTCGGCGGACGAAGCGCTTGGCAGTTGCGGCGACTATGTCTTCGTGGGAAACCCGCTGCATCAGTCGGAAATGGAGCAGCGAACGACGGTGAATGATGGCAGAGTCCAGCCTCTTGCCGGTCGAAACGAACGCAAGGACGCGTCTCCGATTGCCCCGCCGCCGTGCCACGGACCGCTTTGCCAAGGCAGCAAGCCACCGGCGGCGGTTCCTCCAGTCGTGCCGCCCGCAACCAGCAGCGGCAAGGATTTGGCGGCGTTGACAACCTCGTTGCAGCCCGCACTTCGCGAGTTTGCCACTCGCGTTTCTGAAACAACGCCAGCGGCACTTGCTGGCTATCCTCAAACGATCGAACACCCTCCGCGCGGCTAACAGGTTCGCGTTTCACTAGAAGGCTTGGCGTCCGATTGCCCGCTGATTGCGAGGCCACGGCGGCAGCTTTCGATTCGTGTTCGATATCCAAATGCGTTGAAATCGCGACTGACCGAAGCGATTCGACCTCCGCATGTGCGAACCGCCGGTCGTCGCCGCTTGGCCATGGCGCGACTCGCATATCTCATGCTATTGCCCCTGTCTCACAATCCCACAAACTCACTTGGAGTGCTCAATATGAGTCGGGCCCCGTCCAATTCCCCCGTGCAACCAGCGGAGACCAAGCGTGTCTATGTTCGCGCGGTTAGTCCCCGGCTGCGCAAGGTGCTTTATGTCGTATTCGCATTGGTGGCTCTGTTAGGCGCCAACGCACTCTATTTGTCGAGCGTGACGTTCCTCGAATTCGCCACGGGACGGACTTACCAGGACTTCTTCTATCAATATATGTTCCTGTTGCATCTCGCGCTGGGGATATTGCTAATCGTGCCTTACCTTGTCTTTGGCTTGGTCCACATGAAAGCCGCCAGCGGACGCCGCAATCGCCGGGCGGTGAAGATTGGGTATGCATTGTTCATCGCCGGTGTCGCGGTGTTGGTTACCGGTATTCTACTGACCCGTGTTGGCAGTTTTGATTTGAAGCAGCCGCTGGCTCGTAGCGTTGTCTATTGGCTGCACATCGCGACGCCGCTCGCGGCTGCTTGGCTATATTGGCTACATCGCTTGGCGGGTCCTCGCATCAAATGGCGCGTCGCGCGGATCTATGGTTTCGCGGTTCTCAGTTTCGTCATGCTGATGCTGGCCTTTCACTCACAAGATCCTCGCGACTGGTTTCAAACGGCGCCGGCCGAGGGAGCCAAATACTTCGAGCCATCCCTGGCTCGCACGGCCAACGGGCGATTCGTCAGCCAAGACACGATGATGATGGACGATTACTGCAAGAGTTGCCACCAAGACGTGTATAACGGCTGGTTTCACAGCGTGCATCATATTAGCTCGTTCAATAATCCGGCCTACTTGGCGAGTGTTCGAGAAACGCGGCGCGTGGTTGCTGAACGGGATGGGACGGTTAAGGCGTCGCGCTGGTGTGCGGGATGCCACGACCCCGTGCCGTTCTTCAGCGGCGCTTTCGACGATCCCAACTATGATGATGTCAACGATGTCACCGCGCACGCCGGGATCACTTGCACCAGTTGCCACGGGATCACCCATGTAAATAGTACGAAGGGAAACGCCGACTATGTGATCGAAGAGCCGATGCACTATCCCTTCGCGTACACGAACAACCCGTGGCTGCAGTTCGTCAACCACACGCTGGTGAAAGCGAAGCCATCTTTTCACAAGAAGACCTTCCTCAAGCCGTTCCATAAATCGGCCGAATTCTGCTCGACGTGCCACAAAGTGCACCTTCCCAAAGAGCTGACCGGTTACAAAGAGTTTCTGCGCGGGCAGAATCACTACGACAATTACTTACTGAGCGGCGTTTCGGGCCACGGAGCTCGCAGCTTCTACTACCCTCCCACGGCCCAAGACAACTGCAATGAGTGTCACATGCCTCGGGTTGCCTCACGGGACTTCGGTGCGAGGCCAGACGCCAAGACCGGCGAACTGCAAGTACACAATCACTTGTTCCTCGGAGCGAACACCGGCATTGCCTGGTGGCGAAATGAGCCAGAAGTGATCGAGGCCCACCAAAAGTTCCTGAAAGAGTGCATGCGAGTCGACATTTTCGGTGTCAAAGAAGGAGGCCAGATCGACGGCGAACTTCACGCGCCGCTTCGCCCGGAGGTTCCGACACTCGAACCAGGACACACTTACCTATTGGAAACGGTCGTTCGAACTTTGAAGTTGGGGCATTTATTTACACAAGGTACCGTGGACTCGAATGAAATTTGGTTGGAAGTCATCGCCACCAGTGGCGACCGGGTGATTGGTCGCAGCGGGTCAATGGATGATTCTCGTGAAGTGGATCCGTGGTCTCATTTTCTAAATGTGTTCATGCTCGACAAGAACGGAAATCGTATCTCACGCCGAAATGCCCAAGATATTTTCGTGCCGTTATACAATCATCAAATCCCGCCAGGCGCGGGCCAGGTGGTTCATTACTCGCTATCTATTCCACAGGACGTAGTGGAACCGGTGCGAGTTGAACTGCGGTTGAATTATCGGAAGTTTGACAAGCAGTACACGGACTTCATGGTGGCAGGACGGCAGGCGAACGACCGGCCGCTGAGGGGACTGGAAGACGGTACGGCGTATATCAATGATCTGCCGATTACCGTGATGGCTAGTGACGTTGTTGTGTTTCCTGTCACAGGTGGGGAAAATGCGTCGGTGTCGAATGAACCGCGAGACATTCCCGAATGGCAACGTTGGAATGATTACGGGATCGGCTTGTTTCTCAAGGGCAAGGCGGAACTGCGGCAGGCGGCCGACGCATTCGCGCGAGTCGAAGAGTTGAATCGGTACGATGGACCGTTAAATCTGGCCCGTGTGCTGCATCGCGAAGGGCGGTTGGATGAAGCCGTGGATGCGCTCAACCGAGCGGCAAACTATGAAGACCCGGCGGCCCCGCCATGGACGATGGCTTGGCTCAGCGGATTGGTAAATCGTGAGCAAGGTCGGTTGGCCGAGGCCGAACACGACTTCCGAAAGGTATTGGAGGATCGAACGCCGGAGATGATCGAGCGAGGGTTTGACTTTCAATACGATATCGAGGTTCGGAATTTACTTGGGGCAACACTGTTCGATCAGGCCAAACAACATTTCGGCGAGGCCGGGAAGGCCGAGCGAATGGAGTTGCTCCGGAGCGCGGCCGTCGAGTTTGAAAAGACTCTCGAAGTTGACTCGGAAGATGTTACGGCTCACTACAATCTTGCCCAACTGTATGCGCAGCTTGGCGAGTCGGAGCGGGCCGATGAACACCGGGCGAAGCATGCCATTTATAAGCCCGATGACAATGCGAGGGACCGCGCAGTGGCTCTGGCGCGCCGCCAATATCCGGCCGCCAATCACGCCGCGGAGGCGCTCGTTATCTACTCGCTGAATCGGGAACAGGATCAAGGATCCGAATGAGTGTCATTTTCGGCTTGCCGACTTTGATGCGACATTGTAACGAAGATGCGCGGCGCGATGCGTCCTTTGCATAATACTGAGTCATGTATAACGCTAATCTCTCAGAGGAGAGTTGATTAATGGCATCCAAGCCAATGAAACCAACAAAGGTTGAACGAGCGGAAAAACGCAAACCGGTATCCGATCCTTCGGAGCCGAGAGACGTCGAACTCGTAGAGCAGGACGACGCGGTGATTGGCCGCGCGTTGTTCTGGTCGGGTATCGTCGCTTTAGGAGTGTTGTTGTGTGTGGGTGGCGTGGTCGCGTGGCGCTACAGCCAGCTTGACGAGCCAGAAATTCGCGAAACACGTTTGGAGTTGCCGAAGGTTCGCAACGTGTCGCAAATCGAAGTCCCCGAGGTGCGCTGGGTGAACATCACCGAAGAAGCGGGAATCACGTTCGAACATGAGAACGGCTCTTATGGCGAAAAGCTATTGCCGGAAACAATGGGAAGCGGCTGTGCGTTCTTCGATTACGATGGCGATGGCGACCAGGATCTGTTGCTAGTGAATTCAACCTACTGGCCTTGGGACGAGCGCGAGCATGATGATGAGCCGACAATGGCGTTGTTCGCCAATGATGGAAAGGGGCAGTTCACGGATGTCACCGACGATGCGAATTTGAACGTACCGTTCTATGGCATGGGAGTGGCCGTGGGGGATTACGACAACGATGGGGACGATGACTTATACTTCACCGCGGTCGGAGAGAACCATCTGTTTCGAAATGACAATGGCCGCTTTGTCGAAGTCACTTCGGAAGCCGGAGCGGCCGGCGCGGAGGAAGAGTGGAGCACCAGCAGCGCGTGGTTCGACTACAACAATGATGGGCTGCTGGACTTGTTCGTGTGCAACTATGTGCGTTGGTCTCGGCAAATCGACTTAGTTCAGAACTTCCAGTTATTGGGCGTTGGACGAGCGTTTGGTCCGCCGACTGCTTTCGAGGGAACGTTTCCCTACTTGTTTCGCAATGAAGGCAACGGAAAGTTCACCGAAGTCGGCGAACAGGCGGGGCTGCATGTGAAAAACGTGGCGACCGGCGTTCCAGCGGCGAAGTCCATGGGAGTCCTGACGGTCGACTTGAATCATGACGGTTGGCTCGACCTAGTCGTCTCGAACGATACGGTTCAGAACTTTCTGTTTCTGAATCAGCAAAACGGCACTTTCGAGGAGCGCGGGGCCGTGCTCGGCGTGGCGTTTGGCATGGACGGACAAGCGCGTGGCGCGATGGGAATTGATTTGGCTCACTTCCGCAACGATTCGACGCTAGGGATAGCCATCGGAAACTTTGCTAATGAGATGAGCGCCTTATACACCAGTGACGAACATGAGTTGCAGTTCGTCGACTCGGCTATCTCGTCGGGATTTGGGCCCGAGACACGATTGGATCTGACGTTTGGATTGTTTTTCTTCGACTACGATCTGGATGGGCATCTGGATTTATTTGGGGCCAACGGGCATTTGGAAGAAGAAATTAATAAGGTGTTGGCCAGCCAGTTCTATGAGCAGCCACCCAATTTATTCTGGAACGCGGGACCGTTGGCTCATGGATCGGCGAACAATGAGTTTGTGCGAGTGCCTCGGGAGAAGCTAAGCGAGGATTTTCGTAAACGAATGGTGGGGCGCGGGGCCGCGTATGCCGATATCGACTCGGATGGTGATTTGGATGTAGTGATTACCGCATCGGGCGGTCGCCCGCGATTGCTGCGCAACGATCAGGCGAGCGGCCATCATTGGTTGCGAGTTCGACTGGTTGGCACTTCGCGCGAGAACGCCGCGACCGTGGCCACGAACCGCGACGCGATTGGCTCGTGGGTAGAAGTCCACGCTGGCGGAATGCGTCAACGACGGCTCGTGTCTCCCTCCCGCAGCTATCTATCGCAGTGCGAATTGCCGGTCACCTTTGGGCTCGGCCAAGCCGACACGATCGACAAGGTAATCGTGCATTGGCCGGACGGCTCGGAGCAAACGGTCGACGAGGAATTCGTCGTCGATTCCGAAATGCGGATCGAGCAAACGTCGTCCACCGCCGCTGCAAAAACGCCGTAAGCCGCTACAATCCCCGCGTGACAAGATTCCAGGGCGCCGCCGAACGAACGTCGTGTGACGGCGAGTTGGCGCCCAGCGGCGATGAGGTGTTGGGGATGAATGCGGAAGTGATCGCCATCGGCGATGAATTGACCAGCGGACAGCGACTGGATACGAACAGCCAGTGGCTCAGCGAACGATTGGGCGAACTGGGGATTCGCGTGTTGTATCACACGACCGTGGGCGACGAATTGGAAGCCAACGTGCGCGTGTTTCGGCAAGCGTTCGACCGAGCCGACCTGATCGTCTGCACCGGTGGCCTTGGCCCCACGGCCGATGATCTGACGCGCGAGGCGATCGCGGCGGCATTGGGTCGCGCGTTGGTGCAAAACGATGACGCGTTGAAACATATTCAGGCCATCTTTGCCCGGCGATCGCGAGCCATGCCGGAACGCAATCTAGTTCAGGCCCTGTTTCCCGAAAACAGCCGCATGGTGCCGAATCCACATGGCACGGCGCCGGGCATCGATGTGGAAGTGTTACGAGTGGACCGGCCGCCATGCCGGTTGTTTGCGTTGCCCGGCGTTCCCGCGGAGATGCGCGAGATGTGGGAGGAGACGGTCGCTCCGGCAATCTCCGTGATACAAGGTGGCGAGCGACGTGTGATCCGGCATCGGCGTATTAAATGTTTTGGGGTGGGTGAGAGCGATCTCGAACAGATGTTGCCCGATTTGATTCGCCGGGGCCGTTATCCAACGGTCGGCATCACAGTCAGCCAAGCCACCATCACACTCCGCATTACGGCCGAAGGCTCGACTGCCGAAGAAGCGTTCGCCGCAATGGATGAGACTTGGCAAACCATCCACGATTGTTTGGGGGATTTAGTGTTTGGATATGAGGACGACGAGTTGCAGCACGCCGTCGCGCGTCAGTTGGGCGAACGCAACCAGACGCTGTCGACGATCGAATGGGGAACGGGTGGTTTGTTGGCGCATTGGATCAGCAGCGTTGATCCCGAGCAGCGTTGTTATCGCGGCGGAACGATTCTGCGCGGCGTGGATGCGGATGAAGTGTGGACTCGTCAGAATCAATCGGCGATCGCTTCGGAGGATGATTCGAGCGAGCAGCCAGCGGCAATTACGGCCGCTCGGGCCGAACGGAGCGTTCGCCGCATGGCTTCAGCCAGCCGGAATTTGCTGCAAACCGACTACGCTTTGGCCGTCGGCCCGCTTCCGTCGTTGGCCGAGTCGAGCGAAGAGCCGGGTCGAGTGGCTTGTGCGGTGGCCTCGGCCGGCGGCGTATCTTTCGCCACGTATCCCTACGCCGGCCACCCCGATATCCTGCTGCAACGCACGGCCAAGTCCGCGCTAAACTTGCTGCGCAAGACGATTGCCGGATCCTAACGTAAGCGCATGGTGAAGTACGTGTTGACGGGGATGGTATCTTCGGGGTTTGTGTGATTCGGACTCTGGAGGTGAACGATGGGAAGGGTTGGTGTGCGGGAGCGTTGGGAGGGGCTGTTGGCTCGGCAGGCGGGTAGCGGGCTGAGTGTGGCCGAGTTCTGCCGGCGGAATGATGTGACGCAGGCATCGTTCTATCAGTGGCGGAAGAAACTTGCCGAAGAAAGGTCGGCACGACAGGCCTTTGTGCCGGTGTCGATTACCAACACTTCGGGAGTACGGGTGGAGTTGCCGGGCGGGGCGGTCGTGTGTTTGCCGGCGGGCGACGAGCGGTCGTTGGCTCAGGTCATCCGGCTGTTGACCGCCTCGCAGGAGCCGACGGGATGCTGACGTTATCCGCGGCGGTGAAAATCCATGTGTGTGTGTTGCCGACCGATCTGCGGAAGGGATTTGATGGACTGTGCGGATTGGCTGAACATGTGTTGAAGCAAGATCCGCTGTCGGGACATCTCTTTGTGTTTCGCAACCGAGCCCGTGATCGCATCAAAGTGTTATACTGGGACCACGATGGCTTGGCGATCTGGTACAAACGATTGGAGCGGGGCAGGTTTCAACTGCCGACCGACGTGCAGCCCGCGGATGAAACGCGTGCGGGCGTTGAGATTTCGGCGAGCGACATGAGTTTATTGTTAGGCGGCATCGACCTGGCCTCGGTCAAGCGGCGGCGGCGTTATCAACGGCCGCACAAGCCGCGATAATTATTTCTGTTGGCAACCAAACAATTCACTCGCTTCATGCGTCTTATAGATATGACTCACAAGGATGATCTACCGACGACGCTGGAAGAGTTGCGAGCCGCGTTGCTGCAAGCGCGTCAGGAACTATCCACGGCACGAGCCGAAGCATCTCAATCGCGGCATGAAGTGGCGGCGCTCTCGTCCACCATCGAACAACAGCGTGGCATGATCGCCAAACAGGAGCAGACGATTCTGGAACTGCTCGCCGCGCTGCGCGGCAAACAGCGCGAGCGGATCGATCCGGATCAACTGCTGCTGTTCGAGATCGGCGAGTTAGAGAAACTGTTAGAAGAACAGGCGAAGGAAACGACGCCGCGACGCCAACGGAGCGGGCATGGCCGGCGACTGCTGCCCGACAATCTGCCTCGCGAAGAAGTGCTATACGAGTTGCCGGAATCAGAACGTCTTTGTCCGCACGACGGTCAGCCGATGCAACCAATCCGCTATGAGATCAGTCAACAGTTAGATTATGAGCCGGCGAAGCTGAAGGTGATCGTGCATAAGCGAGCCGTGTATGCTTGCCCGGCGAAGCATGATGAGGCGACGCTGCTCACCACGCCCAAACCGCCGCAACCGATCGATAAGGGATTGCCCGGCCCTGGCCTGTTGGCCGCGATGGTGTTGGGCAAGTTCGGGGATCATCTTCCTGGCTATCGCTTGGAAGACATTCTCTTTCGCCACGGTGTCGAGATCCGTCGCAGCACGATTTACGATTGGTTGGCCGCGGCGGCGGACTTGGCAAAGCCGCTGGTCGACTTCATGCGTCATGAGGTGCTGCAATCGAAAGTGATTCACACGGACGACACACAGGTGAAGTTGATCGACAAGTCGCTTCGGGGCACGCGGCTGGCGCGTTATTGGGCTTATATTGGCGACCGCGGTCATCCCTATATTGTGTATGACTTCACCGATACGCGACAACGCGAAGGCCCGGAAAAGTTCTTGCAAGGCTTCGAAGGTTATTTGCAGGCGGATGCCTATGGAGCTTATGACGGCATCTATGTGAAGTCTCGCGGCACGATTATTGAAGTGGCCTGCTGGGCGCATTGTCGTCGTTATTGGTGGAAGGCTCGTGAACACGATCCGCTTCGCGCGCATCATGTGTTGGCAATCATTGCGCGATTGTATGAGATCGAACGCGCCGCGAAAGAGCTGACCGCGCAGCAACGACAGTCGCTCCGCGCCGAACACGCCGCTCCGTTGCTGACTCAGTTGGAACAATGGCTCGATGAACAACAGCTGTTGCCCAAGAGCCTAATCGGCCAGGCGGCAACGTACACTCGCAATCAATGGATGGCCCTGAATCGTTATATCCACGACGGCGATCTTTCGATCGACAATAATATCTCCGAACGTTGTGTGAAGCCGGTAGCCATTGGCCGCAAGAACTGGTTGTTCGTCGGCAGCGAGCAAGCCGGCCATCGCTCGGCGGTGCTGATGTCGCTAATCGCCAGTTGCAAGGACAATCGCGTGGAACCGTGGGCCTACCTTCGCGACCTCTTCACCCATCTACCCGCCGATCCCAATCTCGGCTCCCTTCTCCCAGACCGTTGGCTCACCGCCCATCCTCAACACCGCTGGCAAATCGCCGACCTCCGCCAACAAGAACGAACCGCTAACGGCCGACTGTAGACGTGTAGTTCGCCGGGCGCATACTGTACGCCGCCAGCACATCGCCGGGCGAGCCGCCATCGTCGTCTTGAATGGCGTCGAGACGATTGAGACCGTCCGCCGCGATATCGGTTGTGCCGTAGGTGTAGTGTACCAGCCGGCCGTTGGGATAGCGAAGCGAAATTTGACACAAGACCTTGGTGAGTTCGCCGTCGTATTGTACCCGGATTATACATAGTTGACGACGTCGTCGCCCACCCCAACTAGGGTTGTCCGGCTGTGAATCTGCAAGGGCATTGAAGGTCTCCGCTCCGGTGTCTTCTCAGCGCAGATTGGAA
>JAWKTM010000091.1:0-23259 GCA_041399085.1 Pirellulaceae bacterium
CCGCACCCGCATAGGATTCACCCGCGTGCCCGAGAGCGCTGATTCAACCCGCCGCCGCATCATCGACGTCTGTCTATTGATGGAAAGCGACCTGGCCTATCCGTATTCCATTCAGGAGTTGGCCAACTATGCGGGCATGTCGAAACACCACTTCCAACGCCAATTCCGTCGCGTGGTTGGCGAGACGGCGATGGCCCATTTAAGACGACTCCGTCTGGCCCGCGCCGCAACCTTTCTTCAGAACTCGGACGCGCCGATCACTCGCGTGGCCCACGAATCGGGCTTCGACACCCACGCGGGATTTACCCACGCCTTCTCCAAACTCTACGGATATTCACCCCAACAGCTACGCGACAATCACCGCCGACGTCCGTATCTGCGACTGCCGTCCGCGGAACCCGTGAATGCGGACGCCCGAGCGCTGGCGGCCTGCCCACTTTCGGTCACCATCGAGCAGATGCCAACTTGGCAAGTCGCTTTAATGCGATACGTCGGCCCCACGAATGGCATGGCGTCGATTTGGAGCCCGATGAGCGATTGGCTGCGCCGCCGTGGCCTTCTGAATACCACCCAGATTTATCTCGGAATCTATCACGACGATTGGCATCCAGAACAACCCGACGACTACTCCGCCTATCGCTATGACGCGGCTGTTGTGGTCAACGCCGCGTTTGAACCCGACGATGATGTCAATACAACGATCATTCCAGGAGGTGAGGTTGCCACAGTGTTCGCGCGCGGCAGCGTTGCCAAGCTGGAACGCACGTGGAAGCGTTTTGTGGAGGATTGGCTTCCCATCAGCGGTTATCAGCCAAGACTGTCGACCGTGTTTGATATCTACTCCGGCCATCTCATCGCAGGCAGTCGACTACGCAAGGCAATCTCAACTTTAACGGGAATCGAAGCCAAGCTTTGCATTCCCGTATCCAGAGTCCCCGCGGCATTGTCCTCGCCAGAACGATGAGTTAGCGGCTACCGCTACGGATCGTAAGCCTCGGCGAAAGGATTGCGGCCCTTGGGCATCCAAATGCAGAGGCCGATTCCCAGAAAGTACAAAAACGTCAACGGCACGGCCATTAGCAACATACTGATGGGATCGGCCGGCGTCAGAAACATCGCAATCACAAAGATTGCCAAGATGGCGATTCGCCACTTTTCCGTATAAGCCTGCAACGAGAAGATGCCAATGCGATTCAGAAACAACATCACCAAGGGCAACTGAAACGAAATGCCGAATCCCAGCGGCAAGATCAATACAAAGCTGATCCACTCGCTAATACGTGGATCGGGATCGATATTCATTAACCGATTGAATCCGAACAAAAAGTCCAACACCGGCTCAAATACAAAGAAGAAGGCCGTGGCAGCGCCCGCGAGAAACAGAATCAAGCTGAACGGCAAGTAGATATACACATACTGTTTTTCATGCGGATACAAGCCCGCCGCTATGAACAACCAGATTTGCCAAAAGATCCAGGGACTGGCGATAATCAAACCAGTGACAAAGCCCGCTTTTAGCCAGATCATAAAGGCTTCCTGGGCGCTCAGCGACGAAACTCGGGTGCGCAGCGGTCGCCAGATTCGCGTCTTCAACATGCCTCGCCCATCGGGAAAAGCCAATTTCTGGTCGCGAACGTCGGGCAACTTCGTGTCGCCTTTCTGGTCCACGTCGGCTTTTTGAAGCGCTTCCAATTGTTGCGGATACTCTTCCGCCAAACGGGCCAGTTGCGAAGCCTCGACGAACACCTCGTCGGTAATCATGCGATTTTCGCTCATGAACGCGACTAGCTCTTTCGGCAACTCCTCGCCGCGCTCTTCCGCCAACCGCAATAGATCCGTTTCGAGATAGTATTTTTCCAACGCGTCGCGCAACGGCGATTCGATGAACTGCACGACGTAGTGCGCGACCACCAAGCCGACGAGAAAGCCGATTAACAATCCGCCGAGCGCCCGAGTCAAGCTGCCGCGCAGCTCCTCCAGGTGTTCGCCGAACGACATCTTGGTATCTTCAAACAGGTCTTCGCTGGGAAATTTGGCCATCGGTGAAAACTCTCCGAACAACGGGGTCGCGAGGGTGCAATACGGCGGGACCGCGAACGGCAAATGCAGCGCGGCGTGGGCGGCGAAAGAGGCGGGGTCGATCGGGCTTGCGCCGCCAATCAATCCGCCATCGGAGCGTACGGAAGGAAGCTGCCGCACCAGCAGAGAAGAACCTTCGCATGGCATTTTTTGCCACAGTTCGATAATAACACCGACTTTGGACGCCAACAACAGGGAGCTTTCCCGAATGAATCCGCTGTACCCGCTACGTTTTCGCCCGCTGCTGAAACGCGCGATCTGGGGCGGACGCCGGCTGTCGTCGCATCTAAACAAACCGCTCGGAGACGGGGATGATTTTGCCGAGAGCTGGGAAATCGTCGATCACGGCTCGGATCAAAGTGTTGTCGAGTACGGGCCGCTGAAGGACGTGCCGCTGCGGCAGATCATGGAGCAACATGCCGCGGCTTTGCTCGGACAACACGCAGGACTTCGCTCGATTTCCGTTGTTGTTCAAGTTCCTGGACTGCAATCGTTCGCTGTCGTGCAAGTTCATCCGGACGATGCGTACGCCGCGCGGTTGACGCCGCCGGATTTAGGCAAGACCGAAGCCTGGGTCGTGTTGCACGCCGAGCCCGAGGCTCGCATCTATGCCGGCCTTAAGCGTGGCTTCGACCGCCATGCCTTCGAGCGCGAGGTGCGCGCAGGGCCACGGAACTCTGTCTCCACACCGTTGAGCCCCAAGTCGGCGATTGCCTGTTTATCCCCGCTGGCACGGTCCACGCGGCTCCGGCAGCGGATTGGTCGTCGCGGAAATCCGGCAGGCCAGTGACACCACGTTTCGGCTGTTCGACTGGAATCGTCTAGGATCGGATGGCCATCCTCGTCCGTTGCACATCGACCGTTCGCTCGACGTGATCGACTACGAAGTCGGAACGGTCAGGCCGCGGACGCCGCAAGCCACCGAGAAACCGCACGTCGAACGGCTAGTCGCTTGCGACAAGTTTGTCCTTGATCGCTGGCGAATCGAAGGAAGCCATGAGATTGGCGGCGATGATCGTTGCCACATCGTGGCCGTGCTTGTAGGACAAGTTCACCTTGCGAACGACCCGGCCAATCAACCACTCGGTTCCGGTCAAACGGTATTAATCCCCGCCGCGACGGGACCAATCGAACTCATCCCCAGCGGCTCGGCCATCCTACTCGATATGTATTTACCATCGCCGTAAGTCGCTCAAAGGCGTCTCCTCATGGCAGCATTCGTCGGCTAAATGCATCGACGCGCGTCGGCTGCCATCACGTCAGGCGCGACAACGCCTCGCCATAGCGCGTGGTGATCGAACAGCGCGCACGCTGATCCGACGCGCGTCCTCGTGCGGCCCAAGTGATAGCAAGCGATATCAATTCGCGAACCTCCGGCTACCACACCTCAAACGCTGGTTGCCCCGCGCTCGATTGGGTCGCCGCGCCGACATCTTTACCTGAATCGCGACTGAATTCCTGGTTTACCGCGACCGGGCGCGCTCCTTGCACGCCGAACAAAGCAACGGTCATGGTGGATCAGTCTTTCGCAACGCTGCCATTCCCACACGTTTGTGACAGGTCGTCTGGCTCGCTGATTCTCATACAGCCGGCAGCGTCCCCAGCATTCCACACCCCAGCATTCCACACAATACACGGCAATTCACAATCTCTGCCCTGGAATGTTTGACGGCTTGCCTATCTCTCGCAATAGGAGACTTACTTGATGAAGGCTTTTTTCAGGAAACTAGCATTGCTAGGACTATTGCCGTCACTGCTGGTCGGCACGACCTGGCTCACCAACGTCAACTCGGCGTGCGGTCAGTACGACTATGAGGAAGGCGAGTGGTACGGAGACTACGAAGACGAATGGTACGATCCGACCGACTGGTTGGACAACAACAATTACGAATTCGACGACGCCTTCGGGTACGGATTCGGCGGCAATTATTACGACCACGCCTGGAACGACAACGAATCGGCCGTCTACGACGACCTGTATGACAACGAACCCTACTGGGACGACGCCTATTCCTACGACAGACCCTACGTCAATGACAGCCCAGGCCCGTATGGCTACGACGGCCCATACGACTATGACGCCCCGCATCGGTACGATCGCCCGTACGGATACGACGCTCCGTATGCTTTCGATGGCTACGACTACTATGACTATCCGTATGACGACGACAGCTTCACCGACGATTACGCCTACGACTATCGCTACGACGACGAACCGTTTTGGGACGATTTCGATGAGGGATACGACTACTACACGGGCTTCGACGAAGAGGCGATCGACGAGCAAGACTATCCGTACTACGACAGCGAGGGCTTAGGCGACATCGACGATGATCCCTACGACACGCCCGGCTATGACTTCATGGACTTCGATGACAACGAGTTCGGAGACTATGACGACTATCACGCCGAAAACTACTACACCAACGACTGGTATACCGACGATTGGTACGACGACGGTGGAACGTTTTACAACTGGTACGACTAGTCACCTACAGCTCTAGTCGATCTGATTCTCCCACATACTGAAGGCCAACGTGGCTTCCAGACCCAACTCGGACGTTTTACTTTTGATCCCCACAAGGAACCCGCACATGAAATCTCACTTCCACACTTCCTCGGGCCTATTGATGACGCTGATGGCCCTCGGGCTGCTGGTCGGCCCCTCGGTCGCCACGGCTCAATCCCGCGAAGACTCCGACTCCGGCAACTCGCGGCAGCGCAACAATCAAACGTATGATTACCAGAACGAATACCAGCAAGACAATCAGCGAAACCAGGACCAACAAGATCGCCGCGAATCGTCCCAACAAGACAGTCGCGATCGCTATGATTCCCAATCCCAGCGTGATCAGTTTGACTCTCGGTCGCAACGATCAAGAGACTCACAGAGCGGTTCCCAAAATCGTCAGTCGGGCAATCGGCAAATCCAGCTTGAGCCCCAAGGTTGGGTGACCGTCGCCACGGACATGAACAATGATGGGAAGTTCGACAAGGTCGAGACCATCTACTTGTATGACCTCCAGATCGCTCAACAGCGGAGCCAAGCTCGCGCCCGTGCCCAGGCCGATAGCCAGAGGCAAGATCACGGCCAAACGCAAGGCCAACGTCAAATGGCTCAGCGCCAAATGACTCAACGTCAACGAGCGGGGCAGGGCGGTAGCTCGCGGAATCAATGGACGAACCGCGATGACGATGGTGGCTCGGCTCGCGGTTCCGTACATCGCTTGGAAGGTCAATTGAAGGACATTAATCAGATTCGATTGACCGACTCCGACAAGCAACAAACAATCGCTCGCTTGAAGGTTCGGGACGGACGCACGGCTCGAATATTCCTCGGCGATAAGTCCCAACTCTCATCTTTGAATCTACAAGACGGGGATAATATTACCATCATTGGCGTTCCCGGTCGTGTCAACGATCGCTGGATGCTGGTGGCTCGTAAGATTACAGCCAATGGTGAATCGATTTCGCTCAACCAACAGCAACAGCAGCAAAGCAACGCGGGGCTGAAGCGAGTGAGCGGACAGATCACCGATACGCGAAAGGCGAAGTTCCGAGGTCACGACGAACAGTTCATGGTCGTCCAAATCCAGACGGACCAAGGCGACAGCGTGATCGCGAATCTCGGTCCCGTGTCGCGCCTTGAGTCTCTGGATCTCCAGAATGGCGACGCTGTCACGGTGTTGGCCCGACAGGGCAGCGTGAATGGCGAGACCGCTTGGATCGCCGAACAAGTTCGCGCCAACGAACGCACCGCGATGATCCCACATCCAAACGACACCCAACGATATCGTTCGCAACAACGCTAACGACGCGGGTTTCACAAGAGCCGATCGTTGAGTGATCCGCCACAACGATCGGTCTAACGGCGCCGGCAACTCGCACAGTTGCCGGCGTTGTTTTTTGCGCGGCGAGACCGGCGCTCGCACATCCGACAACCCGCGTTTGACGCGCCGTCGCTGGTACGTGATACTGTGTCGCTCGGTGAAGTCCCTGGCGGACGGAGCCGTTTCAGTGTGCCTTCCCGCGACCGGAGTCCATGATGATGCTTGCTCGTCGTCCCTACTTGATCCTAGCCGCTTTTCATCTCGCCGCCGCCTGCCTCGCGGCGCCCGCACACGCACCAGCCGCTCAGCCCAATATCGTACTCATTATGTCCGATGACATGGGCTATTCGGACTTGGGCTGTTATGGTGGCGAAATTCAGACGCCCACACTGAACCGCTTGGCCGAAGGCGGCCTGCGTTTCACCCAGTTTTATAACACGGGTCGATGTTGTCCCACGCGAGCCAGTCTGCTCACGGGCCTGTATCCCCATCAAGCCGGTGTGGGCTGGATGATGACCGACCGTGGACACGACGGCTATCGTGGCGAACTGAATCGCCAATCCGTAACGATCGCGGAAGCCTTGAAGCCCGCGGGCTATGCCACCTACGCCGTGGGGAAATGGCATGTCACCAAGGCCACAAATCCCGATGGCCCCAAGGACAACTGGCCACTGCAACGCGGCTTCGACCGCTATTACGGCACGATCACCGGAGCGGGCAGCTTTTATGATCCGGGCACTCTAACGCGCGATAACACCATGATCTCGCCGTTCGCGGACTCCGAATACCAACCGAAACAGTACTATTACACCGACGCGATTAGCGACCATGCAGTGCGGTTCATCAACGAGCATGGACAGGATAATTTGAAACGGACGGAAGAACGGAATCAGCCGTTCTTTATGTATGTGGCTTATACAGCCGCCCATTGGCCGATGCACGCCTTGCCGGAAGATATCGCGAAATACGAAGGCAAATATTCGAACGGTTACAAACCGATTCGCGAAGCCCGTTTCGAACGCATGAAACAATTGGGATTGATCGAACCAACTTGGAAAATGTCCCCGCAAGCCGGCAACTGGGAACAGGTCGAGCATCCCGCTTGGGAAGCTCGTTGCATGGAGGTTTACGCGGCGATGATCGACCGCATGGACCAGGGCATCAGCCGCATTGTTTCGACACTGAAAGAACGGGGGCAGTTGGATAACACGCTCATCTTCTTCTTGCAAGACAACGGCGGCTGCCAAGAGACAAACGGCCGCAACGGAGACCGTCGCCGTCCGGTCGAACCCTCACTGCCTGCGATCGCCGCCGACGCCATTCGGCTGGATGTGGTGCCGAAGCAGAACCGCGCCGGTGTGCCGACGTTGACCGGACCTCATATCATGCCGGGCCCTGAAGACACCTATATTGCTTATGGATTGAACTGGGCCAATGTTAGCAACACGCCGTTCCGTGAATACAAACACTTTGTTCATGAAGGCGGTATCTCCACTCCTTTGATCGTCCATTGGCCGCTGGGTATTAAGCGACACGGCGAACTGGAACGCCAACCGGGTCACTTGATTGATATTATGGCCACCTGTGTGGATGTGGCGGGCGCGAAATACCCGGAGACTTATCACCAAGACCAACAGATCAAACCGCTGGAAGGCCGCAGTCTTAAGCCAGCTTTCACGGGCCAGACGATCGAACGGGACGCCATCTATTGGGAGCATGAGGGCAATCGCGCGATCCGCGTCGGCAATTGGAAATTGGTAGCCAAGGAGAATCAACCTTGGGAGTTATACAACTTGGAACTCGATCGCCCAGAACTTCATAACTTGGCGGCCGAGCAACCGGATCGGGTGAAAGAACTGTCGGCTAAGTGGGATGCTTGGGCGGCTCGGGCCAATGTGTTGCCGCTGGGCGGGTGGCGAGGCAACGGCAATCGCGGCGCGGCGAACGAATTCAACCGTCGACAGAAGCGGTTCGAGCTGAAGTCGGGGGACGAACTCTCGCGTGAGAAGGCGCCGTATCTGCCCAATCGACCGCTGCGAATCACGGCCGACGTGCTGGAGTCCGCGGACAACGGCGTGATCGTGGCTCAAGGCGGCTCGGCCGAGGGTTTTTCGCTGTACCTACGGGACGGGCACGCGTGCTTCGCCGCTCGGTATCAGGGCAAGCTGTTCGAGGCGACGGCGGACAAACCGCTGCCCGCCCCACGATGCACATTGCAATTGACGCTCTCGAAGAATGGGCGATTGTACTTGGAAGCCGAGGGCTGCCCGCTGCTCGACGAGCAATCGCCCGGCTTGTTGCCGCGCATGCCGCTCGATGGTCTGCAAATCGGCCGTGACGAGAAGGGCGCCGTCGGCGAATACGCCGCGCCGTTCGCCTTCGAGGGAAAACTGGGCCGCGTGGTCATCGAGTTGGATTGAGCTTCGGCTTTGTTCGCCTTTGCTCGCGATTTGAACCGAGCGAACAGCGAAAACGCGATAACTTCGCGATCTGGCCGGATCAAGCTCTCGCAGTGGCCGATTTCGCGTCGTTTTCGCCGTTCCAACTTCTTGACATAGGCAAAAAATCGATTCGCGGGCCGTTGCAACTTTCTGCACTGGCCAAAAAATCGATTCGGCGGCCATTGCAAGTTCTCGCACTGGCCGAAAAATCGATTCGACAACCGATGCAGATTTTCGCACTGGCCAGAAAACCAATTCGATGGCCGTTGCAACTTTTTGCAGTGGGCGAAAAATCGATTCGACGACCGTTGCAAGTTTTGGCAGTGGCCGAGAAATCGATTTGTGGGCCGTTGCGGGTTTTTGGTACGGTCGTTCTTTCAATGAACGATTCGTCGATTCACTCGCTTGTGCATCGTGCTCGTATTTGCGTTGTTGATTCACTCGCTGCGCGTTGGGCATTTGATTTGTGATTCACTCGCGCGCGCCGTGTGCCTTTGTTGTGGCTTGTTTGGCGAGGTACGACGCTCGCCGAGGACATGAAAGGAACGCGACTGTGACCCGTCGCATCGATCGAACGACTCAAAAGGTTGGCGACAAATACCACGTGTGGCACACCGAAAAACTCTGGGAAGCCACGAAGGAACTTCCCGTAATCCAGGTCGAGATCGAGTCACTGCGGCACCTCGACGGCGTTTGCTGGTTCGACGACGACTTTCCGCCGACTCTTAGGAACGTTGTCGAACACTTCGTGAGAATGCAACATGTGGATACCAACTATCCGATCATTCTTGACCCAGATGGCCAACTATTGGATGGCGCTCACCGTGTCGCGAAGGCGATGGTACAGGGACAAACGACCATCCAAGCCGTGCGGATGCTGGAAATGCCTCCGCCCGATGAGATTGTCGATTCGATTTACGACGATCCGCCATAGCCGACCGTGTGGTTCGCTCGGCACTGCTTTTGCAACCGACTGATGCCATTCGCTCATTCCAGATCACTTCGACGAAAGGATGAATGGCATGTATCACCACGTCAAGAAGCTCATGTATACCGTGAACATCGGCGAACCGGACCCACGTTTTGGCCGAATGTTGCTAGAGCAGTTCGGCGGCGCCAATGGGGAATTGGCTGCGGCACTGCAGTATTCCGTACAAGGGTTGAATTGCGACGATCCCAAGCGGAAAGATATGTTGATGGACATAGGCACCGAGGAGCTAAGTCACTTGGAAGTCATCGGCTCGTTGGCTCGCATGCATCTTAAACCGCTGAAGGAGTCGAAGCTACGCAGCGAGGCGGAGCAGGATCCGTTGATCGCCGTGGTGGGTGGCGGCGGTGTGTCGCTGAACAATTCGCAGGGGAATCCTTGGACGGCCGATTATTTGAAGGTGACGGGCCAGTTGGAAGTTGACCTGCGAAACAACATAGCGGCCGAGGCGCGAGCGAAGATCACCTATGAACGGTTGATCCAGTACACGGATGATCCGGGTACGAAAGAAGCTTTGATGTTTCTTATGACTCGCGAGATCACCCACATGAAGGCATTCATGGCCGCGCTCAATAGTATGGACCGCGGGCCGCTGGATATCGGCGAGATGCCGGTCGATGACGCTTGGGTGAATAAGTATTTCAACGATTCCACGGGCTCGGGCGAGATGGGCGAGGATGCCGTGGGGCCGTGGAACAGTGGCGGCGATTGGGAGTTGGTGGAAAGTCCCGCGTTTAATGGGGCGGCCAGTTGAGTGGAGCGTTTATTACCGGACGGCTTGCGCCGTGCCGCTTTCGTTTGGAATAGGAGCGGTTGGGCGCGAGCCCTCCGGTTTTGCGTTACCGGACGGCTTGCGCCGTGCCGCTTTCATGATAGTTAGTCGACTCGGCAGGAGCCTCGGTCTCCCGTCACGGCAAGACTAACGCCACTCTTGGCTCCAATCGGCGGTGTGATATTGGCTGCGGATGCGCCATTCACGTAGAACGGCCAACAGCTCTTGCCGCATTGGTTCGGCGTGGGGATCGTTCCAAAGATTCCGTAACTCGTGCGGATCGTGGATCAGATCGAACAATTGGCCGTAGGGTTCGTCCAGGAAATGGACCAGCTTCCAAGCCTTGCTGCGAACCATCGTCATGAACTCACAATCCGTGAGAATGCCATCCTTAGCTTGCTCGGCGAACACGAAGTTGCGGCCGGCCCAGTCGGCGCCGAGCAGCGAGGATAACATGCTGACCGCTTCCAACGTCGGTGGCGGTTCGACGCCGGCCAGTTCCAGGATCGTGGGGCCGAGATCCATTTGTTGACAAAGCGAATCGACGAATCGACCGCCGGGGAAGCGGCCGGGCGACCAGACAATCAACGGCACTCGGGTGATCTGGTCGTACATCGTCCACTTTTGGCTATGGCCGTGGTCGGTTAGGGCGTCGCCGTGATCCGACGTGAAGATCACTACCGAGTTTTCAAGGTATCCTTGTCGTTCCAGGGCTCCCAGGATTTCCCCGACCTTTTCGTCGATCATCGTCACGTTGGCCAAGTAGTAGGCTCGCTGCAGATGACGTTGTTCGGGCGTGGGATCCAGTAGATGCACGACCGAATCATGATCGACTTGGGTGTTATGAACTCGCAAGCCTTTAAGTGGCGGCGGCTGGTTGTCTAATTCTTCTTGCGTGACTGGCAGCAGCGGCAAGTCTTTGCGCAGATAAGGTTCGGCGTAACGGGGAATCGGATCATAAGGTGGATGGGGACCGGGGAAGCCGATCTGCAGAAACAGCGGTTGGGTCTTTGGAAAGCTGTTGATCCACCAAGTCGCCAAGTCTCCCACGAACACATCGGGATGCGTGTCTTCGGGCAACTCCCATTCAAATGCGCCCAGACGTTGGGAGTAATCGGGACGTTGGCGGTAGAGTTCGCGTTGTTGTTTGACCAATCCGCGGAACCGAAGGGCTTTGTCCCACTCATCAAAATAGTAGCGGCCTTCGAGGTATCGGTCTTTGTTCTCGACGACATAGCGCTCGTCGAAACCAAGTTCGGTCTCGAAGGGCCAAGTGTGCATCTTGCCCACATTTGTGCAGTGATAGCCGGCGTCGTTCAGCAGTTCGATCCAGGAGCGTCGCCACGTATCCGCGTTTTTGAGGATGCCCGTGGTGTGTGGATAGTAGCCCTTGAACAAACTGGCTCGGGCCGGAGCACACGAGGCCGCCGTGACATGACAGTCGGTATAGGTCACGCCTTCTTCAATCAACCGATCCAGGTTAGGCGTATCGACATAGTCGAAGCCGAGCCCGCGAATCGTATCGAACCGCTGCTGGTCCGTGATGATGAAGATGATATTGGGGCGTTGAATGGTCACGACGGGCCTCGGATGAAACTCTATTGAATGGGGAAAGATCTGCTAGGACTTGGCGACCCATTGGACCGGCTGCGGTTCGATGTCGTCGGCGACGGGGCTGCCCGCATCGGCTCGACCGCTGCCGGCCAGGCGGCTGATGGCCCGCACCTGCATGTCGTGGTCGCAAGGAATTTGGCAGCTTAATCGGACACCCGACACGCCGCGAGCCTCAAGCACCTGTTTTTCGGCGGCGGTCATTTGATCGGGCTCGCCGTCGATAAATTCGACTCGGCAAGTCGTGCAGCGGGCCTTGCCGCCGCAGGCATGCAATTGGTCGATCCCCACGTCCTCGACCAGGGCCTTTACGAGCCGCTTGCCCGCGGTTACTTCGAATTCTCCAACGCCTTCGACCGTGATTTTCGGCATCTTCAAGCCTCCGTTTGCTGTAGTGATTAAGTCCATTGGTTCCAGCGGCTTTCGCCATTTCCATGCAACACACGCTGGTTGCACGGATGGAACGTGGGACAGGGTAGCGCGAGTCGGGCGGTTTGGCAAGTTTCGGCCGGCGGGTGTGCGAGCCGCGTCGACCGCCTTGGCCGAGCGATCGGAGTTCTCGGAAGACAGCGTCATGGCGAGCGATTATCCTGAGTCGCGAAGTCGGCGTCGTTGGGTCGCGTCGGACGATTTGCACTCATTTGTTTCGGGAGAATTCGCCGTGCGAAATTTCAAGCACGTTGGTTGGGCGGCGCTGTTGATGATGGCCGGTTTCACGGTCGGTGCGAATGCCGACGACGGTAAGACCGTGAAGGTCTTTATCTTGGCCGGGCAATCGAACATGGAGGGCAAGGCGCCGAACGCGTTGCTGGAGCATCAGGCCACCGACCCGAAAACGAAGGACTTGTTCGCTCATCTGCGGAAGGACGATCAATGGATCGTGCGGGATGATGCGTTTATCAAGTTTCTCGGCCGGCACGGCGGGCTGACGATCGGCTACGGATCGCGGGATCGGACGGGCGTTGAGTTGGAATTCGGCAACAAGATGGCCGACCACTTCGACGAACCGGTGCTGCTGATCAAAGCCGCTTGGGGCGGGCACTCGTTGTTCAAATTGTTTCGCTCGCCGTCGGCTGGGATGCCGAGCGACGACAAGCTGCAAGAGGAGCTGGCCCAGGCGCAGAAACGCGTGAAGCAGAACAACGAGAAGAACAACAAGCAGGATCCGCTGCCGACGCTGGAGGATATCAAGGCGCCGTACGGCTCGTCGTATCGCGAGATGTTGAACGAGGTACGCGAGACGCTGACGAATCTCGAGACGCTGTTTCCGGCTTTGAAAGGCAGGCAGCCGGAGCTGGCGGGGTTCGTGTGGTTTCAAGGTTGGAACGACCAATACGGCGCCCAGGACGAATATGAGTCGAACATGCGGCACTTCATCCACGACGTGCGCCGCGATTTGAAAGCACCGAACTTGCCGTTCGTGATCGGCGTGATGGGGCAGAACGGATCGCAGCCGGCGGGCGACGCGATGCTGACGATTCAGCGGGCTCAGTTGGCGATGAACGACGTGCCCGAATTTCGTGGGAATGTAAAAGCGATCCGCACGGACGAATTGGTCGACAAGGCGGCGGAGGCTTTGTATCCGAAATGGCGCGACAACTTCGAGGAGTGGAAGCTGACCGGCGGCGACTTTGCGTATCACTATCTCGGCAGTGCCATCTGGTTCAATCGCATCGGCTCGGCGATGGGCGACGCGATGTTGGAGCTGCTGGCGTCCCGGTAGAGTTCGGCTCGGAGGTTCCGGAGAATGTTTACGGTCGTTGGCGAACACGCTGGGACTGCCAACAGGTCGTAAGCAGTTGTTATCGTTTGCCTTACGACATATTGCACCGTACAGTTGGAACGCGGCGGCGCGAGACGCGGGGGAACGGTTATCAGCCAAGTTCGCATGATTTCGTTGATATCCGCACATCGCTCGTCGATGAACGAACAGTGTCTGCTCTTGCACGGAAATAAGGTGTGCTTATGACGACCAATCCTCTTACCCTACGGATTGCTCGCCAACACGTCGAACGCTTCCAAGACGAAGCGGAGACTCGCCCCGAACCGTTCCAGGTTCGCGACCACGACGAGGCAATGGATTGCTTCGATTGTGAAGCATTCTTGCAACTGGGAATTGACGCGTTTGCATGGATCGTCCGCGCCGATGAAACGATCCGCCATGCTGTTTTCAGCGGCGCGTTCGAAGACCACAGTCACTTGGTGTCGCTATGCTTCCAGGCGTGGCTGACCCCCGTACCTTACGCTAATTCGTGGATTGCAGCGTGCCTCGACAGGGGGTTCGACGTCGACAATCTCGATGAATTTCGAGAATGCGAACGTCAAGTGCGTGCAATCGTGGCATCGCTCGATTCAAGCGACTTTCCCGAGTCGCTACGAGATTGTCGTCAGCGTGCCGTGACGGAACACGAGAATGGCGAAACTGCCGAATTCGTTTAGAAGTCGCAATCGGACGACGAAAGATTTCCGCGATCTCTTCGCGCGACTGCCACGGCGGATCCAAGAGCTGACCCGCAAGCGCATGCGTTCTTTTAGTGCCGATCCAGATCATCCTTCATTTGCGGCACCACAAGTCGACGGCACCGAAAAAGGCCAGTCATCTGCCTGATAGCTTCTCCGTGTCCATCACCATGCAGTACCGGGCGATCTATTTCGTCGACAACGGGACACTGCCCGTATTGATCGGAACTCACGCTGATTGTGACAGCGTTCACCGGAAAGAAATGACGGATCTCTTCGCGCTATACGGCGACTCAGCCGGGCGCGTGTTCGGCCGCCCGACGGTGGGTCTTAAGTTGCCGACGGCGCGTGTTTAGCGCCCGACGGCGCGTGTTTAGCGCCCGACGGGCGTTTGTGCGCCCGACGGAGCGTGTTAAGGCCCGACGGGCGTGTTTCTAGCGCTCGACGGGCGTGTTTAGGCCCGACGGCGCGCGTTTAAGCGCCCGGACGGCGTGTTTAAGCGCCCGACGCGTTTGGCCCGACGGGCGTGTTTAGCGCCCGACGGGCGCGTGCTTGCAGCGCCCGACGGCGCGTGTTTAGCAGCTTAACACGGGGCGTCGGCGGCTTTTGGAGCAGCTCTGGCCAAGGAACAGGCTTCGGCGTCGGGTGCAAGTTGCGGGTCCGGCCGCTGAAGTTTTGTCGGCGGTCGCTAAGTCTCGGCAGCGTGGGCTGAACACCGGTGCGTCGTCGGTTTTGCGCCGATTCTAGGGCCATGAAGACGCAGCGCTGGCAAGTCAAACCGAAATCCCACTCCGAATGGTGGAGACGGTGTCGACTGCCGGCCGTTCTGGACTCGATGCCTTGTCGGCGGCGGGAGGTGGGGCGTGGAACGTCCGAGGCAGCCGGCGAATAATGACGCCCGTGGCGGGTTGGGCGAGCGGTGTTAGACTGGGTTATCTAGGACAGCCATGCGGCGTTCCAGGGGACATCGCATTCAGCCCGTCAAGGTTTACCGATACCGAATAGAAGTGGGACGTTGTCGACTGACAGCGATTCCGAGATGGTAAGAATCGGAACCGACGGAGCTCGGGGCAGGGCGGACTGTGACCGATGCGGGCCGTAACTGCAGGAATGCGGTCGCCGAAGACTTTGCAAGTGGAGCCTGAACAACGTGAATCTGGACCGTGCCTTAGCGCCCTATTCGCCGCCGCGAACCCACTTGGTCGACGTGCTGCGCTACTGGTGCGAACAGACGCCCGATGCGGTGGCTTACTATCAAACCGACGGCGAGGCCGAAGAAGCGACGCTGACCTATGCCGAGCTGGATCGCGACGCTCGGGCGATTGCCGCCGATCTGCTCGCGCGCGGATTGCAGGGCGAGCGGGCGATGTTGCTGTATCCGCCCGGTCTGGATTTCGTGCGCGGATTCTTCGGCTGTCTGTACGCCGGCACCATCGCCGTGCCGGCTTATCCGCCGCGGCGAAATCGAAACGCCATGCGGATCGAAGCGATCTCGAATAGCGCTCGCGCCAAGGTGGCTTTGTCGGTGGCCGACGTCACGGAGCGGTTGGAAGGAACGCTGGACGACGCGCCGCATCTGCGGCAACTGCAATGGATTCCGACCGATCGCACGCCGTTGGAGATGGCCGACGGTTGGTCGATGCCGAAGATCACTTCCGAGGATTTGGCGTTGCTGCAATACACGTCCGGTTCGACCGGAACGCCGAAGGGCGTGATGATCGCCCACGCCAACATCATGGATAACGTGTCGCTGATCGCGTACTCGTTCGATCCCGATCGCAACGGCGTCGGCATGAGTTGGCTGCCGACGTATCACGACATGGGTTTGGTCGGCGGCGTGTTGATGCCGATGTTTTTGGGCCGGCCGAACGTGTTGATGTCGCCAATGGCTTTCTTGCAGAAGCCCGTGCGATGGCTGCGCGAGATTTCCAAGTACCGAGTAACCATCAGCGGCGGGCCGAATTTCGCCTTCGAGCTCTGCAATCACAAAGTCGAGGACGAGCAGCTTGAAGGCGTGGACCTGAGCACTTGGACGATCGCCTTCAACGGCGCCGAGCCGATTCGCGCCGCAACGTTGGAACGCTTCGCCGAACGATTCGCGCCGTTTGGCTTCCGCGCCGAAGCGGCCTTTCCGTGCTACGGCATGGCCGAGACAACGTTGATCGTGACCGGCGGTTTTCGCACGGAATTGCCGGTGATTCGCACATTTTCGGGCGACGCCCTGGACGAGCATCGCGCGGTTCCCGTGGATCAACAGGCCGACGACGTGCGAGCGCTGGTGGGCTGCGGCCGGGTGCTGCCGAACGAGGAAGTGGTGATCGCCGATCCGCAAAGCGCCACGGAATTGCCGAGCGATCAAGTGGGCGAGATTTGGGTGCGAGGCGGCAGCGTCGCTCGCGGATATTGGGACAATCGCGAGGCGACCGAGGAGACATTTCAAGCGTTTCTGTCCGACGGCCGCGGACCGTTTTTGCGGACCGGCGATTTGGGGTTCTTCAACAAAGGCGAGCTGTTCGTCACCGGGCGTTTGAAGGATCTGATTATCGTGCGGGGCGTGAATCGCTATCCGCAAGATATCGAGATGACGGTCGAGAATGCCAGCTCGCGTCTGCAAGCCGGCGCGGTCGGAGCTTTCGCGGTCGATATGCATGGGCGCGAGCGGCTGATCATCGTCAGCGAAGTCGAACGCACGCGCCGCAAGGATTGGAGCGACGTGCTGCACGACATTCGCCGCGCTGTGACGCTCGAACATGAATTGCCGCCGGACGGCGTGGTGCTAGTCCGATTCGGCTCGATTCCCAAGACATCCAGCGGCAAGATTCAGCGGCATGCTTGCCGCGATTCGTTCCTCGACGGCTCGCTGCCGGTAGTCGCTCAGTGGTTTGTGTGGGAACAAGCGGGCAGCGAAGGGGGCGAGGCGTCGGATCGGATCGGTGGCGGCGACATGACGGAAACCGGCGAGCCGTTGCCGGCCGTGAATGAGAACGTCGCTCGGATCGTGATGGAACATGTGCGAGCCGTCGGCAAGGAACGCGCCAAGCGACTGACGTTGGACTCGAACATCGTCGAACTGGGGCTCGATTCGCTAGAGCGAATGGAGATCGCCAACGCGCTGGAAGAAACCTTCGGCGGCCGCTTCCCGGAAGAGGTGTTGGCCGAGATCGAGACGATTCGCCAAGTCGCGGCGGCGATCGAAGAGTACATCGGGGTCGAGCCGCGTGGACCGCGCGTCGCGCAGACGGAGACTTCGCCGTCGATGTCCCAGCGGCCCGAGCACTACGAAGCGCCGGCCGAAACTTATGACTTTGCCAAGATGCCCGAATATCGGCGGTTGAAGGCCGAGATGAGCAAGTTCGCGCTGACCGGCATTCCCAATCCGTACTTCAGCGTGCATCAGCAGGTGACGAACGACCGCACGGTGATCGGCGGTCGCGAGCTGATTAGCTTTTCCAGCTACAACTATCTCGGCATGTCGGGCGATCCGGCGGTGACCGAGGCCGCGAAGGAGGCCGTCGACCGGTTCGGCACTAGCGTATCGGCCAGCCGGTTGGTTTCGGGCGAGAAGACCGTGCATCGTGAATTGGAGCAAGCGATTGCCGAATGGGTGGGCGTCGAGGATTCCATCGTGTTGGTCGGCGGGCATTCGACGAACGAAACCACGATCGGCCATTTGATGGGACCGGGCGATTTGATCGTCCACGATTCGCTGGCTCACAACAGCATCATCCAAGGAGCGATTCTGTCCGGCGCCCGACGCCGGCCGTTTCCGCACAACGACTGGCGGGCGTTGGACGAGTTGCTGAACGAAATTCGCCATCAATATCGCCGGATTTTGGTCGTGATCGAAGGCGTCTACAGCATGGACGGCGACTTCCCGGATCTGCCGAAGTTTATCGAAGTAAAGCAGCGACATCAGGCGTTATTGATGGTCGACGAAGCGCACTCGATCGGCACGATGGGCCAGCACGGCCGGGGCCTCGGCGAGCATTTTGGCGTCGATCCGCGCGACGTGGATATTTGGATGGGGACGCTCAGCAAGTCGTTCGGAAGCTGCGGCGGCTACATCGCGGGCTGTAAGGAGTTGGTCGAGTATCTGAAGTACACGGCCCCCGGCTTTGTCTATAGCGTGGGATTGCCGCCATCGAACGCCGCGGCCGCGCTGGCGTCGCTGCGCGTGTTGCAGGCCGAGCCGCAGCGGGTCGAACGCGTGCAAGCGCGGGCCAAGCAGTTTCTGGCCGAGGCCCGGCAGTTGGGCTTGAACACGGGACTCAGCAAAGCAACGCCGGTCGTTCCCGTGATCATCGGCAACTCGCTACATGCGTTGCAGCTATCGCGGCGACTGTTCGAGCGTGGCATCAACGTCCAGCCGATTTTGTATCCGGCGGTCGAGGAGTCGGCGGCTCGTTTGCGGTTCTTCATCACCGCTTGCCACACGCCGGAACAGATCAGCCAAACCGTGTCGGCGGTGGCCGAGGAGCTGTCTCGAATCGACCCGGTTTATCTGCGGCCGGCCGATTCAGCTTGACCGGGTGGTTTGAATCCGTAAGAATCTTAGGCTGCTGCAAGAGGCAGACGCGGCGATCCGTATTTCTTTGAGGCCCCGTTCACGGATACGCGTCGCGAACTGATTCGGTGATCACCTTTCTTATTACATAAATGTACGTTCGCCGCAGGGAGCGCGAGGTTCAGGTGGATTCGCCCGCCAAGGTGAATCTGTTCCTGGAAGTGCTGGGGCGGCGTGAAGACGGTTTCCATGAGATCGAAACGCTCATGGCCGCCGTTGCCATATTCGATACAGTCCGCGTCAGCGAGCGCTCGGACGATCGCTTGACGCTTGAAGCACGTTGGATGCACGGCGCGATCGCGTCATCTCCGGCTCGGTCGCTCGAAGCGGCCGATGCCTGGGGCGATTTGCCGCTGGGTCCAGAGAATTTGGTGCTGCGAGCGTTGGCCGAACTTCGTCACGCGGCGGGAGTTGAACGCGGGGCACGGGTTCAATTGTTGAAGCGAATTCCGTCGGCCGCCGGTTTGGGCGGCGCTTCGGGTGACGCGGCGGCAGCACTCGTGGCCGGAAATCAGTTGTGGAATTTGGGCTGGTCGCGCGACCAATTGGCGGAAGTTGCCGCTCGCCTGGGAAGCGATATTCCGTTCTTCCTGGGCGACGACGAAGGTCGCTTGGCCGCCGCCATATGCCGAGGCCGAGGCGAACGCATCGAGCCCGCGGAGGTTGGCGGCCGGTTGGATTTGGTGATTGTGCGACCGCCCGAAGGCTTGTCGACGGCTCAGGTTTACCGAGCTTGCCGACCAGCCAATCGGCCGTGCTCGCTCGAACCGCTGTTGGCCGCGTTGCGGCGCGGCGATCCGGCGGCGGTGGGTCGCGGGTTGGTGAATCGGCTTGAACCGGCGGCGGCACAATTGTCGCCTTGGATCGGGCGGTTAAGGGCGATGTTTGATCGACTGGGAGTGTGTGGGCATCAAATGAGTGGCAGCGGCACCAGCTACTTCGGAATCTGTCGCCACGCGGGCCAAGCTCGCGCGGTCGCGCGACGGTTGCGAACTTCTGGACTGTACGCCGTGGCAACGCACAGTCTGGGAGTTTCGTTGAAGCGGTAATCGATCCGCGGTCGGCGAGCCCAGTTTAAGGAGACCACGATGGAAATCACCGAGGTTCGCATCAAGCTGATGGATGACTCCGACGATCGATTGCAGGCGTTCTGCTCGATCACTTTCGACAATTGTTTCGTGGTCCGCGACTTGAAAATTATCGACGGCACCAACGGCCCGTTCGTCGCCATGCCCAGCCGCAAGCTGACGTCGCATTGCCCGAACTGCCGAGCGAAGAACCATCTGCGAAGCGGCTACTGCAACCACTGCGGTTCGCGATTGAAGGACGAACGCTCGCCCCGCGATACGGACGGCCGCTCGCGTTTGTACGCCGACATCGCTCATCCAATCAATTCGCAATGCCGCGAGATGATCCAAAACCGAGTGATCGCGGAATACCAAACCGAGTTGGAACGGGCGAAAGAGCCGGGCTACATGTCCCGCTACGATGACGACTACGGCCCGCCAGATGACGACGACTACGGCTCGCAGGAAGCCACGGCGACCAATGAAGCGCACCCGCAAACTGCCGTTCAGCCGCCAAGTTCGACCACACCGGCGGACGGCCACTCACGATCCCGCGGCCAATCGCCCGAAGTCAGCCACGCGACGACGGCGGACGAAACCGACTCCTGCGGCGCAAGCTCCGCCTCAGGCTCGCACGCCATAAGTGAGACGCCGGCGAAACGCGTGGAGAATACGCACATCGAACCCGCGGCCACCGAGCCGCGACCACCGCACCGATCGGCTGCGAGCCCCGCAAGTTCCCCTTCCGCCGGCCGCCAGCAGTCCCAAACCGCTCGCCCCGACCGTCGTCTGAACGATGACTTTGGGGCGGGAATCTTCTGAGTAGTCGAGGGCCGTTGCGACATCGGCCCCCTGACTCTCGATCCCGACGAAACGCCGCGTGCATTGCCCGCCGCCTCGATCCGGCGATCGGATGGCCAGTGCAAAAACTTGCACTGGCCAAAACACGGCGGGGACAGCTAGTGCAAAAAGTTGCATTAGGCAAACCAGCGTTGGGACGGCCGGTGCAAAAACTTGCACAAGGCAAACCACCGTGGGGATGGCCTGTGCAAAAACTCGCACTGGGCAAAACTCGATCGGGACGACCATTGCAAAAACTTGCAATGGCCAAAACACCGCAGGGCCAGCTCGTGCAAGAACTTGCACTGGCCAAGCTCCCGTCGGGACGGCCAGTACAAAAACTTGCAACGGCCAGATCAACGCGACGGCGCGGATGTTGAAGCGGCACGCTGTCCCCCCTCATGCCCGGCAGAACTCCCGCGGATATCGCATCACGAGCGGTTGACTTCGCCCCGCCGTCCCAGCGTCATCGCTCCCGCGTCGATCGGCTCATCGGTTCGTCGCAGAGAATCCATCCAACCAACGCAGCAGCACGTCCGCCAATGCCGGGCGCTGGTTGGTGTAGTTGTGGTCGGCTTGAGATATAACTTCGACCGCGCTGCCTGGTTGTGAGAGTCGCTCGCGCACGGCATCGGGGACGCCAGCGAAGGCGGTCGAGCCCATCTCGACTTCTAATTGTCCATAAGTGAAGAGGGCAGGGCAGGGGAGACGATTCACATATTCGATAATGTTATAACGCTCGTCGGGACCATATTTATCCAAGTACCCAGCCGCCGTGATGAGTAGCGGGAAAGGAAACCGGACTTGAATCAGCGCTCCGGGTTGTCCGGCTTCAACGTGTTGCTCGGCTGTCTTCACGGCTTCGAAGAACCGCGCGCTGTTCAAATCATGCTGAAAACAACGATAAGAGAGCCGTGGCGGCGACATGGCCACGATATGGGAAACAGCCGGATGCGGCTCGAGCGCTTGTGAGTACACCGACTTCACCGCGCCAAGGCTATGGCCCAACAACCCGATTCGCCGGTATCCTCGCTCTGTTAGAAACGTCAGCCAAGCGTTTATGTCATACCGACACTGGTCGACTTTCTCATAAGCCGCTCCCTGACGGATTGGTCCGCCGGTTGTGTGAGCAATATAAAACCCATCATGCCCGCGCGTGTTGACTCGCAACACCGCCACGCCGGCTTCCAAGAACCGCGGAGCCAGTTCCTCGAACATCGTTCCGCCGTAGAAGTTGCTGCCCACGCCATGCAGGCAAACGACGGCTTCGGGCAAGGCCCGCGATTCCACTTGTGAGGTCAGTTCGGCGGTGGGCAGATGCAGCGCGCCGTCCAAACGCACGCCGTCAGAGGTTGTCGTTTTGACTAATTCCGCCAGCATCGTTGGGAGTTGCCTTCGCGTCTTCGAGTGGTTGTTGTCGATCCGACGGACTGGGCACGGCGCCGTCAGCGGATATCGGCCGAGCATCCGCGATTCGCTGATCCCCAGCCGAGCCGATGCAGTATAGGCGACTCTCGCCACGAACGAAAAACTGTCCGTTGCTGATCGCGGGAGTGGCCAAACAACGATCGTTGAACCGGTTGGTGGCGAGCGACACAAACTCATCGCCGGCTTCAAATACCTGCACGTCCCCTTGCTCACTGACCGCATACAGTTTGCCATCGCCAGCCACCAAGCTGGCCGAGAACGTGCCGCGGAATCGCTTTCGCCACAACGTATCGCCCGAGTCGGGCCGGTGGCAGGTGACCACGCCGCCATCGGTGATGAGGTAGATCCGATTGCGGTAGAACACGCCGGAGGGAACATAAGCTCCGCCACTGGGGAGTCGCCAGCGCACGTGCGACGTTGTCACGTCGCCGAGACCATCCGCGCTAACAGCGAACACCGCGTTGTTGCTGACGCTAATGACTTGGTCGTCAGCGACGATCGCGGTTGGGCAGACGATGTCGGAAGTTCCACGAGCTCGCCACAACTCGCGGCCCGTCGAGGGCTCGTAAGCGATCACGAATCCAGCTTGCCCGTTGTCGCTGCTGGTGCCATTGACGACAAGTTGCCAATCGCCGCCGCCCGACGCGCCCCGCTCCATCAGCACCGGCGTCGACCAGCAACCGCGACTTTCCCGATGCGTTCGCCATACCTCGCGTCCGGTACGTGCATCGAACGCCAGCAGCCACGACTCGGATGGGGTTTCCGCCAACTGAATCACCAGCCCCGCGAAGAGCACGGGGCTTGAAGCGCTCCCCCACTGATGTCCATCGCCCGGCAGTTCGGCTTTCCAAACCAGCTCGCCAGCCATATTCAAGCAGAATAGTCCCGCTGCTCCGAAACTGGCGAACACTCGCTCGCCGTCACTGGCCACCGTGGCCGATGCGAAGCCGTTTTTCTGATGCGTTCGGCCGCGCGTCATCGCCACGTTCGTGAGCCAACGTTGCGAGCCATCGAATCGATCGATACAAATCACGGCCAGTTCGTCGCCGGCCGCCGTACTGACTTCACTGGTCAACAACACACCGTCGCCAACCACCACGGGCGACGAATTCCCTCGCCCTGGGATTTCCACCTCCCACAACAGACCTTCGCCAGCACGCCATTCAGTCGGCAGCGGTC
>JAWKTM010000092.1:0-23200 GCA_041399085.1 Pirellulaceae bacterium
GCCAAGGCCGACGCCGAGCGTCCGTTCGCCGCTTCGATTCGCTCGCTGGAGAAGGCGTTGTCCGAATTGGACGGATTGAAGCTGGTCGCCGAAGGCAAGTTTGCCGAAGCGATCGAGCCGCTGAAGAAGGCGTCGGCCGATGCGCTGCTGCTGGCCCACGTCCGTCTGAAAGCCGGTGAGAAAGACCAGGCAATCAAGGACGCGGAATCGTATGTGCGAGGTCATGCCAAAGAAGCGCAGCCGGCCGCTGCGTTGGTCGAGTTGTTGTGGGAAGCCGGCGAGCGGGATAAAGCCAAACAGGCGTTCGAGCAGCTTCGCGCGATGTCGAACAGCTTGGAAATCGCCACGCCCGTGTTCGCGCGACTCGAACCGATCGCCGTCGAGTTGGGTTATCCAACCGACTGGCGCGTGATGCATCCGTCGGCGGACGACGTTGGCGAGCGGCCGCCAATTGAATCGCTGGGCCCGTTCCGTTGGCAACCGCCCGCCGCGGCGGATTGGACGCTGCCGAACATCGAGGATCAGCCGGTCAGCCTGAAGCAGTACCAAGGCCGTCCGGTGCTGCTGATTTTTTATCTCGGTTATGGCTGTCTGCATTGTGCCGAGCAGCTTCAGGCGTTCGCTCCGATGATGCAGGACTTCGAGGAGACAGGAATTGCCGTGGTGGCGATCAGCAGCGACGATCGCGAAGGGCTGAAGCGATCGCGGGAAAACTACGACAAGGGCGATCTGCCGATTCCGCTCGTAGCCGATCCGACGCTGGAAACGTTTAAGGCGTACCGGGCTTACGACGACTTCGAGCAGACCGCGTTGCACGGCACGTTTTTGATCGACGGCCAGGGCAAGATTCGCTGGCAGGACATCAGCTACGAACCGTTCATGGAGCCGAAGTTCGTGTTGAAGGAGGCTCAGCGCCTGCTGTCGCAAACAACGCCCGCTCAAGACGCCGCGCGTTCCGACGGCAGCGTAGCGACCGCGACCAAATAGCGCAACTTGACTCGGCTGCCAAAAGCCAGTGGCAGGCTGTATGATACGGCCGATTTCCTTGCCAAGGCCGCCGGAACCCCATCATGCCGTTGAGTATTCTGCTTGCTTCCAGCGAAATCGCCCCGTTCGCCAAGACGGGCGGTTTAGCCGATGTCTGCGGGGCGTTGCCCGTGGCGATGAAGCGTCGCGGGCATCAGGTCGCCGCCGTAATGCCGGCGTATCGCTGCGTTCGCGAGAAAGGCATCGCGCTCGAACCGACCGGCATTTCGTTCCAGGTGCCAATCGGAACCAAGCAAGTCGAGGCTCGTGTTTCGCGCAGTTGCTTGCCCGGCGGCGATGTGCCCCTGTACTTGATCGAACAAGATGCCTACTTCGATCGTGATGCGTTGTATCGCGAGAACGACGAAGACTACAAGGACAACTGCGAACGGTTTACGTTCTTCTCGCGAGCCGTACTCGAACTGGCTCGCCGCCTGAATCATCCAGTCGATGTGATTCACTGCAACGACTGGCAAACCGGATTGATTCCCGCCCTGCTGAAGATCGAACACGACGGCGGCGATTCCCCGCTGGCCCGCACCGCGTCGCTGTTGACGATTCACAATATGGCCTATCAGGGCAAGTTCTGGCACTGGGACATGATCCTGACCGGCTTGGATTGGAAGTATTTCAATTGGCGTCAGATGGAGTTTTTCGGCGAGCTCAACTTGCTGAAGACCGGCATTGTTTTCGCGGATGCCGTGAACACGGTCAGTCAGCGCTACGCCGAGGAAATCCAGTCCGACCCACATGGATGCGGCTTGGAAGGCGCTTTGCGACAACGCTCGGACGTGTTAACCGGCATCATCAATGGAGTGGACTACAGCGTTTGGAATCCGGCGATCGACCGCCATTTGGTGAAGACCTTCGACACCACGAATTGGCGCGAGGGCAAGGAAGCTTGCAAGGCCGACATCCAACAGCAATTGGGGCTGCCCGTGTCGCTGAGCGTCCCCTTGATCGGGCTCGTCGGACGATTGGCCGATCAGAAGGGCTGGGATCTAATCGCCGATCTTTTGCCGCGATGGCTCCGGCAAGAAGAAGCTCAATGGGTAATCTTGGGAACGGGCGACAGCGAGTTCCAAAAGATGCTGGAAATCCACGCCGCCGATTGCCCCAACAAGATCGCCGTGCGTCTGACGTTTTCGGACGAGTTGGCTCACAAGATCGAAGCCGGCTCGGACATCTTCTTGATGCCCAGTCGCTACGAGCCGTGCGGGCTGAATCAACTCTATAGCTTGAAGTATGGAACGGTCCCGGTGGTGAGATCCACCGGTGGCTTGGCCGATACAATCCGGGACGCCTCCGAAGAAAATCTTCAGGCTGGACAAGCCAATGGATTTTCTTTCGACGCCTACGATGTGTTCGAGTTGGAAGAGGCTTTGCGGCGGGCCTGTGCCTTGTATCGCACGGACAAACCGCGCTGGGAACGGCTGGTGGTGACGGGGATGAGTCAGGATTGGTCGTGGGACGCCAGCGCCTCGCACTATGAACGTCTTTACGAAAGCATGATTGCTCGCAAACGCCCGACCACAGGTTGATCGGTGATGTCGGAAGTTCGCCACGATCCCGTGACTGGCCGGCAAGTGATTATCGCTCAAGATCGAGCGAACCGGCCACATGCCTTTGTCAGCGATCCGCCGCTGCTGGACGATGGCGACTGTCCGTTCTGCGTGGGTCGCGAAAGCAACACGCCGCGGGCCATCGCCGAATACGCGCCGCCTCGGCCATCCGCGGCGGAACCGTGGTGGATTCGCGTCGTCCCGAACAAGTATCCGGCCGTCCGAGAGTTGAACGGTGTCGCGGCCGCTTCACCGACATGCACGTCCACTGCAAAGGTAAATGAGATCGATCGTCGGCGAATCAATGGCCATGCGTTCTTCACGGCCGAAGCCGCATTGGGGTCGCACGAAGTCATTATTGAATCGCCCCGGCACGTGGTCAGCGTCACCGAACTAGACGAAAGTGTGATGCGGACGCTGTTTCACGTTTATCGGGATCGTTTGACATCGTTGCGAACGGCCGGGCAATTGGCTTATGCGATGGCCTTTAAAAATGTGAGACCGGCGGCCGGAGCGTCGCTGGCGCACTCACATAGTCAATTACTAGCGACACCATTCGTGCCACCCCAAGTGGAATTGGAACTGTCCCATTCGCAAGCCTATTTCGCGGATCATGGTCAGTGTGTGTTTTGCGAACTGCTGCGGAGCGAATGTCGTGGCGGCGTGCGGATCGTGGCGGAATCGGCGAACTTTGTGGCTTGGTGCCCCTTCGCCAGTCGCTGTCCGTACGAAGTGTGGATTGCACCCAAACAACATGCCTGTCGCTACGAATCGACCGACTCAGCTCGACTCGACGATTTGGCCGCGCTGGTCCAGCAGCTTGTCGGTCGATTGGAGGCCGTCCATCCCCAAGCAGCCTACAACTACCTGCTCCACACCGCCCCGATTAACGAGTCTCGCGAGTTGCCACATTATCACTGGCACATCGAGCTGCTTCCGCGTTTGATCAAATTCGCCGGTTTTGAATGGGGCAGCGGGTGTTATATCAATCCCATTCCACCTGAAACGGCGGCTGAACAACTCCGAGCATAGCGTTTCCCCAATCTGGACGATTGGCTGCCGCTATCACACTGCCGCTGGGCTATAACGCGTCGTAACGTGGTTTGATCTACCAACAATTGCGAGGTTCCCTCGCGGTGACAGCCATGCGACTGTACTCCGAATACTTGCTGCCTCGCGTTTACGACTGGCTAATGGATCGTCCATTTCTGCGCGAGCGTCGTCGGGAGCAGCTCACTTCGGCATCTGGCAATGTGTTAGAAATCGGGATCGGCACCGGTCTTAATTTGCCACACTATCCCCGTTCCATTACTGAGATTACTGCCGTCGATCCCAATCTCGGAATGAACGCCATGTTGCAGCGGCGGTTACGGACGGTGGATCTTCGCGTGCATCTGCACCCAGTTAGCGGAGAGCGTTTGCCGTTCGCGGACGAGTCGTTCGACTGCGTCGTCTCGACGTTGGTGTTATGCAGTATCCCGGATGTGGAACGGGTGGTTGCCGAGGTCTATCGGGTGCTAAAGCCAAATGGGAGATACCTGTTTCTCGAGCACGGCCGCGTGGCGGTAACTAGTCATTACTGACGGGTTCCGTTTTCCCCTTGGTTTTGCCAGGCCAAAAGCTGAGCCATTTGCCGCTCGAACCACCGGCCTTCGACTCGACCTCAACGCGTTCTCCGGTCAACGCTTCGCCCAATGCCTGGAACGATTGGGTAATGCTGGCTCGTGGAGCGAATTCGTAAATGGGAACTCCGTTGTTGCGCACTTCGACCATGACTCGGTAGTCGTTCGGCAACTGCCAGAATAACTCCGTCCCGATCGTTTCCTGGGCTTTCTTCAGGCTAATGTCCTTACTGCCCAATCCGACACGGTTGACCACGATCTTGACCTTTTCCTTCAGCCCCTCGACTTCCTCGAACGACATCATCAATCGCACGACGTTACGCAGGCAGGGAAGGTCAAGCTGTGTGACCAGCAACACTTGCTGAGCTGTCTTTAAGGCCGTCATATCGACTTCGTTAAAGCTCTTGGACAGATCCAGGATCAAATGCGAGAAGGATGCTTTTAACAACCCGAACACACGTTGCAGATTGTCGGGCGTTATGAGCGCCGTGTCTTGAAGTTGCACCGGACGCGGAAGCAAATATAAGCCCGATGAATGCTTTGTCAACGAACGTTTCAGCAGCGTGAAATCGAGACGCGAGATGTTTTGGGCTACGTCCACCAACGTGTAGTCGGGAATGGTGTCGAGAAATACATCCGCGTCACCCAAAGCCAAATCCAGGTCGATTAAGGCAACCGAATGTTTTCCGCCGCTGGCGAGCGTGCAGCCCAGATTCACCGCGATACTGGTAGTGCCGACTCCACCCGTGGCGCCGCAGACAGCGATCACCTGGCAAGTGCGCGACTTCCCGTTTGCCCCGCCCGTTTTTTGGCTGGAGATTCGTTCCAATGCCCCGACAAGATCTTCGACACCGACCGGGCGAGTGAGAAACTCTTTCACTCCCGCCCGCATCGTGCGCAGGATAAGTTGGCCGTCCGACGTATTGCTGACGACCAAAATACTGCATTCCGGGTTATCCCGTGTGATATTTGAGATCAGGTCAATAGCCTTGTCGGCATTGCTGTCCAAACTCACAATCCCGATGTCGGGACTAGTCTGTCCGATCACATCCTCAAAGAACTCATACCGAGAGCATTCCGCTTCCAACCACACTAAGTCCATGCCAAGCAACATGGTCTTCAGCGATTCGCGGGTGCTGTCGTTGGGATCGACGATCGCGACTCGAAAGAGGTTATTCATGGCTGTCGTCTTAGTGGAGTTCGTTCAGGCTGTGTGATGACTGCCGAGTCTGGCCGTGACAATGCTGGCTTCTGACACGTCGTTATTTCAAGGTATCGTATCCCTGCTGACCAATGAGGCCGGGCTGAGAGCTCCCAGGTTGGGTGACCGCGGCGGGATGTCGAGTCATTTTCGGCGGGCCGGCGGGCGGCGTCCGTGTGCCAGTGTTGTACGTCGGCTGATAAGACGACGGGCGAGTCATCAATTGTTGATTTGCCGCGGGAAGTCGCATCGAAGTGTTGTTAGCGGGAGGCGCCATTTGCGGTTGTCCGCGCGGAATCGTTTCCGAAGCAGGCGGCATGGCTGGACCGTAATTGGGCATCATCTGGTGCGGTTGCATAATGGGCGGCAATTCGTTGGTCATGACGCCCGCACCCGCCTGGGGGTCACAGTTTGGAACTTCCAGATAGCCTCGCCAGTACAGTTCGGTGTCGGTGGGGCTGGTGGTATTCGTTCCAGGTCCGCCACAAGGAACTTCGTGGGGATCCATCGCATCGGCGAATTCCGGGGTAACCAGGATTAGTAGTTCGATCTCGTTATTGGTTTCCTGCACGCGCCGGAAAGCGGCCCCGGCCCAGGGCAAGTCCGCCAGCCAAGGAATGCCTCGGTTTTCCGATTCAATCCGCGTTTGCAGCAATCCGGCTAGGGCCAAGGTCTGCCCGGCTTTCATCTCGACGGCCGTGTCAACCCAGCGGCTTCGCAACCCCGGAATGGTGACGTTGTTCAGCGTTACGCTACGGGCTGGATCGATTTCGCTCACCAACGGGCGAACTTCCAAACGCACGCGTCCGTTGCCCAGTACAAAGGGCACATAGTCCACGCGCGTGCCGAACTGCCGATACTCGACGGAGACCGTACCTAAACTTTGTGGGATCAGAATTGGAAACTCGCCACCCGAATGAAAGCTGGCTGGTCGCCCACTGGTAGTCACCAACGTCGGTTCGGCCAGTACCTTGGCCAAGTTGTTCTTTCGCAGCAATTCAAGGAAGCCAAAGAAGTTGTTGGCTCCATCCACAATGCCGAATCGCACCGTGTCTCCACCCAGTCCGGTCGCCACGCCCGCTTGGCTGGCTTGCTTGCTTATCAAGCCGCTCACACCTTGAATGACAAAGTCATTGCCGTTCACCAATCCCCAATCCACGCCGGCGGTACGCAGCTTCGTTCGCGAGACTTCCATCACTTTGGTGTGCAATAACACAGTCTGTACGCCAGCCACCTTCATGTTGTCGATCACATTGGGATAGTAGTCCTCGGCCACGCGATGGATGCGGCTAATCATGTCGGGGCTGGGAACGTATCCCGAGATGACCACGCTTTGAGCCAACGGCTTTACGGAAAGCTGAGCCGTTGGAAACATCGTGGCCAGTAGGTTTTCAAGTTCGCGAGCGTCGGCGCTCACCACCACATCCACCGTGTAAAGCTTCTGCTTCGTGTCCCACAGATTGACTTGGGTCACGCCCGGCTGCAGCGCGGACAGTTGCACCTGATTGGGTGACAGCGGGGTCGCCTTAATAATACCTGGATTGTTCACCAGCATTCGCGGAACGTCGTTGTCGAGCGTGAGAATGCGGCTGGTTCGCACAACCATTTCCAGCCGCTGTGTTTCTGACGTCACGCGAAAGTGAACGGGTTGGCCCGGCGTGGTTTGGGCCCGCGCAAACGAAGCGACACTGTGTGAGAGCAGCAGCGCGCCGAGCAGGGTGAAACTGGCCACCCAGTTGTTGCGTTGATTGATCGACATCCGTGTGCTTCCTGGCTGAGGGCCCGACGCCCAACCGAAAGGGTCGGGCGTCATCCATGGCCGCTATGGCAGACTGTTAATTGTCGTTCGGACCAATGAAGTCCGGCGCGCTTCCCTGACCTTCTACCCCGGCATACGGCAGTGGTATCGCTGGGATTCCCCGGCCGCTTGCCGTGCCCTCTGGTAACTGGTCGCGTTTCGTCCAATCGAATACTTCAACACCATCGGGCGTGTGAACCACCATCCTAAAGGCAGGCGCTGTAGGTCCGGTTTGTGCCGGTGCTGCGGCCTGGGCGGCTTTCAACAAATCCAGAAGCCCCGTGGACGCCGATTTTGGCTCGGGAGCCGGCAGCGGCGTGGGAACCGGAGTCGCCACGGGCACGGGAGCCGGCGGCGGCGTTGGTTCGACAGTCTCCGCGGGATCTTCCGCCACCTCGGAGGTTCCCGTGAACAGCTTCGAAGTGGTCGCCTGTTCTTCCGTGTCGTCCTCGGCCGTATCGTCGGGCCGACGCAGCGACAACCGAAGCTGCCCCAGTTCGTCGGCCAGCATCAGCGTTTCCACCTGATCCTCTTTAATCAACAGCGAAACCGTTGTTAGGTTCACGATTTGGCCGTCTTTGTCGCGCTCGCGAGTCGTGTCGCTGTTTACCGAAAAAACCCGCACGCTACGCAAGATGACGCGGGTATTGGTTTCCGGCACATCTTGGCTCTTGCGGAAGAAACCAACCACGTCCACTCGATCGCCAGGGCGAATCAAATTGGAAACGGCCGTGTCCATCGTCACTTTAATGGCCGTGACCCGGAAGCCGTCGGGAATCGTGGTGGCGTAGCTGTTGTCCTTGTCCAGCAGACGCTGCGTCAGGATCGGTTCGCCCTGGAACAGTCGCGAACCGGCATAGTGCCCATCGATGGCCGCGAAATCGGTGATCGCGCCTTCGGGCACTTTATCGATCGGCCACTTCTCCAGTTTGACGTTGGCCGCGTCCAGCTTGTCGCTGATATTGATATCATGCGTGGCGACAAAGATCTCCCGTGTCTCCGGCATCAGGGGGCCGGTTGATCCTCGTTCCATTACTTGGCTGATGCCGATCGAGGCGACGAGTCCGCACCCCAAGGCGATCAGCAACAGAACCATAGACTTAGCGCGCATCGTCGTCGTATCCTCTAGGCAGCATGCAGGAATTAAACGCCATCCTTGACGCCGCGTGTTATGTCCTAAGCTGTCACGTCGCCGCTGCCCCGGGTCGGTCCGCTAATTGGCGGTCTCGCGGCGCATGACGCTGGATGCCGTCATACGAGTCGCCCCAAGAAACATTGGCGATGGCAGCCAGCTTACTTGACTGAAATCGATTTCAACCGTAACCGTGATAGGATCGCCATTTTCCGCAGTGTTTAACTCTGCGCCGGCGCCATTCACTAACACGTCAACGGATGCCCCCGAGACCGATGTGTTGGTGAGGTAGTTGCTCACAAGCGTTTCGACTTCCGCAACCGTGGCTCCATCAAGGATTGCCCGGCGTGCCCCTTCTCGAGACGCGTTGGTGATGATCTGCTGGACCATCACCATCCGGCCGTACTCGATTATTCCGAAAACCAAAAGTACAAAGACTGGCGCCACGATCGCAAACTCGACCGCCGACGCGCCCCGTCGTTTTAATCGGTGCCATCGCTGCGATTGATTCAATCGGAACAGTCCGGCCGTTAAGCTTCGCGACGAATCCCCAAAGCGGCCAACGTCGCCGCTTTCACTGGATTGCCAGGCTTTGCATTTCAACATGCTCATACCAACATCCCCATCCATCCGAAGTAGCAGATTGTGCCAATCGCGATCGGAATTCCATAAGGCAACAGCAGCATCGAAGGCTTGCGTTCCGCGGCGATTTCCGACAATTGCGTCGGATTGCGAATCGTCATCACCTCGTTCAGGATCAGCAGGAACTGCTCTTTGTGCTTGTGCCAGGCTTTTCGCGACAGCACCATGCCGACTGCTAGCACCGCGCCGATAACCGCCGACGCGCAGAAGGCGTAGAACGTGTGTGTGCCGTAAACCCACGCCCCGACTCCCGCTAGCAACTTGACGTCGCCAGCTCCCATTCCGCCGATCGCGTAAGCCGGCAGCAGCAGGGCCAAGCCGATGACCGTGCCCAGCAGACTCCAGCCAAGTCCTTCCCAACCCAGGAAGATACCGCTGTAGATCCAGCCGCTGATGATCATCGGGTACGTCAGCCAATTCGGCACGCGAAGTTGCTTGCCGTCGATCACCGCCGCCACGACGAGGATGATCGAAACGAACCAGAAAACGCCGTGCTGCGTCCAAAAATTTCCAAAGTCCGCAAAAATGTGCATCTATCGACTCCCGTCGCCGTGAGGTGATTCCGAAATGGGAAGCGAACGAAGCCCGTGCTTCGCCCCGAACTCGCAGACGGCCCCACGCCCGCTCACTGAAACTTAGCTCGCAATTGTCGCGCGGTCATAAAAAAATCCCCTTCGACGTTCGCATCGTCATAAGGGGATTCAAGTCGGTCGCGAACTAAGATGGGGCAGCGCGGAACGCATGCCCAGCAATCAGGCTCGCGGCCATGCGACCACGATGGGAATCAAGTCTCTCGCCCGCGTTACCGCAGGTGAAATAGACAACTCGCCAGCGCGGCCACAATCGTGAAGCCATAGCAAACAAGCTCCAGCAGTCCGGCGGCCGAGTGAACTGGTATCAAGGGATACATCTTATATCCATCCTTCTTGACAAAGCCGACTGGCTTGTCGGTTATGAGACCAAGCACGGGAGCCAACCGAGCTACTTGTCAACACGCGGGCGCAAGAACAATCTCTGGCGGCACAAGCGCCGCCAGAGAGTTGATTTGCGACCGAGTCAGACGCTGGCGACACTAGCTGGCGCTACCCACTTGCGTCGAAATCTTATTGAACGTGGCATTGGCGTTCGTGCCGATGGCTTGAATCGAAGTCAAGCAAACGATCACGATCAACGCCAACATCACGGCGTATTCAACCGCCGTGGGGCCATCTTCCGACTTCAGAAAACGTTGGACTTTCAGTGCGAAGTTCTTCATGGTTTCCTCCAAACTCTCCGACCGACCGATGGTTGTCGGCGGTCAAACACGGTACGTAATGAGGCCGAACGGAGCCATGCCGCGACGCGCGGTTGGGGCACTCCAGTCGCCTCCCTGATACAAATATTGGCCTCGCACAACCCACACCCAGGATTGGCTGGAAACCGAATGAGCAATTCCACGATTCAGCACTACCTGGCAACCCGGCTGCCGGCGCTATGAAGCCTAGCGTGACGGCCCTTGGCTTTGCGAACCGGTCTTTCGACCGGCGTGCCTTTTTCAGGAGCGTTGAGGCCACGCGTATCCCACAGAACCGACTTGCTCAGTGTATTACTGATGGGACTATCCTCCGAAATACGCGTTGCAGGCTTTTTCCCGACGTATCGAGTTTCCGCCTGCAAGTGAAACCTATGTCACAAATCATCCGTGTCAAATTGAAGCGCTCGGAGAATCTGCGGCAAAAGCGGGATTTGTGTCAAAGTTTCGGGTTCCGCGCGGCCGAAACCCCCGATAATGCGCGACATTGCCGACTCGAAGGCCAACACTTCAACCCAATCAAGTGTTATTACCGGCAGCCCCAGCATCTCTGGTAACGAACATTAGCTTATGAGCACGCCTTGGCTACAAAACGCGCTCGCCCAATTGGCCAAGAACCCGGTCCAAGGTTACAACGCCACTACGTCCGCGGCCGCCGAGCCGACGGCGCTCACGGCGCTTGCGCTGCTTGTGCATCGCCAACCTCGCCAGGCTTTACCCGCACTTCAGTGGTTGGCTTCCAAGCAATTGCCCTCCGGCGCCGTGCCCGTCTTAGAGGAACAAGACGAACCGTGCTGGACCACGAGTCTGGCCTTAATGGCCTGGCAGTATTATCACGCGGAATACCGTGCTCGAAACGATTCGCCCACACAACTGCCATCGTTTGAACGTCAGACGGAGTTAGCCATAAGATGGTCGCTCGCCATGCGCGGCGAGATTATTGACTCGGATGATGTCGGGCATAATACCCGTCTTACTGGCTGGCCGTGGGTCGCCGGCACGCATTCCTGGCTGGAACCGACGGCATTGCATGTCATCGCGCTGAAAGCCGCTGGACACGGCGAGCATCCGCGCGTGCGAGAAGCCATCCAATTGTTGGCGGATCGCCTGCTTCCCAATGGCGGTTGCAATTACGGCAACGTGGTTGTGCTTGGTCAAGTCCTCAAGCCCCATCCGCAACCCAGCGGCGTCGTCCTATTGGCGTTGGCTAACGAAGATCGCTTGGCTCCCAACGTTACCACCAAGTTAGAGAAGACACGGCAGTATTTGGTCGAGACGCTACCCATCATTCGCTCGGCGGATTCGCTCGCCTGGATATTGTTGGGATTGGCCGCACACAACGAAGACGCGCCGGAAACTGACCAGCAAATAGCCGCCGTCGCGAGCGAGGAAATCCGCCGCGGTGGACCATTATATCGGTTGGCTCTGTTAGCCTTGGCCTCGCGTCGCGCCGCTGGTCCCCTCCATGGCCGTTTCGCATGACTATTTCGAAAGACTATTTCGCGTAACTGTGGAAACAACTCTCACCGGCGAAGTGAAACATACGATGTCGCTAGATTCTGCCTCGGCCAAAGCGGGTACGGATATAACGCCGAACGCGGCGAAAGACATCGCTGCGGACCGTTGTGATGCGACGGGCTCGGCAACGATGCCATCCATCGACCGGCGTTCCCTGTTAATTGGTAGCGGCGTGGTAGCTGCCGGCGTCGCCACGGCGACCCTCGTCCGCCGATCGTTGTTGCCACGCGAGACCGCATTCATCGCTCGCAATCAGCGGTACGAAGGCGACCTGCGGCGAGTGATCCGTGATGGCTTGCAAAGTGTCGGATTCCCATTGGCATCCCTACGTGGCAAACGCGTGTTGCTGAAACCGAATTTGGTGGAACCAAATCGTGAGTCGCCGCACATGACAACGCATCCGGCGATGATTGTGGCGGCCGCGGAGGTGTTTCGCTCGGCCGGCGCGGAAGTTACCGTCGGCGAAGCGCCAGGTCATGTCCGAGACACGGAAATGGCATTGGTGGAGTCGGGCGTGCGCGAAGCGCTCGACGATGCAAAGCTCGACTTCGCGGATCTCAATTATGACGATGTGGTGTCGGTAGCGAATCAAGGTCGCGCCAGCAAGCTCAAGCGGTTATGGTTTCCGCGTCACGTAACCGAAGCCGACCTGGTCGTATCGATGCCGAAAATGAAAACGCATCACTGGGTCGGCGTCACGGCCGCCATGAAAAACTTGTATGGGACACTGCCCGGAATTAAGTATGGGTGGCCCAAAAATGTTTTGCACTATCATGGTATTCCCCAGACGGTGTTTGATATCAACGCCTCGCTTCCCAAGTCCATCGCGATTGTGGATGCGATCGAATGCATGGAAGGCGATGGCCCCATAATGGGAACCATGAAGCCAATGGGACTCGTGCTTGTCGGAACTAACTTGGCGGCCGTGGACGCGACGATCTGCCGGTTAATGGACATCATTCCAGAGCGGGTCGGGTACCTGGCGTTGGCCGCGGATCGACTTGGTCCGCTGGACGAGAGCCGAATCGAACAGCGCGGCGAGCACTGGCAATCGCTTTCGCAATCGTTTCACATTCTCGATCGACCGCATCTTTCGCGGTTGCGCGAAAACTCACCGACGCTGGCGACGTAATCACCGGCCTGTCTAGCGGCGGCACGCTGAGCACGCGATCTTCTCTTCGTGGCGCAAGCGCTCAACTCGCGACTGCGGGCGTTCGCCGTTGTCGCGGTGCGTCCATCACGATGCCAACGTGGCGGGCAAGCGTTAGGAATCCGCCCACAAACGAGACGCTGAGTCGCTCGAAGCGGCTGGGCGCAAGCCGTCCGGTATCACCGCACAGGACGGCTCGCGCCGCATCGCTAAAAAGGGCTGGTTATTTACGAACGGGTCCTAACTAACGAAATTGTAACGCGACTGCCGGTGCCGGCTCCTCTCGAGCTGGTTATCCTGGCGTTTCCTGCCCTCCCGGCCGTTTCAAAACCGCCGGGCCGAATCCCCGCGGCGCTTGCCCTTTCCACTCTGCTGACCGACGCTCCGAGTACCTTACCGGAATGTAATGGCAACTGGTTTTGTTATTCCTCGTATCAACTCGTATAACCTCCCGATCATTGATTTGGCGATTCGCGAATGCACTGAGTCGAGCGGCTTGCCAACGACGCGCGTGCGACATAGCGAGTGAACGCCGGGCAAAGTCGCTTCGATCGTCGGCAAGATCATTACAACTCTGACAGGTACTTCGTGGCGGGTGTGACGACAACGCGGCAGGTACTAATGTCTTGAATGTGGTCGCGGTTGCCTTACGTGAAGCAAGATTGGTGGCAGCGTCAGTAACTTAAGCAGGGGAACGTAGAAGTCATGGCTAACACGGGCGAAACAGCTTTGGAGAAACCGGAGTCGGGACTTCGAGGATTAGCCGCCAACTTCCGATACGATTTCCTGTCGGGGTTTCTGGTCTTCCTCATCGCGTTGCCACTGTGTTTAGGAATTTCGCTCGCCTCCGGGTTTCCCGCCATTGCGGGCGTGTTCACCGCGATCGTCGGCGCGTTGCTGACCACGTTCATTAGCAACTCGGAATTGACGATCAAGGGACCGGCCGCCGGTCTGATTGTGATCGTGGTGGGGGCCGTCACCGAATTTGGCTTTACGGGCGGCCAAGACCCGGCCGCCGACTTCCAGGCGTACCGGATGGCGTTGGCGGTGGGAGTGGCGGCGGGCGCTATTCAGATCCTGTTCGGCTTGTTTCGCGCCGGCGCTTTGGGTGACTTCTTCCCCACGTCTGCCGTGCATGGCATGTTGGCGGCAATTGGTGTGATTATCATTCTCAAACAATTGCCCGTGGCTTTGGGGCAGTCGGCCAAAGGCGAGCCGCTAGAGATTCTGCGAGATATGCCTGAGAAGATCGCGCATATGAATCCTTATATCGCAGTCATTGGCATCGTCAGCTTGATTATTCTGTTCCTGCTGCCGGCGCTGAAGAGTCGCGTTAAGTTTCTGGCGATGATTCCGGGGCCCCTGGTGGTGTTGGTGGTCGCGGTGCCGCTGGGCATGTACTTCAATTTGAAAGAAGCCCACAATTACACGTTCCAAGGACACGAGTATGAGTTGGGCGAGCAGTTCCTGGTGAACGTGCCTTATAACATGTTCAAAGCCATTACCTTTCCCGACTTCTCGGCATTGAAGACCGTGGCGGGTTGGAAATGGGTGGTCATGTTCTCGTTGATCGGCAGTTTGGAATCGTTGTTAAGCGCCAAGGCGGTCGACATGCTCGATCCTTGGAAGCGCAAGACGAATTTGGATCGGGACCTGGTTGCTGTGGGCGTCGCGAATACGGCCGTAGCAATGATCGGCGGGTTGCCCATGATTTCCGAGATTGTCCGCAGCCGAGCCAATATCGACAACGGAGCGCGAAGCCGGTTTGCGGATTTCTTTCACGGCCTGTTTCTGCTGGGCTTTGTGGCGCTGCTGCCCGCGCTGATCCATATGATTCCGTTGGCGGCCCTGGCTGCGATGCTGGTTTTCACCGGATTTCGTTTGGCTTCGCCGCGGGAATTCGTCCACGTTTACAGCATTGGCCGTGAACAGTTGCTTATCTTTGTGAGCACAATCCTGGGCGTGTTGGCGACTGACTTGTTGATTGGAATCGCCATCGGCATCGCCGTTAAGCTGGCCTTGCACGTGATCAATGGCGTGCCGATCAAATCGTTGTTTAAGCCCTATTTGGATGTGGAAGACGTAGGCGGCGACACGTATATGGTGTCGGCTCAGCATTCGGCCGTGTTCAGCAACTGGTTGTTGTTCAAACGCAAGCTCGAGCAAATCGGTTTGCGGCAGCATAAAAACGTGACGCTGGACCTCTCAAACACCCGGTTGGTCGATCACAGTGTGATGGAAAAGCTGCACGAGATGGAGATGGATTTCGAGCGGCAAGGCGTCACGCTCAAAGTCGTGGGGCTGGACAATCATCGTGGTTTCTCGGAGCACCCGCACGCGGCCCGTAAGAATCTGGCCGTGTGATATACGTCCGGTCGCTTCTCACGGCATTACGAGTTCAGCGACTTCGATACATCGGTGCGATAGGCGGCCAAGGCGGGTAGCAATCCGACGAGCACCGCCAGCAACATCAGCGCGGGAATCAGCAGCGCTTCGGCCGGGACGATGTCGAAAAAGCCGAGCGTCACGCCCGTCTGCTGTTCGATCCGGCCGCTGGCCAGCCAGTTCAACGTATGTCCCGCCAACCAACCGAACGCGCCGCCCGCCAGCGATAGCAGGATGGATTCGAACAGAATGATCGTCATCACGGTCGAACGTCCGGCCCCCAAGGCCCGCATCACCGCAATATCCCGACGGCGATCGTTCATCGAGTTGTAGATGCTGACCAGGATACTGATCCCCGATACCAAACAGATCATGGCGGTCAGCAACAACAGCACGAATTGAATCGGGCCCACAATGTTCTCAAACAGTTTGGCGATTTCACCGAACGGCGGGACGGCTTGAGCCACCGGGCCTTCGTTGATCGTATTTTCCATGCCGATGGCAAAGATTGGATTCGCGGTCTTAACTAAGATCGCCGTGACTTCGCGTTCTTCCAATGGCAATGGCTGAGGGCCTTTAGTCGGAGCCGAATCGGCGGACTCCGCGGTATCCGTTGGTGTTGAATCCGCGGAGTCTGAATCGGCGGAGTCTGAATTGCCTGAGTCCGGATCGGTCGTTCCGCCAGCGTCGGCCTGCTCCTCGTCGTCCTTCACCGGTTTGGCATGTCCTTCCATTAGATAAAAGCCTTCCATGTTCACAAACACCGCTCGGTCGTTTGGCATTCCAGTCGGTTTTAGGATGCCCGTCACGGTGAAACCTCGTCCGTGGCCAGAACCCTCGGGGTCGCCGTGCGTGAACTGAATCTCCTGTCCTACCTTGACGTTCATTTCCCGAGCGACGGTAGCGCCCAGCACGGCCTCGAAGAAGCCATGCTCTTCGTCCCAATGTTTAAAGTTCCGTCCGTCGGCAAACTCATACTTTTTGCCATGTTGGGGATCATATACCAGGTCATCAAACATAGCCGTTGTGGTGCCGACCACGCGGAAATGACCGAAGTAGTCTCCCAAGCAGACGGGGATCGCGATTTCCGTATAAGGCGCGAACTCACCCTCGCGAGCCAAATCAGGCCGCGGCCGCCGCGCCAGTTGTTGTTGTGCCCGCCGCTGCTCGAGTGGTAGAAACTCAAGATAGTAGTCATACGGCACGTTCTCGACCGGTTGGCTCAAGTAGTAGACCGTGTTCAATGTCAATTGCAGTCGGCCGCCTTTGGCTCCCACAATCATGTTGTAGCCCAGGCTGCGATTCTTGGTGAACGACTCGGATACGATCCCGTGGATCGATAACACCGAGACGACCAACGTTACGCCCAGCGCCATCGAAAAGGCGGTCAGAATCGAAGCCAATCCACGCTGCTGGATGCTGCGCCAAGCGATGCGAAACAAACTCATGGGATGCCGTTCAACGAAAGATGGCCGCGTGAAGGAAAAGATGGTAGGAGAGATGGGCGTCGGCTAAGACGCGATGGCCGCCTTGGCCACTTGGTTCAGTTCGACGAGACGATCCACGCGATCGAACTGGTTGGCCACTTCCATCGCGTGAGTCACCATCACCAGCGACACATCCTCTTCTCGGCAGGTGTCGCGAATTAGATCCACGATCTGTTGTTGGTTGTTGGGGTCGACATTGGCCGTAGGTTCGTCGGCCAGAAGCAAACGCGGGCGATTGGCCAAAGCACGAGCGACCGCCACGCGTTGTTGTTCGCCCACCGACAAGGCTCGCGGTTTGTGCGTCTGGCGATGTTCCAAGCCGACGCGTTCGAGCAACTGGCGGGCTCGGGCCGGGTTGCGTCGCCCGCGAGCGAACGCCATCCCCAGCATCACGTTTTCAAGCGCCGTGAAGGCGTCCAGCAGATTAAACGTCTGAAACACATAGCCGATCCGCACCGCGCGAAACCGGTCGCGAGCCGCTTCGGACAGCCCGGCCACATTCACTCCGTCCAGCATGATCGAGCCTTCGTCGATCCGCGTGATGCCCGCGATTGAATGCAGCAGCGTGGTTTTGCCGCAGCCGCTCGGGCCGAGCAGCACCATTTGCTCGCCGGCCGCGACATGGAATTCGGGAATGTCCAAAATCGGCAGCCGTCCGCCGTTGGGTTCGATAAACGATTTCTTAACTTGCTTCAGCGTCAGCATGGCAGGTATCGCGGGGGAAGGAAAATCGGCCGCACGGGCCGGGCAGGTTCGCTGGTCACTACGTCGCTGCCGGCGTTTCAGTTCGTGGTCCGCACCAAGTTAGCGGCAAAATTGTCGGCTCGCAGCGTTTGGCGTCAATGCGATCGGTTTCGCATGACCCGTTGAATGTCGCGTTTCACGTCGGCTTTCTTCATTGCCTCGCGTTTGTCGTGTAACTTGCGGCCTCGGCACAATCCCATGACCAGTTTGACGATGCCGCGATCGTTGAAATACATCTTCAACGGCACCAGCGTCAGCCCCTTTTCATGGGCCCGGTTGGCGAATTTCTCGATCTCGCGGCGATGCACCAACAATTTCCGAGGCCGTTTGGGCGTGTGGTTCCAATGCGTCGCCTGCGGGTATTCGGCGATGTCGGCCCCGACCAGCCACAGTTCGCCGTCCTTCACGCGGCCATACGATTCGTCCAGCGACAGCTTGCCGTTGCGGAGGCTCTTCACCTCGCTGCCAACCAGCATGATGCCGCATTCGATCGAGTCGAGCACATCGAACCGATGCCGCGCCTTGCGGTTCTCGGAAATCAGCTTCAACTGCGACTGGGGTTTGTCGTCCGATTTGTTTTTCTTGTTCTTGGCCATGGTTCCATTCTTTCCAAGGCTCACCATTCTGGCATCCCCGCCGCCAGGCGAAAGCCGGGGCAAAGCAAAGCGGGCCGGAAGAAACGCCCGTTGAAGCTTGGAAGCAATTGACCGGCTGAAAGCAAGCCGCCGGTACTGGTTATAATCGCCTTTCCTGGCTTCCGCCTTCCGTAGCAACCAACAAATCATGTAGGGATGACTCAATGGAGTTAGACGACCTATTACGCCTAGCGATCGGCTGTGCGATCGAAGTTCATCGGCTGCTGGGGCCGGGGTGGTTGGAGTCGGCTTAGCAGGTGTTTCGCGGCGAACCGGTGACGCGCTACCAGCCGAATCCTTCCGGTGAGCAGTTCCTGCGACATGTCCTGCTTCACCTGCCAGGTCTCGGCTAATTTCCCATCGATGGTTTCGATCTCGGATTCCCTGTCGGTGAGCGTGGCTTGAGCGTGCCTGTAAGCCTGTGGCTCGGAAATCAATGGAAGCGGCATCTCGAAGGCCGCGGCTTTTGCCACGCGTGCGGGCGGCGGTTTATAATGCGGGACCCGCCAGAACGGAGCGGCAATGCCCGCTCGTTTGATCCCGCCTCGCGTAGCCGTTGTCGGCTTCTGATCGATTGCAGGAGTATTGCATGTTGGCAGAGAACAATATCACGGTTCGCGCCGCCGTTTCAGGCCCTAATCGCTTCGCACTCGGGACGCGATCTCGCGCTCCCGCGAGAAAGCGGACGCTGGCGTCGATCCGCGGCCTCGGTGGGCTTGCGGTTGCGCTGCTGCTGGCGTTCACGGCGACAGTTCGAGCCGATGACGAGCCGAAGTTCGATGCGGCGGCGCTCGAGTTTTTCGAGAAGGAAGTGCGGCCGATTCTGGCCGAGCGTTGCTACGAATGCCACAGCGCGACGACGGCCGAACCAAAGGGCGGTCTGCGGGTGGATTCGCGAGCGGCGATGCTGGTCGGCGGCGATACCGGACCGGCGATCACGCCGGGCAAGCCGGACGAGAGCCTGCTGATCGACGCGATCAATTACGGCGACATTTATCAGATGCCGCCCAAGACCAAGATGCCGCCGCGCGAGATCGCCGTGCTGACGAAATGGGTGGCCATGAACGCGCCTTGGCCACCCGAGGAAACGAAGGTGATCGTGAAAGAGACGTTCGACATCGAGCGGCTGAAGGCCGAGCATTGGTGTTGGAATCCGATCCTGCGCCCCGAGCCGCCGGAAGTCGGCGACGACAATTGGCCTCGTCAAACGCTGGATCGGTTCATTCTCCGTCGCTTGGAGCAAGCGGGACTGACGCCCTCGGCGGCCGCGGACAAGCGGACGCTGATTCGCCGCGTCTACTTCGACCTGATCGGGCTGCCCCCTTCGCCAGCCGAAGTCGACGCGTTCGTGGCCGACGATTCGCCGAAAGCTCTCGAAGTCGTTGTTGACCGTTTGCTCGATTCGCCGCGGTTCGGCGAACGTTGGGCCCGTCACTGGCTCGACCTGGTGCGATATGCCGAGACGTATGGCCACGAGTTTGATTTTCCGATCCCCAATGCGTTTCGATATCGCGACTATGTGATACGAGCATTCAATGAGGATGTACCTTACAACCAGTTTGTCGTGGAACATTTGGCTGGCGATCTGTTGGATTCGCCGCGACTGCATCCCACGGAACATACCAATGAATCGGTGATCGGCACGGCTTTTTGGTGGTTGGGCGAAGCGACGCATGCGCCGGTGGATGTGCGCGGCGACGAAGCGGCTCGCATAGACAACCAATTAGACGTGATGAGCAAGACTTTTATGGGCCTGACGATTGCCTGCGCACGCTGTCATGACCATAAGTTTGATGCGATTAGCACTAAGGATTATTACGCTCTGGCTGGTTTTCTTCAGAGTTCGCGGCGACATGAAGCTTGGCTGGCTCCCATTCCCCAGCAGCAACAGATCACGGAACAATTGAAAACGGCCAAGGCGGAACTCAATCAAGCCAGCAGAGAGGCGTTACCGCAAGCCGACGAATCCGTGGCGCGGGAGTTCGCTGAATACCTTTTAGCCGCCCGCGAAGTGCTGCATGGCGAACCGCGTTCGGGCGACGAGGCGGCCGCGGCTCAAGATGCGGTTCAAGACATCGTGTTCGAGGATTTTGAAGAGCCGAACTACGACGGTTGGGAAGTGACCGGAACGGCCTTTGGCGACGGGCCCGTCGAACTAGAACCGGTGCGACCCTACTTGGGCGAAGTCGGCTTGGTCGGCCAGCGATTCGCGCAAACGCATGTCCGACGCAACGGCGACGACAGCCGAGCGACCGATCAAAAGACCGGCCGACTTACAAGCCGCGAATTCAAGATCGAGCGATCCTATATCGACTTTCTCATAGGTGGAGGGAGCCATGCCGGTAAGACCTGCTTAAATCTATTGGTCGACGGCAAGGTTGTTCACAGTGCCACCGGGCGCAATGCGGGTAAATTGTTTCCCGCACGTTTTGATGTCTCCGATTTGCAGGGCAAGACAGCGCGAATCGAGATCGTGGACGACGAAACGGGTGGCTGGGGCAATGTGGGTGTGGATCACATTGTATTTACCAACGACGCCACGTTGGGCGTGCGTCGACCGATCGAAGCGGTGGCTCGCGAGCGGAAGGTGGACGCGACTCGAATTGCGCGAGTCGTGCAAGCTCTAAGTAACGAAGCGCTCCGACAGCCCTCGCACCCATTGCACGCTTGGTCGCGTCTGGCGATGCAAGCTCCGCCTATTGAGTCGCGGGCCGTGCGAGCTTTGCTGGATCAGACGCAAGAACAAGCAACTCGGTGGCAACAACAGCAAACCGACTTCCCGTTGCTGGCTGACTTCAATAGCGACGACTGGGGAGAGTGGTTGACCGATGGCGATGCGTTCGGCACTGCGCCCGACTCAGGCCGGCGAATTCGAGGTTGCGGCCGGCGGCGATATTTCGTGAAGTTACCTGGAGTTGCAGACAGCGGTCGCTGGGCTCGTCAGCAACAAGGCGTGTTGCAGTCGCCAACTTTCACACTGGAACATAGCCATATCCATTACCGAGTTCGCGGGCAAGGCGTGCGTATTCGGTTGATTCTGGACGGCTATTTCATGGACGTATACAGCGGGCTATTGTTTGGCAACTTCAACTTCGAGGTGAAATCTCCGGATCAGTTTACGTGGGTGTCTCAAGGCGGTGATATCGGACGTTATGTGGGACACAAGGCTTATATTGAGATCATCGATCATGGTGATGGCCAAATCGCGATTGATGAGATTCGCTTCTCGAACGGACCGTCGCCGCCGGCAAGATTCAGCCCGATCACACAACGTGTGTTGGACGAGGGGAAAGCCCCCGCGATCGGCGGTCAAGACGCGACGACCGTGTTGGCGAATCGCTACGGTCGGTTGTTGCGAGACGCTTTGGAAGCCTTACGAACCGGCGAGGCGGATGCGGCGGAGTGTGAGTTGGTTCGCTGGTGTGTTGAGAATCGGTTGTGGCCGCAAGCTTCCAACGATTCTGCGTTAAAGGCCGTCGTCGCGAAGTTGGAACAGTTGGGTAATCAAGTTCCCAAGCCGCCGACGGTTTTGTCGATGAGCGATGGCTCGCCCGAGAATGAGTTCGTACATATTCGCGGGAACCATCGTTTGCTAGGAGAAGAGGCGCCGCGCGGGACGCTGACTGCATGGGGCGGCGATGGTCCGGAGGTCGACTATCAGGGTAGCGGCCGACTGGCTTTTGCCCGTAGTTTGGTTCAACCGACTAACCCGCTCACATCGCGCGTGATGGTCAATCGGGTGTGGCATCATCTGTTCGGTCGAGGCATTGTGGCGTCGACCGACAATTTCGGCGTACTCGGTGATCGGCCCACGCATCCCGAACTGTTAGACCATTTATCGGTCGAATTCATGCAGGACGGATGGTCGGTAAAACGCTTGCTCCGTCGCGTTATGCTCAGTCGTACTTATCAAATGAGTAGCGAGCCGCGCGCGGAAGCCGCGGTCGTCGATCCTCAAAATTTGCTCTTGCACCGCATGAATATTCGCCGATTGCAAGGCGAGGCGATTCGCGATGCGATGCTGCGCGTCTCGGGTCGGTTGGACGAAACCATGTATGGTCCGAGCGTGCCCGTGCATATCACACCCTTTATGCAAGGCCGCGGCCGACCGGGAAGTAGTGGACCGGTGGATGGCGCTGGCCGGCGAAGCGTTTATATCGAAGTGCGGCGTAACTTTCTATCGCCCATGATGCTGGCGTTTGATACGCCGATTCCGTTCAACGCAATCGGCCGTCGCAACGTTTCCAATGTGCCGGCTCAGGCGCTGATCTTGATGAACGATCCGTTCGTCGTGGATCAAGCCCGATTGTGGGCCAAGCGGATGTTGGCCGACGGTAGTTTGACGGTCGAGCAGCGTATCGAACGGATGTACCAGGAAGCGTTTAGCCGACTCCCGACATCCGATGAAGCGTCCGCGGCCCGGTCGTTTTTGGAATTACAGGCCAGTTCGTTGGGCATTGCGCCGGCAAACGACGGCGAGACGGATTTGCGACTGCGAGATGAACGCCTGTGGGCCGATTTGGCACATGTGTTGTTCAACTCGAAGGAGTTTGTATTTATTCCGTAGCACACGTCCGCGGACACATTTCCGAGTCACTTGTAGCGGCGGGGCGCAGCCCTCCCGTTACGCGGCACCGGACGGCTCTCACACATGCACGAGGCATTTTGATGTTGGACAATCTCATTATTCGATCGCCCGATCTCGAAGGCGTCGAAGTCGCTTGGTTTAGCGCGTTGTGCAGCGATGACTATGAGTTCTTGGGCGTTCCCGACGGGCGATTTCGCAGCAGTTGGAAACACTGCCGTGATCTTGTCTTGAGGGCCGATCGGCTGGGTTATGACAATATCTTGCTTCCCAGCGGCTATGTGCCGGGACAGGATACGTTGACGTTTGCTGGCGGCATGGCGGCGTTAGCCGAGCGGATTTCGTTGCTCGTCGCCGTTCGCTGCGGCGAATATCATCCGCCGATGTTGGCTCGGGCAATTGCCAGCTTGGATCATATGCTC
>JAWKTM010000093.1:0-23201 GCA_041399085.1 Pirellulaceae bacterium
GCCGGTTTGCAACAGATTCGGGACGACGCCCGGATCGTTCAAATGCCAGTGACGCAAAGGAATCTCGGACTCCCAGTTCGTGCGTTCCGCTTGCCAACCCGCGCCGGTCATCTCATCGCGATACCCATAGTTGCCGTACTCCATCACATAGTTGATCCGCACGCCGCGATTGCCGTCGTCGTCGTTGTCGGATTGCCACAGCGTGCCGAACGAATCGACCGACACTTCATAGTTGTTGCGGAAGTTGTGGCCGAGCACTTCGAATTCCGTGCCGTCCAGATTGCAGCGGAACGGCATGCCGCCGAAGTACGGTTTGCCATTGTCCACCACGGTGTTGCCCGCCAAATCGACCACGGGCTGGCCGTCCTTGTCATGCACGGACTTGCCGGTGTTGCCGAAGTTCCAATACAGCTTGCCGTCGGGCCCGAACAGGAACGAGTGGGCCGAGTGGTCGTGCTGAGGCTGGCCGGTCTTGGTGAACAGCAACTCCTTCTTGTCCGGCTGGTCGTCGCCGTTTTCGTCGGTGAAGACCCAGACGTTGGGCGAAGCCGAAACGATCACTTTGTTGCCAAGCACGCAGATGCCCATCGCCGAATCGATGTCGCGGCCTTGGTAGAAGACCTTCGTTTTGTCCGCGACGCCATCGCCGTCGGTGTCTTCCAGAATCAAGATGCGGTCGCCTTCCTCACGCTTGCCGTTGTGCTTGCGATAGTTCACCACTTCGCAAACCCAGATGCGGCCCCGATGGTCGATATCCAAGTTCGTGAGGCTCAGCAGTTCGGGCTCGGAAGCAACCAGCGTCGCTTCGAGATCATCCGCCACGTCCAAGCCCGCCACGGCATCTTCCGCTTCGTGGCTGGCACCGCCGGGACTGGCCACGGCGGGCGGTTGTTGCGTGTAGACCAGGAACTGCACGGTGCTGCCGCAGCCTTGATTCGTGCCGCCGTTGTCCAGGCCGCCTCGCGCTTTGAAGTGCGTGTAGCCTTCGGGCAAGTCGTACGCGATCACGGAATTGGCGTGCGTGCCGATGCCGAACTCGACCGACTGGCCGTTGATCTTCAGCGGCTGGCCTCCGGCGTTGGCGTCGATTCGCACTTGGCCGAAGCCCGCGTCGGCCGACTTCCACTTCAGGTCGGTCAGCTTCTTTTTACCAGCCGGGCCGATCAACACCGGCTCGGCCCAATCGGCCCAATCACAGCCGAACCCGTCGCCCGCGTCGCTGACGACCAAAAACAGTTGCTTCGCGCCGGTGATCTCGGCCGTGATATCGACGACGTGTCCCGGCGTGCCGCCGCTGACGATGTCGCTCTTGTAGATCGGTTTGGCGGCCGGACCACTCTTGCGCGACGAAGCCTTGCCCGAACTGGCCGGCAGATTGATCTTCTGGCGGACGGCTTCTTCGTTGAAGTTCCCCGGCTTTTGTTCGTCTTGGTTCGCTTCGAGGTCGGCCAAGTCGATACGACGGCCACTTAGCCCGTCTTTGGGAATCTCGATGTGGGCGGTCCAAGCGATGGCGTTCAGCACCAGTTTGCGGAAGTTCTCCTCGCCCCAGTTCCAGTGATCGTGGCCACCGGTGAAGCCGAATCCGCGTTGGCCGTTGTCTCGCTCGCTGGCCCAAGCCACATGTTGCGGCTCTTTGCGTTGCAGCACCGCGGCACGCACGGCCGGATTGCCGCTGTGCGGACCATCGGGCCGGCGCAGCGTGTCGGGGCCGGGCAAATCGGTGAGGATCGGCGTGACGTTTTTCATGTCGTCGCGAAAACGCATGTGGTAATACCACTCGTCGTTGATCGCGAACGGTCCGACGCCGCGCGTGATCGGATGGTCCGGAAACTTGTCGAACTTGGCGGTCCAATGCGGATTGACCGACCAGTTGGCTTCGAAGTAACCGCCGATCCATTTCAGGAAGTGCTCGCCCGCCGGCTTGGCCGGGACTTCGACGCCGTAGTGCAGACAGACGATGCCGACGCCTTTGTCGGCCAACGCGTCGACTTGTTCCAGATGTTGATTCACCGGATGCCCGCCGCCGCCATCGCAATACATCACGATCGTGTCGGCGCCGTCGAAGGCATTGGGGTCCTGGGGCCAACCGTTGCGGAACACTTCGACTTCGATGTTCGGCAAGCTGTTCTTCAAGCCATCGGCCAGCAACATGCAGCCGGCATAATGTTCATGAGCGCCGTAGCCGTGGCTGGGCCGCCCGGCCATGAAGGCGATTTTCTTCTTCTCGCCTTTCGCCGCGGCCGGCTGATCGGCCGCCGTGGCCAGCGTTGTGCCAACCAGCATCGTCGCCAGCAGACAACTAAGGAAACGCAATCGACTCGTCATCACGAGCAACCTCCTGAACAGATTCGTAGGGTGGGATTGATGTGGGGGCAGCGACGCGGCCCGCAAGCCGCCTCGAAGTCGTCTATTCTGCCCGAGAGTGTACGCGAAAGAAACCGGCTAGAGCTTGCCTGACGCGAAACAATATACCTAGGGGTCGCAAGGAACATCGCCATGAGCTCGTCGCAGTCTCGCTCGCTGGAAGCTTTGTCGATCGCAATCGCCGCGGAAGAGCGAACGATTCGCGAGGGCGGCGGTCGTGCGGCCAGCGAACGTCAACATGCCAAAGGTCGCTTGACCGCGCGCGAGCGAATCGCGCGGTTGCTGGATCCGGGCGACGAGCCGCTGGAGTTGGGTTTGTGGGCCGGCCACGGCATGTACGAATCGTGGGGCGGAGCGCCGGCAGCGGGCGTGGTCGCCGTGATTGGCCGCGTGGCTGGGCGAAGGCATTTGATCGTGGCAAACGATGCCACGGTGAAGGCCGGCGCGTTCTTTCCGGCGACGGCGAAGAAAGTGTTGCGAGCCCAAAAGATCGCGATGCAGAATCGTTTGCCGCTCATCTATCTGGTCGATTCGGCCGGCGTGTTTCTGCCGCTGCAGGAAGATGTGTTTCCCGACGAGGACGATTTCGGCCGCATCTTTCGGAATAACGCGGTAATCGCGGCGGCGGGCTTGCCACAAACCGCCGCGATCATGGGCAACTGCGTCGCGGGCGGCGGCTATCTGCCGGTGCTGTGCGACAAGCTGCTGATGACCGAAGGGAGCGGCTTGTATCTGGCCGGGCCGGCGTTGGTTAAGAGTGCGATCGGGCAGACGGTCAGCAGCGAGGAACTTGGCGGCGCCGAGATGCACGCGTCGATCAGCGGCACGATCGACTATCGCGAACCGGACGACGAGAGCTGTTTGACGCGGCTGCGCGAATTGGCGTCGCTCGCGCCAGCCGATTCGCCGACGCCCGCCGCACCGTTCATGCGCCGCGAATCGGCCGAGCCGCGTCGTTCGCCGGACGATTTGTTTCAGCTAGTCGACGCCGATCCACGTTCGTCTTATGAAGTGCGCGACGTGTTGGAATGTTTGGTCGACGGCGACTCGTTCGTGGAATACAAGGCCGAGTTCGGGCGGACGCTGGTATGCGGCACGGCTCGCATCGGCGGCTTTCCCGTCGGCATCGTCGCCAATCAACGCCATCGTGTGACCACGCCGGATGGTCAGTTTCAATTTGGCGGCGTGATGTATGTGGACAGTGCGGAGAAAGCGGCTCGGTTCGTTACGAATTGCAATCAGGATTGGCTGCCGCTGATTTTCTTGCAAGACGTGAACGGGTTCATGGTGGGCCGAGACAGCGAGCGGGCCGGCATCATCAAAGCGGGCGCTCGACTGGTTCATGCCGTGAGCACGTGTCGCGTGCCGAAGATCACGGTGATTACCGGCGGTTCGTTTGGCGCGGGGAATTACGCCTTGTGTGGCAAGGCGTTTGACCCGCGGCTGATTTTCGCTTGGCCGAACGCTCGCTGCGCGGTGATGGGCGCGGACCAAGCGACCTCGACGTTGTTGGATGTGACCGTGAAGAGCTTGGAGCGACAAGGCCACGCGGTCGACGCGGCGGAGTTGGCCGCCTTGCGCGATCAAGTCCGCCGCGATTACGAGCAACAAACCGACGTCCGCTACGCCGCCGCGCGAGGTTGGATCGACGCCATCCTTTCCCCGCCACGAACTCGAAACGTGTTAGTCCAAGCGTTGGAAGTGGTAACGCGAGCGACGACCCATTTCGGCGCGTTCGCCACGTAACATTCGCGGCGTACGTTTGACCGTTTTCAACATCGTCTTGTATGCTCGAACGCCGCTTGGCGGTAATTCATCGAGAACGATTCGTGCGAGAATCGTTGGATTGCGTGAGGAAATGGATACGCATGGCTATTGATACACCGGCGACGATCGCCGTTTTGGGCGCGGGGCCGATTGGTTTGGAAGCGGCGTTGTACGCTCGGTTCTTGGGATACGACGTGTTGGTGTTCGACCGAGGCGACGTGGCCGAACATCCGCGGCACGGTTGGGGACACGTGCGGATGTTCACTCCGTTTCACATGAATCGCAGCACGCTCGGCCTAGCGGCCCTGGCGGCTCACGATCGGGACTATCGCCCGCCGGACGATATGAGCTATTTAACCGGGCGTGAGTGGGCCGAGCATTATCTGGCGCCGCTCGCGGGCACCGACCTGCTATCCGACCATTTGCGACTGCACACGACCGTGTTAGCCGTGGGCAAGGAAACGTTTTTGAAACACGAATCGCCGGGCGATGAAATCCGCGGCGATGAAGGTTTTCGTATCCTGACGCAAACCGCTGACGGCCAACAACAGATCCATCGAGCCGATGTGGTGATCGACACGACCGGTGTCTTTGGTAACCCGAATTCGCTGGGAGCGGGCGGCATACCGGCGATCGGCGAGCGACAACTGCGAACTCAAATTGAATTCGGTCTGCCGGATCTCTGGAGGCAGCGAAGGCCGATTACGCCGGTCGCCGCGTGCTTCTTATCGGCGCGGGCTACACGGCCGCGACGAACGTGGTCGCGGCGGCAGAATTGGCTCGTGAAGCCCCCGGGTACTGAGGTGACCTGGATCACTCGCCGCGAAGCCGACCAACCCGGCTCGGGTCCGATTCAACGTCTCGAGAACGACCGACTTCACGAACGCGATCAACTGGCTCGTCGAGCGAACAAGTTGGCCGCGTCGGGCGCCGAGCATGTAGCGCATTGGCCCGCGACGGTGGTCGAGCGAATCGAGCGGGACTCGCCGGATGGGCCGTTTCGTGTGACCTTGGCTGGGGATCATGCGGGCGAGTTTGAGTTTGACCGTGTGATTGCCAACGTCGGCTGGCGACCAGATGTCGAACTGTTTCGCGAGCTTCAAGTGCATCTGTGTTATGCGACCGAAGGCCCGATGAAGTTGGCGGCGGCCATGATGGGGCAAACATCAGCCGATTGCTTGAACCAGTCGGCTTGTGGGCCACAGACATTGTTGAACCCGGAAATGGACTTCTATGTATTGGGAGCAAAGAGTTTCAGGCGCTGAGCCAGTTCTTATCTGGCGCTGCAGGGTTAGAGCAGAATGCTGAGTTGTTCTGTCATCAATGATCGGGCTTTGAATCTGTACGCGGAATGGCAAAGCTGCCGCAATGAATGTGGATTGCGAAACGCCGCAAACACCGCTGAACAACTGGGACCAATTATGGTTTCAAGTCGCCGGAACAGCTGTAATCTGACTTGCCATCATTGTTTTATTAGCTGTAGCCCCAAAAATACTGATTCATTTGGATATCACACTGGAACAAGTCCGCCGGCGGATTATGCGAGTCCGTGCCGCTGGGTGTGAGGAGTACTTCCACTGGGCGGCGAACCGTTCCTGAATCCCGCGATGGGCTGGAGATTCTGATCGAGACGTTAAGTTATGGCCCGGCGACGGTGCTAATAATGGCACGGTGCTCAAGGACGCGTGGCGAAGCGACTTCGCGACGCCGAATTAGCAGCGTCGCCGTACTCACTGAATTCCGCGTGTCGATCGACGGTTTTTCGCCCGAATCGAACGATCCGATTCGTGGCGAAGGAACGTTCGCCCGTGCGATGGCTGGCGTTCGCGTTTGGTGAAATTCGGCTTTCTACCAATCATTGCGCCACCGCCGGCGGACTTGGCCCGAAGAACGCGAGCGGGAAGTGGTCGATCGGTTCGTTCGTTACTCCGCGAATACGGCTGCGAGCAGCCCGCTTAAGATGTGCCTCGATTAAAATTCGGGAGCGGGAAGAGCAACGTGGAGGCTGGGCGGCTGTTCGCCTAACGCGAACGCGTGACGGGCAAATAGTGAACGGTTTTGATCGGTCTCAGTTGCTTTGCACAACCAGCCGCATGGTGACTGATCGTGGGGTGCATGTTTGCCTGATCGAGTTGCCGGATTCCCGACTGGGAGAATCGCTGGCGGATGCCGCCGTACGCCATTCACTTTGCTGGCATGGAGCGTGTTACCTGCTGCCAATACGGTGCAATTTGCTCAGAATCCGATCTTGGGGCGGTTGGTAGAAGCCGGAATGCGACCACACATGAACGGTCGCTTCCAGCACCGTCGCGTCGCGTTGTTTGGCGGCGTGTATAACAATTATCTCGCGTTGCAAGCCGCGATCGCGGATACTGCAAGACGACCGACGTCGACGCCATCTATTGCCTGGGCGATCTGGGCGCCTTCGTACATCCGGATCGAGTGTTTCCTCTGTTAATCTGATCGACCATGACGTACAGTGTGTCCAAGGTAACTATGACAATTCCATTGGGAATGAATTGAACGACTGCCAATGCGGCTATACCGATCCGCGTGACGAATTATTTCGCGCCAGCTCAGTTACGACTATACGCAAGCCACATCACATCGGGCCTGGCGTTACCTGCGTTGCCGAGCGAGATTCGCTTTCGATTGGGCGAGTCGCGTTTTGTGCCACGGCAGTCCGCGGCGAACGAACGAATTTGTGTGGGAGTCGAGTTCTTCGCCAGATCTCCAGTTTCTGCGACGCCTCGCGGACGAAGCCGAAGCCGACATCGTTTGCACACTCATACGAGATCAAATGGCAGCAGAGCCGCTTCCGCCACTCGAAGAAGTCCGATACTAACAACGTCGCCGCCGTCACGTCACGAGGCGCCTGACTCGCTGGATCAACGTAGGCGTGTTGGGACGACCGGAGAATGACAGGCAAGCATGTGTTTGGTACACGCTCTTGGAAGATATCGCCGGATCGCCACAAAGTAACCTTCGTTCCCGTCGAATACGACCATTCATCGACTGGCCGGCGAAATGCGAGCCGAGCGGCTTCCGGAAGAGTTCATCACCACGATCGAGACCGGAGTGGACCATCGCCCAGAATCCTGCCGTCAAGAACGCCGACGAGGACAGAACTGGCGGCTATCAAAGGCGGTGCTTGGCTCTGCGCGACTCAGGGGTTACTTTTCATTCATCAGGCGAGGTGGTTGTTCGTCAGGCCGGTCCCGTATCAACACACGGTCTTTATGAGGCTTTGCCGTTAAACAAGTTGTACCGTATGAGAGAAACGTAAGCTAAGCTCTTAACGAAGGGGCATTTCGTGAACTGGCGGCCATCCCGGCGTCGCATTCGATTGCGTTCTCTGGTTGCCCCATGACAACGATCTCCGTCATTCTCATGCCGCTGGACTGCTGGGCTTGACCGTCCACCCCACACACGGTCCGCATCATTTTCCGCATCATCATCACAACCGTCATCAGCCCATCCATGTGGTGGAACCGGTTGGGAGCCCAGACGACGCGGTTCCGCGGGTGCTTCCTCCTTACGTTGAATTACGATCCAGGCGTGTCCCAGCGTCAACGATTAGCTCGGCGGATCGGCCTTCGTTCTGGACGCCAGTTCCCTACGGGCCGCTCTCACTAATCGTGCGATTCACGACAAATACTCCTGATTTGGAACGAGTCACGCAGGTTCAAGTGCTGCTGGATGGTTCTCCGCTGGACGCTCGTTCGCCAGCCGGAGTGGCTGCAGCACGGGTGATCGAGCCGAACGTGTGGCTTCACACCTATACGTTTTCTCATATCTTGCCCGCCGCTCGGAAAGCATCTCATCGAGGCTCATTATAAGATTGGCGAACTATGGGTCTTTCGCCCCCTTGCGTTTCGAGGTCCGGGCTCCCGAACGTCCTCAAATCGTTTCCGCCGCGGACGCCAAGGATATGGGAGGACCTTTGCCCAAGACGGGCGCGGTGCGAGTCCGATCTGGTGCTTTAAGATTAAAGCTGGCTCATATTGAGCCCCGCGACCAACCCGGTCGCTTATATCGGCGACAAGATCGTGGATCGTGTCCGGAGTGAACGACGAATGCTGTGTCGAGATCCGTTTTGTATAGCTGATGTAACCCCAGGAATGTATGCCCTGGCCGTGCGCGCAGTTCCGTCGGGAACCGGCTGCCAATTGGCTGACGAGCTTTCGACACCGATCCACATTCACTATGACCGGCATGACGACTATCTGCTCAAGCCAGGCCGAGGAACCGGTGAGCGTCACACCCTCGCTCACACCCTCGCCCACACCCTCGCTCACGCCATCGCTCACGCCCTCACCCACACCTTCGCTCACCTTCGCTCACACCTTCGCTCACGCCTTGCAGCTCACACCCTCGCTCACCTTCGCTCACACCCTCGCTCACACCTGTCGACGACGTAAAGAGCTCGCCACGCTTGCATCGCAGCCACCGGCTTCCAATAGGCGAACCTATTGAAACACCCCATCCCGACGATAAGCCGATCTTATCGCCTCAGACGGACCCCATGAATCAAGTGGAACCGCCGGACGCGGTGCCCCGTCACCTCCAAAAGGTTGGCGAAACCGACCAACATGGTCCGTTTCGGTTAGTTGCCTTCCGCATGAACAACGCCAGCACTTGGGCCGAGAAGGTACAAGCCGCTCGTCGGTGTCGCGATGATGCCCAGTTGTCTGTCGCGGCGGCAAAATTGGCCGCGGCCACCGCGTCGGAACTTGCGAGCCGAGCGGATCGAGCCGCCGGCGACGCAGGCAATCACGCGGCGCAGGCCGAAGCGTTCGCTCGCGATTGTCAGACTGCCGCGGAGCAGGCCCGAGAGTCCCAGTTGCGGGCCAGCCAGCATCTCGCGCGGGCGGAAGCGGCCGCGAAAGATGCCAGTTTGGATGTCGCGACCGCGGGAACCAAGCCGGATGCCGATGCCGCTCAAGCCGCATATGTACGAGCACTTGCTCGCTGGCGAGTCGCCGAGTCGGAAGCGAATAAGGCCGGCGCTCTGTCGTCGGCCGCCGATGCGTCGGCGAAAAATGCTCGGAACAACGCCACGGAAGCTCGTGCGAAGGCCACCCAATCACGACGTCAAGCCGATGCAGCTCAGCAAGCGTATCAGCAGGCAGCCGATCACCAACAGCGCGTCGCGACGTTCGCCGACGAGACGGAAAAGGGGCAAAACCTGGACGAAGTGGAACAGCGACTGCGGAAGACGGAAGGCGCCAAGACCGCTTTGGATATGGCCGCGAATGCCTGCCAAACCGCCAAAAACGCCGCCAGCTCGCTCGCGGATTCTGTCGCCGAACACACGTCGCGCGCGACAACCGAGAACCAAGCTTGCGAAGCGGCCAGTAAGCAGATTGCCCACCATCGTAACTTGGCTCACGCCGCTGCGGACTCGGCCGAGGCCCATGCCATCGAAGCCGCTCGCTTAGCCGCCAACAATGCATCGCGAATCGCCGCGAACGCGAGCCCCATTCTGGTCGAATGCGAACAGCTACTAAATTTTGCCAGGTCACGGGTCGACGCCGCGGCTGCTTGGTTTCACGAAGCCGAGAAAGCGGAAACGCACGTCCGCGAGATCGCCCTGCGCTTGGCTGCCTTGCCGCAAGCGGCCACGGATCCAGCAATAGGCAACGCGGCAACCGTCGCCCGCGGACAAGTCGAAGCGGCTCAGCGCGCGGTTCGTAGCGCGCAGGCGAACCTTAACGCAGCAATGGACCAATTGAAATCGGTCGAAGCTACCTATGCTCAGGCCAATCGACTTGCGGCGCAGGCCAAACAGTACGGCCAGGCCGGACAAGCTTCGGAGGCTTTCTACAGCGTGCGAGATCTGCGGAACGTCCGCGACTCGATCCGGAACGCCGTCGCGCAAATCAAGGCTCACTCCGAAAACGTACGGCAACACCGCGATGAAACGCGGCAACTTCACGAGCAAACGACGGCGCTCCAAGCCACGGCCTCGGCAGCCGCACAAGCGCGAACGCAAGCGATGGCTCAGCCTCAGCACATCGCAATTTGCGAAGCGCTCGAATTGGAGGCCTTGCAGCAAGAGCGGAAACTCGCTTCAGAGGCGGCCGAACTTCGCACGCAGATCACGCAAGAGGCGCTCGCGTTGGCGAAGGCCCAAACAGTGTCGGAGCGCGAAGCGGAATTGGCCGCCAACGTGGATGTGGTGAACTTGGCTCCGCCGCCAAAACCGCCCGAGCAGGCTTTGCGGCGTTCGTTCTACTTCGCCGCTCCGGCCCACTTCCCGCTGCGAGGCTTCGGCCCGCGCGGCGACGTATACGATCTGCACGGCGCGTTGATCTACGAAGACATGGAGTTCGCGTTCAACGAGAACGGCGACTATGAGATTACGTTCCGCGTTGGAACGCCCGCCGTGCCGACGACATTGAAGCTGCAATTCATCGTGGATTGCGGCGAAGGCACGACGCCGTTTCCGCTCACGCTCGAGCCGCTGTATTTTCCCGCGGCAACCGTCGAACATCGCAAAATTCATCCGGCCGTGGTTCGCGGGCATTCGGAGATTTTGCGGCGGCGGTTTACGGAGATCGCCGACATTCGCCGAGACGGGACCGCGCAGTTCGGGTTTGGCTTGCGAGTTCTGGGACGAACCGAGGACTATCAGCCGGTCGCTCGATAGGGGCCGGCTAAAGTGCGCGGCAACGCATGAAGCTCGATAGAAGCGACACTACTTTCGCGGAACACGCTACTTTCGCGGAGCGAAAGGCGACTATGGGGCTCGGCGGCTATACTGGACTGCTCAGGCAGGCCAGACAGAAAGCAGCTTCGCTCGTCATGATCTCATCAATTACGATTCCGGCGCGATGTGGGGCCATCGTGTTGGCGACGCTGTTCGTTCGCTTGGCCGTGGCGGATGAACCCGCATCGGTTCCACCGGCGACCGCCGATTCGCCCGCGGACGCCAGCTCCCCGCAAGCGGTCCTTCAACGTCTTGCCGCTTCGATCGAACAGCCGCGCGAAGCATTGGAGCTCGTCGGTCAATTGCCGCGCGAACTGACGGCGGCCGACCGAGCTCGGCTGCGCATGGCGGACGCGGCAATCGGCAACCGTCGCGGCGATGGCTTTGCCGAATTGAGCCGCGAAATGCTGCTGGCGTTGGCGAGACAAGCCGACGATCAATCGTTGGCTTATCTGCACGAGGTGTTCGAGTCGCTGGCGGAACGGCGCGGCGACGCGGCCGAAGCGATCGCCAATTACGCAATGGCGGAACGACGGCGAGCGGCCGATTGGCGGCTGCTCGTGCGAGCTTTGCCGCTGCTGGAAAGCGGCCAGGCAACCACCGTGCTCACCGCGCTACGCAAATTTCCCGAGCGAGGGACCAAGCCCCAATGGCAGCGCGAAGTGATTCTGGCTGGCTTGCGAACCGACGAAACGGGGCAAGTCGCGGCCGCCGAACTGCTCAGCTACTGGACCGGTTTGAAGTCGCCGCCGGCCGCCGAATCTTCGTCGCCCGGTAGCATCGCGGATTGGCAAGCGTGGTTTCGCGATCGGCATGCGGATTTGCCGCCCGCCGAGTTGCCGCGAGACGCCGAACAAGCCAAACATCGCTGGGCGGAACTCTTGCCGCTGGTATACGGCGACGCGGTTTCGGCGGCGGAAGCGAGCGTCGGTGAGGCGGTATTCGAGAAAGCTCAATGCGTGAAATGCCATCGCTTCGGTGCTCGCGGTGAGGCGATGGGTCCCGACCTGACCAGCACGCGTTTGCGTTACGCCCGGCGAGAGATGCTGCAAGCCATTCTGTTCCCGTCGCATTCGATTGCCGAACAATACGAGACGATGGTCTTGGTCACGGACAGTGGAAAGGTATTCAGCGGCGTCGTGGAAGCTCGCGGCAATACGGTTACCGTGCTGCAAGCCAACGGCGAGAAAGCGACGCTGGATCGCAAGTCGATCGACGACATCCAGACGAGCGGCTCGCTCGGCCATGCCCGATGGATTGCTCGAGCCGCTAACCCAAGATGAAATCGCCGCGTTGTTCGCCTACTTGTATCAGCGGCGAGAGTGAGCCGATGCGATCCGCCGCGATGTATTCGCCGGCACACGGCTCTCGCAATCGCATAGCGCGGCCGAGTGAACGAATCCGCGCGCGTCCCTTTTTCTGTAGCGTTACTCGCCCAGCGATTACAGGCCCGTGACCTTGAACTCGTCGCGATAGTCGCGTTTCAGCAGCGCATTGGCCTCGGGCAAGTTCGTCACTTGCAGCTTCTCGGCGTCCCAGTTCAATTGCTGATCCGGGAAGCGATTGGCCACTACGCCCAGCAACAACGCTTCGGTCAGCGGACCGGCATAGGCAAAGCTCGCGCTGGTCTCGCCCTTGCCCAAGCATGCGTCGACCCATTGATGATAGTGATTGCCGTTCTCGACATCGGGGCGCTGATAGTCCTTAAACTTCTCCTCCGGGAACAAGACTGCTTCGCCCACGTGCGGCAGCAGCATCACGCCTTCTTCGCCAATGAACAACGAACCCTGACCTGGCAGCTTGAAGCCTTCGGGCAGATTCCAACCTTCGCCGGACGGCGGCGCGAAACCGCCGTCATACCACTTCCAAATCAGCGAATCGGTCGTGAACTTGGTGCCGGGGAATTCGTACTCGACGATGTTCTTTTCCGGATGTCCAACGCCGGTCGGCGGACGGCAAGTGGTCTTGGCCCACTTGGGAAAAGTCAGCGCCAACGCGGCATAAGGCGTGTCGAAGATATGCACGCCCATGTCGCCCAGCGTGCCGGTGCCGAAGTCGATCAGCTTCCGCCAATTTCCCGGATGGTAGACGCCGGGAACGAAAGGTCGTTCGCCCGCCGTTCCCAACCACAGGTTCCATTTCAGCGTGTCGGGCACGGCCGCCTCGTTCGTAAACGCTCCGCCGTCGTATCCCCAATTCTTATTCGACCAAGCATGGACTTGGCTCACCTTGCCAATCACCCCGTCTTGAATCATGCGGACGGCTCGTCGGTAAGGCGCGCTCGAATGAACTTGGATGCCCATCTGCGTGACCAGACCTTTCTCGGTGGCCACTTGGCGCAGGCGGCGAGCTTCGAACACCTCGTGCGTCAACGGCTTCTGGCAGTAAACCGGCTTGTCGTGCTGAAGCGCCGTCATCGCGGCCGGCGCGTGCGTGTGGTCGGGTGTCGAGACCACCACGGCGTCGATCGTATCGCCCAGCGAGTCGATCATCTCGCGATAGTCACGGAACTTCTTGGCGTTGGGATAGCGATCGCCGGCGCCGTTCAGACGAGCCAAGTCGACGTCGCACAGCGCGGCCACTTCGACCATCGGATGGGACGAGATGGAGTTCAAATCGGCGCCGCCCATGCCGCCCACGCCCACATGAGCCGTACGCAGCTTGCCGTTCGCCGAAGCGGCTCGCACAGCGCCCGGCAACATGGCGACTCCGGCCGCCGCCGCACTGGCTTTCAAAAATTCACGTCGTTGTAGATGCATGGCCATGACGCTGATCTCCTGAGGTGGGATTCGAGGTGGGCAAGCCGGCGACCGAATGCCGCGCCGGCGGGTTGTCAGTATATTCAACCGGCCGACGAATTGCAGCGACGTTTCACGGGCGGGCCGAGCGGCTTAACGAGTCACCTCGCCCGCGACGGCTTCGTCCTCGATTTTCAGATGCTGTTCCAGTTTTTGTTCGATGAATAAGCCGTGATCCGGCGTCTCCAGATTCGACAGCAGCTTGACCACGTTGCCCTGAGCCAGCTTGGCGTTCAAGTGATACGTGTAGCTGTAGCCACGTTTGGTCCGCCGCATCTGCTCGGTCACGTACAGCTGCTGAATCTCGTGCGTCAGCAAGTTGCGTTTTCCCGGCCAAGGCAACGGGCCATGCCGCACGGACAGCTCGCCGTTGGCGACGCGAATGACCGTTTTGTTCACGAACATCGACAGCGTCAGATACGTGAGGAACACGCCGACGGCCACATGGATGAGCGGAAATATCAGCATCAACATTTGCTTCGACGCGATGGCCGCCGTATACCAGACCACCAAAAATCCGTCCCAGAACAAACAGAAGAAAACCAGGAAGATCGCCGCCCACGTAAACCATCGCCGCGTAATCACCAGCTCGCCGCCCCAGTCTTCGACCTGCATCGCTTTGGGCATTTCCAATGCCGGTCGCTGGCGGACAGCCGCCATTGCCGCCGTCGTTCCCAACTGGTCGAGGAAATTGAAAACGCTGTGGCACGACGAACATTTGGCGATCGCCAAGTTCACGTTGATGTCCTCGGCCGGGATGTCTCGTCCGCAAGATCGGCAATTCAGTTGCATGGTGACGCTCCGGTCCCAAGAAGAGTGAGCCGCGCGGGCAATCGGCGGACAACGCCGTTTATCGCTCGACATGCGGTGCGCGACTTGCGATAATGCCGGGGTTCTCGCGGGCTGTCAATATTCTTTGGGATTCGAGGTGCGTTATGCGATCTGTCGTCGCGATTCTCTTGGCTCTTTCATTAGGACTGGTCGGCTGCGGCGGGTCGGACGACGCGGGACAGACCGCTGGCGGTAATACGCAGCCGGTCGGCCCACCGGGTGAAAGCGGCGCTCACGCGCCGGCGGCTCCCGGCGGTTCGCCCGAGATGCCCAGCTACGATTCGGCCATGATGGGCGGCGCCGAAACGATGCCCGGAAACGAACACGCGGCCGACCCGGCGATGGCGATGCCCGGCTCCGATCCGGCCATGGATGCGATGATGTCCGAGCACGGACCGCCCGCCGCGCCCGGGGGAACTCCCATGCCAGGCGACCCGGCTTACGACGCGATGATGGCGGGCGGCACGATGCCACCGCCCGGCGGCGAACATGATCCGGCGATGATGGATCCGGCGATGGCGGCCACCATTCCACCGCCGGGAACTTCGGGCGAACACGATCCCGCCATGATGGGCGCTGTCCCCGGAACACCGGCTTACGACGCCGCGATGGCCGCGACCACTCCGCCGCCGCCCGGCGCAACCGGCGAACACGATCCCGCGATGATCGGCACGACTCCGGGAGCTCCAGGGTACGATGCCGCGATGGCCGGAACGTATCAAGGTGCTCCAGGCTCGGAAGGCGGCTATGGGCCGGGCGGTCAAGCAGCTCAGCAACCCAAGACGCTCAAAGACAAAGCCGATTTGGCTTGGAAGCAAGGCCACGACTACGACGCCTTCCAGTATTACTACGCTCACCTGCTCTCGAATGACGACGCGGCCACCGTTTCCATGCGAGATTTGCGTTGGATGCCCGGACCGAAGCGGCCCGCTTTAGCCGTGCGTTGGGCCGTGGGACTGGATTTGAAAATCACTGGCGACCTGCAAGGGAACCTCTATCCGATCGGCAGCAAGCAAAATATTCCCACCGGTCGATCGCGTCGCGGCAACAACGCCGATGGCGGTTATGACGCCGCCGGCGCGGGAATGGAAGGCGCGGGGATGGACTACGCTTCGATGGGCATGGAAGGCGGGCAAGGCGGCAAGGCCGCGGCCATTACCAAAGTGGCCGGCGAATTGGGAACCATGTTCGTTGATGAATTCACGAAGCGGCTGGAACGCGGCGACTTTGGCAACCTGCTGCGCGAAGCTGGCAACTCGGCGGCGGGCCAAAACAACGGCGGCTACAACGGTTATCCGGGCGGCGCGGAAGCTATGTACGCGGGCATGCCGGGCGCGCCGGGAATGATGGGCGAGGGCGGCGGCGGTCAGGCGGGATCGAACCAAGACGTCCAAATCGCGCCGGGCGTCACGTTCATCGGTCAGGACAATGTGAAGGAACTGCAAAGTAAGGCCGAGAAATTGGGCCAAGACGCTCTGGTCGTGTTTCAAGTCAACGTGATGCGCGTCGTAAAGACGGGCTTTGTGATCAACAAATGTAAAATGAGCTTGTTCGACGTGCGTCTGGGACGCGAAGTCTACAAGGCCGACGAGCTGATGAATCTCACAGTACAAAAGGCCCGCGATTCGTCCAACGATAAAGATCCCGTCGAGAAGGAAATTAACGACTTCTTCAAATTCGTGGACGACAATTACAAGCTCGTACCGATGCCAAGCGAACTGGAAACGCAACATGCCATCACTCAAGTCAAAGGCCTGTTGGGCAAGAGTTATGACAATCCGCTGCCTATTTTGGTTGAGATCAAAGCCTGGCATTCACGCGGCTTGCTGGACGATCGGCTAATGGGATTGGCCATGTCGCGTCTGATCGACGAACAGACCGCCACGACGCTGACAACGGGTCCAGAAGAAGATCGCGAAACCGCCCTAGCGAATTGGCTCCCCAAATAACATTCGCCCAGCCGCATTTCACTCCCATTGGTCATCACAATCCGAATCACGAGCGCCGCATCACGAACCATGTGCGTCGCTCGTTTTTGTTTAACCGCGACTTCACATCCCCACATCCACACAATGTCTCGCCACCTACTCCGAACGACAAGCCGAGTTTTCACGATGAACCAACGATTCGATTCAACTCGACGTTTTCGCTTTCTGATTCTGGCCTTGGTCATCGCCGCGTGCCTGATGGCCGTGCCTTCAAAACGATCCTCATGCCAGGCGGAAGAACCGGCCGCGCGCTGGTGGAAAGGCAACTTGCATACCCACTCGCTATGGAGCGACGGCAATGACTTTCCGGAAATGATCTGCGATTGGTACAAACAACACGACTACCATTTTCTGGCTTTGTCGGACCACAACATCCTCAGCCGCGGAGAGAAGTGGATCGGCGAGGAGGTGGCTTCAAAACGTGGGGCGATCGATTCCTTAAAGCGATATCAAGCTCGCTTTGGACAAGACTGGGTGGAAACTCGCGAGAAAGATGGCAAGACGGAGATTCGGCTCAATACGCTCGACCAGTTTCGCCCGCTGTTCGACGAAGCCGGTCGATTCGTGATGATCCAAGGCGAGGAGATTACGGACCACTATCATGCTTTGCCAATTCATATCAATGCCAGCAATATCAAGGAGTTGATCCGGCCCCAAGGCGGAGACAGCGTTCGCGAAACAATTGCCAACAATCTCATTGCCGTCCAGCAACAAAGTCGACGCGTCGGCCAACCGATTCTGGCCCACCTGAACCATCCCAATTATGGATACGCCGTGACCGCCGAGGATATGGCCGCGGTTGTCGAAGAACAATTCTTCGAGGTCTATAACGGGCATCCGAGTGTCGGCCATCGAGGCGACGCGGACCACGCCAGCGTCGAACGCATGTGGGACATCGCGAACACGATTCGCTTGGCCGAGATGCAGGCTCCACCCTTATACGGCTTGGCCACGGACGATTCTCATAACTATTTTGGCAACCGTGGTTCGTCGCCAGGCCGCGGTTGGGTCATGGTCAGGACCGACGAACTGGATCCCCACAAGATCATCCATGCCTTGATGGACGGCCATTTCTACGCCTCCAGCGGCGTGACGCTCAACGACGTGAAATTCGACAACGATCGTCGCGAACTGCGCGTTTCCATTGCGGCCGAGGAGGGTATAACTTACACCACCGAATTCGTCGGCACGCCACGAGATTACAACCGTGAGTCGACGGAAGTCGTGGACAAGGAAGGCAAACCGATTCGCGCCACGCGCCGGTACAGCGCCGATGTGGGAAAGGTTTTGGCGACCGTGGAAGGTCCGAATCCAACTTATCAGTTGAGTGGCGACGAACTGTACGTGCGAGCCGTAATCACGTCGAGCGAAACGCCGGAGAATCCAGCTTTCGACGGTCAACGTCAACAGGCGTGGACGCAACCGGTTGGCTGGAATTTGAAAAAGGGGCAGTAAACCACCATCAGTGGGCCGGACGTCCTCGCGGCGAACCTTTCCAATCGACATGCCTCTACAATGACGCCACCCGGAATGCCGATGCGAAGCGGGGATGCGGCGCGCTAAGGCGACCGGCAGATGAGAATATATCGAAATATGAGCACGACGCGCGAGCGAGTGTGTCGGCGAATTCACTCGCTTGCGCCGCGTGCTGGTATTTTTTATCTGCCGGCCGCCTAATACGCAATCGGCTACGAACGACTTCAACCACTTATCAAGTATCCATAATGCCTCCTACTTGAATAACTATGGTAGTCCCAGATCATGCCCACCAACCCACTGAATCGCCCGACGTTGGTTCTGAATCGAAATTGGCAGGTTATTAACGTCGCCACCGTGGCCCTTGCTGCTTGGTGTTGCTGTGGAACGAGGCGGCGCGCGTGGTCGATCCCCAGAACTATCAAACCTATTCCTGGGACGATTGGTCCAAGTTGCGACCGGCCGAGGGCGAGAGCTTTATCCAAGCTGTGCGTTTTCGGCTGCGAGTGCCGGAGGTCGTTACGTTGACCGCCTTCGATCGACTGCCGTCGACTCATGTCGCATTCAGTCGCCGTAACATTTTCAAACGCGACCATTACACGTGCCAGTACTGTGGCAAGCAACCTGGCGCCCCGACGAGCTGACGGTGGACCACGTTGTACCGCGCGCGTCCCAAGGCGGAGAATCGCGTTGGGACAACTGCGTACTGGCATGCGTGGACTGCAACGCCCGCAAGGCCGATCGCACGCCGGATCAAGCTCGCATGCGGCTGAAGCAGACACCAGCACAACCACGCTGGAATCCGCTGTATGCCACGCATGGACCGCGAATCGCGAGTTGGTCGAAGTTCGTCAGCGAAACGTACTGGAACGTGGAGCTGGAAAAGTAGTATCCAAGACTCTCCCGACCTCGGTGATCGGGAGAGTCTTATCTTTTGCGAGTACCGTCGCACTGCTCGTAAGATGACCAAACTCTAGTCATCTGGTCAGTCGCATTTAGGCTCGGCGGCGGTCTTCCCGACGGCGGTCGGATTCGCGCGTAGCTTCTTACGCAGACGAATCTGAGTGGGTGTGATTTCCACCAACTCATCGTCCTCGACGTATTCCAAGGCGGCTTCCAAAGAAAGGCGACGCGGCGGCTTCAGCAGAATATTGTCGTCGCTGCCCGCGGCGGCACGGATATTCGTCAGCTTCTTCTCCCGCGTGGGATTCACCGTCAGATCATTCTCACGGGCATTTTCTCCCACAATCATTCCCTCATAGACATCATCACCCGGAGCCACAAACATCTCGGCACGCTCTTGCAAACCGTCCAGCGCGAACCCCACGGCGCGGCCAGTCACATTCGAGATCATTACACCGTTGGCGGCCGCGGCATGTCGCCTTCGCGCGGTTTGTATCCCTGAAAGCGATGGTGGATCACCGCGGTCCCCTGCGTCGCATTCAACATTCGGGTGCGGATGCCGATCAAGCCGCGGGCCGGAATCGTGAAACGCACGATGGTAAAATCGCCCCGTGTCTGCATCTCGTCCAGCGTGCCGCGTCGATTCCCCACAATCTCCATAACGGGACCAAGGTTGTCGGTAGGCACTTCGACCGTCAGCGTCTCGAACGGTTCGTGAACCACGCCATCCACTTCGCGGAGAATCACATGCGGTTTGGCGACCGACAACTCATAACCTTCGCGCCGCATCGTCTCGATCAACACCGACAAATGCAATACGCCGCGTCCAGACACCGCGTAGGCGTCGCTTCCTTCGGCTTGTCGGACTCGCAAGGCCACATTCTTCTCTAGCTCTCGATGCAAACGCTCGCGAAGCTGCCGCGTCGTCACATACTTGCCTTCGCGGCCGGCGAACGGAGAACTGTTAATCGAAAAGATCATCTCTAACGTCGGCTCGTCCACCGTCACGCGTGGCAGCGGCCGCCGCTGTTCCTTTGCACAAACCGTGTCGCCAATATCAATGTCGTCGATCCCCACCAAGGCCACCACATCACCGGCCGTGGCCTCTTTCACTTCCGTCCGTCCCAATTTGTGAAATACGTGGACGGCGTTAATCTTGGCTTCCTCAATCTCATGGGCTTTCAGCACTTCAACCGTCTGCCCTTGGCGAACGGTTCCGGCTTGTATCCGCCCGATCGCAATACGCCCCACGAATTCCGACCAATCCAACGTAGTGACCAACATCTGCAACGGTTCGTCGGGTTCGACATCCGGGCCCGGAATTTCTTTCAGCACCATGTCCAACAGCGGGTGGATCGAATCCGTGCGAACATTCGGATCGTGCGTGGCATAACCTTCCTTGGCACTCGCGAAAATATGAGGAAAGTCGTCCAGATGGGCGTCGCCGCCCAATTCCATCAATAGCTCGAACGCTTCGTTCACGACTTCGTTGATGCGAGCGTCGGGGCGATCGATCTTGTTGATGACCACGATCGGCCGCAAACCGCATTCGAGTGCCTTGGACAGCACGAATCGAGTCTGCGGCATCGGGCCTTCCGCCGCGTCGATCAACACCAAAGCGCCGTCCGCCATCCCCAACACGCGCTCGACCTCGCCGCCAAAATCGGCGTGCCCCGGCGTGTCGATCACGTTAATCTTGACGCCCTGGTAGGGTAAAGCGATGTTCTTGGCCAGAATCGTGATGCCCCGCTCGCGCTCGAGTTCGTTCGTGTCCAGAATCTGGCTCTGCTGTAACTCCGAGTCGCGGAACTGGCCGCTTTGCCGCAACAAGCAATCGACCAACGAAGTCTTTCCGTGGTCGACGTGGGCAATAATCACAATGTTTCGAATATCGTCGCGGCGCATGTACGTTAAACACCTTGGTTGAGCTGAAAAAAGTCGAACCGGTCATCGTAGCAGTGGCCGGAATACCGGCAAGGCGATGCAACGGTTGCGGCACGACCCACGGCGAACATAATATCGGTTCGCATTCGCCCCATTCTTTTCGTCAGGAGAAGTCCCATGTCGTGGATTCACCGCAGTCGCCGCGTTCGCCTCGGTACGGTCGCCATTGCCGCCACGATCTGCCTGTTCAACGTGTCGCCCGCGGACGCCGCCACTCCGGCCGAGGAAGCTCGACTCTTGCTAGAACAATCCGGCATAACCGGCGGATTCGTCGTGCATCTCGGGTGCGGCAACGGCGAGGCGACCGCGGCGTTGCGTGCCAACGACCGGCTCCAAGTGCAAGGGCTATCGTCCGACGCCGCGCAAGTTGCGGAAGCTCGCGAACGTCTGACCGAACAAGGCAGCTATGGGCCCGTGGCTGTCGACACCTTCGACGGCCAGACGCTGCCGTACATCGACAATCTCGTCAACTTGGTCGTGGTCGACGGCGAATCGGTCGCGCGGGACGAGTTGCTCCGGGTACTCACGCCCAACGGAGTCGCCATGATCCGCGACGGTGACCAATGGTCGAAGCTCACCAAACCTTGGCCAGAAGAAATCGACGATTGGACCCACTATCTATACGACTCGAAGGGAAACGCCGTGGCTCACGACCAACGAGCCGGCCCGCCGCGTCATTTGCAGTGGCTCGGCAGCCCCCGCTGGTCGCGCCACCACGATCGCATGGCCAGCATGAGCGCGCTCGTTTCCGCCCAAGGGCGAATTTTCTACATCATGGACGAAGGCTCGCGCGTTTCGATTCAATTGCCGCCACGCTGGACACTGCTCGCTCGCGACGCGTTCAACGGCACGATTCTCTGGCGCCAACCAATACCGGAATGGCAAAATCATCTCTGGCCGCTTAAGAGCGGACCGACGCAACTCGCCCGGCGGCTGGTTGCTGTCGACGATCGGGTTTTCGTTACGCTGGGCTTTCACGCCCCCGTCACCATGATCGACGCCGGCACCGGCGAGACGCGGCGGGTATTCGAAGCCACGGCGGGCACGGAAGAGTTGTTGGTGAACAATGGACTGCTGTTGGCTCAAGTCAATCGCGGCGCGATGGAAACCGACGACTATGCCCCGGCGCTGAATGTGGGCGATCAAGGCCGCGTGGCTCGCGAGTACGCTTGGAATCAAAAGCCGCGCGAGATCATGGCCATTGATATCGAAACCGGCGAAACATTGTGGAGCCGCGAGACCACCATGGCGCCTCTTACCATGACGCTGGACGAGCAACGCGCGTATTTCCACGACGGCCAAAAGGTGGTGTGTCTGGATCGCAAAACGGGCGACCAGTTGTGGACCTCCGAACCGGCCGCCCGCCGGCAGACCATTACAATGAATTTCGGCCCCAAGTTAGTCGTTTATAAGAGCGTCGTACTATTCGCTGGCGGCGATCGCACGATGAAGGCGTTCGACAGCGCCACGGGCAAGCATCTGTGGACCGCGCCGCATGCTCAGTCAGGCTATCAATCCCCCGAGGATCTGCTGGTGGCCAACGGACTGGTATGGTCCGCTCCCACGACTCGGACGCAAGACAGCGGCATCTACTCGGGCCTGGATCCGTTGACGGGTGAAGTCAAAGTCGAATTCCCACCGGCGGTCGACACCTATTGGTTCCATCATCGCTGTTACATTGCCAAGTGAACCGATCGCTTTATCATGCCGTCGCGAACTGGCGTCGAGTTTGTGGATACGCTGACGCAAAAATGGGACATTCATCACTGGGTGCGCGGCGGTTGTTTATACGGTGTAATGCCGGCGAATGGTTTGGTCTACGCGCCGCCTCATAATTGTGCCTGCTATCCAGAAGCCAAGTTATATGGGTTCAATGCCTTGGCCGCCGCCAATGAAGATCGGCTGCCGCCCGCCCCGGAGGACATCGACAACGAGAGCCGTCTGCAACGTGGCCCAGCCTACAACGAACCGCTCGCGCCCTTGGATGACGAAGCTCGGTTAGCCGATTGGCCTACTTATCGCCACGATAACGCTCGCAGCGGTTCCTCGCCGAGCGAGGGTCCGGCGGCGCTGGACGCGGCATGGCAAACGGAATTGGGTGGTCGGCTGAGCGCTGTTACGGTAGCCGATGGCAGACTCTATGTGTCCCAAGTGGATGCTCACACACTGCATGCGCTGGATGCCATCTCGGGCGACAAGCTCTGGCGTTTCACGGCCGGCGGTCGGATCGATTCTCCGCCCACGATTCATCAGGGACGCGTGCTATTTGGTTCGGCCGACGGCTATGTGTATTCGCTTCGCGCAACGGACGGAGCTTTGGTATGGCGTTTCCGCGGCGCTCCCACCGATCGGCGGCTGATGGCGATGGAACAATTGGAATCCGTGTGGCCCGTGCATGGTAGTGTGTTGATCGAA
>JAWKTM010000094.1:0-22978 GCA_041399085.1 Pirellulaceae bacterium
TGTCGGCGTGGGGAGGCTTCGACTGGCGAATTGGAGTTGGTTTGGGGGCGGCGCGGGATCACGAAAGGCCGCATGCACAAGCCGCGGGCGATGGCGATCGACGCCGAGGATTTGCTGTACATCGTCGACATGACGGCTCGAATTCAAGTCTTCACGCGTGACGGCGAATACGTGCGCGGCTGGCAGACGCCAGAGTTCAAGAATGGCAAACCTTCTGGCTTGACGTTCGCCAACGACGGCAACTTGCTGGTCGCCGACACGCATTATTTTCGCGTGCTGGTTTACACGCCGCTCGGCGAATTGCTGGAAGATCGGACGATTGGCGGCGTTTGTGGCCACGGGCCGGGCGAGTTCAATTTTGTGACGGACGCCTTGCAAGATTCGGCGGGCAATTACTACGTGGCCGAGTACGGCGAGTATGATCGAGTTCAGAAATTCTCGCCGGAGCGGGACTTCCTGTATCAATGGGGCAGCCACGGCAGCGAGCCCGGACAGTTCGTGCGTCCGCAGAATATGGTGATCGACAAGCAGGACCAGATTTGGGTCGCGGATGCCTGCAATCACCGCATTCAAATTTTTGACGTGACCGGCGATTCGGCGAAGTTGGTGCGAATGTGGGGTGAAGAAGGTGTCGAGCCAGGTCAGATTCGTTATCCGTATGACTTGGTGTTGGACGGTCGCGAGCATTTATACTTGTGCGAGTTCGGTAATCATCGCGTGCAGAAATTCACGCTGGACGGCCAGTTCGTCGCCGCTTGGGGCGTCGGCGGCCGACGTGAGGGCGAGCTGAACCAGCCGTGGAGCTTGGTGATCGACTCGCACGGCCGCACGCATGTTTTGGATACTTACAATCATCGAGTGCAACGCATTCTGCTGTAGGCCGCGCCATGTTGAATTGGGAAATTGGATTCGACTCGCCTTGGTACTTGCTGCTTCTGCTGCTGGTGCCATTGATCTGGCTGTTCAGCTTTAAGAGCCTCGCTGGGTTGGGGCGCCTGCGCCGCTTTCTGGCCCTCGCTTTTCGCACGGCAATCGTCGTGCTGATGGCGCTCTGCTTGGCCGAAATCCAGTTGCAGCAGACCAGCGACAAGGTCACGGTCATCTACGTGCTGGACCAATCCGAGAGCATTCCGGCCGGCAAGCGTCAGATGATGTTGGACTACGTGACGGAAGACGTGGCGGCGCACCGCGACATGGAGCGCGAGGATCGAGCCGGCGTGATTGTGTTTGGCCGCGAGGCGACGATCGAGATCCCGCCGTTCGACGACGATATCGCGGTGTCCCAGGTGGAAAGCAACTTCGGCGCGACCGACGCCACGAATCTGGAAGCGGCGTTGAAGCTGGCTCAAGCATCTTTTCCCGAAGACAGCGCCAAGCGGATCGTGGTGGTGACAGACGGTAACGAGAACCTGGGCAACAGCACGTCGATCGCGCCGCTGTTGGCGGAGCAAGGAATCGGCATCGACGTGGTGCCGGTGCGGTTGTCGACGAAGGCCGAAATCGACGTCGAGAAGGTCGCCTTGCCAAACGACATCCGGCACGGCCAGCCGATCGAAGCTCGCGTCGTGGTGAACAACTACACCGATTCCGAGGAGAATAAAAATCGGGTCGTGAAAGGAAAGCTGACGATCAAACGCAAGAGCGGCAAGTTCGAGCAGCTTTTGGCGGAACAACAGGTCGAGCTGCAACCGGGCAAGAACGTCTTTCCGTTTCGACACACGATCGACGAGCCAGCTTTCTATACCTACGAAGCGGACTTCACGCCCAACGACGCGCAAGACGATTTGATGCCGCAGAACAACAAAGCCACCTCGTTCACCTACGTGCGAGGCAAGGGACGCGTGTTGTTGATCGAGGATTCGGAGAGCAAGGGCGAGTTTGATTATCTGGTCAGTCGTTTGCAAGCGAACGAAATCGAGGTCGTGACGCAAGATACCGGCGAGCTGTTCAGCAGCTTGGCGGATTTGCAGGCGTATGACTGTGTGATTTTGGCGAATGTGCCGCGCAGTAGCGGCGACACGGCCAGCTTTAGCGACGAGCAAATTGAGATGTTGGTCCGCAACACCCAGCAAATGGGTGCGGGGCTGGTGATGTTGGGAGGACCGAATTCGTTCGGCGCCGGTGGATGGGCCAACACGGAATTAGAAAAGGCCATGCCGGTCGATTTCCAAATCAAGAATACCAAGATTCAAGCCGTTGGGGCGTTAGTGCTGTTGATGCACGCCTCGGAAATGGCACAAGGCAACTATTGGCAGAAGCGCGTGGCTTATGAGTCCATTAAGGTTTTGGGGCCAATGGACTACGCGGGTCTAATCCATTGGGGACCTGGCGCCGACGAATGGTTATGGGGCGGCAACGTTGGATTGATCCGCGTCGGCACTCAAAAGAACACCATGCTGTCGCGTCTGAATCGGATGACGCCCGGCGATATGCCACAATTCGATCCGGCGATGCGAATGGCGCTGGCCGGTTTCGGCCGTGTGAATGCCTCCGTCAAGCAAATGATCATCATCAGCGATGGTGATCCCTCGCCGCCCTCGGGCGCCACGATGGGACAGTATAAGGCCGCCGGTATCATGATCTCGACCGTGGCCATCGGAACCCACGGGCCGGCCGGCAGTACGCCGCTGCAAAACATCGCCACCGCCACGGGCGGCAAATACTATGTGGTCACGAACCCGAAAGCGTTGCCGCGAATTTTTGTTCGTGAGGCCCGCAAGGTGGCTCGGCCGCTCGTGTACGAGCCGGACGGCGGCGTTGTTCCCCAAGTAACTTATCCACACGAAATCTTGCAAGGCATCAGCGGTCCGTTGCCACCGATCAGCGGCTTTGTGTTGACGACGTTGAAAGAAAATCCATTGGTGGAGGTCGCTATTCGCTCGCCCAAACCCGAGAGCGAGGAGAATTCGACGATTATGGCCGCGTGGACCTACGGCTTGGGGCGAACGGCGGTGCTTACCACCGACTCGGGCAAACGCTGGGCGACCAATTGGACCGAGTGGGAGAACTATGACAAGTTCTATACACAGATGATTCGTTGGGCGATGCGGCCAGTGAACGAGGAAGGCAAGTTCTCGGTCGCCAGCGAAATGCGCGATGGGAAAGTGCGAGTGGTTGTAACAGCACTCGACAAGGACGACCAGTTCCTAAACTTTCTGAATATGAACGGCGCGGCGATCGATCCGTCGATGGAACCGGTCAATGATATGCGAGTGCGCCAGGTCGCCCCTGGCCGCTATGTGGCCGAATTCGACGCGGCCAAACCGGGCAGCTATTTCGTGACGTTGAATCCGGGGACCGGAGGAGCGCCGATTCTCACAGGTGTCACGGTTCCCTATTCCGACGAATACAAAGCCCGCGACGCGAACTTGGCGTTGCTGGAGAATTTGGCTTCGCTGAAACCCGAGGGCGGCGAACCCGGCAAGGTAATCGAAGCGCCCGAAGCGGTTCCGATCCCAGGCGATGCATCGGCGAGCGACGAGTCCACTAACGAGGAATTGACGAATACGGCGATGCGGCCGCTGTCGGTTCAAGAGCAGATCGACGAACTACTGAAAGTCAACACTTTCCGAGAAGATTTGCCGAAAGCGATCAGCAGTCAAGATGTATGGCATTATGTGTTATTGATTTCCGCCTGCTTGTTTTTCGGTGATGTCTTTGTTCGACGTGTTCAAGTTGGCTTCGAGTGGGTCGGTTGGCTCTGGCAATGGTTCCGCCGCCGAGTGTTGGGACGCGATGATCAGCAAACGGCCGACACTCGGCTCGAACGACTGCGGAGCCGCAAGGCCGCGGTGAGCCAGCAGTTGGACGAACGCCGCGCGGCGGCGCGATTCGAACCGAGCGTTGACTCCGAGCAAGAAGGTCGCAGCTTGGACGAAGTCATTACCGATGTCAGCGGCGGGGCGGCTCGCCCGGCGTCACCGCCTCGAACAGCGCCGCAACAATCCACGCCCGACGCGTCCGAGGACAATTACACTTCGCGGTTGCTCGAAGCCAAACGTAAAGCCGCTAAGAACCAACCGAAAAAAGACCCCAATCAAGATTGAGCCGCCGTCACCCTTTATTACCCAGCATTCTCGTCGGCGACAATCAAGCGGCTATCAACGCCGGCAGGACATTGTCACACGCCCGATCTCACACTCATAACACCGATTCACAGTTTAAGGAGCCCCCATGAGTATCGCTGAGTCCATGCAACGTCAGGCCGAGGAGTTTCGTGAACGATATACGGCCGTGCGGAATCAGATCGGCCGAGTCATCGTCGGTCACGATGAGATCGTGCATGGAGTGCTCACGTGCCTCTTCGTCGGCGGTCACTGCTTGCTTGAAGGCGTTCCCGGACTCGGCAAGACCATGCTTGTTCGGACGTTGGCCGAAACGCTCAGCTTGGACTTCAACCGGATTCAGTTCACGCCCGACCTAATGCCCTCCGATATTTTGGGCACGGATATGATCGTCGAAGCTCCTGACGGCAGGCGAATGTTCGAATTCCAGCGAGGCCCGATTTTCACCCAGATTTGTCTGGCGGACGAAATCAACCGCGCCACGCCTAAGACACAGTCGGCGATGTTGGAAACGATGCAGGAAGGCACGGTCACGGTGGGTGGTCACCGTTACGAGTTGACTCAGCCATTCTTTGTTCTCGCCACGCAAAATCCGATCGAGCAAGAAGGCACCTATCCATTGCCGGAAGCTCAATTAGACCGTTTCTTCTTCAAACTGGTTGTGGGATATAGCGGCCGCGAGGAATTGGCCACAATCATCGACCGCACGACGCGTGGCGTAAAGATCCAACCAGAAAAGGTGATGGATGGCACGGAGATTCTTAAATGGCAAAAGCTGATCCGCGACGTCGTGTTGGCTCAACATGTCCAGGATTACATCGTGCGACTCATCTTGGCCACACATCCGGGAGGCCCATTCGCGTTGCCCGTGACCAATCAGTACTTGCGCTGGGGCAGCAGTCCCCGCGGCGCTCAAACAGTGGCCTTGGCCGCCAAAGTCCGCGCGTTGTTGGAAGGCCGCTACAACGTTAGCTTCGAGGACGTTCGCCGCGTGTATCTGCCAGCCTTGCGTCACCGCGTAATCCTCAATTTTGAGGCTCAAGCCGAAGGCATGGAAACGGACCAGGTGCTGTTGGACATCCTGGAAAACTTGCCCGAGAAGTCCAGCGACGTTCCAGTCGCCGCGGTGGTCGCGGATTGATGTCTCCGAATCACCACCGTTCTCGCTCAGCCGAATCGTCCCGGAATCCAATCCCGCCAGCGCAAAGCGGCAGATCAAACAACTGAGACCTGTCTGTTTCGTTGCAGCGCAAACTGAGTTGAATATCGCATGCCCTCCACCTCTTCAGTCAATGAACTTCTCAGCCCGGCGTTGTTGGCTCATCTTGAACGACTGGAATTGGTCAGTCGCAAGATTTTTCGTGGGCGAATGAAGGGCGAACGGCGTAGTCGCCGGAAAGGGCAAAGCGTCGAGTTCGCCGACTTTCGCAACTATGTGGCGGGCGACGATCTACGGTTCATTGATTGGAACTTATATGCTCGCTTGGACAAGCTGTTTCTCAAGCTGTTCTTGGAAGAAGAGGATCTGCATTTCTACGCTCTGATCGACGCCAGCGATTCGATGAGTTTCGGCGAGCCGTCCAAACTCCATTACGCCAAACAGATCGCGGCGGCCCTGGGGTTCGTGGGGTTGTGCCGGGCCGACCGTGTGAAAATCGAGATGCTGGGCGCCAGTCGGGCTAATCCCGCGCCGGTGTTGCGCGGCAGGCAAAGTCTGTGGCGCATGATGGAATATATGAACAAGATCGAGCCAGGAACGAATGTTTCGCTGACGCAAGGCGTGAAGGATTTCTGTCTGCGAAATAGCGGCAAGGGGATTCTGGTTCTGATCTCCGATTTGATGGATAAGCAAGGATATGAACACGCGCTGCGTTTCCTTACGGCGCAGCAAATGGATGTTTATGTATTGCACGTTCTGTCGCCCGAGGAACTGGACCCCGATGTTAAGGGCGATTTGCGATTGATTGATTGTGAGGACAACGACGTCGCCGAGGTTACCATTAGCCGTCCATTGCTGGACCGTTACAAACGCACGCTGGCGGCGTTCATCGACGGTGCCCGCGATTTCTGCAATCGGCGAGGCATGGCCTATTTGATGGCGAGCACCGAGACGCCCGTGGAGCAACTGATTACTAACTATCTGCGGCAGCGAGGCTTGGTGCGATGAATTTTCTGAACACACTCGCTTGGTGGCAATGGACCATTCTGGCCGCCGTGCCACCGGCCATCATCTTGCTGTACTTTCTGAAGCTGAAGCGACAGCCGATCGAGGTGCCGAGCACCTATCTTTGGTCTCGTGCGATCGAGGATTTGCACGTAAACAGTATCTGGCAGCGACTTCGCCAGAGCCTGTTGTTGTTCCTTCAATTGCTGTTGTTGCTGTTGATTATGTTTGCCCTGGTGCGGCCGGGTTGGCGCGGAAGTGAGATGCGTGGCGGGCGTTATATCTTCTTGCTCGACACGTCGGCCAGTATGAGTGCGTCGGACATCAACCCCACGCGGTTGGACAAAGCCAAAGATCAGATTTCCGCGATGATCGACCAGATGAAGTCGGACGAGGTGGGGATGATTATCAGCTTTTCCAATGTAGCCCGCGTCGAGCAGCCATTCACCGACAACCGACGACTGTTGCAAACGCGATTGGCACAGATTCGTCCGACGAACCGCAACAGTGATATCGGCGAAGCGCTGCGAGCCGCCGCGGGCCTGGCTAACCCTGGTCGCACGAGCCAAGACGCCACCGACTTTCAAGTCGCCGATGCTTTGCCCGCGACTCTTTATATATTCAGCGATGGGGGGTTTACGGCCGTTCCCGACTTTAATCTTGGCAACCTTGAGCCCAAATACACGGTGATGGGAACCGAGCAGCCGAACAATATTGGCATCACGCAATTCACCACGGAACGGAATCCAGAGAAGCCGGGCCAGACACAAGCTTTCGCCCGCATTGAAAATTATTCGGATGAGGAACGTAAAGTCGAAGTCACGCTTCTGTTGAATGATACATTGCTGGACGCAGTTTCCGTCGAGGTTCCGCCCAACGAAACGAGTGGCGTGCCTTTCGAGTTGTCGGAAATTGAATCGGGCGTCCTGAAGCTGAAGATCGACTCGCAGGATGATCTGGAGATCGACAACGTGGCTTATGCCGCGATTAGCACGCCTCGGCTGGCGAAGGTCTTATTCGTTTCGCCCGGCAATGATGCTTTGGAATTTGCGTTGCAAACGACGGAAGTCGACAAGGTAGCGGAAGTGACTTTCGGTCAACCGGCGATGCTGGAGACTAAAGAGTATGAGGAAAAAGCTGACTCAGCGGCTTTCGATCTAATCATTTACGATCGCTGTTCGCCCAAGAAGATGCCTCAGGCGAATACTCTGTTTATCGGAGCGATTCCGCCCGGTGATGCATGGTCGGCAGGCGAGACGAAGACGCAACCTTTCATCATCGACACGGATCGAATTCATCCGATCACGCAACTCATTGAAATGGCAAATGTGAAGGTGATCTTCGAGGGATTCGCCGTGCAACCGCCGCCCGGTGGTTCGACGTTGATGTCGGCCGACATCGGCCCCATTTTCGCCATCGCGCCGCGGGGTGGTTTCGAGGACGCGGTATTGGGTTTTGATATCGTCTCGAACAATGAGAAAGGTGAGATTGAAACGAACACCGATTGGCCGATCCGCCGTAGCTTTCCCGTGTTTGTGCTGAACGTCGTTCGCTATTTCGGCGGCAACAGCGGAATGTTGGCGTCGCCCAGCGTGCGGCCCGGAGAGACGGTTGAATTGCGCACGCGAGTGCCGGTCGATCGTATCCGTGTCACCTCGCCAAACGGCGAACGCCAGACGCTCGAACGAGGCGAGTTGACCTCCTTTCCGTTCACGCAAACGAATCAACTTGGCGTGTATGAGATATTCGAGGGAGACGCCAAGGAAGTGTCGCAGCGATTCACGGTCAATCTATTCGACAGTCGCGAGAGCGATCTGAAGCCAGGCCTGTTAGAAATTGGCCACGAAAAGATCGCAGGGAAGGCCGCCATGGAACCGACCCGGATCGAAACTTGGAAATGGATCCTGTTGGCGGTCCTCGGCGTGTTGCTGTTGGAGTGGTATATCTATAATCGCCGAGTGTACTTGTAAGCCTTTTCACAAGTCGCTCGGTCACTCTGAGTGGTGGCGACGAATCGGAAGGCAACAACGAGCTTCCCGCTTTGTTGGCCGGCACGCAGCCACTTCTCCAGCGTGCCGGTGCGGTTTGTGGGGACGAGTCGCGGCGTTTGAATTATCATCGAAGTTGGACGCACATCCGTGCGATCCTTCCCACCGATTCATTCCCGCCTGTTTCGCTGTTGCCATGAAACGCTGCTGGTTGTTGCTTTGTCTGGTGTCGACTAACACGGTTGCCGGCGCCGAGCCGATTGAATTCGCTCGTGATGTGTTGCCGATTCTGTCGGCCAACTGTTTCGCCTGTCACGGACCTGACGCGGCCGAGCGGCAGGCCGATTTGCGATTGGATGTCGAAGCTAACGCCAAGGCGGATGGCGGAAGCGGACCGCCGATCGTGCCGGGGCGGCCTGAGCTGAGCACAATTATCGAGCGGATGACGAGCGACGATCCCGAGCTGCCGATGCCGCCGCCGTCGTCGCACAAAACGCTGAAGCCCGAACAGATCGAGACGGTTCGCCGATGGATCGCCGAGGGAGCCGCGTGGCAGCGGCACTGGTCCTTTCAGCCGCTCGTGAAACCGGCCGGGACGCTGGACGATCAAGTCCGAGCCGGCTTGAAGCCGCGCGCGGCCTCGAGCTGCGTGACCTCGCCGCGCCGCATACGCTCGTTCGCCGTTTGCACTTGGACCTGATCGGACTTCCGCCCACACCCGAAGCGGCCGATGCCTTTGCCGCCGATCCGTCGCCGGAGGCCTATGAACGAATGGTCGACGACTTGCTCGCCCGGCCGCAATACGGCGAACGCTGGGCTCGCATGTGGCTCGACTTGGCTCGCTACGCCGACACGAAGGGATATGAAAAGGATTTGGGCCGCACGATGTGGCCTTATCGCGATTGGGTCGTGCAGGCCTTCAACACTGACAAGCCGCTGGATCAGTTCACGGTCGAGCAACTGGCTGGCGATCTGCTTCCCGACGCCACGCCGCAACAACGGATCGCGACCGCCTTTCATCGCAACACCATGTCCAACGACGAGGGCGGCACGGACGACGAGGAGTTTCGCGTGGCTGCCGTTAAGGACCGCGTCGACACGACGATCCAAGTTTGGATGGGCCTGACGATGGGCTGTGCCAAGTGCCACTCGCACAAATACGACCCGATCTCGCACGACGACTATTACCGCTTCTACGCCATCTTCAACCAGACCGAGGACGCCGACCGGTACGACGACGCGCCGCGGATGGAAGTGGTGACGGCCGAGCAAGCCGAGCAGCGGCAGGCATTGCAAGCGGAGTTGGCCGAGCTGCAATCGCAGTTGAAACAAGCCGAGGCGGCCGATGCCGAGCGGGATGCGGCCGATGCCAGTCGCTGGCAGCCGGCGAAGGTGACCGAGTCGACGTCGCGCGGCGGAGCAACGTTGAAGGCGACCGACGAGATGGCGATTGCCGTCTCGGGCAAATCGGAGGCGGAAGACGCCTACACTTTGACGATCGCCTTGCCACGTGGCCGCTTCACGGCGCTGCGGTTGGAAGCGCTCACGGCCAAGCTTCGCGACGGGCAACTGGGTGTCGGCCGCAACCCGAACGATCCGAACTTCGTGGTCTCGGAGCTGACGGTCGAGCGGCTCAGCGGCGACTCGGCGGCCGAACTCAAGCTAACTCAACCGCGAGCTGACTTCTCGCAAGACGGCTGGCCTGTGGCCGCGGCGATCGACGGCGATTTGAAGACCGGTTGGGCCGTGAGTCCGCGTTTTCGCGAACGGCACGTGGCGATCTTCGACTTGGCCGAGCCGCTGGAGTTGAGTGAAGAAACGCGTCTGCGCGTGACTCTGCAACAGCAATATGGCAACCGTCTGACGCTGGCCAATTTTCGGCTCTCGACCAGCAAGGCGCCGCCGGGCAGACTGCAACCGCCGCAACCATCGCCCGAAACGCGCCCGGCTGCGCGATACTGCCGTGCGGCCGTTCAACAGAAGCTGAACGCGTTTCAATCCGGTTAGCCCCGGTGCCGATCTTTCGCGAGCTGGCGGAGGGTCGTCGTCGCGGGGCAGATCCACGTCCGCGCCAGCTTTTCATGGAGCCGGGAGAAGTGGTTCAACCGGCCGTGCTGAGCCAGTTTCACGCGGCTGCCCGAGGGCGCTCGGCCGATCGGCTGGCGGTCGCGGTGGCTGGTGTGTGACGAGAATCCGCTGACGCCGCGTGTGGGCCAATCGCATTTGGTCGCGGCTGTTCGGGCTGGGGATTGTCGAAACGGAGGAAGACTTCGGCGCGTTGGGCTCGATGCCTAGCAACGCCGAGCTGTTGGATTGGTTGGCCGCCGAGTTTCGCGACCACGGCTGGTCGACCAAGAGCTGCTGAAGGCGATCGTGATGAAGCGACACGTATCGGCAAGCTTCGGAGCTGACGCCGGAACTGGTGGAAGCCGATCCGCACACAACGAGCATCTGTCGCGCGGAGCTCGCTTCCGGCTGAGTGCCGAGATCGTGCGCGATCAGGCGCTCGCCGTCTCAAGCTTGCTGTCACCAAAGATGGGTGGACCGGCCGTGATGCCGCCTCAACCCGCCGGGCTGTGGCGTTCCACTTACAACGGACGCAGTTGGATCGACGCCGAGGGCGAGGATCGCTTTCGCCGCGGTCTGTACGTATCTAAAACGGACGACGCCGTATCCGTCGATGACGACGTTCGACGGCGGCAGCGGCGAAGTCTGCTTGGTCCGTCGCATCCGCACGAACACGCCGCTGCAAGCGTTAGTGACGATGAACGATCCGGTGTTTCTCGAGGCGGCCGCGGCCTTGGCCAGCCGGATGACGACCAAAGCATGACGACGCCCGCGCGCGGGCCGAACGCGGTTGCGGTTGGCGTTGATCCGTCCGGCTCGCGAGGGCGAAGTCGAACCACTGTGCGGCTGCAAACCGACGCCGCGAAAGCTTCTCGGCCGATGCGGAGAAGGCCGCAGCCTTGATCGAAGCCAGTCGCGGCAAAGCCGACAGACACCTCCGCCGAGTTTGCCGCCTGGATCGTCACCGCGAACGCAATTCTAAATTTGGACGAGCTACTGACCCGGAATTAGAGAGCCATGCGTTATTCCATTTCACGCACGAACCGTGTGTCGTCCGACGAGCCGTTGTCGCTCGCGCCGCTGCGTCACATGACCCGTCGCCATTTCTTTCAGACCAGCGGGCTCGGGTTGGGAGCGGCGGCGCTGCATTCGCTGCTGGCGAACGATTCGCGAGCGGCCGCGCCGGGCGACGCGAATCCGTTGGCCGCCAAGCCACCGATGATCCCGGCGCGGGCCAAGCACGTGATCTACTTGCACATGGCCGGCTCGCCCTCGCAGCTCGAGTTGTTCGACCACAAGCCGGAACTCGAAAAGCTGCACATGCAAGACGCGCCGGCGTCGTTCCTGGAAGGCAAACGATTCGCGTTCATCCGGGGCGTGCCGAAGGTCCTGGCCGGACAGTTCAAGTTCGCGCGTCACGGCGAGAGCGGCCAAGTCATCAGCGAGCTGCTGCCGAACTTGGCCCGCGTGGCCGATAAGCTGTCGGTCATTCGCACCGTGCATACCGACCAGTTCAATCACGCGCCGGCTCAATTGTTCGTGCATACCGGTTCGCAGCGGCTGGGAAATCCGTCGCTGGACGCGTGGACCACGTACGGCTTGGGCGCGAGAACGCCGACCTGCCGGGCTTCGTCGTGCTGCTGTCCGGCGGCAAGACGCCCGACGCCGGCAAAAAATCCGTTTGGTAAGGGCTCGGGCTTTCTACCCAGCGTGTATCAGGGCGTCCAATGTCGCACGACCGGCGATCCGGTGTTGTATCTGAGCCCGGCCGGCATGGATCGCTCGTTGCGGCTTTGGATGCTCGACGCCGTCGCGGAAATGAACCGCGCGGAACATGAACACAGCGGCGACGCCGAAACGCGACGCGAATCGCCCAGTACGAGCTGGCTTATCGCATGCAAATCGCCGTGCCCGAAGTGATGGATATCTCGACCGAGCCACAGTCGATTCTGGATCTTTACGACGCCGCTTGGCTTCGTTTCGCAGGCGGAAAGCGCCCGACGATCCACGCGTGCTCTACAAGGGTGACGATCCGACGTTCGCGAACAATTGTTTGTTGGCTCGCGGTTAGTCGAGAACAGGTTCGAAGCTCATTCTGCTTTACGATAGGCTGGGATCATCACGGATCGTCGCCCGGCGAAAGCATCGACGAGACACTGCCGATCAAGTGTCAACAAATCGACCGAGCGATCGCTGGCTTGATAACCGATCTGGAACAACGCGGCTTGCTGGACGAAACGCTGATCGTGTGGGGCGGTGAGTTCGGACGCACGCCGATGATGCAAAACAATGTGCGGAGCGAGCTGAAGAAAGGATTCATCGGCCGCGATCACCATCCGTTCGCCTACTCGATGTGGCTGGCTGGCGGCGGCATCAAGGGCGGCGTGTCGCTCGGAACGACCGACGACTTCGGCTATTACCCCGTGGAAAATCCCGTCGGCATCCGCGACCTGCAAGCCACGATGCTGCATCTGTTGGGGCTGGACCCATACCGCTTCCACTACACCTACCAAGGGCTCAATCACCGCCTGATCGGTCCGACCGAAGAGGGCCGAGTGTTGAATGAAATTGTGGCTTAAGCATTGCCCTCAAACAAACTGCCGAAAACGTAACTCGCTGAGCGTCTCTCGCCGCGTCAAGGTGAACCAATGGGCACGCGCTTCAACTCGCCGTTCGCTCCGCCCACGACGGCAATCGGTTCCGTGGGGTGGATGCCGCGTAGTGCCCATGGTTCCACGACGCAATGTGGTGCGACTGGGTTTGTCACGCAGTCGTCATCAACAGCGAGCAGTGTTTCGGCGACCTTGCCGCAGCGGCCATCCATCGTCCAAACCAAATCGAGCGGCGAGCTCGGCAATCGGGCGAATCGCATCAAACGGCCAATGGTAGGTTGCCAGAATCGTACCGTGCGGTCAGCGCCGGCCGTGGCGACGACCGGAAGTTTGGCATCGCCCGCTCGCACGGAAACGGCGCGGATTGCGTCGGTGTGATTCGTCAACGTGCGAATGGCCTGTCGAGTGTCGGTGTCCCACAAACGCAGGCTTCCGTCATTCCCGCCCGTCACCAACTTTCCGCCCGCCAGAAAGGCGACTCCAAACACATCACTGGCATGGCCGGCAAACTCCAGGGGTTCGCCCATCACTTCTTGGAAACCACGCTCCTGCAAACCGTCAGCATGGTGAACTATCAACACCTTGGCATCGCCGCTTGCCGTCGCCAACGCGTTTCCATTCTCCCGCCAAGCGACTCGGTAGATCACATCCTTATGAGCCGACGAAATCGTTCGAGGCGTCTTATCATCAGCCGCTGGCCAATCCAACACCTGCAACTTGCCCGTTTCCGCAGGATCGCCTCCGGCAATCGCCAACTGTTTTCCGTGCGGCGCGTAAATCGTAGACCATGGCTCTGGTAACGACCAGTGTCTTTGGCGGCCCAGTTCGGGCCATCCGAGCAACTCAACACCTTGCTGCGACCCAATCACCACGCCGTCGCCTGACGGTGTGAACGCGATCGCGGTGATCGGTGACGCGGCGCGAACACGGCCGCCGCCGATTAGGATGCCGCATATAAGACAAAAGCCACACGTCGCCATTTGTCGGAAGTGTGTTCGTCTCACAATATGAGAAATCATTATGAGACCCATTCCCGAATCGGTGTCCCGTCGGCGTTAATCCGGACCGGCCGGCCATCGTTGGTATGCAATGTGTGAGCTGGGTCGATCCCCAGCAGCGTATATACCGTGGCGGCGAGGTCGCTTGGCGTAATCGGCCGCTCGCGTGGATTCTCGCCCGTCGCGTCGCTCGCACCGATCACCTGTCCGCCAGGAATCCCAGCCCCTGCCGCGAGAACGCTAAAGACGCGCGGCCAATGATCCCGCCCGCCTTGCGTATTCAACTTGGGAGTCCTGCCGAACTCGCCCATTACCAAAACCAGGGTTTCGTCGAGCAGACCGCGCTGGATCAAGTCGTCCAGCAATGCATCGAGCGCCTGATCCAACGACGGAGCAAGTCCCACGGGGATTTTGGCCCCGGTATAACCTTCTTTCAGCCGCGTATAGGCGTCGTCGTGCGTATCCCAGCCAGCGTGGTTCACCAACACGAACGGCGCTTGCCGCTCGACTAGTCGCCGCGCCAGCAAGCAGCACTGCCCGACCGATCGACCACCATACGCCTGCCGAACGTGGGACGGTTCATCCTCCAAGCGAAACGCGAGCTTCGCCTCGGTCGATGTCGCCAGTCGATAGGCTTGCTCCATCTCCGGATTGAGCGCTTGCGAAAGGTCGCGTTCGTCGCCAGATCGAGTCGCGTTGCCGATCGCTGCCGATTCCACTTGCCGAGCAAGTCGGTCCAATTGCTGGAGGTAGCCTTTCCGCCGTTCGAGCCGATCTCGGTCCAGTCCCGGATAGTAATCCAGATCACGAACTCGAAACTCAGATCGTCCTGGATCGCCGCCTACGGAAAACGGCGCCGCCGAAGCTGGCAGAAACCCGTGCCCCGACAGACGCCCACCGCCAACTCGAAACGAAGGCACGGCGATAAACCGAGGCAAGACCTGGCTCGATTCACGCTCGGCCGCCACGACGCCGCCAAACGTTGGATATTCGAGTGCGGGCGAGGGTTTGTAGCCCGTCAGCAGATAATGCGTCCCGAAGTTGTGTTCGCCAAGCGGCGATGTGACCGACCGAATCAGCGAAACGTCGTTCATCCGCCGAGCGAGTCGCGGCAACAACTCGCTCAGCGACACGCCTGGAATCGCCGTCGGAATCGAAGCAAACGGGCCCCGAACTTCAACCGCCGCTTGCGGCTTCGGATCGAACAGATCCAAATGGCTCGGCCCGCCATCCAACCAGATCAGAATGCACGATTTGGCTCGCGACGAACGCCGAGCTTCGTCCGCCGCGTTCGCACGGGCAACTCCGAACCGCCCGAATGCCGCCGTCAGTGCCGACCACCCGCCGATGCGCAAGAAATCGCGGCGAACCATCGTGTTGGGAAGTTGCCCGGCAATTGTTGTCATCAGCGGCATGGCGGAAATTCCTCCTTACGAGCCAACGGTCTTGAATCGCATTGTACCCGGATTCGACTTCAAGTCCGCGAAAAACTTGCGACCGCCGGACCGCTACGGTAGCTTGGTCCTTTCGCGCTCGGTCCCACGGGCGCTTTCCTACTCTCCATGCCGTCAATCTCCATGAGCGAATTTCTGCAGGATCCCGAATACGTCGAAGCGCCGCCGTCCGATGTCTCGCTGACCGAAGCGCCGCCGCATACCCTGTTTGGCATTCTTCAGCGACTCGGGCCAGGGCTGATCGTGGCCGGTTCGATCGTGGGTTCCGGCGAACTCATCGCCACGACCAAGACCGGCGCCGAAGCCGGCTTTTCCCTGCTGTGGTTGATCGTCATTGGATGCGTGATCAAGGTCTTCGTTCAGGTCGAATTCGGACGATATACGATCACCACCGGTCGCTCGACGATGGAAGGTTTATCCGAAGTCCCGGGCCCCAGAATTCCCGGCCGTGGCAATTGGATTGTGTGGTATTGGTTTCTAATGTGGTTGGCCAGCATCGGCCAGCTCGGCGGAATCGTCGGCGGCGTCGGACAAGCGCTGGCCATCAGTATGCCGATCACTGAATCGGGACGTGAATTCAATGAATACTTGGACTTGCAAACGCAATTGAAAGTCACGCAAGCCGAACTCACACGTTTGAACCAACGCATCGAGGATGGTGCGGACGAAGATCTGGCGGTGCGCGAAGCACTTGAAGCCGAGATTCTCGAAGCTCAACAAGCGTTGGCCCTGTTGCCCACGCCGCCGGACTCATACGACGATCGAATCTGGGCCACGCTCATTGCCGTCGTCACGGCGGGCGTGCTGATGATGGGCCGTTATGGCATGATCCAATCCTTCTCAACGGTGCTCGTCGCCTCGTTCACCTGCATCACCGTGGTAAACGTCGTCATGCTTCAGCGCAATGCGACGTGGGCCGTGACATGGCCCGAGTTTATGCATGGATTGAGCTTCGGATTGCCATCGGCGGACGCCGGCAGCGGCGTGTCGCCACTGGCTACCGCGCTCGCTACCTTCGGCATCATCGGCGTCGGGGCAAGCGAATTGGTGACTTATCCTTATTGGTGTTTGGAGAAAGGATATGCCCGTTTCACCGGCCCGCGCGACAGCTCGAAGCAATGGGGCGAACGGGCTCAAGGATGGATGCGTGTGATGCGATGGGACGCTTGGTGTTCCATGGTGGTCTACACATTCGCCACGTTGGCATTTTACCTCTTGGGGGCCGCGATCCTCAGCCGCACGGGCCTAAATCCCGCCAGCAAGGAAATGGTGCGAACGCTGGCCGTCATGTACGAACCGGTGTTTACCGAATGGGCCCCGCCGCTATTTCTGTTCGGCGCATTCGCCGTGTTGTACTCAACGTATTTTGTGGCCAACGCCAGTCATGCCCGCGTGTTTTCCGACTCGTTGGGCGTTCTGGGGATGGCCAATAAGAGCGAGGCGGCCCATCGCCGACGAGTGACTCTGCTGAGCGGCTTTTTTCCGCTGCTGTGCCTACTCATGTACGTCGCATTTCCGTCGCCAGCTCGATTGGTGTTAATCAGCGGTCTCATGCAAGCCATGATGTTGCCCATGCTGGCCGCCGCGGGACTGTACTTCCGCTACTATCGCTGCGACGAACGACTGCGCCCCACGATGATCTGGGACATCTTCCTCTGGGCCTCCAGCGCCGGGATGTTAGTCGCCGGAGTGTGGGCGCTGGTGAGTGAGATTCAGAAGAGTATGCATTAAGCACGATAGCAAGCGTCTTTGGTTGAATCCCATTGGTAGCAACTCTTCGCCAGGCCATAGCGTCCATCATCTAGCCGCGCGGGCAACGCCCCGCGCATTCCTTCGTTTAACCGCGCGGGCAACGCCCCGCGCGCCTGCTGGATGAGGCCACCCTGGACGCTACCCAACGCAAATCACCCGGAACCATTCATGCTCGTGCGTCTAAACGGGCATGATCCGAAGCGCACGGCAAGTTTCTTCGTAACTCGCTTCCAAATCCAGCAAAATTGCCAGTTCATCGTTCAACCAAATCGGCAACGACGGAAGCGACTCGCCAACCGCGAGTGGATAAGCCCAGGCTTCGATCCGCGAGTGCCCATTATCGCATCGTCCACGGCAAGTTGCGGCATAGGTAGGCGTCGCCTTCTGAAAGTCTGGGTCATCGGCGTCCATCGTCGAAAGCAATTCAAGGTATAAATTCGACTGCCGGGTTGTCACCAGATCCACAATCGACACGCACACCCGCTTCTGCAGCAATGCGGCACACTTCGCCACGAACGCTTGGCGACTTCGGGGACGATCCTTGTTGGCCGGACTCACAATCTCAATTGCCGCCACAAGCTGGCGATGGTGTGTGTGATCGTGGATCAGCACCTCATACTCGTATTCGTCATTCAAATTCGCGTCGACAACCAGCGTGGGAAGCGGCGGTGCGTATACGGCCGCGCCTCCCTCGGTGGTTCGATTATCGCCAGACTTCTCGGAAACGCCAGCACTCGGTTGCCACGCATGATCTTCGAACGTGGAGACGTCAATCTCATAGAAACTGCCGAGGTGGACGCGAGGCTCGGCCGAATACCCGGCGGGCAGCACTCGTGCCAGTTGCTGCACGATGGTCATGGGCCAACCGCCGTGAAAGCCCTCCCAAGAGTGACGTGCGGAAATCGGCGGATTGAAATGATCGTGAAGTGGCATATGTATCTCCTAATTCACGGTCGCCGTCCATCTGGCGCGAAGCCGGATCTCTTTCGGCCCGCTTGCTCTCTTATGCCATCAACCACAAAAACGCCTCGTCGGCCTCGCGCCGCTTCGTTTCCTCTTCGACATAGCGACGCAGCACGTAATACCCATACAACGTTTTAATGCGGTGCGTCAGCCGGGCCTCGTCACGTTTTAACATACCTTCCCAGTACATCGGATCGCGAGGATCGTGATTGGATTTTACAACCGGACCAAGCTCGTCTCCGACATCGGGCAAGGAACGGTGCAATCGGATGTGATAGTGATGGGCCGGCAGCCCTTGTCGAGCTAAATCCTTGTACCCAAACCGATCCAGTTCCAAAATGGCGGCCGTATGATTGACCAGGTGCCACAGCCCGCCGAAGCCCTGCTTCTTAATCTCCGCCGTCGCGATTAGTTCGTCGATCATTACACCAGCCATCTCATTAACCGACGCATAGGCTGGGAAGTCGTTTGCCGCATCCAACCGCACTTGATTCCCCGTTTTCCAACCGGTCGGCTTGCCGTAATAACCGCGTCCGGCATGGGCCCCGTTGAAGCCCGCGATCAACTTACGAACTCCCGCCAAAACCGCTGGAGTCGCCATGTCGGTATGATCGCTCAAAGCGCGAATCGCAATCGCGGCGAAGATCACATTGTGCCCCGATTGGCGCGTCTCCCCAATGTTCCGAGCCAACGCCTCGGCAAGCGTGCGAATTGCTTCCGCGTTGGCGGGGCCGTCCGGCAGCGGCTCGAACAACGCTTCCGCCGTGAGTCCCGTTTGTTTGACGTTCCACCAAATCGCCTCCTCACCGGCAATGATCCGCTTCAGCTCGCCCGTGATCCCCGCGAACACCGCGTCGTCCCAATCGGCGTGATCCTCGCCCAAGAAATAACCGGCCACCACCGCAGCCCCCAAATGCCCGGCCATCGTTCCGGCTTTGTGCGCGTTGGCAAGTCCCTGAATGCCCGTTTGAAGATACTCGAAATCAATCATCGCGGATTCTCCTGCTGGGAAACATTGGCGAGTGTCCACGACAGGTTCACAAACTGGGTCACCCGCCCGCTTCGACACTCAACTATGATCCTACGATAGTCCCAGGCCCGCTTCCAGCTTTCCCAATCCGAGCGCCGCGCCTCCGTTCCCTTGAACCAGGAATCGTCCCATGAGATGCGTCTACCTCGCCATCACGTTCGCCACGCTCGTTTCGCGGCTGGCCTATGCCGACGACCCGTCCGCGAACTTGACGCTCGCTCCGCAAACAGTCCAACAAATTCAGACGCTAGTTGCCGCCGAGTACCCGTCGCTCGACGCGCTCTACAAACACCTGCATTCCCATCCCGAACTTTCGCTTGCCGAGCGTGAGACATCGGCTCGAATCGCCCAGGAACTGCGCGACGCCGGTTGCCAAGTCACCGAGAGTGTCGGCGGCTATGGCGTGGTGGGCGTGCTCGAAAACGGGGACGGTCCCACGATTATGATTCGCGCGGACATGGACGCTCTACCAATCGTCGAACAGACCGGGTTGTCGTATGCCAGCCGAGTCACCGCGAAAGACAAACATGGCCAAACCGTGGGTGTGATGCATGCCTGCGGACACGACGTGAACATGACATGCTTGGTCGGCACGGCTCGCATGATGAATGCCATGCGGGACAAGTGGACTGGCACAATCGTCTTTGTCGGCCAGCCCGCCGAGGAAATCGGCGCGGGAGCCGAAATGATGTTGGCCGACGGGTTGTTCCATCGCTTTCCCCGCCCCGACCTCTGCTTGGCCACACACTGTGATGCCCGTTATCCACACGGCCACATCAACTTTCGCTCGGGGCAGATGCAAGCCAATGTGGATTCGGTCGACATCACCGTGCTAGGAAAGGGCGGGCACGGCGCGGCTCCACATACCACGATCGATCCCATTGTGATCGCCGCCCGTCTGGTGCTGGACCTGCAAACGATTGTGAGCCGCGAACTGAACCCATTGAGTCCCGCCGTGGTAACCGTGGGATCGATCCACGGCGGCACGAAGCACAACATTATTCCGGACGAAGTCAAGCTGCAATTGACGGTTCGCACGACGACCGACGAAGTGCGCGAGCACACGCTGGCCGCCATCCGTCGTATCGCCAAAGCCGCCGCGGCCGCTGCCAACGCCCCGGATCCGCGAGTTGAGATCGACGAACGCTTCACACCGTCGCTCGTGAACGACCCCGAACTAACGGCTCGCACGGTAGGTCTATTTCGACAGGTGTTCGGCGAAGATCGAATTCACGAACGCCCGATGAGCTTGGGGGGCGAAGATTTTAGCCGCTATATTCGAGCCGGCGTGCCGGGCTTCTACTATTTCATCGGCAGCGCCCCGCCTGAACTCGTCGCGGCGGCCCGAGCGAATGGGCCGCCGCTCACGCAAACTCACACGAACGCCTATTATCCAATCCCTAAACCCACCATCACAACCGGCGTCGTGTCGATGACCTCGGCGGTCATGGCTCTCATGAAGCCAGAACCATGACGCACATTGAACTAAACCTCGCAATCACAACACCGCCAGTCCAACATATGTTGTGATGGCACGATGTGATCGCGATCGGTTGCCGTTACGGCAATTCCTTGATCCGAATCCGCCGATACTCCATCTGACCGCGATCGCCCTCCAAACCAATGCCGCCCGTCTCGGGCACCGCGAACTCCGCATTCAGCACTTCGCCGTTGCACGTGCAATGAGCCCTCGTTCCCTTGACTTCGATAACCAGCTCGTTCCATTGTTGTGGCAAATAGTGTTTCAGTTCGGTATAAGGTCCCGCCAACAGATAGTCGCGACACTGTAGCTGAGGACCACGGACAAATACGCCGCTGTCCGCGTAGGGCGTCGCGCGAAACTCTAGCTTCAGGATAAAGTCGCGAGGAAACTCTCGCGTCGTCCACAACTGCTGAATGCGTCGCCCTTCGGCTGGCGTGGTCACGACCAAACGCCCGTTGATCGCCACATAGCGTCCGTCGTCGCTGGCCTTCTTGCCGTCGAAGCTGACCGCCTTTGGCACCGCCGGCCGAGCGATCGCGCTGTTAGGATTCTTGGGTTTAGGTGTCGCCCGAAATCCCCATCCCGTGAGATCCTTGCCGTTGAATAGGCTGACGAAACCAGGTTCCAGTTGGAACTCATCGGCCTCCGTTTCCAAATATCCCAGCGTCGCGAAAATCGGCCGCAGCGCCGCGGCCCACTTGGCGTAGCCGGCTTGGTTCGGGTGCAGCAAATCAGGAAACTCGGCCGCCTTCGCATTGCCGTTCTCGTCCGCGAACAGTTGCCAAGTCTCCAACACCACAATTTGCGAATCCCCCTTCACCGCCTCGGCGAGCAACTCATTCACGCGCTGAATCTTGTCCGCCGGCCGACGCTTGGTCTCCGAACTAGGAAACACTTTGCATAGGAGGATCGGCATCGAGCCGTTGTGCTCCTTCAACGCGGCAATAATCAATTTCACGTTCGCCGCGATCGTTTCCGGTTCGGCTTGTTCCTCCAGATCGTTGGTCCCCATCAGCATCACAACGGCCCGAGGATTCAACGATAGGACATCTTCTTGTAGCCGTATCAGCATCCCACGCGTCGTATCGCCGCTAATGCCACGATTGGCCACTTTCAGTTCGCCAAAGCTACCACTCATCGTGTCGCCCCAGCCCTGTGTGATCGAGTCGCCCAGGAACACGACGGCGTTCTGATCGCGCTCGACCTGCTTGGCCCAGCCGCTACGTTTCGCTTGCCAAAGATTACGGAACCAGTCGTAACGCCGAATCGGTCCGGCGCCGGGCAAGCCGTCGTCCGTAGCGGGGATCGCAAACTTGCCCGCCGTTTCGTCCGCCGCCCGAACCGTTGCCAGACCTGGCATCCATAACAAGAACGCAAGTAACAAAGTAGTAGATCGCTTCATAAAACTCATGATGTGATTCCCAAGTTGAGATGTCATGCACGGCGTGATACAGACGGACGGGTTGTTCGTTAATCGGAAAAGCAAAACAAACTATCGGCGCTCCGCACGAAAAGCTGGTTTCCGACCGGCGCTGGCGTGGCGTCGACCGGCTCGCCCACATCGTTGGTCGCCACGATCTCTAACTTGCCCGCGTCTTTAATCACCACAATCTTGCCGCTCCGATCGGTCAAGTACACATAGCCGCCGGCGGCGATCGGCGAGGCATACGTGCTGCTCATGCCAGGGATTCGTTCGGCCGTGAAATACGGTTCGCCCGTTTTGGCATTCACACATGTGAGCAACCCCGTCTTGGCCTTATAAAAATACAACCGCTCACCGGACAACAACGGCGAGGCCACGTCGGGTGTATCACGCGTCAGCTCCCAGGCAACGCTGTCGGTCCCTTCGATGTCGCCTCGTCCCGTCGGCCGAAACGCGCCCATGAACGATCCGCGAAAACCGCTCCCCACATAGACCAATCCATCGCCAGCCACGGCCGAAGCCGCCGGCCGCTCGGTCTGCCCGCCACAACGCCACAGCTCCTCGCCGCTCTTCAAATCATAAGCACGGGCAAAGTTCTGACCGTTCATCACGACTTGCTTACGGCCGTCCACTTGCACGACCAGCGGCGTCGACCAATTCGTCGGCTCATCGCGGCGAGCCTGCCACACCGTGGCGCCGGTCGCCTTGTTCAAGGCATATAACGACGAGGGGCCTTCGTGGTCCCACGGGACCAGAATGAGATCGTCCACCAACGTCGGCGAACTTCCCTCACCGAAACTGTTGCGAGTATCCATCTGGCCGAAATCATCGCGCTTCCATACCAATTCACCGTCCATGGTATAGCAATACAATCCGCGCGATCCGAAGTGGCTATAAACATGCTGGCCGTCGGTGCAAGGCGACGCCGACGCATAGCCATTGGTCGAGTGCGTCCCCTGATGCGGCACGGTCTGCACGGC
>JAWKTM010000095.1:0-22825 GCA_041399085.1 Pirellulaceae bacterium
CGCAGGTCTCCCGACGAGCGCTCGGCGCAGGTCTCCCGACCTCGCCGAAATCGCCGACCGCAGGTCTCCCCGCGGCGCTGGGAGACCTGCGGTCAAGAATGTGCGGGGTCGGGAGACCCGCGCACAGCGCGTGGTGCGGGTGGGTGGCACGCCCTGAGTCTTCGAAGGGCGTGGCTGAATCGCGAGCGAGATTGTCCGCACGTGGGCCCGTGCTCCAATCGTCCACGCCCACCGCTGCGCTATGGGCGTGCCACCCAAACTGTCAACAACGCCTTACAACCCGTCGCCAACGCCTTACAACCCGTCGCCAACGCCTTGGTTCGGGGCAACTGGGGGCTTCGCTGCGCTCCGACCCCAGGCACACGGCTTGAGATTAAGACGCTCGCGGCCTCGGCTACGACTTCGTCGCCACGAAACCCATTTGCTCGACCATCCGATAATCGGCCTCGGGCGCTTGCCCTTTGGTTGTCAGATAGTCGCCCAGGAAGATCGAATTGGCGGCGTACAGACCGAGCGGCTGCAAGCTGCCCAGATGCATCTCGCGGCCGCCTGCGATCCGGATCTCCCGCGACGGATTGGCGAAACGGAACATCGCCAACACCTTCAAACAGAATCGCGGATTCAACTGACTCGGGCCGGCCAACGGCGTGCCGTCGATCGGATTCAGAAAGTTCACCGGAATCGATTCGGCATTCAGGTCGCGCAGCTCGAACGCCATTCGCACGATATCCTCGTCGGCTTCGCCCATGCCGATGATGCCGCCCGAACAGATCTCAATACCCGCGTCACGCACGTGCTTCAACGTATCCAAGCGATCGCGATACGTGTGCGTCGAGCAAATCTGTTCGTAATGCTGCTCGCTGGTGTTCAAGTTGTGATTCACGCGATCGACGCCACACGCCTTCAGCCGGTTGGCTTGGTCGGCGTCCAGCAGCCCGAGGCAGGCACAAATCTTCAAGTCGTACTGCTGTTTGATTTCCGGCACGATCGTTTCGACCGCCTGAATCTCCCGTTCGCTGGGCCCGCGAGCCGAAATCACGATGCAGTACGTCTTCGCGCCGCTTTCGTGAGCCACGCGGGCTCCGTCCATCAGCTTTTCGCGGCTCAGCAAGTTGTATTTCGGAATCTCCGCGTCGGAGACCTTCGATTGCGAACAGTACGAGCAATCCTCGGGGCAGAGGCCGCTCTTGGCGTTCATCAACAGATAGAACTGCACCGTGTTCTGGAAATAGTGGCGTCGGATTTTATAGGCCGCCGCCATGACTTCGAGCAAATCGTCGTCCGGCGAGCGAAGGATGGCCACGGCTTCGTCCAGAGTAACCTGATGTCCGGCAAGCACGCGGTCGGCCAGTTCGGACCAATTCAAACAGCCGGCGTCGGTTGCGGGCTCGGCGAGAGTTGCGGTGGGCGGCATCGGCGCTGTTCCTTCCGTTGCGGGTAAAGACAATCGACCGGTCGATGATGATTGTTTCCCGGCCGATTGGCAATCGGGCCGCAGTGGCGGTTAGGACGTCGCCACCAGCGAGTCGCCGGTTAGCTCCGCCCGACGAGCGGCCCAGTCCTGAAACTGCTCGGCCCAGAGCGGGCGGCTGAAGTAATACCCCTGAATCACGTCGCAACCGACTTCGAGCAGCAAATTCAACTGGTCGTCCGTCTCGACGCCCTCGGCCACGACCGTCAGGCCGCAACCTTTGCCCAGCGAAATGATCGACCGCACGATCGCCACGGCCGTCTCGTCGTCCGGCAAATCGCGGACGAACGAAGCGTCGATCTTCAGCGTGTCGATATTGAACGACTTGAGATAGCTGAGCGACGAGTGGCCGGTGCCGAAGTCGTCGATCGCCAATGAGATGCCCATGCCTCCCAAACGGTCGATGATCTTGACCGCTTGATCGACGTTGTCCATCACCGCGTTCTCGGTGATCTCCAGCTCCAACCAGTGCGGGTCGACGCCCGTCTCTTCCAGGATTCGCTCGACCCGTTCGATAAACCGCGGCTCGCGCATCTGATTCGGCGAGATGTTCACGGCCACGTGCGGCACCTCCAAACCTAGCTCGCGCCAATGTTTGGCCTGCTGGCAGGCGTTTCGCAGCACGCGGTTGCCGAGCGCGATAATCAAGCCGGTCTTTTCGGCCACCGGAACGAACTCGCCCGGCGAAACGTTCGTGCCGCACGGCTTCTGCCAACGAGCCAGAGCTTCGCAACCGGCGAGCTTGCCCGAGGCCGCCCAAACTTTCGGCTGATAAGCCAGCTTCAGTTCATCGCCACGCAACGCGCGACGCAGTTCGCCGTGCAATTGATGACGCACCTCGACGCTGGTTCGCATCTCGGCCGAGAACAACCGAAGCTGATTCTTGCCCGCGTCCTTGGCCGCGTACATCGCCACGTCGGCGTTTCGCAGCAGCGTATCGACGTCTTGCGAATGGCTCGGGTAATGCGTGGCCCCGATGCTGACGCTCACGTACGCTTCGTTGTGATCCAGATGAATCGCCTTGCGAATCTCGCAGTGAATCGTGTCGGCGATTTCGCTCACATGGCGATGCTCGGCGTCGGCGTTCGGCAACAGAATCGCGAACTCATCGCCGCCGAACCGAGCGACAAAGCTGCCCGGACCGGCACACTTTCGCAGCCGCCGAGCGACCTGCCGCAGCAGTTGATCGCCGGCCGCGTGCCCTTGCGAATCGTTGACGTGCTTGAAGTCATCCAGGTCCAGAAAGCAGATCGCGAACCCAGGGTCTTGATGCTGCGGGTCTTGAATCATCGCCCGCAACCGCTCGCGGAAGTAGCGTCGGTTGGGCAACCCCGTGACGTTGTCGAACATCGCTCGCCGCCGCAGCCGCTTCTGCGACTTCACGATGTCCGTCACATCGGAAAACATCGCGATGATGTGGCTCGTCGCTTGGCCCGTTCGATCCGATGCGGGGCTGAACGACACCCAATAGGAACGCTGCTCGCTCTTGCGCATCAAACTGACTCGGCCCGCCCACGGTTGGCCGGCGCTCACGGCTTCGATCACTTCGGGAAAGTCGGCGAAGGACCAGTCCAGCACATGGTCGAGGCGGCGAACCAGCAGATTTTCGTCGCTGCCGCCAGCAATCTCCAAAAACACCGGGTTGGCTTCGACCACAAAACCTTGATCGTCCAGGATCGCGACACCCTCTTGCGCATTGTTGAACACCGTGGCCAACAACCGCAGACGTTCTTCATTGCGCCGCTCGTCGGTAATGTCGCGCGACGTCGACACCACGAACGCATCGCCCGTCACGGGATCGCGAAACAGCGAACGCTTGACGGCCATCAACTGCGGCAAGCCCCGTTCGTCGAGCGACTGCTCCTCGGCGTCTTGAGGCAGACCGTCGTCGAATATCCGGTCGAGCGATTGTCGCAGCAAGTCGGCTTCGTGCGGCGGAGCGAAGTCGGCCGCCGTCCGCCGCAACGCTTCGTTACGCTGCACCTGATGAGCGTCGCAGAAGGCATCGTTCACCAACAGCAGCCGTTGGTTCTGCCCCTGCACGATCAATTGGTCGCGGACCGCATTGATCACGTTGTGCAAAAAGTCGCGGTTGCGTTGCAGCTCCTGCTCGAACCGCTTGCGCGAAGTGATGTCGCGCACGACGGCCAGCACATGCGTTTCGCCTCGCATCGGAAACGAAGTCAGCGTCACTTCGAACCACGCGTCGTCCCCTTTCGGACCAGGGCGATACGATTCAAAACTCCACAATCCGTGACGCAGCGCGGCGTCATACGGATCGTGCGGCTTGCGTCGCCGACGTGTCGCCGGGCACTCGCCCAGCCCCATCACGCCCGGCTTGTCGTTGGCCGAGGCGGCGGCGGGTGTGATTTCGGTGACAATGGTTTCCACCGGCGCGAACAGGCTGGGAAAGCTGCCGATCACTTTGTCGCGCGGCATCCCCAGCAGCTTGGCGACCTTGTCGTTGCAAGCGATGCACTCGCGGTTCTTGAGCACCAGAATCGCGTCGCTGGTTCGAGCGAAAATCATGTCGGCCAGCGACTGCGTGTCGCGCGCCGATTCCTCGGCCATCCGTCGCGCTTCGGAAAGCTGCAGCTTCGTCTCTTCCAGCTCGTCGATGATCTCGACCGAACGGATGATCGCGTCGGCTTGAGCGTTCGCTAGTGCGTCGCTGCGATCGCGAGCCTCCACAAACTGACGCTCGGCGTCGCGCAGCATCTCTTGCAAATCGCCCAACAACGACTCGGCGTTGTGCTCGAAGGCTTCGGGCGGCGCGTTCCCTGGATCATTAACGCTTGTTTCCGCGACCGTGTGGACGATTTCTCGCAAGGCGTCGATCCGATGTTGCAGCGGCAGAAACGGTTCGTCCGCCGGCGCGTCGATCCGCGCCGGCCCGCTGAGCTCCGCCGTCACGACGCTCGACGCTTCGTCCAGCGTCGACGCCGACTCCGACGCTCGCCGCTGTTCGACCGAATCTTCCATCGCCGTTGCCCCGCCCGACACTGCGTCTCTCCCGTTCGCCACAACGCGATCCGCGTTGCCGCCCCCGTTGCTTCTACTCGACTCACCCATCAAAACATCAACGTGGTGTTAGCCGTCGCCACTTGGTCGACGAAACTGGCCACGCCGCACATTTCCATTTGCGGAAAGTCGATCAGCTCCTCGCGGCGAATGCCCATCAACTGCATGGACATGTCACAGACGCGGATCGTCACGCCCAGCTCGCCAGCCGTGTTCACCAGCTCGTCCAAGTCCGCGATGTTTTTGCGGCGCATCTCGCGAGTCATCAGCATCCGGCCGATGCCGCACATGTCCATTTGCGATAGCCGCGAACGCCGCAGTCCGTTGGGCAACATCCAGCCGAAACAGCGTTCGACCAGCGATTTGCGGCCGATCTGGCCGCGGCCGTTCCGCAGCGCGGCGGTGGCCCAGAAGGTGAAGAACATCGAGACTTCCAAACCGCAAGCCGCCGCGCCGTTGGCCACCACGAACGCGGCCAACAGCCGGTCGCGATCGCCGCTGAAGACCAGCAGATTCAAACGGTTCGGATCAGGCGCCTGGTCCGCTCGGCGTTCGAGCGCGGCCAGTCGTTGTTCAATCGCTTCCCAATCGGCGGACGAAGAGCGCGGTTCTTCCAGTTGTAGCGTCACGGTTACTGCCCCTAGGTCACGACGACCGGAGCAGCCGCATGCCAGAAATTCGGCACAACAGAATCGGAGCCCCGCGTCGCTATGGAAAACCTAGGTCGCGGTGTCGCGATCGCAACTCAGCGCCGTCCCGCGATCCCCGGCGGCGAAACACGCGGGCCCGAAGAATCGGCAAAATCGTAGAACTCGGAAATCCACGACCCCAACCACGCGAACCAGTCTCTCATACCAATTCGCAAATCTCATAACAACTACAAAGGGCCCAAACACCACAGGAAAAGAACCATCAACAATCAACAATCAACAATCAACAATCGTCAATCGTCAATCGTCAATCGTCCCCCTCTTCCCGCCGTGCGCTCCGAATCTTTCATGGTGTTAATTCGCCTTTCACGTACCACCATGCGGCCGACCGGCAATCACTGCGCGGCACCCGACTGCCTCGGTCTCTGACAAAGCCGGCGTGTCGTGCTAAACGCGTTCGCACGGCATTGCTTTCTACGCAATTGAAACCGGCCTACTTAAACGGGTTGCTCGTGTCAGGGACAGAGAATGGGGCTGTCGCGTTGGGAACGGCGCCGCGGGCGCCGAAAGGATCTGGGAACCCGGTGTTCGGGTAGAGTCCCGCTGCGGATTCCTTCTGCCGACGTGGGAACTGTTCGTCCAGCTTCGACTGTGTTTGCTGGATATCGCTACGGAGTTTGCGAATCCTTTCGCGCACCTGTTCTAACTGGGTCTCCTGCTCGGTGAGCTTGGCGACATAGCCGCGGTAGAGATCGGAATCCCGATCCAGGCTGTCCATGTTTTGGCGGATTCGAGTCTGCTCGGCGACGACATCTTGCAACGTCTGTTCTTGCAACCGCTTTGTGGATTCATACGTTTCCAGCTCGCGGCGGATTTTGATGACGGCCTCGATCGCCTGCCGCGCTTCGTCCGTCACGCCCGGCAACGGCAGCAAGTCGGCCAGAACTTGATAGTTTGCCGACGCCAACTCTAAGACCTCGCCGATATTCTGTTGTTCCACAATCTCAAACGACGCCGTCTTTCCCGCCTCGACCTCGAATCGGAACAAGTCAAACGACTCGGTCTGTTCCACGGGCTTCATGTCGGAATGCAATTGCCAGGGAAGTTGGGGCTTGGGGTGTTCGATGTGGATCGCCCGCGGCTTGTCGTCTCGGTTGGATGCTCGATACGCGGTCTTGCGGTCGAAACGATAGGCGAGCTGGAGTTCACCGCGGTTGACCTTGATCTGCTCCAGCGACCGCGAAACGGGCTCGATCAACGGCGCGATGCGAACCACGGCGTCCTTGGGATACGAGTCGGGCGAAGCGCCGAACACATAGGTCTCGGTCTCCGAGCGTTGTTCCACGATGTCGAATTCGACGGTCTTTTCGGCGGGCAAGGTGACCTCAAACCGGTTGTGCGAATCGGTGGTTTCCCACGGTTTCGTATCCGGCCGCAAGCTCCAGGGTGACTCCGGCTTGGGATGTTCGATCACCAATTTGCGAGGCGTCTCGGACACGCTCGCCGCGCGGTACCGCTGAATCCGATCGGTCAGAAAATCGATGTAGACCGTCGAGCCGCGGCGGACGGTGATCGCCGTCATCTCTCGGGTGCCCGGCGTTTCCATCCGCTTCACGCGCACGTCGATATCGCGAGCGAAACTGAGCAACCGCTTGTCTCCCGCAGGGAAGAAATCGAAGCGAGCGTCGCCGGCATAGGCGCCTTGGTCGAACACCGTCACCGGTCCGCCCACCAATTGCAACTCGGTCGAATTCGTCAGCCGGACCGCCCGCATCGGATGTTCGCTGTTACTGGGCATCGTCAACAGGCTAATGACGTCGGCCTGGACAGATTCATCGACGATCGGCACCAGCGCGGATTCGTGCGACGCGAGACTGACCGGTCGCTTGATCCGATATTGAAACTGCTGGGCGATTTCGGCCGACTCCGCTTGCGCGGGAACTTTGACATCTCCCGGAACGATGGGAACCACGCTCGTGGCGAAAGGCCGGTTTCCATAGCCAGAGTTTCCGGCTCCGCCCATTGCCCCGCCAAAACCTCCGCCGCCATAACCTCCGACCATTCCGCCGCCGCCGAACGCGCCACCAGCCATTCCGCCCATGCCTCCTCCGGCCCCTGGGCCAGCGGCCTGCGGGACATTGAGCCCGATTGCCGGCACGGTGGCTCGCGAATCCAAATCGCCGAGCGCCGGACTGTGGACGCGCGAGGCGATCGACTCCGGCACGCTCGGCGCGATCCGCTGGCGATCGGCCAGCAGCGTGCGATACAAATCCATCTCGAACGTCACCGGCCGACCGCTGGCCAGGGTTAGCCCAATGTCCTGCCAAGCGTCGTCGGCCGAGTTTTCAATGATCGCCCAACCTTGCAGCAGCGCCGGTTCGCCGTCGTTCAGCACTAACCGATACGTGGTCTTCCACAGCGGCGTTTGCCGGATATAGCCAACGCGAACTTGCCGAGCCCCGTCGCCAACGAAACGGAAAGTGACCGGCTTCTTTTCGACTTTGCGATTCTCGGCCAAGAGACGCAGCGCGTCGCGGAACTGGCCGTTCAGCCGCTCGTCGGCAATACGAATCTCGTCGACCGCATCCAACGCCATGCTTCGCAGACCCGTTTCCGTCAACAGGCCGAGGTGCTCGCGAGCCACGGCCCCGGTGCCGCCGGCTTGGTATTTCAGCTCGACCGCGACGACGGTGCCTTCGAGCGGACCGTCTTTCGTGGCGACAACGACTCGTTCGCCGCGCATCTGATTGATGATTTCGCCCAGCGTCGGTTCGGTCGTTAGGTCTATCGACAACGCCTTCATCCGTTCAGACAGTGGATGTTGTGACGGGTAAACGACGGCCTCGACATGGCCGCCGCCCGCGTCCTGCACGACCATGCTTTTCAGCAGATCGTTAATGTCCCGCACGTCGAACCGCAGTTCCCGTTGCTCGGTTCCCTTAATTTCAACGGCGTGCTCGAAGTATCCGACTCCAACGTCGAACAACACGACCTTGGACAATGGCAGGTCTTGAGGCTCGGCACCGGGCGACGAAGCGGCGAGCCAACACGACAGGACAGCGATGCAAACAACGACGTGACGCATGGGAATCTCCTGAGCGAACGTCGCCAGGCCCCTGACTGGCAACGAGGTCCGGCCATCGCGATTGGCGGCAGCCAAAAATGCAGAGTAGCATGATTATGGTAATCAGGGGGCATATCGCTCAATAGGTAATTCTATGAATGGCTCACAATGGGTTCGACGTGTTGTCGGCGCGCTGTCGTTGCTGCCGGTTGCGGTAACCTTCGTCGCGGCAAGCGATCTGGCGCCAGGAGGAAGTCGGTCCGATCAACAAATCCGCGCCGCCTTGGAACAGCGAGTCGATTTCGACCTGCCAGAAAGTACGCTGGCCGACTTGGTTAGCTTCCTTCGCGAACGTGGCATTCCTGTTAGCGTGAATGTGCGAGCATTGGAGGATTACGGCATCGACACCAATGCTCGGTTAGACTTTCCCCAACAAACTCTTAACCTCCGCACCGGACTCGATCTGGCGCTTCGGCAAGTCGACTTAACGTGGACGGTCCGGGACGGCTTGCTGATAATTACGACAGCGGACGACGTGGAAAGAACTCTCATTACCCGCATTTATGATGCATGATCTCGTGGACGTGATCCCGCAGCCGGTCTTGGACCGTTATTCGCAACTCTGGGAACTAGTGGACTTCGATTCCTTGATCGATGTCATAACCAATACGATCGAGCCGAATACGTGGATGCTGTTGGCGGCCTAGCGAAGCTGCCGTTCCGTACCGCAATTGGCGGATACGAGTTCTCATGGTTTCGCAAACATGGCAAAACCATGAGAAGATCGAACATCTGCTTGCGGAACTGACGGCGGCTCGGCCGCCGAAATACTCTGCCAACTCCCAGTCTCGATTTCGCGCCGCCAACGCCCAGCTTAGGCTCACCCACGCAACCCGTCACTCGGCTTCGTTCTTCTCAATTGCGAACGACCGGGCTACCTTGATCGCGATTGAGCCACGCATTCACGGGTGACCCAGGTTCAATTCAGTTCCAAACGGCCGCTTGGGTAGCTCAGAGAGTGGCGGACGGTCGGCCAACTCCGGCACAGTTGGGTGAGTGGCTCCCGCGTGGCGGAAGCTCAGCGAAGCGGCAGCTCGGCGCAGCGTGCGGAAGGTCGCCGCAGCGGCGGAAGCTCGGCGCAGTGGCACTCGGGCGCAGTGTGCGGAAGGTCGGGCGCAAGCGCGCGGAAGGTCCCCGCAGCGCGGAAGCCAGCGCAGGGGCGCGGAAGCTCAGCGCAGTGGGCGCGGAAGCAGCTGCAGTGGCGTAGCGCGCAGCGTGTCGTCTGGGCGCGCTCGGAGCCGCTGGACGATCGTCTGGCCGAGAGAGCACGCGAGCGGAAGTTCCCGAACAGCGCCCCGGAACTTCAAGCAGCGCCCGGTGGTTCCAGGCAAGCGTCCGAATACTGGGACAGCCGCCCGGTGGTTCCGGCAACCGTCCGGAAGCTTTCAGACAGCTGCCCGGCGCTTACGGGCGGACGACGAAAAGCAATGAGCCCGCCAACCAATCACCCTGCCCACCCAACCGCGAAACAATGGGCATGGTGGGTGATGGGATATATAAACGCATGCCATTCTCCGCGCGAACATACGAGAGGAGAAAATCGGCGACGGTTACGCCATGGCGGCTTGGTTCACGGATTTGGCAAGTTCCGTCAGTGCCTGATCCGTTTTTTCTTCCTCGCTCATGTTCGCCTTCAATTGCTTGAGCGCGTTGCTGTAACCGAGCAGCTCAGCCCACGTACACAAGGTGCCGTACGATGCGATCTCATAGTGCTCGACCTTTTGGGCACATGAAATCAAGGCAGCATCCATCACCTCCGACGAATCGCATTCCTCCATCATCTCGGAAGCTTCCTCGATCAGGCCCTTCATCGCATCACAGGTTTTCGCGCGTGGACTTTTGCCAGTGTTGTCGTATTGGCCACCAAGATTCAAGTAAGAAACCTGAACCCTTCGGCGATGACCGTCATCCGTTGGCTCTGACGTGCAAGCAATCTCCGGGCCAAATTGGGAAGGGCGAAGTGAACGATGCACGGGCGCCCGTGGTTATTCACAACCTGGCGCAGCAAGAGTTCGCCGATCGCATTTTGTAGGTCAACCATCATCATTAGCCACATCTTCTCAGCCGCGAAGCGGCGATAGTTGGGACAGTCGTCGCTTCGCGACTCACAAGAAGATGTGGGTAATGACTACTTTTCGCCGTTGGCCGCTTCGGCCGCCGTGCGCAGTTCGTCGTTCGCGTCGGTCAGGGCGTGCTGGATGATGAACTGGGATGCTTCGCCGCCGATCTTTTTGGCCGCTCGGACTACTTCCGCGCGGCAATCCGGTTGCTCGCATTTGAAGGCCGCGGCCAGAACTGGCAGTGCCGCTTCGCCTCGCTTCGCCGCCACGCGCACGGCTTTCGCCACGTGCTCCGGCGACTTGGATTTCGCGACGGCGTAAAGCATTAACAGCCCCGCGTCGCCTTCGGTCTTGTCGCCCATCTCGACGATCCGGCCGATGAACGCCTGGCCTTTCTTCTCCGCAACGGCGCCGACCAACAACAGCCGGCGTTCTTGTGGTAGGTCGGCGCTGAGCAACACGTCGATCATCTCGTCGTCGGCGTCTTTCAGCATGTGAGCGATCAGCACCGCTCGGTCGTCGGCGTCGAGCTTCGCCGTCTGCTTCACGAGGAAGATGCGATCCTTTGTGTTGAGCGCCTCATAGCAAAGTGCCAGTGACGGATAGCCGTCCTTACCCATTTCGATGAACTGGCCAATCGCCTTGCGCCGCACGGCTTCGTGTTCCGATTGCTTGGCGGCGTAACCGGCCAGCAGCACGGCCTCGTCGCGGAACGGGTGATTCAACAATGCGTCGACCGCCTCCAACTGCTTGGCTTCCTCGTTCGTCATGAACAGCTTGGCCCGACGCTTCGCTTCGTCGCTAAATTGATCGGGCATTTCACGCAACTGCTTGAGCTGCTCGACCTTGGCCTCGACCGACTCCTTCAGCTTTTCCGCGTGCTCCTTCAGTCCGCCTTCGGAGTCTTGAATCGACTCGATCCGCGCGTCCAGGGCTTCCATCTTTTCCTTTACGGCTTGAACCGCCGGAGGAAGATTGTCCGTTTCGCGTGCGACCAACTCGACGCGCACCATGCTGACAATCGCCAGCCCAATCACCATCGCCGTCAACAGCATTCGTTTCATGTTTGAATCCTTAGTAGAAGAGTCATCCAACAACCGACGCACTCGAAACAACAGCGGATGAGCGTGCGCGCAATGCCCGGCCACCGATGTGCAAGGACGTTGAAGTTCGACCAGCCGGCTGAGTGCCCGCAGGAAGTCGATTCGTAAAGCTGGCGTGCGAGCCGCGTCGCGGTCACTCAGCCACTCGCCGGCCTCGCGAAAATCGCGAGCCGCGCCGCGAGCCAGCGGATTGAACCACTGCGGCAACGCCAGCAGATAGACCAACCAGGTTTTCCAAATGTCGCCTCGCAGCAAATGCGAAAGCTCGTGCCGCAAAATGGCTTCACGCTCGCTGGGGTTCGACCGAGACCAGAACCGCGAAGGTACGACCAACACGTAGCCGCGCGGCAACAGCGTCAGCATCGGCCCGCTGTCGTCGGCCGCAAGCAACGGGATCGCGCGACGCACGCCTGCTTCGGCGAGCAGCCTTTGCCACTCGTCGCGCCACCCGCCATTCGCCGCGCGCCAGCGGCGCGAGCCGCGCACCGAGCGACCGTAATCCGCTAGTGCGAACAGGATCATCGCGGCCATTCCGATCAGCCAGATCGAAATCGCGGCTCGACAGAGCCGCGTAAAGCCAAACGGCGCCCGCGCCGCGTTGCCGATTTCCGTCGGCGGATTTGAATTCCCATGAGTCGTTTGTCTCGAACGACGCGAGTTCGTGGTGTGCCGGGTTGGAAGCGAACTGCGACCGATTGATTGGGGATGTTCGCGTGGCTCGACGCGGGCAACTCGCCGGGCAACCTGCCGGGCGACTTAGCCAGCCGCGAATGCTTCTTCGCGCCGTTTTCCAATGATGCTTCGCTCGGCCGCGATTCGCTGAGTTCCGGTTCGTACCACGGCACGGTCACATGGATCGCCGCCCACATCCATCCGGCCGCCGCGACAACGGCCACGGGCGTTAAGCGGGACTGGGGCGAGTGAATTTTCAGCCGCGGCCAACAAACCGCGGCTGGCCAACACCAGGACGGAAACAGCCAGAGTGGTCGCCAGCAAGCGCCGCTACGATCGTTTCATGCGACTCGAACATATCGGTTCTGCTCCCGCGTGATTTGGCAGCTCGATCGGTTTTCAAAGCATTACGGTGTCGACAAACCATCCACCGCGTGGTTACGGCTTCTGCCGTCGCTCGGCTCGGCAATCAGCGTTTCATCTCGTTCAGTTCGTCGGCCGTCAGCGACGAGTTTTCGATCAAGTGGGCGAACAACGGCACCGCGCCGCTGACGCGATCCAGCAGCAAGTCCAACAACGGCCCGCCAACGTCTTCCGGTTCGACCGCGGCGGAATAGGTGGCCGGGCGAGTCGCCGATTTCTTGACCACGCCCTTCTCGACCAATCGTTCGAGCCGCGTTTGCACGGTGGTGTACCCGACGTTTTCGCCGCGGTCGGTGATTGCTTGATGCGCTTCCGACAAAGTCGCTTCGCCGCGATCCCACAACATTTTCAGGATGTTGATCTCGGCCGCCGTGAACCGCTGTTTCGCTTTCCGTTTCGCCATCGAATCCTCGCTTATGACAAGTGTCGTAAATTAGTTTACGACCGTTGTCGTAATAAAGCAAGAGCGGCGTCGGCAAGAAAATGGAACAGCCCAGCGACCTGACGATCGCCGGGCTGTTCGTGGTTTCGTTGGCGAGAAGCGCGTGTCTGTGGACCACGCGAGCTCCGCCATTCATTCGGTCAGTCACATCATGACGCGCGCTTCGACCTGCTTCTTGGCCAACCGCTTTCGCGCCATGTGCAACCGTCGCTTGATGGTTCCGAGCGGGGCGCGTCAAACTCGTCGCTCATTTCCAACAGCGACTGGCCGCGGACGTAGAACGCTTCCAACGTCTCGCGATCCATATCGCCCAGCCGGAGCCAAGCCCGCGGACTTCATGCTCGCGCTCGTTTTCCAGCCGCGGCCGTCAGCGGCGTATCGTACTCGGGGCGCAGGTTGCTTCGAGTTGTCTCCGGCTCGGTCGGCAGATCCGCGGCGTCGCACCATTCGGTTGATCGCCATCCGGTTCGTGATCGACCGCAACCAGCCGCCGAACGCATCCGGCTCGGCGCAACTGATCCAGCGCTTCAAAATCGCTTGACGAACACGTCCTGGCACAGCTCCTCGCGCCTCGGCATAGTTCCTCAATCGCTTCAGAGCGATCAAAACGTGTCGCTCGGAACTGCTCGAACAACTGGCCAAAACGCCCCACGGTCGCCGGCCTGAGCGGCTCGTACCAAGGCCGAAACCTGGCTTCTCGTCAATTTGAATCGTGGCACTCATGATGGTTTTCTCGTGATAGACGGGGACCGGGGAACCTGTGGTCGGGCAAGTGCGACGCGAGGCGATGTGTGAGAACATCAGCCAACGGAGCCGCGACGACCAACGGCGGCTAAGCCGAGGACCGGAGCCGAATCGTGGAATCAGGGATTGAGTGGCGTAACGAGGTGTTACGCGGACTCGGATATCCACGACGGCCAGCCGGCGTTCGGCCAAGCCTGTTTCGATGCCGTGGCGGCTGTCGAACAACAGGTGACCAATGCCGGCGCGAGTCCTGGGGCTGAGAATCTCGCGCGCAAGTGATGCAATAAATGCATCTGTTGCTGGTGCAACGCGCGTTCGAGCGATTCCCAATAACCCAGAATTCGTCCGCCTAGATAGCGCAGACCGGGGCGACTGCCCACGCACATCGCGACACCCGCGACGACGAGGGCGAACGTGCGATCGTTACGATCGGCGGTCACGACGTCGTTGACATTGCGGTTAAATACGCGACGCATGGGAGCCTCCTCCGCGGACTGGCGCGGACTGAGAAAAACCGTGAGACGAAAAGTAAAACCGGCGGTCGAGAGCCTTTCTACTCCCGAACCGTTCGGCCAAGCTTGAACATAACCCGCACCCTGGGGACCGGCAAGCGGAATGTGCGACGGCTCGGCGTAAAAACGCGAACCGCGCCCCCAGCGTCAGCGAGGTATGCAGGCCATAGACGCCTATTCGGAACCTGCTCGCGCGGACCGAAAGTTTTTTTCCCGATTTCGCCCGCATGAAAAAATCGCGGCGAGTGACACACTCGCCCGTTCTGGGTCAACTCGGCGTTTCGCCCCGCATTTGAGGCGATCGGCAGCGAAATTCTCTATCGATGCTGGCAGCATCGGCCACGTCGTGGACGCCACGCAGGACGCTGCCAGCGTCCCAATGGGTATGTTCACTCTGCCGCCGTTTTACGGGCGAAGCGGATCTGCCGGAATCACGAAGGTGGCCGGAGCCGAGTCAGCGATCGGACGAATCTCGGCTTCGATTTTCGGAGCCGATGGGCGCGACGGCTGGACGCAGCGCGCCGCTTCGGTGATCGAAAGTTGCCGTGGGCGGTTGTTCAGAACCGAGCTGGCCGAGGCTTGACGGATCGATTCGGCTGACACGATCGGAGCCGGTGTGGACACAACATGAGCACTGTCGACGCCGCGGGCCTTTCGCACTTGCGTGGCGAAGTAGTCGTTGGTCGTTGTCGCGCGGCGAGCTTGTCGTTCCAACGGAGCCATCGCTTGCGAACGCGCCGGTTGCGGAGGCGCTGGCGGCACATCTTCATCGTCCAGGAACGGATCGTTCGTATTGTTGGGACGTGGAATCGGCGGCAGCGTGTGGAACGGCGCCGGCGGAGCGGCACAACCGCAGCTCGGCGCGTCACAGCCGCACGAAGGCGGTGCTTCGCATCCACAAGCGGGCGGTGCTTCGCAACCACAGGCCGGTGCCCGCAGCCACACGCCGGGGGCGCTTCACAACCACAAGCCGGCGCTTCACAACCGCAGGCCGGAGCGGCACAGTCATCGCAGCCGCTCTTCGCACAACCGCGACTGTGGCAAACGAAGATCTTGTTCATAAAGTGGTCCACGTCGCCCAGCAGCGATTTGAACGGCAAGCATTTCCTGCGACAGCATTTCGTCGCGCAGCCTGTCTCGCAACCGCACGCCGGCGGGGCGGCGCAAGTCGGCTCGCAACCGCAACGGGCGCGCGGCACAAGCTGGTTCGTAGCCGCAAACTGGTCGCGACTCGCACCTGGCGTGCTGCATCCGCATCCGCCGGACAGCGAGCCTAACAGCGATGTTCGCATCCCATACGACGCGGGACGCAATTGCGCCGTGGTCGACTTGCGACTGGCCAAAAAGCCGGCCGACGACGGGGATTGGGCCGAGACGGTCGACGCGAGCACCAACGCTGCAGCGCGCCTAACAGAGCAGACGGGTCATTGGACATCTCCACATGGTGGGGACAGTGCGGGAAGCGCGCGAGCGAGAAATCAGCGTCTGCGGGAAATTGCCGCTGAAGCGAATTGATTCGCTGGAAGATTTCATCGAGCCGACAAAAGCCGCAAGTCGAGAACTTTCGGAATTCGCGGTAAAACCGGAACATCCGGAAACTCGGCGCAGATTCACCGGTCGACGAGTTTCGACGTTGGCAACAGCGTGGTACGACGTCCGGCGTCCGAATTCATGATTCCGCCGCGGCGGGTCGGGATTGGCGGCAAATGTGCGATAGGTAATCTACGCGGTCTTACCGGTTTCCAGCGTTGAATGCCTGACGCGTGAGCCACAGGAGCCGTCGGCAAAAGTTGCTGGAAGCAGCAGACCGCGAGCTCTCTGGATTCGCGATACCGGACGGCTCGCGCCGTATCGCTAATACGAAGTTCACTCCAACCGATCGCTTCAATATGACAATCGAGAACGTTCCCGCTTCCACTCCGACAGACGATTTTGCAGTACCGGCTCCGGGGCGAACCGCCCGATGGGAACGATGGACGCTGGGGTTCGCGCTCGTATTTCCCACGTTCGTCACTTGGCTGTATTTCATCGCCCTGGCGGAAAGCCCGGCCGCCATCCAGCAAACCGCCTACTCGCTCGGAAAACTCGCTCAATTCGTTTTGCCGGTCGTTTGGGTGCTGGTCGTTTTGCACCGCCGTCCCAAGCTCAGTGCCTCGCCAACTCGGGGACTCTTCGCTGGCTTGCTGTTCGGAGCCTTGATCGCCGGCGCGATGCTGGGGCTCTATCACATGTGGCTAAAGCCGATCGGATTCTTCGACGCGCCGGGCGAGGGCGTGCGAGCCAAACTGAGCGGCATCGGTGTTTCGTCCGTTCTGGTTTACGCCGTCATCGGCGTCTTCTACTCGCTCGCGCATTCGCTGCTGGAAGAATATTACTGGCGTTGGTTCGTGTTCCGTCGGCTGACTTGCCACACTTCTCTGGCGATGGCGATTGGCGTCTCCTCTCTGGGCTTCATGGCTCACCACGTTCTTGTGCTGGCGACTTATTTCGGGTTTTGGTCGTTCGCCACGTGGTTCTTCTCGCTGTCGATCGCCGTGGGCGGCGCGGTGTGGGCTTGGCTGTATTACCGCAGCCGCTCGCTGCTGGGGCCGTGGCTCAGCCATCTGTTGGTCGACGCCGCGATTTTTCTGATTGGATACGATTTGTCGCGAGAAATCTTCAAGTAGCCGCGCTCGTGATGCTCGACCGGTCATAACCCGCCAACGTGATAGCAATACGGCTGGCATCACCCGCCAAGTTTCGCTGCGCGGCGCGACCCGATGGGCCCTGCCAACGTTCGCCGCCGTTTCCAGTTTTGCCATTGGGGCATCTCCGGTCACTTGGCCGATATCTGCCGTAGCAACGCATCGCGGTCGCCCATCGAAATGGTTTCACGGATTGGAGCCAATCGTGCGGCTGCCTCGCCCGGCAGGAAGGAGCCGACGAAGTGACTCAAGACATTAACGTGCTGGCATTGGTGAAAGGCGAGGAACGCTACATCTTTCTGTTCGACGACAATCATCGAGCTGAAACGTTGCGTACCTTCGGCCGCTACGCGTCGAACCCCGACCTCAGCTTCACCTGGTACGACGCGGCGGTGCTCAGCCAGAAGCTGCGTCAGACATCGGCCCCCGCCCCTGTTCCGGCTCCGCATCTTTCCCGTCGATTCGAGCTGCCTTTGCCAAGCGACGATTCGTAGACTCGCCGCAGCGACTCGCCTCGCCCGCCCGATCCCGCCTGTAGGCACACTTCGCGTTCCCGCCGTGAAACCTCGGTCCCGCCGATGCTTGAAGCCGTCGAACGATTTTTGCGATATTTGAAGGTCGAACGCAACGCCGCCGACCTGACTATCAAATCGTATCGCGAGGATCTCACTTCGCTGTGCGAGTATCTCACCGACAGCTTCCAACGCACGCCGCGTCCGAATGAGCTGACGCCGCTGGACCTCCGCGGGTACACAGCCGCGCTGCACGAGGCGGGCTACGCGAAGACTTCCATCGCCCGGCGGTTGGCGTCGCTGCGCAGCTTCTTTCGATTCGCTCAGCGCGAAGGACTTGTCGAAACGAATCCGGCCAAGCCGCTACGAAACCCTCGGCCCGATCGCAATCTGCCCCATTTCCTTTCGACGGACGATATCGGCCGTTTGTTGGAGGCGCCGCCAAGCGACGATCCCGCGGGCCTGCGCGACCGAGCGATTCTCGAAACGATGTATTCGGCGGGCTTGCGTGTCAGCGAAGTCGTTGGAATCAACGACGGCGACCTGGACTTTGAAAACGGTTTAGTTCGCATTCGAGGAAAGGGACGCCGCGAGCGTCTCTCGCCGCTGGGTTCGTATTCCGAACGAGCGCTCCGCCGCTGGCTGCGAGAGCGAAAGCTGTCGCCCAAGGAGCCGCAAGACTATGCCGCTCCCGTGTTCGTCAACAAGTTCGGCCGCCGTCTAACAACACGCAGCGTCGCTCGCATGTTGGAAAAGCATCTCAAGCTGGCCGGTCTCGATTTGCGAACGACGCCACATACTTTGCGCCATAGTTTCGCCACGCATCTCCTAGATCGCGGCGCCGACATCCGCAGCGTGCAAGAATTGTTGGGGCATAAGAGCTTGGTGACGACACAGATCTATACGCACATTAGCACAGCCGGACTACGCGAAGCGTATGAGAAAGCTCATCCTCGCGCTAGCTAACCGAATTGGTCAACGTCGCCGAAAGACATCGTCACGCTCGCGAACGATTGCCTTTGGCGCTAGGCATGCGTTCACCCACATCGCCACTGGGCCAAACTTAGACGGTGGCTCTCACGTGCATTCAGGCCGGATCTCGGCCAACTGCCGCCCCGGCCCCACGTGGATCAGATACTTATGGGAGATGACTTCCGACAACTTCGGCAGTTGTGTGTCGAGTTCTTCCAAGAGTTGTTCCAGCGGTTGTTGTTCGCCCAATACATGCTGCTCCGCCAGTAACTGAATGTCCAACATCCGTAACATGTGTAGCGAAGTCATCGCCAATCGCTGTTCTGGTGCGTAGAGCGGCTGTGTCTGCTCGCGCGGAAGCCGCTGAACATGCTCGGCGATTTGCACTAATTGATAGACCACACTGCGAGGATTCGTCTCGTCGGTCAACAGCAGGTCCAACGTGGCCGCCAATTGAAGATTGGCCAAATATCGCGAACGATAAGTCATCAAGCATTCCGCGATTTGCAGCACCGATTCTAATACCGGCCCCTGCACATTGTTGGAATGAGCCAGCGTGTGGCGGACGAGAGCAATAATCTGCAAGGCCCTTTCCAAACGTCTTCCCAGATCGAGAAATCGCCAGCCCAATGTGCGAGTCATACTTTCCATCACCGTGCCACTGAAAGCAGCCAAGTCGATGATGAGTTCGTTAATTGCCGGTAGCACATCGCCAAGCTCCGCCGCGCCATGCAATGGAGGACGAAACAGCTCGTCCATTCGATGAAGAATCCGCCAGCTATCCACCGACATCCGGTCTCGCACAATCGAAGCCGTGCGAAACATTCCACTGACGACGGTCCGTAAGCTGCCGGATTGGCTTTCGTCGAACACCGCGGACGGCAGCGCCTGTTCGATGCGCGGCAGTTGATCTCGCATTCCCTCGACAACGAATCCCGGCTCAATCTGCCCCTGCTGGGCTAAAACGCGCAGCAGCGTCGGCAATTCCACAATACTGGTCGCCTCGGATTCGCTCGACAATCTTAGGGCCACCGTTCGCAACAACCGCGCGGCGGCGTCCGCGCGCTCCATGTGTCGCCCGAGCCAATAGAGGTTGTCGGCCACGCGACTCGGCAATTCCACTCCGCCCCGACGCAGTTCGACGGCCTGACCCGGTTGCTGCAACAAGCTGATTGGCTGAACCGGACGATCCGCCAAAATCCATGCGTCCTTGCTTCGTTCGCCAGCCAGAATCGACATTTCCAGTGGATCAAGCGATTCGCTTACCCGAACCAGTCCGCCTTGCATCACATTATAAGACCCCTGCGAACTCACCAAAAAAGCTCGCATGGCGATGTAGGACGGGTGCAATTGTTCGTCCTTCCAAATCGGCGCCGTTGATCTCACAACCTGCTCTTGAGCCACATAGGCGCTGGGATTCGCGCGAATGGCTTCGGCCAGCTTGTCCAAAGACATGGCGGCTAAGCCGCGGCCAAAATGAAATTCCCGGCCGCGATGTCGAAAAGCCCGCTTGATGGTCAGCCGACGAAGATTCGCCAACACATACTTCAAAGAGTCAGGATTGCCACACCACCACGTGGCGACTCCCGGCATCTTGAGCTCTTCCCCCAAAAGCTTGCGGCACAGACTGGGCATGAAGGCAAAAAAGACGGGTGATTCGACAAGTCCGCTGCCCAGTGAATTGGCAACCACGGCGTTGTCGCTCCGCACGGATTGCAACAAACCGGCTACTCCGGCGCCGCTCGAACTATTCAACTCCAACGGATCACAAGCATCGCTATTGGGTCGTCGCAGGATTACGTCCACGGGCAACAGGCCGCCGAGGGTTTTCAGCATCACGCGACTGCCGCGCACGGCTAGGTCATCCGCTTCGACCAATGCATAACCGAGATAGCGAGCCAAATAGGCGTCTTCAAAATAGTTGGCACTTTGCGGTCCTTGACTTAACAAGGTCACACGTGGATTCTCGCGATTGGTACGGGCCGCGAGAAACAGCGTCTCTCGCACGGCGGCAAAATAAGATGCCAGCCTTTCCACATGACAACTATGAAACACCGACGGTAACATCCGTGAGACGACGATGCGATTTTCCAACGCATATCCAGCACCGGACGGAGCTTCCGTGCGATCGGCTAGCACCCACCAATCACCGTTGGGAGCTCGGGCGATATCAGCCGCGTAAAACGTGAGGAATGATTCATTGCGAGGGTGCTGACCATGATAGGCCCGCAAAAACCCAGGATGCGAGAACACTAATTCGGGAGGCAGCGTCTTCTCTTGTAACAGACGTTGAGGACCATACAGATCGGCCAATGTGAGATTTAACAGCAATGCTCGCTGACGAAGGGCATCGCTGACCTGTTGCCATTGCGATCCAGGTATCAAGACCGGTAAGGGATCCAGTTCCCACGGGCGTGGCCGATCGGCGGGATCACCGTAAGCGCTGAATGCCAATCCATTTTCATGGACCAAACGTTGAGCTTGTCCCCAACGACGATGAAACTCACGGACGCCCATCGTCCGAAGCGCCGTGATGAATGTATCACAATGCGGCCGGGACCTCCCCCCTGTCGCCTGCAACTCGTCGTACACCCCTGACGGCGGCGCATAGGCCGAGAACATGTCCGCGGCGGACGCCGGGAGAGCCGAAGAGTTGGGATTCATTGCGAGTTCTGTTGCCTCAGGCGTCGCAGATCTAATGTGAATGGAAACCGAGGATTCTCCTCGCGCGGCGGAACACGAACGGGCCCGCCCGTATGCCCCATTCTAAAGAAGCGACTAGCCCGCCGACTTTCCGCTTCGTAAGCGTTTACCGGAAACGATTCCGGATTCAAGCCTCCAGGGTGACCAGTATAGTATCGACAGCCGCCGATGGAGCGCCCCATCCAAGTGTCAACGATATCGAATACCAGCGGCTCGTCCACGGGGATCGTGGGGTGAAGACAACTCGGCGGTTGCCACGCGCGATATCGCACGCCGGCGACAAATTCGCCCTCCGTACCCGTGGGATGAAGCGGCACGACACGCCCATTGCACAATACTGTATGGCGGGTATCAACCAGTCCGGCGACTTTCACCTGCATCCGCTCCACGGACGAATCCACGTAGCGAGCAGTGTAGCTACCCGCCGACTCCTCTCCCAGAACATACCAGGGCTCAATCGCTCTCCGCAGTTCGAGATGCACGTCGCGTTGGACAATCTCGCCAATTTTGGGAAACCGAAACTCGAAATGAGGGGCGAACCATTCCAACTGGATCGGCATGCCGGATGTGGTAGTTTCTTCGATTACATCCCCGAAATCCCGCCAGAGAAAATGCGGCAGTAGACATCGATCATGGATCGCGGTGCCCCAATCTACCAGTCGCTCTCGATAGGGCTGCTCCCAGAATCTGGCTACCAATGCTCGCAGTAGCAATTGTTGCGTGAGACTCATCTTGGCGTGCGGCGGCATCTCAAACGCTCGGAACTCAACTAGCCCCAACCGCCCCGTTGCACTGTCCGGCGAAAAGAGCTTGTCAATGCAAAATTCAGCGCGATGCGTGTTCCCTGTAATATCTACTAACAGATGACGAAACACTCGATCGACTAACCAAGGCGGACATTCTTGGCCATCGGGAATCTGCTCGAACGCTATTTGCAGTTCGTACACCGCATCGCGGCGGCCTTCATCCACACGAGGCGCCTGACTTGTCGGACCAATGAAGCTGCCGGAAAACAAATAAGACAACGATGGATGGTTATGCCAGTAGCCGACTAAGCTGCGCAACAAGTCGGGGCGTCGCAGGAAAGGACTGTCGATGGGACGCGGGCCGCCAAGCACGACATGGTTGCCTCCGCCCGTGCCCGTATGGGTACCATCGCGGTCAAATCGTTCGGTTCCCAACCGCGATCGGTAGGCGTCCTCGTAGACGCTGCTTGTGATGTTTACTAATTCGTCCCAACTGTGCGCCGGATGCACATTAACTTCGATAACACCCGGATCGGGAGCCACGCGCAAGTGATTCAAGCGGTAATCGTTAGGAGGCAGATAGCCTTCGAGGCGGACGGGCATTTCCAAGTACTCTGCCGTGTCCTCAATGGCAGCGACCAGTGCGAGATACGGTTCCAGCCGATCGACCGGCGGCATGAATACATATAAGTGCCCTTCCCGCGGCTCGACACACAAGGCCGTTCGGATCAGATCGTCATAGGGCAGTTGCCCCGTGTCGGCGTTGCCCAAAGTCTGTGCCGACCATGTTGATCGTTGGTCTTCGTCTTCGGAAGCGTGCTGCGAAGCGCTAGGCCGGACTTTGGTTACCGATCGGTGACCATTGGCATGCGATGGAAAGCCGCTGATGTCCTCGCCCGCATAAGCCGAGAGCGGATCCGAGCGAGTGTCTGAATCGGAAATCGTACTTGCGTTGGACAACGCAAATAGGGCGCTCGCATTCGCCT
>JAWKTM010000096.1:0-22503 GCA_041399085.1 Pirellulaceae bacterium
ATTCGTCGCTCAGATTGACGCCGACACGATCGCCCATCCCACATGGTTGCGCGAACTGGCCACCGCCTTGCAAGATGAATCGGTGGGAGCGGCCACCGGCAATCGCTGGTATATGCCCGACCGGTTGTCCTGGGGAGCCCTTGTGCGTTATGCGTGGAACGCGGCTGCCGTGGTTCAAATGTATTGTTATCGCATTGCGTGGGGTGGGACTCTGGCGGTGAAAACCAAGGTCTTTCGCGAAACCGATGTCTTGGACAAATGGAGTCATGCTTTTTGCGAAGATACCATGCTGTTCGCGGTGCTTAAGCGGGCCGGTTTACGGGTCGCCTTCGTGCCCTCGCTGATGATGGTGAATCGCGAGGACTGCGATATTCGTGGGTTTTATTATTGGGTAAGACGTCAGATGTTGACGGCGCGTCTGTACCATCCCGCTTGGCCCGCCGTTGTGGGGCATGGACTTATTACGACGCTAGGACCAGTCGCAACCTTGGCGCTGGCCTGTGTCGGAGTGGTCAATCAAGACAACTCGGTATTCGCCTGGAGTGTCGCCGGCCTGCTCGTTTATCAACTCGGCGTAGTGGCCATGATGCCGCCAATGGAATGGGCTGTGAGGCGCATCGTGCGTCATCGCTCCGAGCCGGTGAATTGGCTATCCGCTTGGGGTATGGTCAAGGTGTTGTTAGCCATACCACTAACCCAGTCCGTCTACGCAACCGCCTTGACCTCCGCCTTATGGTTGACCCGTGTCGACTGGCGCAACGCCACCTACGATGTCCGAGGTTCATGGAAGATCCGCCTGCACGAATACCGCCCGTACCAACCCGTTGAAAGCGAAGGAAACACGCTCTCGTTGTGAGGGCGGAATCGTTTCGCCGTTTACGATGCCGCGTCTTCAAGTTTTACCGCGATGCGGGCCGTAAAATCAACACGGTTGAGTAACAGTTTCAATTGCTTCTCGGCAATGTATTGATCAATTGCCTTTCGCGAACCTTGCCAAAAACCATAGTCGTCGACGATAAGCACACCACCACGTACAAGCCTGGGATAGAGATGCACCATCTCGTGATAGGTCGACTCATACCAATCGGTATCGAGGCGCAACAGGGCAATTCTATCTGGCACCGTTGCCGGGATCGTCTCCTCCACTTTGCCTTTCACGTATCGAATTAGGTCGGAATGGTATTTGGTCGAGTTCATCGCTTGTTGGACGGACTCCAGCGAAGAGATGAGATTCCGCGCCTCGTAGCGATTCCGCAACAAGTCCTCCGCTGTTCCACCGTTGTAAGCGCGATCAGCCTCGGTGGGAGCCGACATTCCTTCGTATGTGTCGTATAGGTAGAATTGGCGATTCACTTCGTCTAGTTCCAGCAGCGTCAGAGCAGCCATCATCATACTGCCACCTTTCCAGACTCCGCACTCGACGATCGCCCCTTCGATCCCGCAATGGGTCAAATAGGTAACAGCTCGGCGGAGTGCGACAAGTCGTTCGGCACTAGTCATGGTATACGGAGCGACTTGCCGCACCAATTTCATGTCTTGGTCGTCGAAGTCGGGTTGCTTGCGCGGGATGATATCGTAACCAGCGGTCATGAGCATGGCGCGCACGCCTGCTTGAATCAGACTAAACACCGTGTCGTCCTTCATAGTGAAAATGTTACACCGATGGGCTGGGCTGGCCCTCTTCCACGGCCGTCGTCCCGCGGAACAAACGTTTGAACCAGATCCAGGTTCGCAGGCAACTCACAATCCTTCGAACAAGCCAAGGCCCAAAGTATTTGCGTTGATTGCGGTCCGGGCCAAATCCAAAATGGTTAATCGAACGGAAGAACGACTTATTCCCAGCATTGTGCACGATGGGGATTAGTTCGCCTTGGCGATCAAGGAAGCGTCCGTCTCGGACCACGAATGGCATAGTCATGGAAACGACGACAAAGTTGAATTTGGGGTCGAGCAGCGTAAAATTCTGGGCCCGATAGGCGTAGTAGTTGAATGCGAACTGGTCGACGCCGTAACTGGCAAAATCGCGACAAAGTCGTTGGTATTCAACCCAGAACTCCTCAAACAATGAACTGGGCCCAATCAGCATGCCGCAGTTGAGAATTGGCTTGCCGTGCATGAATTCCAGCATCACGGAGAGTAGTTCTGGGCGAATATCGGAATGTTCGATCACGGCATCAAAAAACGGGACGTTCACTTGCTCGGCCACGGCGCGAAACGTCGCCGGTTCCAGTTCAAATAGCGGACTCACATCGGCCTGAAAGATGATATCCCCCGAGTCGACTGACATGACTTGACGATAGGGACGTACTTGTAGAAGCCTTTCAATATCTCGGTAACGTAGATTGCAGACGAAGCCGTCCTTAACACACGGAAAACAGTGAACGTGGCGTTGGTTCAACGCGGACCTCTGGGCGCTCGTCAAGCCATAGTCGAGCACGACAACGTCGATCTTGCCCAGATCGACGTTCGCCGTGAGGGATGCTAGCCAGTGGTCGATTAAGAAGTCGCCATACTTGGCATCACAGCACGTTGTAATTACGTAAGGATTCCCTGGCTTAAGCATGATTCGCCTTCGAAATTACAAAAATCACTTGCGTGCATGGATCGTGAAAAAACAACTTGAAACGCTGATTCACCTCCACCGTTACTTCCAGGGCGCGAAACATTTCGTCCCATTGTCTAGGCTGTTGAAAGTTATAAGGAACGGATATGCCATAGGGGGCGTTGCTGATCCAGTCGAAGAAATGAAGGGTGTACTTCTGTCGCCAGTTCTCCCAATAGTGATCCTTGATAATCACCCGCCCCGAGGAAACTCGCAGGGCTTCCGCGATCACCCGAATTGGTTCCAGGTCGTGATGCAACACATCCGCGATCATCACCGTATCGAACTGGTTGTCCGCGAACGGCAGATGCCGGCCGTCATATCGCACCACCGGAATAGCGCACCGGGGCTGCAAAACAACGTCACAACCTTGAATCGTCGCCCCGGCTTCCTTTGCCAATTCGTGGCCCACGATCCCGTCGGAACAACCTACATCAAGAATCGACTTGCTGCCTACGATAAATGGACGCAAGCAACGAATGAGTGCTGGGTTACGCGAGGGAAACACGAACCACGCATTGAAGAGACGCAGCAACGGAAACAGCAGTAAGTTCATGAGGGGCGCGGTTCACGAACCACTGGTGGAGGCAAGCGGTTCAATCTCAAATAGGTAATGGTTTAACCCGTACCAGACTGGCATGATTCCCGGGTATCGCTCACAGGCAGTCAGCCGGCAAGGGAACTTGCCGAAGAAATTGAGCCAACCGAGCAGGCTGCGAAAGCCGTTCACTTGATAGGGCATGTCGACCATGCGAGACGAGATCATATGCAATAGAATGACCGAGCTTCGTTCGGTCATCGTGTCATAACTATCCTCCAACAACACCAATCGTTTTCCGACACGCAACATTTCTCGAAATAGCGAATCCTGATCGACCGCATGATGCAAGGCGGTACAGCATAAAACCGTATCGAATTCGTTGTCGTCATGGGGAATCGTGCGTCCATCAAAACGTTGGACCGGTATTACCGTGTTTGGCGGCGGATCGCAAACATCGATACCCACGACATCTACGCCCAAGCGACTGGCAACCAAGCCATCCCAACTGCCGACGTCCAGTGTCTTGCCGCGCATCCACGGTTGGAGCAGCTTAACCGTTTTTGACGCGCGCCCCGCGTCACTCCAGTTGACTATTCCACGTAAAAGTCCCATTCGACCGTCTCGTCGTTACCGTAACACAAGCAGCCCAAGATGCCATTCACAAGCGGTGACTATGTCATTGATACCGGTGACGAAGACAACAGTCCCAGCAGCGTTTCCGTAAGGGATTGGCCTGAAAGCCGGGAGGACGCCAGGGCTACTTTGGTGTCTTCACTAGGTTCTTCCAACGACACGTTATCTAGTAATTTGGTGAACTGATAGCTAGTGAACTTCACGACGGCTTCGGACGTGGACGCAATTCCCACGATGAAATCTGACAGATTGCCATCACGTAGAAACAGGGTCCACTGGCCGCCACCGGCTCCAATGATGTCGATGCCAATTTGGCGAGTGCCGCCGCAATTGCAATTCGAAGTCGTGTCCGAGGTGTCGTGCTCGCCACGGACTCGGGTGAGTAGTGCTTCAATATTTAAAGTCAATTTTACCACCGGCTGTTTGCGTTTGCCCCAGCGGTCTTCTTCGCCGTAGCGCCAGAAGCGGTGGAGCATCACTTCGTCGATGTCGGGACATGGTAGATCGGACGTGAACTTCAACAGATTGGTGGTGTCGAACTCAGGATCGCTGTCCTCGTACTCTTTGTACATGTGCATGTTTTCATGCGCGTTCCGATCGATATCGCTGATCGGACCATCCTCCGACTCCATGCGTTCCGGCACGGGCGGACCCACGAATTCGACGCCGCGCGAGTTGAAGTACTTATAGCCGGCTTCGATGATTTGGCGCGGCGTGATGGGATTCACCGGAGCGAGATGATAGGTGTCACCATGAGCGGCTGGCGTTGTGAATAGTCGGCACATCGCTTCCGAAACCCAGTCCACCGGCACGATATTGCGAGGCTCGTCGCCTGTCATTTCCAAACGCACGGGCGTGTCACGCACCCCGTCTGGACCAGGCTCGGTATTCCATACCAACACCGACATCAGCTTCAAATACATGTATAAGCCGTGATACGTGTTGGTATATCCCGTGATGGAATCGCCCGCGATGACGGCGGGCCTATAAACCGTCAGGCAGTCTAGAAAGTCGGCCTGGCGAACCAACGTCTCGGCTTCGAGCTTGCTCTTTTCGTAGTCATTGCGGAACGGCTGGCCGAAATCAAGATCACTTTCCATGATCCGCCCGCGACGCAAACCGCAGACGTAAGCGGTCGAGACGTAGTGCAGTTGGCGAATGCCGGCTGCTTGGCAGAGGTCGAGCATGTTTCGCGTGCCGCCGACGTTGCTGCGCCACGGTTCGCCATTCGGTTCGGCGTGAAAGCTCAACGAAGCGGCGCTGTGCAGCATCGACGGGCAATGGTTGCGCACCCAGCGAACGGCTTGCTCATCAAGTCCTAGGCGTTCGCTGCAAATATCCCCCTCTAAACAGACCGGACGCGGCAAATCGCATCCCAGTTGCGACTCCCACATTTGCAGAATGCCTTCGATTCGCTGCCGGGCGCTTTCGCGTTTCGAAGGCCGGGCAAGCACGGCCAACCGCACTCCCCGTTGGAGAAGATCACGCATCAGATAGCGACCGAGCAGACCGGTGGCGCCGGTGAGCAGAGTGTATTGGGACACGGAGGACTCTTACCCTGAGGGTGGAGTGAAAACGGAACCTCCATGTAATCGGCAGTAACGTCGCTCCTTCTGCGGTTTCGATCTTAGTTAGCTGTCAGCTTGGCGGCAATAGATAAGATGCGAGCTGTGCAAACTTTAGGGTGCCAGCGAAGAGCTTCGCCAGTTGGCCTATTTTACGGATTGAAGGTTCGCAGCAGCTTGCGGCCCTTGTAAATCGAGAATCCCTCGATGGGACCGATCGGCCGATTTCCCCGCCCAGACGGATACCAGGCCGATTCCACCGCGTCGGCAACGGCTGTTCCGGGTTCGCCCTGACGTTGGGCGCGGGCTATCAGCACGCGATCGCCGAAGAAATAGCCAAGTCGCTGCGGCTCGATCTGCGTAAAGCCGTCGTCACGGAGTCGGCGTTCCAGCCGCGCGCACTCGGCTCGTAGCGGTTCGGTGAATTGTTCGGCTCGGATTTCGAAAATCTCTTCGTGATCGGCCAGCCAGCCCGCAAAGGCGGAGTAGATATCGTCGATCGGCAAGTCGGCTAGATCGGCCGAGAAGGCGAATGTGGCTGGCCCCACCAGCCCGATGTTGCTGTACACGCCTTCGTCGAGCGTGTATTCGAAGCGGAACAGAAAACACTGGACCGGCTCCTCGTAACCCGGCCAGTATTGAGTGCGTTGGTCAACGAGTTCGCATTGTCGCGGGGGAAAGCCGAACTGAGCCGAGTCCGCTAACCAACAGACTAGCTCGGCTTCGGCTCGGGCGGATTCGTCGCGGTACTGGTCGTCGATGGCGTCGAGCACCTCCAGCTCGTCGGCATAGGCGATCGCTCGCAGCCGAGCGATGGGAAACTTGGCCAACTCCGCCAAATGCTCGCGCCCGATCTGGGCGTCGCCCAGACGAATCAAGGCCGCGGCCGCTTCGGTCCGAATCCGCCGGTGACGCAACTCGATCGCTTGACGAAGCTTGCCAACCGCATCGGGATCACCGATTAGCGCGACGGCGTCGATCACGGAGATGATCAGCCCGACGCTTTCGTTGACCTGCTGTCCCACGCGTCGAGCTTCCTCGGCCGTTTGAGGCGGACGTTCTTCCAGGCCGTGCAGCCGCTGGGTCAACGCGCCGAGCAATTGGATCAGATCGCGGCTTCGTTCGGTGGCAGGATGCTGTATCGCAAGATGTTCGCGAACGAGAAAGTTGGTGAAGTCGAGCGTGATGACCGCCGTCGCCGCGAATTCGAGCGTGTCGAGCAGCCGCGGAAACAACGCCGTCCAATCCAAGTTTTCGCGGCGAAACAGGGGAGCCATCGCGGTGACGGCCGACGCCTGATCTGGCAACGGTTGCAGCACGAGTCGATCGGCCAACGCTTGTAGCGCCGTCTCGCTGTTGCTTTCGGCCAACGCGCGTAGCAGCATCGCCCGCGAGCGTCGTTGCGGAAACAGTCGGGTTTCCAAAAACAGCAGTTCGCCCACGAGCCGGTCGTCGATGGTTCGGCTGCCGGCGGCCGGCGATGCGATACGTTGCCCCAGGGCGGAAAACGTGCGTTCCAACATCTCGTCCACGGCCGGATTCGGCGACACGAATTCGCGCAGCATCACGAGCAAACTCAGTAATTCATCGTCCGACGATTGGGCGATTCGCTCCAGTTCTTCGGCCGCGCCGCGTGCCGCACCCGACTCGGCGGCTTCGCTCAACAACGCTCGCAGTGAGCTCCAAATTTCTGTTCTCATGATCGATTCATCGTGAATGGTTTTGCCTGCTTAGGCCACTAGAAAAACGACCTTGACCCTCCGCACCCTTTGCCGTATTCTCCCGACCCATCGAGACGACGCTTGTCGTGCGACGGCAATTGGGAGCCGCCGCACGTCTGGCAAAATCTTGAGACCAGAACGCAACCGACGAGCCTGCATCTGGAGCGCTTCGGCGTCTCTGCGGCCGCATGGCGTTCGCGACGGCACGGATGCTGTCCGACGCGGTGTCAACGGCGAAGTTCTGATGACATCCCGTAGATGGTCCACGCCGCGACAGGAGGTTGCGGTCGTCCCGTCCAATCGCTCCCGGAACCCTCAAGTCCTACCCCCCCTGGGACTAATGATTCCGGGAGCTTTTTTTGCGCGCTCCGTGAACTTTGGCGAGTTTGAATAGCCATCTTCGCGTGCTTCGATGGCCTACTGGTCATCCGGCGTTTCGGACTTGCCGAACAGCTTTTCAAGCTGCGCCGTCAGTTCCTCGCCGCGAGCGTGCAGCGACACCACTTTGCCCTCGCGATTCACCAAGAACATTGCCGGAATCGCCGAGATCCCGTATTCCGACGCCGCTTCGCTTTCGCCGGGATGTTCCTTGTCGTGCAGAATGGTCCAAGGCACTTCCTTTCGCTCGACGAAGTTTTCCACGGCGTCACGATCCTCGTCCAGGCTGACGCCGACAATCTCAAAGCCTTGGTCGTGAAAGCGCTCGTAGTTCTTCAGCATGTTTGGATACTCGGCGATACACGGACCACACCAAGTCGCCCAGAAATCGACCAACACGACTTTGCCTTTCAGATCGGACAGTTTGAAGGGCTTACCGGCCATCGTCTTGCCGCTTACCCGCATCTCGTTGCCCAACAGATCGAGCCGCCGAGCTGACGCCTCGAATGTCTCGGCAAACCGAGCGACCGGGCCGCCGGCGTTCTCGAAAATGCGGCCGAACTCGCGATACGCTTGCTTGGCCAGCGTGACATCTTCCTGTTGCTCCAAACGACGCGCCACCATCGCCGCCAGCGAGAGATCTTCGCGAGTCAACGAATCCTTGTCGGCAAAGTACGAACGATATTGCTCATACGCCTTCCGCTGCTCGGCCGGCTTATAGGTGCCAATCAACTGTGCTCCGACACTCAGCGAAATCATTTTCGCTTCGCGGTATTCGTCGGATTCCTTGTCCTCGATCAGCGTGATCAGCTTGTCCGCCGCCTGCTTGGCGTTGGTCAACAGTGGGACAACTTGCTCGGGCTCCGGGCGAAAGAACTTCAGCTCGTCCAAGTAATCGCGAAACGCATCGGCGTCGCCCTCCGTCGGAACCGGCGGCACTTGCCGAGCCTCAGTGGAAGAGTCAGCCGCTTCGCCCGGCTTATCGGCCGCTTCGGCGGGCGGATCGACCGCGCGTACATCGCAAACCGCGGCGAATAACGCCAAACATAAGAGAAAAGTGAGTCGACGCGGCTTGGCCTGCATGGCTTGGTCCCTTCTGCATGGAATTCAATGGCGGACGCCGCCAACGATACGACGTCGCAAGCCATCCTATCGAGACGACCGTGACCCCGCCACCAATGCAGCTTCCGCGCCAAGCCGCCTGCCTACTCACTACCGGATGATGTTGGTCAACTCCTCCAGCACCTTGTCGGCGACCGTGATCGTTCTGGCATTGGCCGAGAAACCTCGCTGAGCCACGATCAGTCGCGTGAACTCCTGGGCGACTTCGACATTCGACGTTTCCAACTGGCCGGCCACGATCGCGCCGCGATCACCGGACAAAGCCGTGCCCAACTGCACGTCGCCCGTGTTCAACGACTCCTCGAAATAGTTGTCGCCGACACTGCGCAAACCTTGGACGTTGCGAAACGAAGCTAACGCCAACTGGGCGATCGGAAACTGCCGCCCGTTCGTGGCGATGCCATAGATCGTGCCGTCCGGGCCCGTGTTGACGCTGTTCATCGTCCCCGGCGCGAAACCGTCTTGTTCGATCGCCAAACCCGAGTCGGTGGCCAATTGGGTCAGACCTTCAAATGAGTTGTCGTCGCCGAAAGATAGACGAATCGTTTGCGGATCGGTTACGCCGTCGAATGCAAACACTAAGTCACGGTTGCCCAACCCCGTGCCGACCACTTGCTGAAGCGAACCGTTGTCGTTGAACCGAATTCCCTGGACCAAGTTGTCCGAGATTGTGCCGTCCGAAGCATCCATCGAGGCGGTGAGATTCCAGTTGTTCGGCCCTTGCTTTTCGAACGTGAGTCGCACGGAATGCGCGCCGCCGCGAACATCGAACACCTCGATCACCGTCGAAAACGTGCCGCCGCCAGCCCCGGCCGTGGTGACAACCGGTAAATGATTCACCCAATCCGTCTCGCCGGTGTTGCCCGCGGCGTCCGCGACTCGCAAGTCCAATACGGTTTCGCCTTCGGTGTTGGCGGTCAACACGATTTCGCCGTTCGTCGAGAGCGTGGCGGTCGAGCCCGGATAGGCCGCGTCAATTGCCGCCACCAGATCGCCGACCGTGGTGGCCGCCGTGATCGCGAGTGTCGTGGAAATCGCCGTGCCATCAAAGTCGGAGCCCGTGATCTCCAGAACGTCGCCAGCAATGTACGGTGGTATGTTTGAGTCCAGCGCCTTCATCAACGTCGCAGATGTCGCCGCCGCGCCACCGGACTTGAACGGGCGAACGCTCGTCAGCACTTCGGCCTGAGGCTCGTCGGAGGCCGCGTTCAAGTTGCCTACAAAGTTAATCTCGGTGGTCGATTCGCCCGGAATACTAGCGCCGAAAGGAACCGTGATCCGAGACAAACCGCGCACTTGGAATCCAGGATTCGTATCGTCGCCCTCGCCCGCCGTGCCGAAACGTACCACGCGATAGCCCGAGCCCGGATCGACCAGAAATCCTTCGTCGTCCAAACCAAATGCGCCGCCACGGCCATACACGGTCTTCTCGCCCGTATCAAAAACAAAGAAGCCGTCGCCTTGAATTGCGAAGTCAAACAGCTCGCCCGTTTGCTCCGAGTTGCCTTGACTGAAGTTCTTCGTCACCTGCCCGACGCGAGTACCGGTACCAATTTGGTTCGGAAACGTGGCGGGCTGCAATGTGGCATAAAATAAGTCCGCGAACAATGTACGGCGGGCCTTATAACCCACCGTATTCATGTTGGCCAAATTATTGCTCACCACGTCCAACATGCGTTGGTGAGCCACAAGGCCCGAAACGCCGGTTAATAATGCATTAGGCATTCAAACACCCCTGGAGAGAAAATCAAACGGTTGATGACAGCGGTTGATGGCAGCGGTAGGACGCAAGCCCTCCGGTGCCGCATAACCGGAGGGCTTGCGCCCTGCCGCTTTAATATTGTGCCTTTTCGTAACCGGAGGGCTTGCGCCCTGCCGCTTTCGTGTGTGTGATAACTTGTTTCCGGGCGGCTTTAGGCGAGCGGCGCGTGAGAACATACCAGCACGCAGCCAAGCGGTGAGTGGGTAAGTGAGTTTCCGACACACTCGCTCGCGCGTCGTGCTCGTAATTCGGCAGATTCTCATTCGCTGCTCGCCTTAGCCGTCGGCGGCGATCGACTTCACTTGGCCTAGCGAAATCGATTCGCCATCAACTTCTAATAGCATCTGATCTTCCGTGAATACCACGCGGTCCACGACGCCCGATCGTGTCACGCCCTGGTCGTTATATTCGACAACGCGGCCAGCGATGCTGGCGCCTTGGGTTAGTTGTTGCAAGGCAAGCATACCACCGAAACTGTTGCTAAGTTGGCCAATGCTGTCTAGCGTTTCGAGTTGAGTGGATTGCTGTGTGGCCAGAGCTTCCGCCAGCCCAGAAAAGTTGGCGTTTAATTGCTCCATGTTTTCCAGTGTGGCAAACTGAGCCAGTTGTTGTGTGAAGTCTTCTTGCTTGGTGGGTTCCAACGGATCCTGGTATCGCATTTGGGTGGTCAGCAGCGTGAGGAAGTCGGATTGGGACGCGGCCGCGGTGACGCCTGAAGTTTCCATAAGACTTTGTCCTTTAGATGGTGTGAGAACTCACCGTTGGTTAATGAGGATAGAGTGTGATGATGGGTGTTTAGGCGAGCGGGATGAAGCAATGCCAGCACGCGGCGCAGCCAGTGAGTTCGTGGATTCACTCGCTTGGGCTTCGTGCTTGTATTGTCGATTCACTTGCTTGCGCTTCGTGCTTGTATTGTGGATTCACTCGCTGGCGCGTCGTGCTTGTATTTGGGGATGTTCTCATCTGTCGGTTGCCTCAAGCTCGAATGTCCAGTCGGCCGTTGGCCACTCGCACGGTTCCCGTGTTTCGGTTCATGGGAGACGGCGAGTCGCTCCAGGATGTGTGAGGCCGTTGATCGTGGCGTTGATCGGAGTGTTGTTGCTGTTGGGGCGATGATTGTTGGTGGGAAACGTCGAACTGGTGCAATTGAATGCCCTGTTCGCGCAACGTTTCCTGAAGCTTCGGCATTTGCTGTTGGATCATTTGGCGAGCGGCCTCGTCGGCAATGGCCACATGAGCCACGAGTCGGTCGTTCACGCGTTCGATGCGGATATCGACGCGGCCGAGTTCCGGCGGGTCTAGCTGCACTTCGAAGCTGAGATTGCCCGCATCGTCGATCTGCTCGATGCGATTGGCGATCGCTTCGGCAACTTGATCGGCCACCGGCGGCGGCGCGTAAGCCTGGGCCGTCGCGGTTGCGTGAGGAGTTTGCCGCGCGGCAGCCGCCTCGATGCCGCCGCCCACCGGGCCGGTTACCGACAGATCATCCGGCGTTGTGAGATCACTGGTCGGATCGTTGTTGTCGTCGAGCGTGTAGGTTGCGGCGATTCGGGCGGAGAGCAGATCGGTTTCCGACAGGCGAGATTCACCGTCCGCATCGTCGCCGTTCTGCGAATCGAACGTTTCTTCAAAGTCATCGAAGGTTGCATGTTCCGCTTCGATTGGCCCCGGTCCGGCCGCTTGCGATTCGGTCGGCGTGGCTTGGTGGTCGTCGGTCGCTTCCGCATGATGGACCGGGGCGGTTGTGGGTAGGGCGGTGGCTGAGGCGACGGTCGCGGGATTCGTCCCGTTCTCGGTCGATGCATTGGCCCCAAGCGACTGATCGCCGTCCGTCGCGGCTTGAGAAGTGGCGGCTTCCCCTGGCGTCTCGGCTAGACCGTTGGCGAGCGCGTCCGCGGCGGCACTGTCCGCAGCGGCACCATCCGCAGCGACGTTTCGTTCATCGGAACCGACGCTCAACGCGGCTGGCTCCACGGCCGTCGTGGTGGAGTTAATGACGGTCGCCGGTTCCGCTGACGCCGAGACCTGAACCGAAGTTTGCCCGGCCGAACCAGAGGCGTCGGTGGTCGTCGCGAATTGAAATGTCAAATCGCTCGCGCTCGCGGATCCAACTTCCGTCGAGCCGTTCGCTTCGTCGCTAACTGCGTCGGCTTGGGACGAGGCCAGGAAGTTGGTGACCGCGCCGGCGTCGCCCAGCGTCGTCACGGACTGCCGTGCATCTTCGCCGATTCCGTCGGCGGAGTTCGCGTCAGCTTCCGAGCCGCTCACCGCGACGGTTTGCGTTTGCAGGTAGGCGGCCACGAGCGAGGCGAATTCGTCGGCGCTGGTGGGATCCTGTCCGTCGCCGGGCGTCGAGATCGAAGCCCCGGCAATTGCCGCTCCGTCGCCGACCGCGGAGGAGGTGGCCGCGCTGGACGCCGAGCCGGCCAGGGACGCAAGCAATGCGTTCATTTCAGTGACGCCAATCGAGTTGTGCGGGTGGGATGGATCGCGCGGCCGGTGGGTTGGTTGTTACCGAAAGTTGATTCGCCGGACACGCAAGTGTGCCGAGCGGCCTTCGATAACTTCCGGGGAAGCCGTGCGAGGCGGGTAAGCGAGCCGCTTCAACGCAAGCATCGTGCCGTGCGGTTTCTCTGGGCCCGCCGCCGGTTGCGATCCCGCGGCGTAAGTGCCCTTTCCGCAAGGCGATAGGGAATTTCGCCGGTTAGCGCCCGTGGCCGCTTCGGGTCCGGTTGTAGCGGCGATTTTCACCCGGCAAAGAAATCCGTTCGGGGTTCCGGCGGAAGATGTTTCCGTACCCGCTCGTCGCGCCGAGCCGGTCGCTTGGGATACCGTGGTGATTTCTTGAGTTTACCGGCCGATTTCTTGAGTTGACGGACCCGTTTCGGAAGCTGCCGAGGCCGTTTCTTGATCTACCGGAGCGATTTCTTGAGCTACCGGGGTGATTTCTTGGAGTACCGGCGTCGTTTCTTGACGTACCGGACTCGTTTCTTGTCGTACCGAGGCGATTTCTTGTTCTACCGGGCTCGTTTCTTGAACGACCGGAGCCATTTCTCGCCGTGACGGAGCCGTTTCTCGAACTACCGAATCGGTTTCTTGAGCTACCGAATCGGTTTCTTGAGGCGCCGTGGCGGATTGAAGGCAGCCCCGGTCGATGGATGACACGGTTTTTGAATTTGGACGAGGTAGCTTCCCGATTGTCGTTTGACCGCGTGCCCAACGGCCCGCGCGAATACGCGTGGCCCGTTGGGCACGCGGTTAAGCAAGGAGATTGTTTCGGGATGACTCCTTGAGCCTCGGGCAAATCATGTGCGCGCGGTTGGCGGCATCGGGGTTAAGGCGGTCCTCGCCTGCGGCTGCGGGTTAAACGAAATGTGCGGGGCGGTCCTCGCCTGCGGCTGCGGGTTGGACGAAGTGCGCGGCGGCGGGTTGGACGATACGGCTGCGGGCTAGGCGGCTTGTTCGTCGTCGTCGCTGTCGGGAGCGGCGGGAGTTGTCGGTTCGCGTTCCAACGCCTCTTGGCTGATGTGGCCGTCTTCGCTGACGTCCTCGAATCGCACGGAGACCTTCTTCGAGACGCCCGACTCTTGCATCGTCACGCCATACAACGTCGTGGCGGCGGTCATCGTCTTCTTCGAGTGCGTGACGATCACGAACTTCGTCCAGCCGAGGAAGCCTTTCAACACGTCGACGAACCGCCCGATGTTGGCTTCGTCGAACGGCGCGTCGACTTCGTCCAGCACACAGAACGGGCTGGGGCGAAACTCGAAGATGGCCAGCAGCAACGCCACGGCCGTCAATGCCTTTTCGCCACCGGACAGCAGCGAGTTGTTAAACGACGGCTTGCCGGGCGGAGTCGCCATGATGTCGATTCCGCACTCCAGCACGTCCTCGCCAGCTTCCAGCACGATGTCCGCCTTGCCGCCGCCGAACGCCTTGCGATACAGCGTTTGAAAGTTCGTGCGGATCGCTTCCAGCGTTTCCATGAACAACCGACGGCTGTCGGCGTTGATCTTCTGGATGATGCGTTCCAGCGATTCCTTGGCTTTCGTCAAATCTTCGTACTGGCCGGCCAAGGCGTTGTAGCGCGACTCGAGATCGTCCAGCTCGTTCAGCGCGTCCATGTTCACGGCGCCGATGCTGTTGATCTTGCGTCGCAAGTCCGCGATCTCTTCCTCGATCTCGCGGCGTTCCCGAGCCTCCTCTTCGGAGACTTCTTCCGTCGACGTTTCGTTTTGGTGCTTCGTGATGTCGATGCCGTAATCGTCTCGCAACCGTTCGGCCAGCGTCGTTCGCTGGTGCCGCAGTTCGTTGGCCGACAATTCCTGTTGATGCAGTTCGTCTTCCAGCCGCTTCAGCCGTTTGCGAATCTTGGCGGCTTCGTCGGTGATCGCCGTGCGTTCGCGCGTGATTTCCTGACGCCGATGGAGATGCCGGCGAGCGTCGGCGGCCAGTTGCTCTTTTTGCAGGAACAGCAGCGACAGCGCGGACGTGGCATCGAGCGCCGCCAGTTGCGAACGAGCGGCTCGATCGAACGCTTCTTGCAGATGTTGGCGAGTCTCGCGGATCGCGCCGGCTCGCTCGCGCTGATCCTGCTCGAACTGAGCCACCTGGGCTCGAATCGAATCCACATGCTGCTGGCTCTTGGCCAACTCCACTTTGCCCGCCGATGTTTCGCGGATTAGATCGCGGCGGCGCGAATCCAGTTGATCGAGCTGTTCGTCGTCGTCGTGCAGCGCGGCTTCCAGTTCGGCAATCGTCGCTTCGACTTCGGTCAGTTGCGTTCGCATCGACGCGACGCCTTGCTCGGCCGTTTGCTTTTGCACGCGAGCGGCGGCAAGTTCGGCGGCCGCGACTTCGAGCTGCTTTTCCAGTTGATCACAACGATCTCGCAGCGTGCGAACCGAGACGCGATGGTCGGACAATTGCGTGGTGAGCTTCCGATGCGTGTCGTCCAACTTGCGAACGCGGTGCTCTTGTTCGTCGATGTTCTCGGCCAGTCGCCGCACTTCCGCCTCGGCTTGGCCCAACCACGCTTCCAGATCGGCGATGTCCCGATGAATCGCTCGCAGCTCGCTACGCCGCGCGACCAATCCCACGGCGGCATGTTGCGGACCAACTTGCAGCGACCCGTCGGCTTCGATCAAATCGCCATCGGCCGTAACGAAACGCAAGCCTTGGCCAAACGTTTGGCCATACTTCATGGCGTCGTCCAGCGTTTCCACGCACCAGGTCGCGCCGAGCAGCCGATGCACGAGGCCCGCATATTGCGGCTCGGCCTCGACCAGCCGGTCCGCCCGATCGATCACGCCCGGCAAGCCGTCCAGCCGCGGGCGAAACACATCCAGGCCGCGGCGAATCGTGCTCAGCCGCAGCATGCCGACGCGGCCGGCCAGCGTCAGTTGCCCGTCGCGCAATTGTTCCAGCAGATCGTCGCCCGCGAGCACCACGTGCTGAGCCCGGCCGCCGAGCGCCACGTCGATCATCGCGGCGACCGACACGTCCGCGCGAATCAGATCCGCCACGACGCCCTTCACTTGATTCCAGGGCGAGGCGTTTTCGCTGTGCGAGCGAGCCAACAGCTCCTTCACTCCGGCGCTCAATCCTTCCTGTCGCTGCTCCAACTCTTCCAGCACGGCGGCTCGTTCGCGGGCGCCATGCAGCTTGCCTTGCCGCTGAGCCACTTCCTCGTGGCGGCGAGCCAATACGCGCCGGTTCTCGGCCAATTCACGTTGGGCCGCGTCAAGCTGCTCGAGCTTCTCCTCGGCTTCGGCGGCCAGTTTGGCGTCGACGCCTTCGAGCGAATCCAATTGCTTGCGGTGATCGGTCAGCGTCGCTTGCGCCTCGTCTTGCCGCGTGGCCAATCGCTGCGTGTTCTCTTCGGCCGCCGCGACGTCGGTTTGGAAACGGCTGAGCTGATTGCCCAACGTCGCCGCCGAACGCATCGCGTCGACATAATCGGTGCGGCGAGTTTCGTGAGCCGAACGCAGCTCGGCCAACTGCCCCGCGACTTCCGCCAGCTCGCGTTCGTGTTCGGAAAGCCGTCCCAGCACCGCCTGGTATTCGGCGTCGGCGCCGTCAAGCTGTTCGCGAGCCGCGCGGACCTTTGCCTGCAACTCGCCGGCTCGGGCGTTCAATGCCGTGAGCTGCGAACGGTAACGGCCCTGCTCTTGCTCCAAGTCGTGCATGCGGGCCAATTCGTGCGCCACGGTCGCTTCGCGAGCGGCGATTTGTTCGCGATTCGACGAAGCCCGCTGCTCGCAATCGCGGACCGCTTCGCCCACATCCAGCATCGCCATTTCGAACTGACGAACTTGCTGTTCGCGCTCGTCGGCTTCCGCGGTCAGCGTGGCGGTCTCTTCGTTCAGCCGAGTCAGCTCGGCCTCGATCCCCGCCAGCTCGTCGCTCAGCCGCCGCCAATCGGTCAAGCCAACCTGGGTGCGAAGCTGTTGCAGGCGATCGCTGTATTCGCGATAACGCTTGGCCTTGCCGGCTTGCGAACGAACGCTCTTCAGCCGGTTGTGAACTTCCTCGACGATGTCCGACAACCGCAGCAGATTCTGGTCGACTCGCTCCAGCCGCCGCTGGGCTTCGACCTTCTTGGCCTTGAAGCGACTGATGCCGGCCGCTTCCTCGAACATCGCTCGGCGATCTTTCGGCGACGCTTGCAGCATCCGATCGACCTTGCCCTGTTCGATCAAACTGTAAGCGTCGGTTCCCACGCCGGTGCCGCGAAACATGTCGCGGATGTCCTTCAGGCGGCAGGGTTGTCGATTGATCAGATACTCGCCTTCGCCGCTGCGATAGACGCGTCGAGTGACATGAACTTCCGGCGCGTCGACCGGCAAGCGGCCTTCGCTGTTGTCGAAGATGATCGTGGCTTCGGCCGTGTTCATCATCTTGCGGCCGCTGTTGCCCGAGCCTTTGAAGATCACGTCGGCCATGTCCTTGCCGCGCAAGCTCTTCGCACTCTGCTCGCCGAGCACCCATTTAATCGCATCGACGATATTCGACTTACCCGAGCCGTTGGGGCCGACGACCACGGTGATGCCCGGCGGAAATTCGAATCGCGTGCGATCCGCGAAACTTTTGAATCCGGCGATTTCCAGGGCTTTCAGCATCGGGTGATTAACAGGTGGGTGCGAAGGGCGGATGGATCAGTGAGCCGGCGAGTGTCGCGGCGGTGACTTCAGGCAACATGAGCTTCGGCGGGGCGGAAGCCCGGGCATGCGAGTCGGTCTCTTCCATTTAACCACCGAACGGACGCCACATTCTACTCCAGAAGCCTTTTTTCGGCTCTGTTTCTTCGACGGCGTCCACGTCATGCATGATGCCCTCCCGTGTTTCGCCGGGACCGAGTTTATGACGTTTGCCATCGGCTGGCGAGTCGCTGTCGAGTTCCGACGCATCGATATCCAGCAGCGAATCGGCCCCACCGTCGCCCGAGTCTTCCGAATCCGATTCGCCCTTGTCGCGGCGTGGACGGTTGACTTCGGTTCGCGTATCAATCGCAATTCGCACTTGCAGATCGCCTTTGGCCTGCGCCCCTTTCACCGCGTCCATCACGTCGGCATAGTCGCCGCCGACCTGCAAGATCGCTCGGATCATCGCCTCGATTTCGGATTCGCATTCCTCGATCTGATCCTCTTTGCCGGGCTGATAACGCGTGACGCGTAGACGGCCGTCTGGCGTTCCCTTGATCAAGATATTCTTGCCGGCGTACAAAAAGGCGGGTGGTCGCATCGGCGTCGCTTGGCCGAACAGCACGATCTCTTGGCGGTTCTGGCGGCTGAAGTGAATCACGAAATCGGCCGAGCTCGGAACGCGATGCAGCGCGACCGTGCCGTTGAAAATTTCGCCGCGAACCAACGGCTCGCGCTCGTTTCGCAACCGCAGCGCGTAATAAGCGGCATAACGCACTTCGACGCTCGGCGAATCCAGCAGCTTGACCAGCGCGTCATAAGCCGCCAGTTCATCCATCGCGGCCAACGCCACAATCGCCCGCAACCGATACTTAGGTTCCATCGCGGCGGCCGAAGCCAGCGGTTCCGCGGCGTCCGGGTGATCCAAGTACGCCAACGCCTCGGCCGCGTGGAAACGAATCTGTGGATCGATGGCCCGCGTTCCTTCGCGAAGAATCGGAATCGCGTCGCGGCCGATCGCTTCCAACTGCATCGCCGCTCGCGACGCCGAAATCGGTTCGGCCAATTGCAGCTTGAGCTGTTCCATTCGATCCAGCCGCTGCTGAGCCGACTCGCGCACGGCGATGCTTCGCAGCACGGCCATGTAGCGATTCAAATTGTGCTTGTAAGTCGGGTGAGCCACGATCTCGATGAAGTCGTCTTCCTTCGGCGTGGCGACACCTTTCTTCAATCCGTTGCCCGAAAAGTGATGGAACCGCGCGTTGATCGCCACACCGATCAGCCGAGCCGTCTGGACCGAGCTGTAATCCTTGCTGACCATCAACCCCAACGGTCGATCGATGCCGCAAGTGCCGCCGCCCAACACGCGGCCGCGCTTGGCATACACGCCGTTCTCGTCGTCGTAAAACAACGAATCGACAATCACGGGCCCCGTGGCAATCGCCGCTTCGCTGCCCGTGTGAACCGAGTTGCCGAGGACCGCCATTTCGCGCATCCGAGCGGGCATCAGCCAACCGCCGCGCAGGCTGGTCGTCTCGCTACGAGGCGGCACGGTGACTTCGACGTCGAACGTGTCTCCCTTGCGAGCGCCGGCCGGAATATACGCTTTCAAATACACCATCGCCGTGCTGGTCGAAGCCAAAAAGGCACTCGGGCTGTCGATCGAATGCGTCTGAATCTCGCCGACCAAGCGATCAAGCTGTGGCGATGGCGTGGGGTTGCTGCCCGTGCCGTCCAAACCGTTGACGACGGCGATGCCTTCGATTTTCATCGGCCGCAATCCGAACGGAATGGCCGTGTCGCCGATCAACTTGGTTTCGTCCACCAATTCGGCAATGTCCGGCTTCTGATCGGGCTTTTCTTTGCGAAAGAACGGCGACGAGCAACCGCTGAAACCGGTCAGCAACGCCAGCTCGGCCATCAGCGCCAACAGCGCGCGGCGGCTGATTCGCGATTGCGAAGGTCGTTCGTCCGCGGCGACGGCCACAGTTTCCCCGGACTTCGGGCTCAATTCACGAGGATGCATCGTGCAACCTTTATCGGTGAAGGACAGCTCGGCTTGACCCCGTTCAAGTCCGCACTTCGTGCGCGAAACCTGTACGGGCGGCGGACGTTATCCACTGCGCGACATTCGGTCAAGGTGGAATCGGCTGTCCAACAATCATCGGGCGCGGGGTGCGGGACAAGGTTTGCGGGTGCGGGCGTGGTTTGGAGAAAGTCAACGTTGGAAAACGGCGAATTTGTTTCACGGTTCGGGGAGTGTAGTTAGAAAGACCGAGGCTTTTACCTGGGAAGTGGCCACGGAATACGCGCGGAATGGTGGGAAAAATCGCGAGGCAGGCAACGGCGATGCGTCCCGGAACGCGAGGATTGAAGAGGTCGGCCGACGGCGGGTGATCGAACAGATCGAGAACTGTCGTATCGAGTTGCGGACAGCATCGTTTCGTCGGGTCGAGATGCTCAGTCATGAGATCGAGCAGCCAGTTGGCGGGCGATTGGGACGGCGACTCGCGGAGCAGCAGGCAGAGGATCGCCAATCAAGGAGATCGACCTTCAAGTCAAGGTAACGCACGAACTCGGGAACAATCCCACAAGAGCCACCGAATCTTTGCCGTCAGAGCCGCTTCAACTGGTCACGGTAATCTTGTCCGGGGCTGCTTCGTATCCTGCCCGTTCCCGCGCTTCTCGAATCCGTTGGATTAAGTCTGGCAAGTGCGGCTTCAGCCACGCTTCATTGTTCCCAGGGAATAGTCTGATCTGCCAGTGCCGAAATCGCGGACCTCTCCCGCCAATCTCCACCGTATCGACGGCCGCACAGCGAAAGAAGAGGTTGATCGTTCGTCGTAAAAACAGCTCCCACCGCTCGGCGCTCTTGGCATGAACACCAGTAGGCGGCTTAGGCAATGGCAACCGCGACGGCGATGTGGTTAGCGTCGTTTGGTTGTTTCGAAAACTAATATTGTCAATGCCCTTTCCTGCTGGGCCATTGCAGTCTTTGCACAGCGTTTGGAGATTGTCGAAGTGATTGCCGCCGCCGTGGTAGCTTGGCGAGATATGGTCTACTTGAAGCTTTGAACGTAGCTTGCTGTAGCCACAACACAAGCACCGAAACCCGTCCCGAGACTTAACTCGATCCTTCAGCTCCTCGGAAGGTTCGACAATGGGAATCGCCTCGGGCGTTTGGAAGAAAGGTCGATGGTCGTCCGGATCATTGCCATGCTCGCAAGCGTCCAGTATTCGATTGATGCAAGCGTCATAGTGAGATTTGAACAGCGGATAAGTGTAGTAGATGACCCGCCAGAAGCGATCCTGGCGGGTGTATTCACCCTCAAAGCCGCCGCCTTAGCGCGATCGTCTAGCGACTGAGCCAAGTGGTGTTCGGCAACCGCATCGAGATCGTGTTGATCTCGTACATCGAACAGGAAAAACTTGGGCGCTGCCGTTCGTTTTGAGCCAAATGCCGGGCTACGCTGAATAAATCTTCAACAAGTCCGCCGCCGACGCGGGCATCGACCTCGGAAAGAATTCCTCATGCCACTGGTCTATACGACTCCGAACTTCCGAAAGGCGGACCGTATCCTCCTCAAGCGAACTTAAATCTTCGTAACTTTGCAGTGCCTTGATGAATCGCTCAAACGCCGGCATCTCTTCTTCAAATACCATTACAAGTTGACCGATCGGTTCAATGTCGTCGGTTCCTTCCACCTGTGCAAAATATTCCAAACGATACCATCCAATCGGCAGAAAGGCTTTGTACGGGGAAGGGTTGACGTTGATCCCCGAATCCATCTGCCTGGCGAGTCGTCGCACCAGGTCGATCGAGATCAGCTGGATGGGCGGTCTCGTACCATATTCGGATACCGTTTCATCGGCCAAACCCGGCGCCAATTGGTCATAGGCTGCCCAATTGATTCGATGCTTCCAGTTGTCGATAAACGAAACGATATACGCCTTATCCGTACCACCGAATCTCGGACCGCGGAGGGCGCGCCCTACCATCTGAGTCAACAGAATTTGACTGGTTGTCTGACGGGTGAGGAACACGGTCTGAACGTCCGGGACGTCCGTTCCCTCGGTGGCCATCCTGATATTGATGAGAACGTCCAACTTGCCATCGCGGAAAGCTTGCAGAACTTTCGCATTCTCGGCTGACGTGCGACGATTGCGGCCTTCGGCACTTCCGGGATTGGCGTCCACGTGAGAGTAGATGGCATCCGCCTTGACACCGCGTCTTTTTAAGGCTTCACTGAGCTGTTCGCATTGCTCCCAGCGATCCGCAAAGATGATTGTCTTGCCGTACTTCGCACGTTCGTTGACATAGCACCCAGCGATGTACTCATTTCGTTCGCGGCTGCTTGCCAGCGACGCGATGATCGTGTCGGGAATATCTCGATGGGTGCCGACCCAGTTTTCATACTCTCGGTCGTCGAAGTTTGCCTCAAATGTGGTTCGTGCCTCTTCGAAAACGGGTCTTGATAGTATGCCAGCCGCCATCAGGTCTTTCGCGGGAATCTCGAAGATGATCTCTTGCGGGAAGAGCTTCGGTAGCCAAACCACGCTTCTTTACGTCCGTGTAGGTGGGAGTCGCCGTCAGTCCCAACAGGTGCATCTGTGGACAACGTTCCCGAAGACTCTGCAACAGACTCCTGTAGCTGGGGGCGGGAGAATGATGCGCCTCGTCGAAAACCACGAATAGACGTCCCCGTGCGGAATCCAGGAACTGATCAAATTTCTGGTGCCGGTGGCCCATGGCGTTGCAGATTGTCTGCAATGAACTGATTACCACATCGTCACTGGGCTTAATGGAGTGCACCGGAAAATGTCCGATCGTGCCCGACACGACTCGAATGTTGAACTGAGTCTTCGGCTCGCCGATAAGGCCCACAAGCTGATCAAAACTGGCAAAGGCTTGCTCCAATAAGTGGTGCGTGTGAGCCAGCCACAGAACCTTAAATCCATCGGACAATGGATTCCGACCAAGAAAATGACATGCCGTGAATGTCTTACCGCCCCCAGTCGGAAGAACGAGAATTCCAC
>JAWKTM010000097.1:0-21953 GCA_041399085.1 Pirellulaceae bacterium
TCGAAGGGCTCGGCGGAAGCGATGGACTGAACTTGATTGCGGGGCGCAATGACGGCGCGGTGACGATCAACTTCGACGGCGGCCAACCGGCTGGCGGCGGAACCGGCAATCAGACCGACGTGGTGTTGGCATTTGGAACCGACGACGCCAGCGACACGTTCTCTTATTTCCCCGGCGCCTCGGATGACTCGGGTCGTTTGGAAGTGCTTCGTTCGGGAGCGAACGCGGCGACGGTCGTGAACTTCACTGGCTCCGAACAGCTTGAAATCGACGGCGATACGCCAGCCGCCGTTGGCGGAACGGGCGACGATGTCTTGAACTTGAACGGAACGGGCGGCGCGGACAGTTTCACGGTCAACGGAACGGGCACGTTAGTCGGCGTGGCTCAAGTCAACGGCGGGCCGGATATCCGTTTCCGTCACTTCGGTTCGACCTCCAGCGACATCAATTTGAACGGCGGCGACGGGGACGATCAGTTCGTCGTATCGCATCCGACCAACTGGCAAATTGGCAACGTGAACGTCAACGGCGGTCTGCCGACTGCCAGCGATTCGTTCCAACTGAGTATTTCGGGCGCGGACGATACGTTGGCTTACACGCCGACGGCGGCGAACAGCGGGACGTTGAACGTCACATCGGGCGGAAGCTCGACGTTGTATTCGCTGGCGGGCGTCGAGTCGGCGCATGTCGACGCGCTGGGCCAAGCGGCCGCCGACGCGCTGACCGTGACGACGGCCAACGCCACGGTCACGCCGGGCGCGAATCCGGGCGAGGGCACGGTTGATCCGGTCGACGCCAACGGCAACGCGATGTTGTCGCTCGGCTACGCTGGTGTCGAAAACGTGGCGGTCACCGGCACGGCGGTCGTGATCCAAGGCACTTCGGAGAACGACACGATTCGTTTGAACGCGGCGGGCATCGTCACGGTGACGAACCTGTTGGGCTTTAACAATGTGGTGGACGTCTCGGCCTTTGCCCAAGTCATCATCAACGCGGCCGGTGGCGACGACGTGATTTACGTCGAACCCGCGGCGGGCCGGACGGTCAATGTGTTGGGCGGCGAGCCGGGCAGCGGCAGCGACGTGTTGCAGATCGACGAACTCAGCGCGCCCATCGTGGGCGGCGACTTCCGGGTGTTGCCGGACTTCCTGAACAACCTGCACGACACGGGCGAGGTGCAGGAAGTGAATGGCGGTTTCAGTGTTCGCTACAACGGCATCGAGACGCTGCAGTTCCTCAGCGGCGACAACAACGATTCGCTGCAAATCACCGACGATCTAGGGGACAACGTCTGGACGCTAGCCAACGGTCCGTTCATTTTGCTCGAGGCGGCGATGGTGCAGATCGACAACCGCACGCCGGTCATCGTCGAGGGCATCGGCAATTTGATCTTGGGCAACCAGGGCGGCGTGGATCGGTTCGTGGTATCGCCGGATCGTTTGCCTCAGGGCAGCACGTATCAGATCAACGGTTTGTTGTCGGGCTTGCCGGCGCAGCCGCGGGATACGTTCGAATTGGTGGGAACGGGTTTTGGCGATGAGGTGACGTTGACCCAGACGACGGCGACATTGGGCGTGTCGATTGGTTACGCGGACATGGCCCAGGTCGTGGTGAACTCGGGCGAGGGCGACGACTTGCTGTTGGTGGACGCCAGCACGGCGGTGGTGACGACGCCCGTGATGTTCGACGGCGGAACGGGCAACGACACGTTGCGGGTGACGGGCAGCAACGCGCCGCAGGCGTTGAGCGCGACGTACACGCCGGGACCGGGAATTTCCGAAGGCCGTTTGGATTACGACTACGGCGCCAGCGACATGTCGATCAACTTCGCCAATTTGGAGCCGGTCGAGGACAACGTTCCGGCGGCGACATTGACGATCAACGGCACCGCGGGCGACAACCATATCACCTACACGGCCGGTCCAAGCGGTCCGTTCTTTGTTGGCGACACCACGGGTTTGGTGGCCGTTGATGGTTTCGAGACGATCGAGTTCTCGCGAAAGACGACGCTGGTCATCAACGGCGGCGCCGGTGACGACGTTATCAATTTGAACAATCCGACGACGCCGACGGGAATGACCGGCATCACGGTCAACGGCGGCGATCCCAGCGGCAGCGATCTGCTGATCGTGAACGACCGAGTTCTGGTGAACGACAACGCGGCCGTGACGCCGACCGGCCAAGGCGCGGGAACGATCGCGTTGGCCGTCAGCCCGGACGTGACTTATACGGGTATCGAAGCCTTGTCGTTGGTGGGCCAATCGGCGGGTGACACGTTCACGATCAATGGGACGGTCAACCCGGATGTGTTCGAATACTTCAGCGGTTCGACGCCCAACACGGGAACGATCCGCGGCGCCATGAGCGGAGGCGCGTTCGAGCTACCGGAAATCAGTTTCAGCGGTATGTCGGCGACGGCAACTCGCAGCTTCAGCGCCGGACTGGAGACGCGGTGGCGTTCTTCGGCACGAACAGCGACGACACGGTTACCTTTGCCGGCGGCGTGCTGACCAACGCTCCGGCCGGTGTTCCGTTGGCGATCATCAACGTCGGAGCGCCTTCGGCCCTGTTGATCGAAACCGAGGACGGCAGCGATTCGATTAGCGTCACTCCGCAAGCCAACTTGTCGATTCAAGTGGCGGGTGACGCGCCCTCGGCGGGCAGCGACACCTTAACGTTCAACGGCACGGGCGCCGCGATCACGGTGAATCTGGCGACGAGCACGATTTCGCAAGTTGGTTCGGGGCCGGTGGCGTACAGCGGCATCGAGCATGTCGTGATCAACGGGGCGAACCAACAAGTGACCTTCTTGGGCGGAGCGTCCGACGACGCATTCGATGTCACACCGGTGGATGCGGATTCGGCCGATCTCAGCTTGGCGGGTCTGGCCACGACGTTCCGCATTGACACGGCCAGCGGCTTGACGCTCAACGGTGGCGGCGGCAGCAACTCGGTCGAGTTCACGGCGACCGAAGCGCCGGACACGATCGCGGTCAGCGGCACGGCCGTGAACTTGACCGGCCGGTTGGGCGTGAACTTGGCGTCGATTCAGGGACTGACCGTTTGGGGGCTGTCGGGCGCCGATACCTTCAACGTCACGCCCTCGTTGACAACCTCGATTTTGATCGATGGTGGACCGCCCATCGCTTCGCTGCCCGGCGACACGATGAACTTGATCGGCGTGAACACCGCCACGTTCAACGCGGGACCCGAGAACGACGAAGGCAGCTTCGACACGAACTTGGGTACGGTCAGCTTCGACCACTTGGAATCGATTGGGCCGTTGACTCTGCCCGGCGGAGCGACCGTCAATGGCACGAACGGCGCGGATGCGATCACCGTGATTGCTCGCGACGCTTCGACCCACGCCGGCGCCAATGGCGTCAACGATTTCACGGTATCGGTGAACGACAATATCGAGCTGTATTTCCTGGACACTCCGTCCTTGATCGTGAACGCCCTGGGCGGCAGCGACGAGATCGCCGTGCAGACGCCAGCGCCGAATGGAGCGGTTTGGAATACCAATCTGACGATCAACGGCGGTCTTCCCACCGCCAGCGACAAAGTGATCTTCGGCACGCCGGGCGCGCAAGTCGACAACGTCGTCTACACGCCGACCGGCGCGGACAGCGGCACGCTGAACATCACGAATCTCAATTCGCTCACCACGTTGAACCAGATCGAGCATCTGGTTTACGACGGCGAAGGTGGACAAGACACGATCACCGTGAACACGCTAGCCGTGGCGGTCGCCAGCACGATTGTGTTGACGCCTGCCGCGACCGTGGATTCGGGCGAAGTCGCCGTGGATTCGCGATTGCCGTTGCAGTTCACCAATCTAGGCGTGACTGCCTCGGTCACGATTAACGACCCGAACGCCGGTGACGGCGACGTCTTGATTTACAACGGCACCGGTGCTTCCGACGTGTTCAGCGTACCGGATAGCGGTCCGGGCCGCGGTTGTCGCGCCATCGATTGGTCTTAACAACCAGATCGGCGTGGGCACGACCGCGGTCGAAGGCTATGTGCTTCGCGGTCTGGGCGGCGATGACACGTTCAACGTGACGGCGCTCGCGAATATCGGCGTCACCGTTCAAGGCGACGAATCGGCCAACCACACGAACGTGTTGAACTATACGTCGGTGGGCGGCACAACGGTCGAGCTGGGCAACAACGAGATCGAAGACGCGGGTGTCGCGGGCACTCCCGACGTGGTTTACGCCGGCATCGACGTGATCAATGTCGTGGCGGGCGGACAGAACTTGACCGTTCAGGGCTCGACCGGCAACGACGACTTGCTGGTCCGCCCCACCGGCGCCAACAGCGCGACGGTGATCGCGGAGGGTCAGCCGATCGTAAACGGTTCCGGCATCGGAACGTTTACGGTGGATGGCAACGGCGGCAACGATCAAGTGACGGTGGAAGGCTCGGCGGGGGCGGATGCGTTCACCACGATCTCCGACACGCTGGTTGCCATCACGGGCGCGGAATCGGTGGTGCTGGCCAATTTGGGCGCGAACGACGCATTGACGATCAACGGCTTCAGCGGCAACGATACGTTCGCCGTCACCCCGTCGGCCAACGTGCCCATCTTCGTGTCGGGCGGCAATCCCACGGCCAGCGTTCCGGGCGATGCCTTAAACATCAACGCCGGACGCCAGCGCGATCGTCTTCCGGCCGGGCCGACTCCGGATTCGGGCAGCTTCGAGATCGGGCGCGAATGCTCCGGTCAGCTTCCAGGGGATCGAGTCGGGCGAGTTCACCGGTGACGGCGCGAACACGTCGGTCACGATCTTTGGAACCGCGCCGCCGACAACGACATCACGGTCGTGGGCACGGGGGCGAATGACTTCACGGTCAGCATCGATGGCGGACCGGCCTTCCAGTTCACGAATGTGCCGAACTTGACCATCGACGGTCAAGCGGGCGACGACGACATCGATATCGACGTCAACGCTCTGGCCATCAACCCGCTTAACATCATCGGCGGCTTGCCCAGCCGCGGACTTGGATACGGTCACCATCACGGGTCGCAATGGCACCAACAACGACAACGCCACGTGGACTCCGAACTTCGTGGACGGCGGTACCCTGGTGATCGACACGCAGTCGATCAACATCACGCTGGCCGAACGCTTGATCTACGACGGTGAAGACGGCAATGAAGTCCTGACGGTCTTCGCCGCCTGGCGAACAGTCGGTTTGTGCACACGCCGGGCAACGCGGCCGACGCGGGCAAGTTCGACATCACCGACATTGGCAATGACGACGCGGGGTTGGGCATCGAATACGTCAACCTCGGCTTGCAAGGCTTGCTGAACGTTCGCTCTGGCGGCGGAGCGGCCGACGTGTTGGTGATGGCTGGCACGACGTCGAATGACACGTTCACCGTCGCGGACGACGCCACGCTGGACGCGCGAGTCAGCATGTCGTCGGTCTTCGGCAACCACGTGGCGATCGTCACGGATGCCATCGAACGGCTGATTGTCGACGGCTTGGATGGCGACGACGCATTCACCGTAAATCGCACGGGTCTGGCGGGCAGCTTCTTGAACGGCATCGAACTGCGTGGCGGCAATCCCACGGCGTCGGATACCGTGACCGTTATCGGCACGGGAGCGGCCGACGCGGTAACGGTGACGCTCGGCGCGGCGCTCGATATCGTGGCGGGCATTGTGGGTGGCGATATCGCCCTGAGCGGCATCGAGCACTTGAATGTCGATACGTTGGCGGGCAACGATTCGCTGACCGTTCAGCAATTCGGTTCGCAAACCGGTCTTGCCGACATCACTTATAACTCGGGCGGTGACGCCACCGACACGATCAACGTGATCGGCACGGCCAATTCGGATGACATCTCGGTCACGCCGACATCCGCGACGCAAGTGCAAGCCATCTCGAACAACAGCGGCACCACGTTGACGGCGAACTTGGCCGCGGGCTTGGGCAGCACCTTCACCGTGGATGGCGGCGCCGCGACCGATAAGGTCACCGTGCATGGAACGGTGGGTGACGATGCCATCACCGTCGATCGCACGGCCAACACCGTGCTGGTCACGGGACTGAAGCGAATCGATCTAGCCGAAGCGGCTCCGAACGCCTTGACGGTGGACGCGGGCGACGGCGTTGACACCGTCACGGTCACCGGCAGCGGTGGTCAAGTGCTCACCGTCATGGGTGGCGCGGCGACTAACTCGGCTGGCAGCGCTGGGGATCGGTTGGTTGTGAACGCTGCCGCCGGCGCGGTCACGCTCTCTCCGGGCGCGACTCCCGACGCTGGTTTGGTGGACGGACCGGGCGCCGATGACGTGAACTACTTCGGGTTGGAGTTCTTGACGATCAATGGAACGGGCGGCGTCGGTGACAGTCTTACGGTCCAAGGCACGCACGACAACGACACGATCGCCGCCGCGAATTTGGGCGGAAACAACCTGGTTTGGGTGAATGACCGAGCGGTCGTTACCTTTACGGCTTACCCCACACTGACGCTGGCAGGTCGCTTTGGCGACGACAAGTTCAGCGTTTCGCCGGTGGGCTTGGTGGGAGTCACGACGCTGACGGTGCAGGGTGGCGATCCCACGGCCAGCGACGAACTGGTCGTCAATGGTTCGACCGGAAACGACCTGATCACCTTCACGCCGACGGCTCCGGATGCGGGCACCGTGGCCATTGCCGCTTCGCCGACCGTCAACTTCACGACCATCGAATCAGTGGTGATCAACGCCGGCGCCAGTGCCGACAACGATACGTTGACGGTCGTTGGCACGGCGGCTTCGGACACGATTCATTACACGCCGGGCGCGACGATTGATTCGGCCAGCGTGCGTGTGAACAGCTTCGTGCCGATGAGCTTCCTGAATCTGGGCTTGGCGGGCACGGTCACCGTTGACGGAGCGGGCGGAGCGACGGACGAATTGGTTTACGACGGCACGGCGGCCAGCGACGTGTTTACGGTCGCGGGCACGGCCGCCGTTGTGTTGAACAGCCAATTGGCCGTGAACACGACCAGCCTGGAACGCTACCGCCTGCTGGGATTGGGCGGCGACGACACGTTCAACATCACGGCCGTGGCGGACATTCGCATCGCGGTCGAAGGGGATGAGCCGGGCGCCAGCGACGTGCTGAACTTCACCAGCACGGGCGCCACCACGATTAACCTGGGCGCCTCGACGATCGACGACGCGGGGGTCGCCGGTTCGCCCGATGCCATTTACTCGGGCATCGAGACGATCAACGCCAACGCGAATGGTCAGACGTTGGCCGTTCAAGGCACGGCCAACGACGATACGTTTGTCGTGACGCCGTTTGGCGGCAATGCGGGGACGTTGCAAGCCAATGGGCAACATCCGGTCGTGAACTACTCGAACGTGGCGGCCAACACGATCAGCGTCGATCCGCTGGGCGGACAGAACTCGCTGGTTGTCAACGCCACGCCGGGTGTCGACGGCGTGACGGTGGATGTTCCGGCGGGCACGGTAAACACCGGAGCGAACGGCGGCATCGTGAGCTTTACGCTTGCGAACACCAGCGCGGTGACGGTCAACGGCGGCGATGAAGACGACACGTTTACGGTGACGCCGGGCAACATTCCGGTTTACATCGACGGCGGCGATCCGATTGGCGTCGTGGGCGACCGTTTGATCGTGCTGGCCACGCCGGGCGTGATGTTCTCGCCGGGTCCCGAAGGGGATGAGGGCGGTTTCAGCTTCACCAACGAAGCCTCGATCAGCTACGACCATATTGAAGCCGCGACGGTGAATTTGGCGAACGCCAACGGCACGGCGGTGATTATGGGGACGGGCGCCGATGACCATATCACGGCTCAAGGCACGGCCGCGAATACGGTCGACGTGCAGATCAACGACGGTCCGATCGTGACCTACCTGAACGCGACGAATCTGACGATTCAAGGCAAGCATGGAAGCGACTCCATCACGCTGGACGTGAACGTCGCCAATCTCGGCGTGACGTTTAACTTGGACGGCGGATTGCCGACCTCGGGCAGCGATACGCTATCGGTTACCGGCGTGGACGGAGTGAACGATATGCCGGTCTGGACGCCGAACGCGGCCGACGGCGGCTTGTTGCAGTTGGCCGGACAAATGCCGATCAATGTAACCACGATCGAGCACTTGACCTACGACGGCGAAAGCGACAACGAGAGCCTGACCGTTACCGGTACGGACACGTTCGTGCACACGCCGGGCGCGACGGTCGATTCGGGCCAGATGGCTTTGAACAGCTTGCTGGCGATCGGTTACGAGAACCTGGGCGCGACCGGCACGGTCACGGCCAACGGCACCGGCGGCAACGATACGTTGGTGCTGTTGGGAACGGAGTCGAGCGACCAACTGGCGGCCGTGTTGACGGCGGACGACGCCATCGACTTCGACCTGACCAGTTCGGCGGGCGCTCATGTGTCGGTGCTGAGCGTTTCGGTCGAGAACTACGATCTGAACGGCTTGGAGGGAGACGACGACATCACGGTGACGCCGGGCGCGTTCACGGTATCGGGCGAACTGCGCGTGTTCGGCGGCGGTCCTTCGGGCAGCGACACGTTGGTGCTGACGGGCGACACGAATGCGGCGTTGGTCACGGTGGCTCCGGACGCGGCCGACAGCGACGACCAGACGGTGGCGGGTCTGTTGGCCAATCCGATTCGCGTGAGCGGCGTGGAGACATTGGCTTACTTGGGCAACGGCGCCGAGACGTTGGAAGTGGCTTTGGGCACGGGCGACAACACGGCTCGCGTGGCGCGGGGCGTGGGGCGCGACGTGGTCGGCAGCGATAGCTTGCCGAGTGTGGAGTTCACGGGCGTGGATCGTTTCCGAGTGCTGGGCGGCGCGGGCAGCGACGTGGTGACCTTCGCGACTTGGTTCCTGGCGGGAGCGACGGCGGCGAACTATGAGTTCACCGGCGGGGCGACCGACACGTTGGTGATCGAAGGCGCCGACGGCGCGGCGGATGCGTTCACGTTGTCGGTGCCGGGCGCGGGTTCGGTGCAAGCGGTGGACGGCAACGGCACGGGCGTGACGGTGACGGCGGCGGCCGGATTGGGTCGGATCCAAGTCAATACGTTGGGTGGCGACGATCGCTTGACGGTGGACGACACGGCCGGATTGATCGTGCCGTTGATCGGCTACGACGGCGGCAGCGGCAGCGACCTGCTGACGGTCACGGGCAACCTGGCGGTGACCAACGCGGTGTACTCGCCGGGTCCGTCGGTGACGGAGGGCCGATTGGCTTACGACAACACGATGACGATCGACTTCGCCAACCTGGAGCCGGTCGTGGACTTGACGATGTCGGCGACGTTGACGGTCAACGGCACGGCGGCGTCGAATGCGATCAGCTACGCGGCCAGCGCGATGAACGCGGCTTGGGGTCACGTGACGGTGGACGCCTACGAGTCGATCGAGTTCGCCAACAAGACAACGTTGGTGCTCAACGGCTTGGCGGGCGACGACACCATCAGCCTGAACAACGCCACCACGCCCACCGGCCTGACCGGCATCACCGTCAACGGCGGAGATCCCTCGGCCAGTGACACGTTGATCGTTAACGGTACGGCGGGCAACGACACGATCGGTTACAACCCATCGAACACCATCGGCGGCGGCACGATCACGGTCAACGCCTTGCCGACGGTGACGTTCACCACGATCGAAGGCGTGACCATCGACGGCCAGGGAGGCACCGATGCTCTGACGCATACGACGGCGGCTGGCATCCATCAAGTGACGTTGACGCCGGGCGCTGCTTCGGACGCGGGCACGATCGCCACCCGTCAAGCGGGCGGCGGAACGGGATTGGTTCCGTTGACGTTCGCCCACATTGGCGGGAGCGGCAGCGTGACCTTCGCCTCGGGCGCTGGGGTTCGCGAAGACGTGCTGGAGTTGAATGGCACGAACGACAGCAACCTCTTCAACGTCAACGGCCCGGCCGACACGATCCAGGTGATTAACCCGTCGAGCGCCTTCGTCACCACGATCTTGAATACGGGCGGGATTGACGTCCTGTATCTGCGAGGGCTCAACGGCGACGACACGTTCAACTTGACGGGCACGTTGCCTTACAGTCGGACGTTGGTGGACGGCGGCGATCCATCGGCCAGCGACGTGTTGAATCTGAGTGGCGCGGCGGCGGCTGTCGCCGTGGCGTTCGGTCCGCAAACCGTTACGGGATACGGCGGCACGGTTAGCTTCCTGGGGGTCGAGCATCTGAATCTGAACGCCAACGCTCAAAACCTGAGCGTCACGGCCACTGCCGACGATGAAGACTTGACCGTCACGGTGCTGACGGGCGCCAGCGGGCGAATCGAACGCGGCGCGGCCATCCAGAAGGCTGGCGAAGTCCAAGGTTCGATCGCCGCGCCCGTGGTGAACTACACGAACATCACCGGCGCGCTGAGCGTCGACATGGCGGGCGGCGAGGATTCGTTGATCGTGGTAGGCAACGGTCTGAGTCAGACGTTCAACGTCAACACCAGCGCCGCGGCGTTTGCCTTCCCCGGCTATGCCGCGACGCCAGCCAACACGGTGGAAGTCGACGATGCCAATGATCTGACGATCGACGGTTCGGTGACTTGGACCAACAACGAAACGCTGCAAGTATTCGGGCTCGAAGGGGACGACACGTTCAACGTGCGACCCGGCACGATTCCGCTGTTCCTGGACGGCGGCGATCCGATCGGGGCTTCGGCGGGCGACGAGATCGTGTTCTTCCCGACCGCGGCGTTCGTGGTGGAACCGGGCCCCGAGAACGATGAAGGCGGTTTCGTCGCGGCGGGCGCGGAACGCACCAGTTGGGATCATATCGAAGCGATCACGATTAACGGCGGCGGTCCCGCCAAGGTGATCGGCACCAATGGCGACGACGACATCACCATTATCGCTCGCGATGCCAGCACGCATGTCGGTACGGATGGCGTGCAGGACTTCACGGTCAGCGTCAATACGGGTCCGGCGATGTTGTTCCTGAACATCACCGATCTGTATATCGACGCCTTGGCGGGCGATGACGATATCGTGCTGCGGACACCGGCGCCGAACAACGCCGTGTGGGACGTGGACGTATTCATCGCGGGCGGCACGCCAGCCGCTCCGACCGGCGTGGGCCAGCAAGGCGATGTGTTCGAGTTGGAAACGCCGTTCACGCAGACGGTGAACTACACGCCAACCGGCATCGATACGGCGACGATCGACGTGGTGACGCTGTCCTCGCTGATCACGATCGGGCCGTTCATCTGCCCGGTCAATAACCTGCCTTCGTCGCCAGGTGGCGTCGAACAGATTGTTTACCAAGGCTTGGGCGGCGATGATACGCTGACCATGAACGGCACGCCGGAAGACGACACGTATGTGGTCAATCCGAACAATGGCGGCAGCGGCAGCCATCGCGCGAACTTGGCGCCGATGTTCGACTTCACCGGCGCCTCGATCACCACATCGAACGGCGGAACTGGTGGATACGATGTATTGCAAGTGCTGGGCACGGAAGGCATCGACACGGTGACTTCGACGGCCGATACGATTTCGTTCGCGGGCGCCGGTTCGGCGACGATCGGGGCCACGATGGATCGCGTGGAACTATTCACCTTCGGCAGCGCCGACAATATCGAACTCGATCTGAACGTGGCCAGCCTGGAAAAGGTGGTCGACGCGGGCGCTGGCAACGACACAGTGGACATGTCGGGCAGCATCGACGCCACGATCTTCGGCGGCCTCGGCGACGACGTAATTATTGGTTCGCCCGCCGACGACTTGATCTACGGCGGCAGCGGCAATGACGTGCTGATCGGCGGCGATGGCGTGGATCAGATCTATGGCGAGGATGGCAATGACATCTTCGGCAATCCGTCGGCTGTCGAGAACGGCGCGCCGGATGATCGCGGCAACGACTTCTTCTTCGGCGGCGCGGGCTCCGACACGTTTGTGTGGGAACCGGGCGACGGCAGCGACACGATCGAAGGCGGTTCGGAGGAAGGGGATCGACTGCTGTTCTTCGGCAGCGCGGGCGATGAAACGTTCAACGTCTTCGCCAGCTTGACCGATCCGGCGCGAGCCATTCTGTTCCGCAATACGGGCAACATCACCATCAGCATGGCGGGCATCGACCAGATCGATGTCTCGGGCAACGCCGGCAACGACCGCTATGTGGTGGGCCGAGCCAACGACGGCGACTCCGGCGCGGCCGTGGCGGCGACCAACGGCGACGACCCGACGGCGACGCTCAGCGATCTTTCGACCACGGAAGTTCGCGTGGTGAATCTCCGCGGCGTGGCGGGCAACGATCAGTTCTTCGTGGATGGCCGCCCGGCCGACGACAATCTGTTGGTCAGCGTCGAGAGCGCGGCGACCAATGTGATTCGCGTGGCGGGCCTGCCTTACGACGTGCGAGTCGTCGGGGCGGATGTGGCCGATCGCTTGACCGTTCGCGGCAATGAAGGCGCGGACACGATCAAGACGGCGAACGTCACCGGGCCGGGCGCCGTGAACGTCGAGGATGTGATCGGCATCACCTTCACCGGCGGCGCTGGCAACGACGTGTTGCACGCCGACGCGATCTTGATCGGCGGCATGGGCGACGACTTCCTGGAAGGCGGCGCGGGCAACGACATGCTGTTCGGCAACGCGGGCGAGGACACGATGGTTGGCGGCGGCGGCCAAGACACCTATGACGGCGGCGCCGACTTCGACACGATTCTGATTCGCGGCACGTCGGGCAAGGACCTGATTCGCGTCGAGCAACCTTCGGCCAACGTGCTGGAGTATATCGTGACCGATCAGTTCGGCACGATCGTCGAAAGCGCGACGGTCGCGGGCGGCACGCAAGACGCCATCACCAATGTGGAAGAAGCTCGCGTGGAAGCGGGCGCTGGCGCCGACACGATCCGCGTGGCCATCGCCGACTCGCTGTTCAACGCGGCGGGCGCGAGTCTGCGGATGACGGTCAATGGCGGCGACGATGCGGCTTCGGATCGCTTGGCGATCGTGGATGTCGGCACGCCCGACTTGTCGATTCTGCGTCAGAACAACGATATCACGGCGGGCACCGTGGAGATCGGACCGGGCAACGCCGAGGCGTTCCTGCATGTGTTCAGCGGCATCGAGTTCGTGCAGGTCGTGGCCGATACGCTGGCTCCGGCCGCGCCGGTGAATATCGAATCGGCGGGCGTCGCCAACCGCTTGGTGGTCTTCAAGGACGACGCCAACGAGCATAACAACGATCGCAACAACGCCACGCATCTGGGCGCGGCGACCACCGTGAATATCGATCCGACGATCGATCCGGGCCCCGGCGCCTTCGGCCTGCCCGCGGACAGCGATTGGTATCGCGTGGAAGCGCTCGATACCGGCACGATCGACTTCCAGATCGTGTTCGAGCGGATCGCGGCGGTCGGCGCTCGACCGGGCTTGCCGGGCAACGGCGAACTGGACATCCGCGTCTATGACGTCGACGGTACTCTGCTGACCGGCTTCTGGGACGACAACACGGACAACGCGAACAACAACGAGCGAGTCCGCATCCCGGCCGTGCAAGGCGAGATCTATTACTTCGAGGTCGTGGGCGTCGGCGCGGCGATCAACGCCTACGACGTGACGGCGATCAATCTGCCCGCGCTGGTTCCGCACGACTTGGAGTTGGACGACAAGCCCGCCAATGGCACGACCAATCCTCCGGGTCAAACGGAGAACAGCGACACCGGTCGGTCGTTGTTCGACAATCGCACCTATGACACCACGCCGACGATCGTGTTCCGGTTTGACGATAACCTGTTCCGCAACGATCTGCCGGGCAACGATCTGGCCGGTCTGCCGCTGGGCGACAATCCGATCGGCATTCCGTTCCGTCCGGGCGCGGCTCAGCCGACGCAGCCTGGTTACGCCATCGCGATCTTCGACGAAGGCGACAATCCGGGCTTCACGGTGGTCGAGGAACCGCAAACGCCGCTGGGCTTCGCGTCGCTCGTGGGCGACACGAACAACAACGGCGTCCAGGATCCGGGCGAGACGATCGAGTGGGGCGTGTACCAGTTCACCACGCCGGTGCTGGCCGAAGGGACCCACTTCCTGACGGCTCGCGTCCAGATGCTCGATCCGGCTAACCCGCAGGCGACCGGCTTTTCATGCTCGCAGCGGATTCGCTGGAGATCATCGTCGACACCACGCCGCCCGTGGCGACGTTCTTCGGCAACATCAACTTGGCCGATACCACGCAAGGCTTGGCGGCCGACAGCGATTCGGGCGTCGCCGGTTATCCGGTCACCAACACCGATCGAGCAACCAACGACACCACGCTCACGTTCTTCGGCACGGTCGAGCCAACGCGATCGTGCGGGTGTATGTCGACACGAATGGCGTGGCGGGCCTCCAGCCGCGGGAATCGGGCGTGGCCAACCCCGACTTGTTCCTCGGCCTGACCGTGGCCAATCCGCTGGACGGCGAAGGCACCGGCCAGTTCCCGCGCGGCACATGGCAGCGGTTGGATTCGACGATCGATCTGAACAACCCGCTACTGGGCTTCACCAAGGATGGCTTGCGTCGGATCTACATCACGGGCGAGGACGTGGCGGGCAACATCACGCCCGACGCCAACGCCGACTTCATGGAACATCTTCCTCGATACGCAAGGTCCGCAAGTCACGGCCGTGCGGATCAACACTCCGACCGATGGCTTCGATCTGTTCGATCCAAAGCGACCGGCCGACGCCACGCTGATCCCGACGCCGCTGGTCAACTCGATCGTGATCAATGTCCGCGATCTGCCGAACCGCAGCAATGTGGACCCGAACTTCCTGTACGCGGCCTTGTACGAAGCCAGGCCGAGAACGAGCTGGCTTCGAAGACCGCCCGCCACGCAACCGCAGCGACTCCGGTCACCGGCGGCGACTTCTGCAGCTCGACGGAAGACCCCGCCACGCCAGCGATCCGCGATCCGTCAACGGCTGTCGGCTGGCACGTTGCACTTCAGCCTGCCCGCCATGGATGGCGTTGTCGGTACGGCCGACGATATCCTGAATCCGCTGCCGGATGATCGCTATACCGCCGTCGATCTCCCGACCTGGTGGTCGATCCGGTGGGCAACGCGCCTTGACGGCGAAACCGATGTCCGTTCAGCCGCAAATGAGGATCCGACCTTCCCAGCGGCGATACCGCTGGGGCGGCGACGTGGCTCGCTTCACGGTCGATACGCGTCCCGAAATGGGCGTCTGATGGTCGGCGTCAGATCTGGGTCGACACGAACGGAAACTACCGCTTCGACAACGACGCGGTGGACTTCGTCAACGACATCACTCACGGCATCGGATTTACCAGCGACGATATTCGCCGGTAACTTTTCGCCGACCGCGCCTTGCTGGGCCAGGATCAGCATCGGAGAAGATCGTGGTCGCCGGCCTGATCTGCAGGCGCGCTGGCGGCTTCCGCTGGTTGATCGACTTGGACAACAACGGCACGCCTCGACAGCCGGCCGCCTTCGCTGGCCGAGCCGAACGGTCGAACTGGCACGCCGGTGGCCGGCAACTTCGACGGCATCGCTGCGGCGGCTGATCGCCAACGGCGACGAAGTCTCGGTGTTCGACGGCATCCTGTGGCGGTTCGATATCAACCACGACTTCCAACTGGACGCGGCTGCCATGCTCGAACGTCGATACCCAACCGCACACGCCGGAACCGGTCTGCGGCTGAAGCTTCCCGATCACCGGCGACTTCGACGGCGACGGACGCACCGCCGACTTGGCTACCTGACCGACGATTATTTTCCCGCTTGACCTCAGCTCGATCGGCGGCACCACGATCGCTTCGCTGCCCGGAATCCAAGGCCGCGGAAGTGGTGGTGGCGGTTCGGCTTCACGGGCGTTCGCGGCGCCGGTGGCGGCCGACCTGGAACTTGACGGGCTGGACGATGTGGGTCTGTGATGGATCGAGCCGGGTTGACGCCGGACGAGAACGGCGAGTTCTACTGATCGTGTCGGATTCGTTCAATAACCGCGATAACACGGGCGCTCCGATCGTGACCGGCGGCATCCAGAACGGGCAGTGGTCGCGACCACGGCCAACGGCGGCAAGATCGCCACCGATCCGGTTCGCGGCGACAACGTCTATCTTGTTCTCGCCGACGCCGTTCACGAACGACTTGTATATCAACTTCGGCAACCAGTACGCCCGCAGGGCTGATCGTCGGCAACTTCGATCCGCCCACGGGCGCTGGCAAACCGGCGAACAAGTCGCCACGGGTAACCTGTACACCAACCTGAACGACCCGTTGATGTGAACGCCGACGGCGTGGTCTCGCCGATCGACGCCGGGATCCTGATCAACCACCGAACGCCTCGGGCGCGGGTCGGTTGAAGCGCGCGGCCGGGCGCGCCGTACCCGGACGTGAACATGGACGGCTTCATCTCGCCCATCGACGTGGCCTTGGTGGTCAACCACCTGAACTCCGCCAAGCCCGCGGGCGAAGGCGAAGCCGCCGTCGCTGGTGGCCGAAGGCGAAGCTCCGGCCGAACCGTTGTTCGAGTCCGCGACGCTTGAATCCGTCGCCCACAACTCGGCAATCACTTCGTCCGTTGGTTCGGCTGGCGTGCAGTTGCCGTTGCCGAGCGAGACTTCAACCGAACTCGGCTCTCGGCACGCCCGTCGTGCATCGCGAGTCGACCGACGTTCGCCATGAATCCGACTCGACCTCGAACGCCCGCTCGCCACCCGGCCTCGACCAGCAGCGACTCCTCGCTCCCGGGCCTCCGCGACGAAGCCTGGCATCGAATCGCCGGACGATCTGCTGGACGACCCAGCCCTGACATCAGCCACAACCGTCAAGACGAAACGACCACCGACGAACTCTTCCGACAACTAGCAGCGGAAGAGACGCGAACGGGAAGTAGGTTTCGCGACACCGGACGACTCGTACCGTGCCGCCTTTAACCTCTTGCGTGGTGGCGTCCTCGCGCTATCGCGATGCCTTGTTCAAGGCGAGCAGCTGAGTGCTAGAATTCGCCTATGACGTCGCTCCTTTCGATTGGTGTCTTGGATCGTAAGTGGCGGGCGACTCTCCCGCCCAGCGATGCAAGTCCAACGCGAACTAACGGTGCCATTGATTCCTCGGGCGTAACAAAAAGTGACTCAGAGCGGTTTGCGGTCTCTAAGTCCTTTCGATAAGGTGCGGCTGACTGGACTCGAACCAGCATGGTATTGCTACCACTAGGCCCTCAACCTAGCGCGTCTGCCAATTCCGCCACAGCCGCAAGCGTATCGAGCGACCTAGTCTAGGCGAATCGCGCGGGCCGTCAAGCGGCGGGGCGATGACGCAAAGCTTGTCATCACGCGGAGTTGACGACTGTGGACGGCGAATCCGCATCGTGCCGAGGGCGGTACAACCAGGCCACTGGCAGAAGCAGCACGGCCATCATCGCGAACACCGGGCTGCGCGGCCAATCGAGCGCCACGATCATCCGATCAAACACGCTGTACAACATCCCCGAGATCAGAATGGCCAGAAAGTTCGCCTGGTTCATCACGGCAATCATCCGCCCCTTTTGTTCGTCTGGCGGTCGAGTTTGCAGAAATACTTGAACGGGGATGGCGAAGAAACCGGCGGAGACGCCCAGCAGGATTAGTACGGGGAAACTGCCGGCGAAACCGAGCAGATGTCGCCCGCCCGGCAACGACACGGACATCACCAACAACCACAGAACGATTCCCCATAGGCCGATTCGGACCAATCGAAAATCGGCTCGGCCATGCGACAACCGTCCGGCGATCACTGCGCCGACGGCGATGCCCAACCCGATCGACGCCGTCATCAAACTGGTCCGCAACTCGCCCAATTGCAACTGCACCAAACCGAGCGAATTGACTGCTTGAATAGCTATGCCCGACACCAGCCAAAACATGCACGAAGCCAGTAGCGCCATCAGCAGCGGCCGATCGTGTCGCAACATGGCTCGCGTATCGGGCGGCACGGCCAGAGACGATAGCCGAAATCGCAGATCGGGCTGAGCGGCTGGAGGTCGCCGAATCCATAGCGAGGTCACGGTTCCGACCGCCGCGATGCCGACACACACGAGCGACCCGATCCATAGCTGCCCGGCCTTCTCGGCCAACGACGCGTCCGGCGGCCCGGCTAGTTTGGCCAGCAAACCGGCCGAGGCTGTCCCCAGAATGATGGCCAGAAACGTCGTCATCAGAATGAACCCGTTGGCTCGCGGCAAATCCGCCTCGCGCAACATCTCGGGTAGAATCCCGTACTTGCCTGGGCCAAAAAACGTACTCTGCGTTCCCATTAAGAACAGCACAACCAGCAGTCCCGCGAAGCCGGTTTGCCCGAAGCCGAGAAAGGCCACCACGCCGAGCCCCATGACCACAATTTCGGCCATCTTCGACCAGACGATGATCGGCCGTTTGCTGAAGCGATCCGACAAGAACCCGGCCAGCCCCGAAAACAAGATGAACGGCAACGCGAACAGCGCCGTCGCCAAGCCCTGCTGGTCGACCTTGACCGACGAGCCCGCCACCGGCACGGCCAACAGCAGCATTAGTTGCTTGAACAGATTGTCATTGAAGGCGCCTAGAAACTGTGTGACCGACATGCCCCAGAACGACGGATCGCGGTACAGCGACGGAGGGCTGTCGTCGGGTCCGTCCGGCGCGGGTGGGGAGTGGCGGTCTTGCATGCGAGCATTATGCCGCAGCCACGGACCTGACACCAGACAAGCCGCTCGACGCGCCGAGTCCGCCGTATCCGATCGGCCCGCCCCGTTCGATCGCGTCGGCGATGCGGTCACGGGCATTCTCCAACCGCCTGCGAGCGAACGAAATGCGAACCGAACGGTCGTCGGCGACCGTTGACCGTGCTAGGGGAGCGGCTTAAAGTAAACTCTTGTCGCTGAGGGAGAAGCGTCCGCGATGTCTGGCGCGGGCCGCTCCTTCCGCGGTCTTTTCACCGGTGTTCGTCCAAACTCTCGATCGGCTGCCGAATTATGCTCGCCAAGCGGGTGATCCCATGTCTTGACGTTGACCGTGGGCGAGTCGTCAAAGGGACGAACTTCGTCAATCTGCGCGACGCCGGCGATCCGGTCGAGGTGGCTCGGCGGTACGAAGCCGAGGGCGCCGACGAGTTGGTGTATCTGGACATCACGGCCAGCCACGAAGCTCGCGCGATCATGATCGACGTGGTCCGGCGGACGGCCGAACAGGTGTTTATGCCGCTGACGGTCGGCGGTGGCATTCGCACGATCGAGGATATTCGCACGCTGCTGAACGCGGGAAGCGATAAGGTGTCGATCAACTCGGCCGCTTGTCAGAACCCCGAGTTCGTGGCCGAAGCCGCTCGGCGATTCGGCAGCCAATGTATTGTGGTCAACATCGACCCGAAACGGATTGAACGCGATGGCCGTGAGGTGTGGGAGGTTCACATTAACGGCGGACGGAAGCCGACGGGGTTGGAAGCCGTATCGTGGGCGCGCGAGGTCGAGCGGTTAGGCGCGGGCGAAATCGTGCTGACCAGCATGGACTGTGACGGCACCAAGGACGGCTACGATTTGGAGGTCACCGCGGCGGTCAGCGAAGCGGTGTCGATTCCGGTGGTGGCTAGTGGCGGCGCTGGGCGGCCGGAGCACTTGGCCGACGCCATTCAGGTTGGCAAAGCCGACGCGGCGTTGGCGGCCAGCATTTTTCACTTCGGCGAATATTCGATTCGCGAGACAAAACAAGTCATGTTTGATCGAGGCATCCCGGTCCGGTTCTAATCTGGCAAGCGTTCGCATTGTCCGGGCCGGCGGGAGTCGCGCGTCACTACGGAGGAGAGCAGAATGTCGGCACCCGCCAAGGCTAAGAACGGCGAAGCAACGGCACCGGTCGTCGCTGCCAACCCGGATCAATTCGCCGCCAAGTTTCTAAAGAAGAAACAGGAACTGGAAGTCGACAAGATCTTTCGCGCGCTCGTCAAGCTGGAAGGCAGCGACTTGCACATGAAGGTCGGACGTCCGCCGATCGTGCGCGTGCATGGCACGTTGCGCGAGCTGAATCGACCGCCGATATCCGAAGAAGAAATGGTGCGGCTGCTCGTGCCGATGATGGACGAACGGGCGCGTAAGACATGGGAACGCGAGGTCGGCGCCGACTTCGCCTACACCGTGGATGTCGACGGCGTAACTTGGCGGTTCCGCATCAATATGTTCCAGCAGCTCGGCAAGATGGGCTTGGTGGCGCGGCGAGTGAACAATTGGATCCCCAACTTCAACGGCTTGCACTTGCCGCCGGTGATGGATTCGTTGTGTCACTTCGATCAAGGCATGGTTTTGCTGGCCGGCGTTACGGGCTCGGGCAAGTCGACCACGATTGCCTCGATGTTGAACCACATCAACTCGATTTACTCGAAGCACATTCTGACGCTGGAAGATCCGATCGAGTTCGTCTACACGGAAGACAAGTGTTTGATCAACCAGCGCGAAGTCGGCATGGATGTCTGCGACTTTGGCATCGGCATGAAGCACGCAGTGCGGCAAGACCCGGACATCATTTTGGTCGGCGAAATGCGTGACCAGGAAACGTTTATGACGGCGATTCACGCCGCGGAAACGGGGCACTTGGTGTTCGGAACGATTCACGCTTCGAGCGCTCCGACCACGATCGGTCGTATTCTGGACTTGTTCCCCGAAGAAATGCACGGCGCGATTCGCAGCGCCATCGCCTTCAACATGAAGGGGATCGTGGCTCAAAAGCTGTTGAAGTCGATCAAGCCGGGCGTCGGCCGCGTACCAACCTGCGAGATCATGACGTTCTCGCCGATGATTAAGAAGCTGGTGTTGGAAGGCAAGGACGAAAAGCTGCCAGATGCCATTCGCATCGGCGCCGAGGACGGCATGCAGGACTTTACAATGAGCCTCAAGAGCTTGCTCGACCAGGAATTGATCGACCGTCCCACGGCCTTCGCCGTCGCGCCGAACAAAGACGCGTTGAAGATGGCGATCAAGGGCATCGACGTGAAGGCTCCCGGTATCATTTAACCGCGACGGGAACACGAAAATCGTGTTCAGGCGGTGGCTAACAATACGAAATACTCCAACTGATTCAGCGCGATGGCGAAGCAAGAAGAACAAGAGCCGGTAGAAGTCCCGCTTCATCAACTGTATCCACCGGTCGATTTGGGCGCGAAAGGCGGTTCGCCGACCGAGAATCAGGCGAATATGATCGCCGCCCGAAATTCGCCGGGTTGGTTTCTGGCGATCGGCGTCGCCGCCCAATCGCTGGCTCAGCGAGCCGATCAGATTCTGTTGGACTACACGCGCGAGATGGTGACCGTGCGTTACCAGATCGACGGCATCTGGCATCAGCTCGATCCGCGCGATCGCGCCAGCGGCGACGCGATGCTGTTCTGCTACAAAAAGCTGGCGAATCTGAACCCGGCCGATCGCCGCTCGAAACAAGAGGGAACGTTCACCGCCAAGTTCCAGAAGGTCGACTACATCTACACGATCATCTCGCAGGGCACCCAGACCGGCGAGCGTGTGTTGCTGAAGATTCGCACCAAGAAGCCGACGCTCGAGCGGTTGGAAGACTTGGGGATGCGCGAGAAAGTCCGCCAGCGAGTGAAGGAAGTGCTCGACGGCGACGGCGGCATGTCGGTCTTTTCCGCGCCGCCGCAAGGTGGATTCTCGACGCTTTGGACGTGTGCGTTGAACGCCACGGATCGCTTTGTCCGGGACTTTGTTTCCTTGGAAGACAAGGACAAACCAGAAGACGAAGTCATCAACGTGACGCCCCATTTCTTTGACACCAGCAAGGGCGAGTCGCCCGGTTCGCTGATTCCGAAGCTGTTGTTGAAGGAGCCCGACGCGTTTGTCGTGCCGGAGATTCTGAACGCCGAGTCCATGAATCTGTTGTGCGAGCAAGCTTCGAAAGACAAACGGCCCGTGATCACGCGCGTGCAAGCCAAAGAAGTGGCCGAAGCGT
>JAWKTM010000098.1:0-21167 GCA_041399085.1 Pirellulaceae bacterium
TTCGTCATTGACCGAGATGCAAGTCACGGCAGGAAACGGAACCGGACCGGGGAAGTTAAGGAACAGGGGAGTCGCATCGAATCGCTGAAAGACGGAGGCCACCGCGGCATCGATCTGGGCTGTTGTCGCACCGGGACGAACGTGTTTGGCCGCCTCTTGATGGGCTAGCCAGACAACCAAACCGGCGCGTCGCATCAACCGGATTTCGCGATTGGACCGCAGCGTCAACATCGCGCCGAAAACCTCGCCGTTAACCTGTCGCGCCGCGGCTGCAACTGGACTGTTGCCTTGCATCGACCACCGCCTGAATGCGCCCGAAAACCTCGTCGGGCGAACCCAGGGCGTCAATCGACGCCAACACGCCCCGCTGCCGGTAATATTGCAGCACAGGGGATGTCTCGGAACGGAATACGCGCATCCGCTCGTGAATGGTCTCGGGGGTATCGTCGTCGCGGCCTTCAACCTTGGCTCGCTTCAACATCCGTTGAACCAAGATTTCCTCGTCCGCCGCCAGCTCGATCGCCACGTCGAGTTGCCGGCCAGACTTCCCCAAAAACTCGTCGAACGCTCGCGCTTGGGCCACCGTGCGGGGAAAACCGTCCAGCAGACAGCCATGCGAGTAGGCCGGTTCCTCCAACTTCTCCGAAACCAGCCCGATCACCAACGAATCGGGCACCAAACGCCCGGCGTCAATGCACTCGGCAACCATCTGACCAACGGCAGAACGCTCGCGCTTGGCATGGCGAAGCATCTCGCCGGTCGAGAGATGCGGGATGTTGAGATACTGCAACAGCCGCTTGGACTGAGTGCCCTTGCCGGCGCCCGGAGGTCCGATGAAAACGATCAGCATGTCAGCCTCGGGGAGCTGTCGCATCGGGACGCACAACCACGCTCCGCCGACATCGGTCGAACGGCGCGAAGCTACGACTCAAGTAAGCCACGGTAATTTCTCATCACCAGATGGCTATCAATCTTCTGAACCAAATCAAACGCTACACTGACCGCGATTAACAAACCAGTGCCGCCGTAAAAACTTGCCACATTGGGACTCACGTCCAGTGCCGCCGAAATAATCGTGGGCACAATCGCAACGAGTGCCAAGAATCCCGCTCCGACGTAGGTAATGCGAACCATGACCTTTTCCAGGTAATCCGCAGTCCGCTTGCCAGGCCGGTATCCCGGAATAAATGTGCCGTAGTCCTTGAGATTCTCCGACATTTCCTTTGGATTGAAGGTAATGGCCGTCCAAAAGTAGCAGAAGAAGTAAATCAGCAGGACGTAGGACAGGTTGTAAACGTAGGATGTGCCGCGGCCGAACATTAGCCCCAAGTTGGAAAACATCCCGCCAATGAAGCCGGCCGCGCCCTCATCCGTCCCGCTCAGAATCGTATTGCCCAGCCAGCCAAACAGCATCGCCGGCAGCAACAGCAGGCTACTGGCGAAAATAATGGGCATAACGCCGGCCTGATTGATCCGCAAAGGTAGGTACTGTCGAGTTCCGCCGTAGACGCGACGCCCACGCACATGCTTTGCGCTTTGCGTCGGAATGCGCCGCTGGCCCAGCGTGATAAACACGACGCCGAAGACCACGCCGACGAACAGAAAGGCTAGTACGACCAACGACTCGACACCCAACTGCGAGAAGCCGGTCAACTCAAATTTCGTATTGGACAGCAAGTCGCGCAACGCGTCTGGCATCTGTGCCAAGATGCCAGCCATGATCAACAAACTAATACCGTTCCCGATACCAAACTCGTCGATCTGCTCACCCAGCCACATCAAGAAGATCGTGCCGCAGGTCATAATCAGCACGGCTGTAATCTTCCAACCAAAATACAGCTCGCCGCCAGGCCCGGAGGTAAAACTCTGATCGACCAAGTTCGCTTCCGGCCGGCCGATGTAAGCTGAGACGTAAATCCAGCTTTGAATCAGGCACAACAACACAGTGAGATACCGGGTATACTCATTGATCTTCTTACGCCCGGTTTCGCCCTCTTTCTTCAGATCCTCGATCGGCTTCCAGACACTTCCCAGCAATTGGAAAATGATCGATGCCGAGATGTAGGGCATGATGCCAAGCCCGAAGATCGTCGCTTTCTGCAAGTCGCTGGCGCTAAACACGGCCACCTTGGCGAAGAAAGCGCCCATGGCGCCACCGCTACCGGACTGATTCAACGAATCCTGATTCACGATCGGAAGCGGGATCTGCCAACCGACACGATAGACCGCCAGCAAAAAAAGCGTCAGAAAGATCTTCTGACGCAACTCGGGAATCGTAAAGACGACGCGGAGCTTTTCCCACATGGTTCTCGATCCGTCCAGTTACGCGTGCTTCAGGGTCACCCGAACGCCGCTCCAGCGACGTGAAGTGGTCCTCCACCGAGCCGCTATTTTTGCGTCTTTCCCTGTTTCACCGCAACAGGTGTTTTTTCAGCCAACTCGATGATCTGGCCGCCGGCCTTCTCGATCTTCTCCCTGGCCGACCCGCTGAAACGATGCGCCGAAACCTTCAATCCCTTCGATAACTCGCCGTCGCCTAGAATCTTCAACACGTCGTAGCGATACTTCAACAACGAACGCTGTCGCAACACCTCCGGCGTTACCTCCGCTCCAGCTTCAAAATTCGAGTCCAGGTCGGAGACGTTAATGGTCGCCACGGTCAGTGCGAAGCGATTGTTGAAACCTCGCTTCGGCACGCGTCGTACCAACGGCATCGTACCGCCTTGGAACACAGCCGGTTGCGACCAACCAGCACGCGACTTCTGGCCCTTATGTCCTTTGCCAGCCGTCTTGCCCTGACCGGAACCAATGCCTCGGCCGATGCGCTTACGCTTCTTATGTTTTTCAATCCCGCGATTGACATCGTTCAGATTCATTACAAAGTCACCCCGCGCAAACGCTCGATGTCATCCTTTGTCCGCAACTTCGACAACGCCTCGATCGTGGCCTTAACCAATGTGACCGGGTTCGGACTGCCAAAACTCTTCGTCAAAATGTTCTTGATGCCCGCCGCCTCGCAAACCGAGCGAACGGCCGCGCCAGCAATCACCCCCGTACCAGGCCCAGCCGGCAACAGCACCACGTGGGCAGCTCCGCAGCGCCCCTCGACACGATGGGGTATCGTGTTCCCCACAATGGGAACGGGAACCATGTTGCGAGTGGCCTGCTTTTGAGCCTTTTCCACGCTCGGCGGCACTTCATTGGCTTTGCCATAGCCCCAGCCAACGCGGCCACCACCATCGCCAACTACGACCAACGCGGCGAAGCTAAAACGACGACCACCCTTAACCACGGCGGCACAACGCTTAATCTTCACCGTCTTATCAATAAACTCGCCGCGAGAAACGTCTGTAGCCACTTTCTGGCAACTCCTCGAATATGAATCTCGTTCGTGCGCCGTCGGCGGCACCAGTGTCTAAAACTCAAGACCGCCTTCACGAGCGGCGTCAGCCAAGGCCGCGATTCGCCCATGATACTTATTATGTCCGCGGTCGAAAGTCACCCGCTTAATGCCAGCGGCTGTCGCCTTCTCCGCCAATAACTTGCCAACCTTCGCCGCCGCGTCGCAATTGCCGCCGTATCCGACTTCGTCCCGTAGGCCCTTGTCACGCGAGCTGACCGACACAATCGTGCGCCCAGATTCGTCGTCGATCAACTGAGCTCCGATGTTTTGCAAGCTGCGATGGACACACAACCGGGGACGGTCGGCACTCGCCTGCATCCGATTCCGGACGGTATACCGCCGCCGTTGACGTCGCTGTCCAAGTTGCTTCTGCTTGTTCACCTAAACCACTCCAAATAACCCTAGCCAACCCAGACCGAACACACCTGAACAGCAATCGGACGCCTACTTCGAGGCCGCCTTACCCGGCTTTAGCTTGATCTGCTCGCCTTGGTAACGAACACCCTTACCCTTATAGGGCTCGGGCTTCCGCAACGATCGAACATAAGCCGCGAACTGGCCAACTTGCTGCTTGTCACACCCCTGTACGACCACGTGAGTCTGGTCTGGGCAGGTGACTTTCAAACCAACAGGAATAGTAACCTTCAGCTCGTTTGCAAAACCAACACGAAGCTGAAGTTTGTCACCGGCCAGCGAAACCACATAACCGACGCCGACTACCTCAAGACGCTTTTCATAGCCGCTCTTCACGCCAACGATCATGTTGTTCAACAACGCCCGAGTCAGCCCGTGAAAGGCCCGCGACTCACGCTCATCATCTCGCCGCGTGACCTGAACGGACTTACCATCGTCGTCCACCTCCACGCTCACCTCGGGACGATGGACATACTCCAACTTCCCCTGGGGGCCCTCAACGGTAACCGTACGATCCGCGACAGCTACCTTGACGCCATCGAGGATGGGAACCGGCTTCTTTCCGATACGAGACATGTCGTTGACTCTCGAAATGGCCGCGACTTAAGATCGCGCCGAATATTCAAACTTTCAGTTTCCAGCGAGAACGGAGCACAAGCACCGATCGACTAGTAAACCTCACACAATACTTCACCACCCACATTCCGCGTGCGAGCTTCCCGGTCGCTAATCACACCGGTACTTGTGCTCAAGACTCGGATGCCCAGTCCATTAAGAACCGGCCGCAGGCTCTTGGCATGGGAGTAAATCCGCCGGCCTGGCTTGCTAATCCGCCGAATCTGCTGGATCACTCGCTCACCATTTGGTCCGTACTTCAGCTCGATGCGGAGCTGCGACACGGGCTGCGATTCCACCTCTTGCCAGTCCCAAATATAGCCCTCGCGCTTCAGCACATCCGCCAAACCACGCTTGACCTTGGAAACCGGAACATCCACATAGGGGCGCTCAACACGAACCGCGTTACGAATACGGGTCAACATGTCGGCGATCGGGTCGGTCATCATAGTCGTCGTAATCCCCTTACCAACTCGCCTTGCGAACGCCGGGAATCAAGCCCTGATCCGCCAGCTTGCGAAAACAGATCCGACACAGTCCAAACTTACGGTACACAGCCCGCGGTCGGCCGCACATCTTGCACCGATGTACGCGGCGAGTCGAAAACTTCGGCTCCCGCTCGGCCTTGGCAATTTTCGATTTACTTGCCACGTGTTCTTCCGTCCAAAAAATTGTTCAATTGTTGTCTGGGCGATTAACCGCCCCGAAAATGAGCAGGTCAGCTCGGCAGGCCTGCCCGATCCCCAATGCTAAGCGGCCTCGTCCGCCGATTCGCCTTCCCGCTTAAACGGCATTCCGAATTTCTCGAGCAATAACAACGCCTCGGCGTTGCTGCGCACATTAGTAACCATCGTGATGTTTAGTCCTTGAGGCTTGACGAAACGGTCTGGGTTGAGCTCGGGAAACACCAACAACTCGGAGAGACCCAAACTGTAGTTACCGTTGCCGTCAAAGGCCGTTCGGCTAATTCCGCGGAAGTCGCGAACACGAGGCAATGCGATGGAAATCAGACGGTCGAGAAACTCGTACATCCGCGACCTTCGCATCGTAACCTTGCAGCCGATAGCCATCCCTTCACGCAAGCGAAACCCCGCAATCGACTTGCGAGCCAGCGTAACCACCGGCTTCTGGCCAGTAATCTGCGTCAATGCCTCGACGGCCAACTCCAAGTCCTTCTTCTCTTGAATGGGCGCTGCCAACACCCATGTTCACCGTGATCTTCTGCAACCGAGGCAAACTCAACCGGTTCGCTCGGCCGATATCCTCACGAAGTTGGGGCAGTATTTCGTTTTCGTACTTCTCTTGCAAGCGAGGCTTCATGGCTCTCATCCAACAACGCAGTCCGCGAGTAAGACTGCTGGTCTCAAACTGTCACAAATAGGTTCAACGAGAAGAACGATATACCTAACTCTTATTGGCATAAGCCGAGCGGGCCGGACCGATCTCACCCAACGACTCACCGGAGCGCTTCGCATAACGCTCCTTGCGTCCGTCGGCCAGGTATCGAACGCCCACGCGTGTCGGCTTGTTCGTCCTTGGACAGATCAGCGCCACGTTCGACAAACTGACTGGCATTTCCTTGGACAGTCGTCCGCCTTGCGGGTTTCGCTGACTGCGTCGCACGTGCTTGTATACACGATTCACGCCCTCGACCAGTACCTTGTTGGCCTCCCGGTCGATTCGGAGCACCTTGCCACGAACACCGGCATCGTCGCCAGCAATGACCATCACAATGTCGTTGACCTTAACCCACATCAGACCACCTCGTTGGCCAAGCTGACAATCTTCATGAAATTTCGATCCCGCAGTTCGCGTGCGACCGCACCGAAAATACGAGTTCCACGAGGGTTGCTGTCGTTGTCGATCAGCACGACCGCGTTGCTATCGAAGCGAATGTAGCTGCCATCGGCTCGCCGACACGGTTGCTTGCAGCGCACCACAACCGCCTTGACGACTGCCTTCTTCTTCACGTCGCTGCCGGGAATAACGCTTTTCACGCTACAGATGATAATGTCACCCAGCCCCGCATAGCGACGACGAGAACCGCCCAGCACCTTAATGCAGGCCACCTCTTTTGCGCCGGTATTGTCGGCAACGGCCAATCGCGTTTCTTGCTGAATCATGGAACCGCTCGATATTGACAGCCGCAGAGCAGTTTCGCTAGCGGCCAATCGTAATTAAATATTAGACCTGTCAGTACTCGTTCCGCCGATACTCGTTTTGCCGATACCGGGTGGAACGCATTAGGATTCCGCCGCTGCCTCTTCTCGCTGAGCAGCCCGCAACGCCTGCACATCGACGGCCTGCGACTTGTCGACCACCCGCACCAAGTCCCAACGCTTTAGCTTGGACTTTGGTCGCGACTCGATAATCTCGACACGATCACCGACGTGCGATTCGTTGTTCTCGTCGTGAACATAACAAACGGTCTTATGGCGAACGTACTTTCCATAAGTGGCATGCCGCACCACGCGCCGAATTTCGACGCGCCGCGTCTTTGCCATCTTATCGCTCGTAACCACACCAATCACAACACGTCGAGGCATTTGTACTACTCAAACTGAAACAGTGAATGTATTAGGACTGCGCCCCGCTGGAGGCCAACTCGCGCTGCCGCTGAATCGTCTTAATCTGCGCGATCATCTTACGGCAGCGTCGCAACTCACTCGGAGCATCAAGGCGCTCGGTCTGAGCTTGCATCCGCAATCGAAACAGATTCTCCGCCGTCTCCTTCAACGTCAGAGCAAGCTGCTCGTCACCCATGTCTCGCAATTCCGCTGTCTTCATCTCGCTCTAACCCTGCTCGATCACCAAACTTTGCCAAGCAGTCGAATCCTGCCCACGCAAGCCTTCCACAACGCTCAGCACCCTCACGCAGGTCGGCGTCGAACAAACCGCACCTTAACCGGCATCTTATGCGCAAGCCGGGCAAAGCACACGCGGGCTTGCTCTTCGGATACTCCCGCCAACTCATACATAATCGTGCCCGGTTTGACGGTCGCCACCCAGTGCTCCGGCTCACCCTTACCCTTACCCATTCGGGTTTCAAGCGGCGTGGAGGTTATGGACTTATGGGGGAACATTCGGACGTACAAACGACCTTCACCGCGAACGTACTGCTGAGCCGCAATACGCCCGGCCTCGATCGTCTGTGCCTTGATCCAGCCAGCGTCCAGCGACTGCAAACCGAAGTCGCCGAACACCACTCGATTACCACGAGTCGCGTTACCTTTTATACGACCGCGCTGGCTTTTTCGGTGCTTGACCCGCTTCGGCATTAGCGCCATCGGTTTGGTCTCCTGCGAAAGTTCCTTGATTGATCCATACCTGGATTCCGATGTGACCTTGCGCGGTCATCGCCTCGGTAAATCCATAGTCAATTTTTGCTTGTAACGTGCTGAGCGGAATCGAGCCCAAGATGGCCTTCTCGCGGCGAGCCATTTCGGCGCCCCCCAATCGCCCGGCCAACTGAACCTTTATTCCCTTGGCTCCAGCATCCATCGTTTGCTCCATCGACCGCTTCATGGCGCGACGAAAGCTTGCACGCTTGGACAGTTGCTGACCGATATCTTCGGCCACCAGTTGTGCCTGTATTTCGGGACGAGAAATCTCCTCGATCTTGAGATTCACTCGGCGGCGAATCAGATTCTGCAAATCCTCCTGCAAAATCTCGACCTCTTGCCCCTTCTTTCCAATTATCAGTCCTGGACGTGCCACGTATAAAATTACGCGGACCTCATCCCGTGTCCGCTCAATCTCGATCCGGTCGATGCCGGCGTTGCGGTACTGCTGCTTCCGCGGATTCTTCTTGATGAAGTTGCGAATCTTTTGGTCTTCCAGCAGAAGCTCCGCGAACTCCTTCTTGGACGCATACCAACGGCTTTTCCAGCCCAGCACCACGCCCGTTCGATAACCGATTGGATTAACTTTTTGACCCATGGCGTCAGCCTAAATCTTGTCGATATCTTCGAGCACTACGGAAATGTGAGATGTACGCTTCAACACCATAAAGGCCATGCCGCGCGCCCGGGGGCGAATCCGCTTAAACATCGGACCACCATCCACGCGAGCATCCAGCACCACCAGTTGGTCCCCTGGGACCGATCGACCCGAATTCTGGTCCGGGTCCTGTGCATTGCCCATGGCACTGAGAATTACCTTCTCGAGCATCCGAGCGCCGCGATGTGGCTGAAACTTCAAAATATCAAGCGCTTCGTCGGCAAACTTGCCGCGAACTAAATCCGCCAGCGGTCGCACTTTGCGAGCGCTGATGCGCGCATGCCGATGAGTTGCACGGAATGCCATACTGACTTCCTTCGTCCGCTCTATTAGCGTTTGCCTTTGCCGCCGTGTCCGCGAAACGTTCTCGTGGGAGAGAACTCGCCCAGCCGGTGGCCAACCATATCTTCAGTAACAAACACCTTCAGGTGCTGCTTACCGTTGTGAACCATAAACGTAATACCGACAAATTCCGGCACGATCATACAAGCCCGAGCCCATGTCTTGATCGGCTCTTTCTTGCCGGACTCCAGTTGAGCCTGAACCTTCTTGTAGACCTTGGGATCTACATAAGGCCCTTTTTTTAGCGACCTACTCATGCTTTATTCCGTACCCAGGGCACCAAGCCCTCTGAACACCGCGAACAACGAAACCCACCGAAGAGCCGCTGTGACTCAACACTACTTCTTCAAGACCAATTGCCCATATCGCTTCGAGCGACGGCGGCGAACGATTGCCGCATTGGACGGCTTACGCCTTTGACGCGTCGACCCGCCCTTTGCGAGCTTGCCCGTTGGGCTCACCGGATGACGACCACCCTTGGTACGACCTTCACCACCACCGTGCGGATGGTCAATCGGGTTCATGGCCGTACCACGAACGTGAGGTCGACGGCCAAGCCATCGCTTGCGACCAGCCTTGCCGAGACGCACAGCACTATGATCGGAGTTACCCACCTTACCGACGGTTGCCCGGCACCGCGAAGGGACACGACGAATCTCGCCGCTCGGCAAGGTAATCTGTGCCCAGTCAGCCTCGCGAGCCATCAGGGTTGCAAACGTCCCGGCACTACGGCACATCGTAGCCCCTTGGCCAGGCAGCAACTCAACGCAACAGACCGCCGTGCCCAGCGGAATATTTTTCAACGGCAGGCAGTTCCCGACCGTCGGCGGTGCATCGGCGCCAGTTTCAATCTTCGCTCCGACCTTCAATCCGTCCGGAGCGATCACGTATCGCTTCTCGCCATCGGCGAAATGCAGCAACGCGATGCGAGCACTACGATTCGGATCATATTGAATCGAATGCACACGAGCTGGCACGTCGTCCTTGTTGCGTCGGAAGTCGATCACGCGGTACATCCGCTTGTGACCACCGCCGCGGTGACGAGTTGTAATCTTGCCTTGATTGTTTCGACCGCCCGTTTTGGTGAGCTTCTTCAGCAAGCTCTTCTCAGGCTTGGCACCTTTAGTCAGATCAGCGAAGTCGCTGACGCTGGCGTTGCGCCGCCCGTTGGTGGTCGGATTGTAAATGCGAATGCCCATCGGTCACTACTTTGCGCGAATACGTTAGGTATACTTGTGCGTTTCGTATGCTCGATTAGAAGAAGTTAATTCGGTGATCTTCATGCAGAGTGACGATCGCCTTCTTCCAATTCTTGGTAACACCCTTGCGGAAGCGATAACGACGCTCTTTACCCAAGCGATTTTGCGTCCGAACTTTCAACACCTTGACATCAAACAGGGACTCGACCGCGTGCCGAACGTCTTCCTTGGTCGCGATGGTGCTGACCTCAAAGGAATACTGGTTCTTAGTTTCAGCGCGGTGCATTCCCTTTTCCGTGACCAGCGGACGAAGGATCACTTGATGCGCGGCCAACTCCACACCCGTGGAGCTACCTGACTGTGTATTTTGAGCTGCCTCTGCCATCACGCTAACCCTTGTCCGATCGAAGGCCAAACACCGTTACTCAGCCGAAGCTGGAGCGGCCTTCGATGCAGCCGCCGCCTTTTCCTTAATGCTGTCCAATGCGTCTTTCGTTACCAACAAACATCGCGGGGTCAAGATCGCCAATGCGTTCAAATCCGACACCGGAGAAATCGAAACGCCAGCAATGTTTCTACCGCTCTTATAAACATTGATGTCGTGAGCATTCGTGGCAACCAGCGTTGTCTTTGATTGCAACTTCAGCGCTTTCAACACGCCAGCCATTTCCTTCGTGCTAGGCTTCTCGAACGACAACTGGTCAATCACCACAACTTCGCTGTCGCGAAGCTTGGACGCCACGGCCATGCGAGTCGCCAAGCGGACGGCCTTTTTGGGCAGCCGATACGAAAAATCACGAGGACGCTTCGCGAACGTATGCCCACCGCCGCGGCGGACAGGAGTTCGACGACCGCCCGCACGAGCATTACCCGTGCCCTTCTGCCGGTACATCTTTTTGGTCGATCCAGCCACCTCGCCGCGCGACTTGGTGCGGAATGTACCCTGACGCTTGTTGGCCTGGTACATCACCACCACATCGTGGAGAAGCTGTTTGTTAATTCGCGGAGCAATATCCGTCGGCTCTATCTCATAGGTGCCGACTTCATTGCCGCTGCGATCATAGATGGGCAAGCTTGCCATATCTATCCATCCAAAACTTAACAGGAACGCGCCCCATCAGGACGCGAACCGTTAGACCATATTTGTCTCTTTAATTACCACAAAGCCGCCATTTGGGCCCGGCACGCCACCAGCCACCATCAGCAAGTTATTGTCGGCGTCAACGCGAACCACCTTGAGGTTGCGAACCGTCACCTGCTCGTTGCCATACTGACCAGCCATTCGCCGGCCCTTTTCCACGCGGCTTGGATATGCACTTTGACCAGTACTACCAGGATGCCGATGAACTTTCTTCACACCGTGAGTAGCACGTTGACCGGAGAAGTTATGGCGACGCATAACACCGGAATAACCGCGGCCCTTACTGACGGCAGTCACGTCAACCGACTTCACTTCCGACAGGGAATCGACCTTCAGCTCTTGCCCTACGTCGTAGCCATTTACATCTCCCCGCAGTTCGCGGACGAAACGCTTGGGCTCGCAATCGGCCTTTGCAGCCAATTCAACGCCGGCCGAAGTACGCTTTTTAGAACGCTTGCTGGCAATGGACGCCACGTGACCTCGCTCGCTGCGACTGGCCAACCGACGGGGCTTATCCAGAAAACCCAATTGCACGGCGTCGTACCCATCACGGGCCTGACTACGAAGCAGCAGCACGTGACACGGGCCTGCCTCGATGACAGTCACCGGGATGCATTCTCCCGACTCTTCGTACAATTGCGTCATCCCGACCTTGCGGCCGAGTATTCCCTTAACCATCGGTCTGTACCTTGTGGTCACGTCGCCGGAGGGACGCAAGGACAATCAAGCCCCTGGTTACCCACCAAGCATCCGAGTCATATTCAAATCCAAGCCAGCCAACAAACTAGCGAGACGAAGCCTTGATCTTGATGTCGACACCCGCCGGCAGGCTAAGCTTATTCAAAGCCTCAATCGTCTTGGCGGTCGCCTGAACAATGTCGATCAAACGCTTGTGAGTTCGAATCTCAAATTGCTGCCGAGCCTTCTTGTCAATATTCGGCCCGGAAAGCACCGTGTACCGCTCAATGCGAGTCGGCAACGGAATCGGCCCATGCACCTCGGAGTGAGTACGCTTAGCCGTATCCACGATCTCCTGAGCGCTTTGATCCAGGATCGAATGATCGTAAGCTTCCATTCGAATGCGAATGACTTCTTGATTCGCCACGGACAAAACTCCCGGGAAATCCGCCGCCGCCACGCTCGGTGGCGGCCGGACAAAACCTCGACAATTACCTTCAACCGCCAAGCTTCAGCCGGGCGGAAACGAACGATGTTATTGCTGCATGAATTTCCCGTCAACACCCGCTGAAAATAATGGCCGCGATTTTCAGCGGCAGTTTTCGCACGGAGAGACAAGCGGTTCGATTAGGCAATCCAGGTAGACTGCTTTTCGACTTGCCTGTTGTGGGCCGAGTGCATTTGCCGCGTGAAGCGGAGTTGGCCCAAGGCTGGATAATTCGCAGGAGGCGTATATTACGCTCTCACGTCTGGTTTCCGCTAGGCCCTCGGACAAAAATTTCGGTCCCTTTTTCGAGCCTCGCAATTGTTAAATCCAATCGGTTCGACACGCACCGCGCCAAAGTGTGAGTTGGGGATGATTTCCGGGTACGCGGCGCGTTCCGGTGGCAAGTAAGATGGTCCGCATGAGTAGCGTGCGATCCGTTGAGAATAGCCCAGTTCCACCGCCTGTCGAGGACGTCGTTTCCTTGCGCAATTGGCCGCTTCGAGACGACGTGCCCACCTCGTGGTTGTTGCTGGTCGCAATCGGCGCCGTCGCAGTGGGCGTGGGAATGCTCTCGGCAAGTCCACTGGCGGGAGCGGCCGTCTGGTTCGCGATGATTGTCAGCCTGTGGCGATTGTGGCTGCCCGTTCGATTCGAGATTGGACCTCGCGGGTTGGCTCAGCAGGTCCTTGGTTGGCGGCGGCTGATCGTGTGGCGAAATATTCCGCGCGTGGAAGTGCGACCGCAAGAATTGTGTTTCATGCCAGTTCTGAATCCATCGCGGTTCGCGTTGCTGCCAGTATTTACGTTCGCGATGGTCGTCATCGCGAACAGATTCTCCGCATCGTCAAACTTATGCGGCCAACGGAATTCGGCGAGGCAGCAGCATGATCGCACGGTGATCGTGGCAGCCAGTGGCTAAGTCGACGCTGGGCGCTAAGTCGGGCATCGGCGGGCGGCGACGCTCGCACTATTGCAGGAAGCCGCGCCACGTCGCTGGCTTTATTCGCGTTTTGTCTTACATTTTGCGGGAGCGGCAGCGAGTCCACGAGGCGCCTCGCACAACGGTCTCCCAGTCCATTGCAGTTTCCCGTTCGGGAAATTTTACTCAGCCGCAGGAAGCTCACCTTGGCACGCAAGCAGAACGAATCCGAACCCAGCTTCAAGACGCTCGGGCTTTCCAAAGCGATGATGAAGGCTTTGGACAATGCTGGCTATCAAACTCCGACACCCGTCCAGGCGGGGTTAATTCCGCGAGCCATGGACGATGTCGATGTGATTGGCCAAGCTCGCACGGGGACCGGCAAGACGGCTGCCTTTCCGTGGCCCATCATCGAAGACCTGCTCGCACCAGACGATCGCAGGGGCCACAGGCTTTGATCCTGGCTCCGACGCGCGAATTGGCGGTTCAAGTCCGCGGTGAAATTGAAAAGCTGTCGTTCGGTCGCGACATTCGCTGCGTGGCGTTGTACGGCGGCAAGCCGATTCGGCAACAAATGGAGAAGCTGCGTCGCGGAGCCCAAATCGTAGTGGGAACTCCGGGCCGCGTGCTCGACCATTTGGCTCGCGGTTCACTCGATTTACGCGACTTGTGGTGCGTGGTGCTGGACGAGGCCGACCGGATGCTGGACATCGGTTTTCGGCCGGACATCGAACGAATTTTGCGTAAGTGCCCGTCCGATCGTCAGACGTTGTTGTTAAGCGCCACCGTGCCGCCGCCTATTTTGAAGCTGGCTCAGCGGTACATGGACAATCCGGAAATGCTGAACTTTTCGCCGAAGGAAATTTCCGGCGATACGATCGAACAGTTTTATTTCACGGTCGAGCCGACGCGGAAGTTCGATCTGCTGCTCAAGCTGCTGGAGCGCGAGCAACCGAAGCAAGCGATTGTGTTTTGCCGGACGAAACGTGGCACGGATAAGCTGGCCGACCGGCTCTCGAAAGTTTGGAAAAACACGGCCTGTATTCACGGCGACATGGCGCAGAACGCGCGTGACCGCGTGATGGCTCGATTCCGCGAAGCCAAGCTACAGATTCTGGTTGCGACGGACGTGGTCGGGCGAGGCATCGATGTGTCGGGCATCTCGCACATCATCAACTACGATATTCCGGCTTTCTCCGACGACTACGTGCATCGCGTGGGACGCACCGGCCGGATGGGGCGCGAGGGCGTCGCCTATACATTCGTCGCACCCGAGGAAGGCATCGAGCTGACGCGTATCGAGCAGCGGATCAATCTGCTGCTCAAGCGGGATGAGATGCCGGGCTTTGATCTGGTGGCGATTGAAGAACCCGACGAGAGCCAACCGGCCGAAGCTCCGCCGGAAACGCCGCAATCGTTATCAGGCCGCCCTGGACGGCGACGCTATCGACGCGCGTTGTGAGACAGATTCTTTGAGATGCGTACGTTGAGGCGTATTCCAAGCTGTGAACTGTCGCTGGCGGGCGATCGTTTCGCCGCTTGGCTCATTCGACAATCTGCTCGACCATTCGCTCGTCGAAGATCTCGAAGCCGGCTCGCAGGTAATTGTTCAAGGCGGCCGGATGATCTAGGTCGCATGTGTGCAGCCAGACGCGATCTGGAGTTGTGGTCCACGCTTGATTAACGGTCCATTCCAAGAACGCTTTGCCCAAGCCGCGACCGATGAACGCGGGGAATAGCCCGAAGTAGGCGAGTTCGACTTCGTTCGGTTGACGACGGTCCAGTTCCGCGAAACCCGCCGGCTCTTCGTCGACGTGCAGCACATGAACCTCGACGAGCGGATCGGCCAGAATCGCCGCCAGTTCGTGCTCGACCATGCGGTTGCGATCGCCCCAGTTCCAGTCGCCGCCGACCGAGTTGTACAGCCAGCGGTATCGCGCGACTTCCAGCGGGTGCCAATTCTCGACGCGAAATCCAGCCGAACGCGCATCAGCCGGCGGGGACGAATCGGTTTGGCGGGGCGCACGCATCTCCAGATACGTCGTCTTCGTCAGAACCGTTTTCATGGGCCGCGTCTATTCCGAGGGCAGCTTGACGGGCATGCCGATGATGCCGACCAACTCGGCTTCGCCCTCGTAGCTGGCCAAGTTCGCCGTGGGTTCGGAAACCAGCGACCCGATGATCAGCAACCGGTCGCCTTCGCCGAACGCATCCGCCGGATCGTTAGCCGTCACGAAGTCGAGCGTCGCGCCGTTCGCTTCGATCTGGACTTCATGCCACACGCCCGTCTGTCGAATCGACTTCACATCGCCCACGATGGCCACGCCGTCGTTGTCTCGCTGGCCAGGAGTCAGCCAGATTCGCGAAACAGCTCGCACCAGCGCCATTTTTTTCGAGTCCTGGGCCAGTCCGTTCAACCGCCGCATCATTGCGTCGACGCGTTTGGGCGTTTCGGGATCTTGCGGATCGACGAACACGGTCGATTGACCAAGTTGGGCCAGCGAGCGATAGAAACGCAGTCCCAAATCTCGTTGCTTGCCCTTGTCGTCGCCGGTGAACTCGTCCCAAGCGTCGCTGGCTTTGTTCACTTCGACCAGGGCCGTTGCCAGTTGCTGAGCGGAGATGGGCGCCGCGCCGCGAACGCCGACCAGTTGCGAGTCGGCTGATGTTGCCGTCGCGGCGTCTTCGCCCGGTTCCGCGGCGGGTGTTTCCGCGGGCGTTTCCGTCGTCGAAGTATCGTTGCCGGCGGCTGGTGAGTTGTTCGAAGAAGCCGGCGGTTCGGCAACCGCGAGCGGATCGGCTAAGGGATCGGCCAGCGGGTCGGCCAATGGATCAGCGGTGGCGTCGTTTGTCGTCGGTTCTTCCAGCGTGGCCAAGTTGGGCGAGAGACCCGGATCGGGAACTTCCAATTCGGGGTTCGGTGTTTCGACGGTCGGATTCAAGCCACCCGCGAATGGATCGACCGAAGCCATCTCGCCGCCCGGCGGGCCGAACGGAGGCAAGCTGTCGAGCTGTTCGCCGCCGTTCGCCGAATTGCCATTTGCCCCGTTGCCGCTGGGTGCGGTTCCGCCCGTGCCGAACACCCCGCCGGTTCCAGCGCCGGCGTTCCCGGCGACGATCGGGCCGTTGCCATTTGCGGTGGATGCCCCAGTTCCGTGGAACTGAGAGGGCACGAGGAACGATGCGTAGGCGGCGACTTTCGGCCCCAGGGCGAAAGGATCCTTTCCTAAACCCCACCACATGATCAAAATCGCCAATACGATCCCCACGATTCCGCCGCCGGCGATCTTGACGACTTCAACGATTGGGTTCTTGCCCTTTTTCTTCGGCCGTGGCGAAGCCTTGAATGCCGGGGAGGCTGGCGAAGCGGCCGTCGACTCGCCACCGAAGCTGAACGAATCGTCCGCCACGACGGGTTCTTCCAGCACAGCCACGGCGGCTTCCGAATCGCCGCCCGCCGATCCGATCATCGCGCCGCCGAACAAGTGGTCTTGATACGACGGCTCCAGCATGTCGTCGGCCAGCGCGTCGGCTTCCTCCGGCTGCTCGATGATTTCCAGCGGTTTGGGCAAACCGCCCAGCAGCTTGGCCAGCTCGAACGTCTCGTCGCAATACTGGCAACGCACGATCGCGCGAGCGTCCACGCCATCGGGGACCAAGACGTGTTCGTTACATTCGGGGCATGAGGCAATGATCATGGAAGTCTCCGGAACCGACGACGAGAATTTCGTTCTAGCATAATAACCAACCGGTCGGCGTGCCTAGTAATTTCGCTGGCTGCGGGCCGATGAATCACCGCGATGGAACGAGTTGGGGTTGAGCGAATGCTGCGTTCGCGTATCTGGGGGTGTGACCGGCTCAGCGGCGGGATGTCGCATATTGCGGCCGCCCGCTATTCTGGGATTTTGGGGCGCTTGAATCCGAGGAGCCGTATCGTGCAATTCCTGTTCAAGCGAGTCGGCCGAGAGATTCGGGACGCGATGTTGCTGTGTGGCGTGGGACCGAAGTTACAGGCCGATGATCGCGATGTGTTAGAGCTGGAAATCTTTCCCGCGTTGGAAGCCGAAACGCAATGGAAGCGTGCTGTTCGTGGGCTGTCATTGGTACACGTGGCACTATCCGAAGCTGTTACCTTCCAAAGAGTTCGTGACGATCGAAATCAATCCGGCGCGACGCCGCTATGGCGCTTCGCGACACGTGATCGACTCGGTCGAGCATCTGCATCGCCATTTCGAGAAAGACAGCTTCGAGATTGTGATCATGACCGGCGTGATCGGCTGGGGGCTGGACGAGCCGGATGCCGCGAACCGGACGTTGCTAGAGATTCACGATGTGCTGCAACCTGGCGGCCTCATGTTGCTGGGTTGCGATTCAGCGCCAGAGCACGCTCCCTTCGACGTTTGCGATTTGCCGGCGATGGAGCAATTTCAGCCGTGGACGTTTCCCGCTTGGGGCAGTCATCGCAAGGATTGCGACGGCGATTTGGGTCACTACTTTCTGTTCTATGAATCTCGGAAACTCAGACCGCACGCGTGACTCGTTCCCTGTAGGCCGGACACGCGAATCGCCGAGCATTCAAGTGGGCGGCTTTGTGCTGGGGCGTTCTCGTCTAGAATCGGGCCTTTCCGCGAGCGGGCCTGAATGATGACGTGGGACACGGTAGCAATTGTCGGAGTCGGACTGATCGGTGGCTCGATCGGTCGAGCGCTCCTCGAGCGCCGTTTGGCTCGACGCGTGATTGGCATCGGGCGACGCGAATCGACGCTGGCGGTCGCTCGCGAAGTGGGCGCGGTTTCCGAGACCACCACGGATTTAGCCGCCGGCGTGGCCGAAGCGCGGTTGATCGTTATCGGCACACCCGTCGAACTGGTCGCGGGACACGCCTGCGAAGCCGCTCGGCATGCTCCGGATGACGCTCTGATTACCGACGTCGGCAGCACGAAACAGGCAATTGTTGAAGGCGTCGCCCGGCTCGTCGAACAAGGGCATTTCGCTGGCGCCCGCTTCGTCGGCAGCCATCCGTTGGCTGGCAGTGAGAAGGCTGGGGCGGCGTTTTCTCAATCGGACTTGTTCGAGGATCGCACCGTGGCGGTCACTCCTGCGGGCTTCAATGCGGATGAAGAGATCGACGCCATCGAACGGTTTTGGCGGTCGCTCGGAGCGAACGTGCTGCGCATGACGGCGGCCGAGCACGACGAGGCCGTGGCGGCTTCCAGTCATCTGCCGCACCTCGCCGCTTCGGCCGTGGCCGCCGCGACTCCGGCCGAATGTTTGCCGCTGGCCGCTTCGGGATGGGCCGGAACAACCCGCGTCGCGGCGGGCGATCCCGAGCTGTGGCGTCAAATCCTTTCGGAAAATCGGCGGCATGTGCTAAACGCTCTCGCGCGGCTACAACAGGAGCTAGCCGCCTATCAGCGAGCGCTCGAATCCAACGATCAAACGACGCTTCTTCAACTCTTGGAAGCAGGAAAGCAACGACGTGACTCTGTGGGAAGTTGACATCTATCCGCGAGCCGGTCAGCCCGATTTGGCCGGCCGCCGCATCGCCGCCGAAGCCGCCGATCTGGGTCTGTCCCGCGATTTGGCCGTTCAAGCCGCTCATGGTTACTTGGTGCAAGGCGATCTGTCGCGCGAGCAAATCGAGCAGCTTGCCCGCGAGCTGTTGGCGGACGACGTGGTCGAGCGAACGGTGGTCGCGCCGGCGGGCGACGCGTCGCTTTGCGAATCGCCAAACGGCGAATCGCGTCTGATCCACGTGATGCTGAAGCCGGGCGTGATGGATCCGGTGGCTCAAAGCGCCCAACGCGCGATCGCGGACTTCGGCGTCGAAGCGCAAGCCGTGCGGACGTTGCGAAAGTATTGGGTGTCGAACTTGCCCGAAGCTCAGGTGCCGCTGCTTTGCTCGAAGGTTCTGGCGAACGACGCCATCGAGCAAGCGGTCGTTGGGCCGCTGGCGATCGAGCGGCTTGAGTTGGGGTCGGCTTACAGCTTCGAGCTGATTCGCGTGCCGATCCGCGGACTGTCGGACGACGAGCTGCTGCGGCTCAGTCGCGAGGGCCAGCTTTATCTGACGTTGGTCGAGATGCAAACGATTCAGCGGCACTTTCGCGAATTGGACCGCGACCCGACGGACGCCGAGCTGGAGTCGATCGCCCAGACTTGGAGCGAACACTGCAGCCATAAGACACTGGCTGGCCGGATCGCCTATCGCGATGAACGCGGCGAGCGGCGTTTCGAAAACATGTTGAAGGAAACGATTTTCGCCGCCACCCAACGGATTCGCCGCGATTTAGGCGACGCCGATTGGTGCGTCAGCGTTTTCAAGGACAACGCCGGCATCGTGCGATTTGATGAGCAGAACAACGTGGTCTTCAAAGTCGAGACGCACAATCATCCGTCGGCGCTGGAGCCTTACGGCGGCGCGAACACCGGCATCGGCGGCGTGATTCGCGATCCGCTGGGAACGGGGCTGGGCGCCAAGCCGGTCTGCAACACGGACGTCTTCTGCTTCGCTCCGCCCGATATGTCGGCCGATTCGCTGCCGCCGGGCGTGCTGCATCCGCGCCGAGTGATGCGGGGCGTTGTATCCGGCGTGCGCGACTACGGCAATCGGATGGGGATCCCGACGGTCAACGGTGCTCTGTACTTCGACGAACGGTATCTTGGCAATCCCCTGGTGTACTGCGGCAACGTCGGGTTGATCCCGCGCGACAAGTCTGAAAAGAAGGTGCAAGTCGGCGATTGGATCGTCGCGATCGGCGGACGGACGGGACGCGATGGCATCCACGGCGCGACGTTCAGCTCGGCGGAACTGACCAGCGAAAGCGAGTCGGTTTCGGGCGGAGCGGTACAGATTGGCAACGCCATCACCGAAAAGATGTTGATGGACGTGCTGCTGGAAGCCCGTGATCGGGGCTTGTATTCGGCCGTCACGGATTGCGGCGCCGGCGGATTTTCGAGCGCCGTGGGTGAAATGGGCGAAGAGATCGGCGCGGAAGTCTGGCTGGATAAAGCGCCGCTGAAATACGACGGCCTCTCGTATACCGAGATTTGGATTTCGGAGGCGCAAGAGCGGATGGTGCTGTCAGTGCCCGATGAACACTGGCCAGAGTTCGAACAGCTTTGCCGAAGCGAAGGCGTCGAGGCCACGATCATCGGCCGCTTCGAGCCGACCGGCCGACTGCAATTGAAGTATCACGATCAGATTGTGGCGGATCTGAGCATGCAATTCTTGCACGATGGGCGACCGCCGGTCGTGCGCGAAGCGTTCTACGAGCCGCGACCGGAGACTCCGTTGAGCTGCCCGTCGACGAATGCTCCCGGCGGCGAAGTTGCCAGCGACCACGCCGCGACGTTGCATCGCATTCTCAGTTCGTTGAATGTGGCCAGCAAGGAATGGGTCATCCGCCAATACGATCACGAAGTGCAGGGCGGCAGCGTCGTCAAGCCGCTGGTTGGCGTAGCGAACGACGGCCCGAGCGACGCGGCGGTCGTGCGACCGGTGCTGAATTCGCGACAAGGATTGGTCGTCTCTTGCGGAATGAATCCACGTTTTGGCGATTTCGATACGTATCACATGGCGGCCATAGCGATCGACGAAGCGGTACGAAACTGCGTGGCGGTCGGCGCCGATCCGACTCGCATCGCGATCCTCGACAACTTCTGCTGGGGATATACCGATCGCCCGGAAACGCTCGGCTCGTTAGTGCGAGCGGCCTTGGCTTGTCACGATTTGGCGGTCGAACTGGGAACTCCGTTCATCAGCGGCAAAGACAGCTTGAACAACGAGTTCAGCTACTTCGACGCCAATGGCGACAAGCAAACGATCTCGATCCCGCCGTCGCTGCTCATCAGCGCCTTGGGCCAGATCGATGACGTGGGCCGCTGCGTGACGATGGATTTGAAGTCGCCGGGGAACATGCTGTATCAAGTCGGCGCGACGAAGCCCGAGTTGGGCGGTTCGCATTATG